>JBCCOO010000082.1:0-21872 GCA_039025345.1 Cyanobacteria bacterium P01_D01_bin.105 | reverse complement strand
CCACCGCATTTGACACACCTTTGACAGTGAATGCTGGTAATGGTGTCCTCGATGGTGACACCGACGCCGATGGTGATAACCTCAGCGTAGCTATTGATGCTGACCCTAGCAATGGCTCGGTTTCACTAGATGCTGACGGTGCATTCACATACACGCCTGACGCTGGCTTTACCGGTGACGATTCCTTCACCTACACCGTCGATGATGGTAACGGTGGCACAGATTCTGCAACCGTCACCGTCACCGTTAATCCTGATGAAGTTGTTATTCCTCAAGTGAGCGTTACAACCTCTACAGATTTTGGCGGTGCTGAGAATGCTCTTGTCGAAGATGAAGGTACTGAACTCACCGTTCAATTCAACCTCGACAATCCTGCACCTACAGGCGGATTGAGAATCTTTATTGACAGTGAAGTAGAGCAGATTGTCAATCGATTGGATCTTCCGACTTTCTTTAACGCTCCTCAGCTGGACAATATTGCACTCTCTTCTCTCGGTACAGACTTTGATAACACAGGTCTAGTCCTCACAATTGATGAAGGTGCTACCTCCGCATCTTTCACAATTCCTATTTTCGATAATGCAGAGCCCGATACTTTCTTGCCTGAAACCTTTGACGGCAAAGTCGATGCTGTTTTCTCACTGAAGACGGCTGACCAAGTGTCGGCAGAAGATGCAGGCGATGTCCAAAATGTGAGCGACTACACGATTGATCCAAACGCTGCTTCTAGCACGGTTACATTTGCAGATACGGTTAGTCAGATTACTGGCGTCGTCGGCGACCCGGTTGTTAGCTTCAGCGTTACCCCTGACACGCTTAGTGAAGCAGACGGCACAGAGCTAGTGCTGAACTTCAGCGTGGAAGGCGACATTCCAGAAGGCGGTATCACCGTGAACCTGGAAGGTGATACAGCAGAGATTCTGCAACAGTTCCTCGCGCCAGATGGAGATGGTGCTGTTCAAACTCGCGTGACTGATGATGGTACTATCCTCTATCGCTTTGATACTTCATTCGGTCCCGGTGCTGGGCTTGTAGGCGGCACGCTAGATGTCTTCTCTCTTGAAGATGGCGACCCGGCTGAAGATAATTCTGACCCCGCTGCGGCAGGAACAGGCTTCTTGAGCAACTTTAGCTTTACCATCACAGAGCCGACTGCCAGCATCACGCTGCCCGTGTCTGATGACTTGGTTCAAGAAGTGGACCAAACCTTCTCCTATACCCTTGTTGGTGGTGAAGGCTATGAAGTTGACGCAGCGGCAAACTCCGGTACGTTCACCGTCACCGATGGAATTACGCCTGCGACTTCACCGGTTGTGGGTGTCACGGCAACGCCAGCAACGTTGGTTGAATCAGAGCAAACCGTCTTTACGGTGACCTTCACAACTGAAGGTGATATCCCCGCTGAAGGCTTGGTCGTTCAGTTGCAAGGTCCACCGCGCTCTAT
The DNA here is from genome assembly GCA_039025345.1 of Cyanobacteria bacterium P01_D01_bin.105. Taxonomy (GTDB): domain Bacteria; phylum Cyanobacteriota; class Cyanobacteriia; order Phormidesmidales; family Phormidesmidaceae; genus Phormidesmis. The sequence continues at coordinate 20,428 of JBCCOO010000082.1, read as the reverse complement.
TGCAGAGTTCGATGTGAATGCAACTAACCCGCGTTTGCCAGAGTCTGAGACGGTTGTGGAAGGTGTCACTGTTGATGGTGGCAGCATTGTCGGCACCGATGAAGTAGCCGGTTCTCTGTTCTTGCGCATCACTGACCCAACCGCGACAATCACAGTCCCTGTGTTTGATGATGGTCCTGGCGAAGGTGTAGAGAACTTAGCCTTTGAACTCGTTGATGGTGAAGCTTACGAAGTTGACGCAGCGGCTGGCTCATTCGATGTCTCTATCGAAGATGGCGGTAATCCTCCAATCAATGGCGGGACAGAAGGCGACAATCGTCTCATTGGGACGGATGGCGACGATGTTATCAACGCGCTGGGCGGTAATGACCGAGTACTCGGCGGTGACGGTAACGACACTATCGACGGGGGTACTGGTAGCGATCGCATCCTTGGCCAAGCTGGCGACGATACCCTGCTTGGCGGCAGTGGCGACGACCGCATCTTGGGCGGTAGTGGTAACGATGTTATCGATGGCGGTACTGGCGTTAGCAATCTACTCGGCGGTGACGGTAACGACATCATTACTGGCAGCACTGGTGAGAACCGTATCCTGGGTGGAGCGGGTAACGACATTGTTATTGGCGGCAGCAGCGGCGATCGCATCTTGGGTGGTGAAGATAATGACATTATCCTCGGTGGTGAAGGCAACGATCGTATCCTTGGTGGAGCAGGCCGTGACGTTCTCCTGGGCGAAATGGGTGACGACCGCATTCTTGGTGGCGAAGGCAACGATGTCATCATGGGTGTCACTGGCAACGACGCGCTCATCGGTGGCGGTGGCAGCGATCTCTTTGTCTTTGGTACTGGCGACGGTACTGATGTAATTAGAGACTTTGAAATCGGCACGGATCAGATTGGTTTGGTTGCTGGTGAACTCACCTTCGCTGACCTGACGATTACGCAGCAAGGCAACTCAACTATCCTGGGTATAACCAGCAGTGGTGAGTCTCTTGCTATCTTGCGCAATGTTCAAGCTTCGGCACTTGGCGAAAGTAGCTTCGCAAGCGTAGACAATGTCACCACTGTAGAAGACGCTCTACAGCTTGTATAAGGCTGTACTGGCGTAACAAACGTGTTATTCCATGCTCTAGATAAATTCAAAGTTCTCTAGAGCATGGGAAAAGCTCTTTTCTAACCATTGAAAAGCAACCAAGAGGCGCAGTATCAAAGCTGTCAGCCTCTTTTTTTTTGCAAAGCACTGTCTTACTTGAACCGTTTTCTTTCGTGGTGTTGATTGGCCAATGGCAAACGATGGACTATATACATTAGTTGATTTGTCGTGCTTGCCTTTTTTTGGCTTTCGAGGCGCTCTCTTTTCCATTGAAAAGATAACCAAAGTCCGCAAATAGCAACGGCCCCAAAGCAAATTATCAATAACCAATGATCCCAAAGTCCTGCGTCGAAGCCTGTCGTTGAGGTAGCCGTCGTTATAGCGCTGATGAATGAGTTGATCATTGGGGCGATCATGAAGCTGAATCCTTATTCTCTTTCGTTTTTTAGTACAGATGTATAGCTGACAGCTATTGGGACTAAATACCAATACTACCGTATTCCCTTTTAGTTCACGAACATAGCAAAGTACGGATGCATTCTTGCGAGTGCGAGTCGAGTTTTCTGCAGCCCTATAAAGGTTTTAGGTGATGATAATATCCTTAGCAGCTCGACAGAAGCTATAGATGAAAAAGCCTTTCTCAATAGAATACCGCTGTTGAAAAAAGCTCAGTAGTCTACTATCATTCTCAATAGATAGAGTTTATAGACACTACAAATACTCAGCAACGAAAGCAAAAGCTGTAGGGAAGCATTCTATGGTTTCGTATACATCCACTGCTCTAAGAGCAGAACTTAATGAGCGCGGCTGGCGGATGACGCCTCAGCGCGAGACGATTTTAAAAACCTTTCAAAACCTGCCAGAAGGAGAGCACCTCAGCGCTGATGACCTGCACGATGTGCTCAAGCAAGATGGCAACCGTATTGGGTTATCAACGGTGTACCGAAATCTCAAAATGATGTCACGCATGGGCATTTTGAGAGAGCTGGAACTGGCAGAAGGCCAAAAGCGCTACGAAATTAATCAACCCGCTCCGCACCATCATCACCATATGATTTGTGTACGATGCAACAAAACTATCGAGTTTAAAAACGATTCAGTCTTAAAAGCTGGGGCGCAGGTAGCTATCAAATCTGGTTATCAGCTTTTAGACTGTCAGCTCTCTGTTCATGCAGTTTGCCCTGCTTGTCAACGCTCTGTAGTGTCTGGATTGCTGTAGTGTCTGGATTGCTGTAGTGTCTGGATTGCTGTAGTGTCTGGATTGCTGTAGTGTCTGGATTGCTGTAGTGTCTGGATTGCTGTAGTTAGCTGTAGACAACAACAAAAGCCTACTGTTGCAGCTCAACAGATGGTTCTATCTCGTTACAGTCTTTGGCTCACGATATTGCAATGCCTGCGGGTGCGATAGAAATGCCGCTACTGGTGTGTAATTGGCAAAAGCCAATCACTTCAGCCATTATTCGATGTCACTAAGGTTACAGCTTCACAGTAGTGCCTATTTACAGTAGTGCCTATTTCTTGACATTGATTATCAACTAAGGCTATAAGTACTTTGATGGGACTTATTCTCATCAAAAAACCGACATTTTTACACCGAGGCCGATTAAATGTCGCCGAATGTTGTTGTTACTTGCGAAGACCGTTGGCAGGTGTATCATCGCCTGCAGGCGTTGGATATTGATTGTCAGTGCGGCGGTTTTAAGCCGCTGCAAGTATCGCTACGTACACCCACCGAAGCGATACAGCTATGGAGTATTGTGAGATGGGTCTCACAGCCTAAGCAAGTGCTCATTGATGCGCTCACCAAGAGTTGGCAGGCCCCTTCTGCGAGGCGGTAATCTGAGTTGATAGTCTGAGCTGATAGTCTGAGCTGTAGGATCGTTGAGTTTGCATCGGTAATGCATTTATGGAGCGCGCTCGTTTAGCTGGTTTGATCTCTGCTGGTTTGTTCTGTGCAGCTTGTGTCTCTTGCGGGCAAAGGGAAGCTGACTTAGGGGCAGCACAGGCTGGTAATGTAGCGGCTGTGGCACAGACAACTCGTATTATTGCGCTCGGTCAGCTAAAGCCACAGGGTGAAATTATTCAGCTATCGGTTCCCAATGCGGAAGATAGCCGGGTTAATCAGCTGTTGGTCACAGAAGGAGATTTTGTCGTTGCAGGGCAGGTAATTGCTGTGCTGCAAGGTTTTGAGCGACGTGAGCGAGATTTGCAGGCCGCTGAGAAGACAGTAGAGCTACATCAGGCCAAGCTTAACCAGCTCTTGGCAGGCGAAGGGAAGCTCTCTGAAGTTGCGGCCAAGGAAGCTGCGATCGCAGAACTCCAGGCCCAAAGGCGTAACCAAACTCTGGAGAACGAAGCGGCAATTGCCAGTGCCCAGGCCGAACTCACAAGGGCTCAAATCACGCAAGAGAGGAATATTAGCCTAGTTCGAGAAGGTGCACTGAGCCAGGATCAACTCGATCAATCGAGCGAGTCACTTGCAATGGCACAGGCCGAACTGGTGAGCCGGCAAGCTCAGCTAAACAATGGCCTGCAAACGCTCTCAGAACAGATTGAGCAAGAGCGCAGTTTGTTGGCTAATCTCAGCGAAGTGCGCCCAACTGATGTCGCGGTGGCGCAAGTGGAGCTAGAACAGGCCGAGATTGCAGTCGCACAGCGGCAGGCCGACCTAGAAGAAACGCAGGTGCGGGTGCCTGTCGGTGGACAGATTTTGCGCATCAATACCCGAGTGGGTGAGCGGGTAGATACAGACGAAGGCATTATTGAGCTGGGCAATACACAGCAAATGATGGCGATCGCAGAAATCTACGAAACAGACGTCACTAGGGTTGCTGCGGGGCAAGCAGCAACGGTTACCAGTGAATATGGCGGCTTTGAGGGTAGCCTGCGCGCGACGGTAGACCATGTAGGATTACAAATTGGTGCGCGGGGCCTCAGTGACGGATCAACAAACCCCACCACTGACGAAAACCAACGGGTCGTGGAAGTGCGCCTACAAATTCATCCTGACGATAGCGATAAAGTGGCTACGCTGACAAATATGCAGGTACGGGTGGAAATTCAAACTGATGCGAACGGAGAGTCGCCGTGAAAGACTCAGGGAAAGGCTCGAAGAAAGGCTCGAAGAAAGGCTCGCTAAAACACGCTTGGCAAGTTCGTAAGCCGCTAGGCTGGGCACAGCTGACCCATCGCAAAATTCGGCTATTGGTCGCTATCACAGGCGTTGCTTTTTCCAACATCTTGATCTTTACGCAGCTTGGCCTAAAGGACATGCTGTTTGATGGAGTAACCCTGGTGCCCGATCATCTTCAAGGTGATTTGTTCATGGTCTCGGCGTATGCACCTAATATTGATTTGGGCACGTTCCCCAGCATTTATCTGTATCAGGCAAATGCAGTGCAGGGCATTCAGGCGGCAAGTCCGCTATATATAGAATTCTCTAACTGGGTGAACCCAGAAGATTTGGCACTGCCTAAAAATAGTAAGAATTCAGAAGGGTTTCAGCTGTTTCCCAATTCTGTCAAAATTTTAGCCTTTAACCCCAAGCAGCCGGTGCTAGCGATTCCTGAAGTTACCCAGCAGCTCAACCAGTTGAGTGTTCCGGGAGCCGTTCTGTACGATCGCCTTGGGCAGGAGAAGCTAGGGCCGATTGAACAACAGTTTCAGTCTACAGGCGTGGTTTCTACGCTGATGAGTAATCAGCGGGTGTATGTGACGGGTTTGTTTAGCCTGGGTAGTACGCTGTTTGACAATGGTCATGTGGTGATGAGCGACTGGAGCTACACCCAGTGGTATGGGTCAGAGAGTTTGGATCGGGTGAGTGTAGGGTGCCTGACGCTGGCGGCGGGTGCTGATGTGGAAGAGGTGCGATCGCGACTCATCACCGCTCTTCCCAGCTCTATAAAAGTGCTGACCCAAACAGAACTTGCCAATGCCGAGCAGGCTTTTCGAGCGTCTCTCCCCAATGGCAAAGTACTTAACTTTGGCGCTGCCATGGGCTTTATTGTTGGGATTGTGATTGTTTATCAGGTGCTATACACCGATGTCAGCAAACATTTGCCAGAGTACGCCACGCTAAAAGCCATGGGCTATTCTGACCGAGCGCTACTGCTAGTGGTTTTACAGGAGGCGGTGATTCTAGCCGTGCTTGGATTTGTTCCTGGTTATTTTGCGTCCTACGGCGTGTATCAGCTGTTGGTGGTGATCACTCGCGTTCCCCTAGTGATGAAGACAGCAGTTGCTATGCAAGTGTTTATGTTGACCTTTGTTATGTGTGTGGTTTCGGGTGCGATCGCCATGAACAAACTCCGCGCCGCCGACCCTGCCGATGTCTTCTAAGTCTTCCCAGCAGCTAAGTACCACCGAAGCTATGCCTTCCGTCATCTCCGCGACCCAGCTCAACCACAGCTTTGGCAAAGGACATCTCAAAAAGTCTGTCCTTTCCGATGTAACGCTCTCTCTAGAATCGGGAGAAGTCGTTATCCTCGAAGGGCCTTCCGGCAGCGGAAAAACAACCTTACTCACGCTTTTAGGGGCCCTGCGGTCGGTACAGTCAGGTAGTCTCAATGCTTTTGGACATGAGCTGAATGGTGCGAAGAAATCCAGACTCAGGCAAACGCGTAGCCAAATAGGTTATATCTTTCAGCATCACAATCTATTGACCTGCCTGAGCGCGTGGGAAAACGTTAGCACTGCTTTGAAACTGCATTCTCATATTGCCAAAGCAGACTACCGGGCGCGGGCAGAGGCTTTACTTCAGTCAGTTGGTCTAGAAGACAAAGTGGATGCGTACCCTGAAAATTTATCGGGTGGGCAGAAGCAAAGAGTTGCGATCGCCCGCGCCCTCGTCAGCCGCCCAAAACTTGTCCTTGCAGACGAACCCACTTCCTCCCTCGATAGCCAATCAGGCCGAGACGTTGTCGAAATCATGCAGCGCCTAGCGAGAGAAGATGGCTGCACCGTATTACTCGTCACCCACGACAATCGCATTCTCGATATTGCCGACAGAATTTTGCACATGGAGGACGGAAAACTACAAACATAATTTCGTTTGTTCAAATAATGTTCTACTATGATGCTAATGAGAATGAATCTCAACATCTGCAGTATCGATTTATCCCGACTAATGTCGAAATCTCCTCTCTACAGCAACGACCTCACCCTTAGCCCTCACGCTAAATCAATTCCTTATGCCGCTGACCGACAGCTATCAGGCTTAGTAGAAATCAGTCAAGCACCTAACTATGGGTTCAAAAATCTCAAAATCAAGCCCTCACTCATTGAAACTATTCCAGAGCTAATCGATGATGCTGGACTCAGGGCGCTGGTTGAAATGATCAACAAAAGCGAAAGCTGCTTTTTTACAGTGGGCTGTACCAGCGAACTCGTACAAACCGCTGAAGGCCATCACCGCCAAGGCTATATTGAATTTGCCTGGAACTGCACCAACTGCATCCAAGATGCCATTAACTACTTTGCCCTGTACTTTCACTTTAACAAGTCTCTGCTGGTGAAGGGGTTTAATCAGCCTGTGCAGCTGAAGTGGGTAATTCAAAAAGCGGCTTTTTCAGATGTTGAAATTCATGGCTTCTCCTGTGCGATTCATATCAAAACTCACCCACTCTCGTCACCTGAACAGGCTAATCAGGTTTGGCAGCTGTCACTGCGGATGATCGACACTTATCTTTCTACGATTGAAACGCTACAGACCACGCCTATCTATCAGCCTTTGTCAGAATGTTCTCACTAGCTGCTTTTTTATCAAAAGTTCGGGAGAAATTTGCAATGGTCACAAATCTGTAGTTTTTTCTTTTGGCTCGATTCCTTTAAGTGGCATCTATGCTTTCTATTCAAAATCTCAGCAAAACCTATGCCAATGGCATTCATGCGCTACGCAATGTCTGTTTAGAAATGGAGTCGGGCATTTTTGGCCTGCTCGGCCCAAACGGCGCAGGAAAGTCTTCACTGATGCGCACTTTGGCAACACTGCAAGATGCAGACAGCGGCTCGATTACGCTAGAGGGTATTGACGTTCTAAATGACCCACTCTCGGCCCGGCAGCGGCTCGGCTACTTGCCTCAAGATTTTGGCGTGTATCCCAATGTCTCGGCAGAAGAGCTGTTGAATCAGCTGGCCGTATTTAAAGGATTTACTCGGTCGAAGCAGCGGAAAGAGATGGTTGCCCGTCAGCTAGCGCTGGTAAATCTTTATGAGCAGCGATCGCAAAAACTCGGCACCTTTTCCGGTGGAATGCGCCAACGTTTCGGTATTGCCCAAGCGCTGTTAGGATCGCCTCGCTTAGTCATTGTCGATGAACCGACCGCTGGCCTTGACCCAACAGAGCGCATTCGATTTCAAAATATTTTGGCCGAAATTAGTCAGGATCGCGTTCTACTACTGTCAACGCATATTGTAGAGGACGTTGCAGAGCTGTGTCCTAATATGGCGATTTTGAAAAAAGGAGAGATTGTGCGGCAGGGCAGTCCGCACAGTTTGATTGCGGCATTGCACGGGCAAATTTGGGCAAAGCGTGCAAACAGCAAAGCTGAGATCGATGCAAACTGGCGATTGATTACGGCGCGGATGCTACAAGGTCAGCACTATGTTCGGGTGTGGAGTGAGACTCGCCCAGATAGAGAGTTTGAGAAAGTCGAGGCAGATTTAAACGACGTTTACTTTACGGCGCTAATGGATCAGCAAGAACCTGCCTTGGTGCCGAGTGCATAGAGCAAGTGTGTAGAGCGAGTGCGAACTGAAATTCTATTGATACTGTTATTGACTGATGCTACCTACCCTACCTATTTTCTCTTTCGAGATTCGTTACCATCTCCGTCGTCCCACTTTCTGGCTTATTGCTGGACTGTTCTTCACCATTGGCCTCATCGATATCACATCTAAAGCGGGCCAAGGCAATGCATTTTTCTTTGTCAATAGCCCATCGCAAATTTTCCAAACAACCCTGTGGTACAGCATCTTTGGCATTCTGGCCGCTGCCGCATTTGTGGCCGAAACATTCGTGCGCGATGCGAACTGTCGCATGGAATCACTGATTTTGGCAACGCCTATTCGTAAGTGGGATTATTTAGCCACTCGGTTTGGCGCGGCATTTGGGGTGACGCTTTTAGCCTTTTCTGCCTATATTCCAGGCATGATTATCGGCACACTGATGCCAGGACTCAATGCCTACGCGCTAGGACCGTTCCGAGCAGATGGCTACTTGGTGAGCTATGGGCTGATTGCGCTGCCGAATCTATTTTTGGTGAGTGCGCTGGCATTTGCCATAGCGGCCCGCACCCGTAGCCTACCGATCACGTTTGCAGGCTCCATTGTTCTGGTCATGCTCTACCTCGCCTCCCTCATGATGGTCGGCGCTGACAAAATCAACTATCAGCAATATCCCTTTTGGGCCATGCTCGACCCGTTTGGCTTCTATGCCTTCGAGTCAAATACACTCACCTGGACCGTGTTTGAGCACAATACGCTGATGCCTTCGGTGGGTGGGCTGCTGATTTGGAACAGATTGCTGTGGACTGCGATCGCGCTCATCACTTGGATAACCAGCTACCGTAGCTACAGAATGCAGGCTCATAGCTCAACCGCCAGATCAACAACTTCCACCAAAAATAGACCTGCTACCAAAGCCAATCAAAAAAATCAAACACCGCTTCTACAATCTCACAGCGGTTCATGTCCTCAATCGCCTCATTCCTCGATCGCTCAATTCCTCACTCAATTCTTTTATCGAACCGTTTTTGAGCTTCGTACTATTCTCCAAGGTCGTGCTTTCTGGCTTCTCACTGGCTTTGGTCTGATCTCTTTGATCATGGCTGCTATGGGTGCGCAGTCATTTAACTACTCCAATCCCAGCACAGATATTCTGATTCACTCGGCAACCGTCTATTTAGACTATATTTTATTTGCCATTATTGTGGTGTATGCGGCTGAGCTAGTGTGGCGCGATCACACCCTCCGCCTCCAGCCCGTCATCGACGCCACCCCCATCTCCAATGCCGTTCTCCTGCTCTCCAAACTCTTTGCACTCTTCGCCATCATCACCTTCAACCTGTTGTTGGCAATGGCCGTTTTCGTCGCCTACCAGGCCATCTCCGGCTACACCTATTTCGATTTCCCGCTCTATTTTCAAATGCTCTTTGGTGAGCACGGTCCGTACTTTTATCTCACGGCCATACTCGCGCTGTTCACCCAAGTCATCACCCGACACAAGTACGCAGGTATGGGACTTGTTGTTCTCATCACGCTCTCTCACATTCCGCTAGACGCCCTAGGTCTTTATCACAATCTATATCGGTGGGCCGCTACCAACGATATTGAGTATTCTCCAATAAATGGCTACGGCCACTTGTTTACAGGTCACCTGTGGTACAGCCTGTATTGGGGAATTGTTGGCGCGATTTTAATGCTGATTGCCTACCTGCTCTGGCCTAGAGGCGTACAGGGAAAGCGACGCTGGCGAAAAGCATGGCAAATGGCTGGTAAGCGGGTGAAGCAAACCCTGGCAGCACTGGTGGTGGGATGGGTTGCGGTGGGTATCTGGATTGTTTACAACACAACGATGGTGAACGCCTATCAGCCACCAGGGAAAGAACAAACGGCTGCCGAAATTGAGCAGCGATTTAAGCAGTATGAAAATTTACCGATGCCAGTGGTAACAGACACTAAGGTCAATATTGAGCTGTATCCTGATCAGCGATATTTTCAGGCGAAGAGCGAGTACCGGCTCGAAAACAGAACCGAGCAGCCGATTGAAGAGATTCATCTAATCACCTTTATTAATTTGAACCTGGAAGATGTGGAATATCCAGGGGCTACGCTACGGGAGGCGCATCCAGACTGGGGGTATTACATTTACGATCTGTCTGAACCGCTATTACCTGGCGACTCCCAAACCATGGCATTCACCACCGGAACTGATCCGATAAAAGGCTTTCAAAATCAGGTAGATAGTGACGATGTGTACATGATCTATCCCAACGATGTAGTCGATAACGGGACCAATCTCTACAGCCCATTCATCCTACCGTTTGTGGGATATACCAAGATGGTGGAACACAAGAAAGCTTGGCAGCGGGCAAAGTTAGATTTACCGCCGCTGGATGAAAGAATGCGATCGCACGACGACCCTGCTGGGCTCAACCAAGCGATGATGCTCACCCATCTGGTGTGGGGAACAACAGATGTCACCATTGGCACCGCGAGCGACCAAACGGCGGTGAGTGCGGGCCAGCTTGTGGACCAATGGACAAAGAATGGGCGAAACTACTTCCAATACAAATCTGGCCCCCAAAGTCGGGGCAAGTTCACCGTTTATTCCGGCCGCTACAACGTTCATAAAAACGATAGCTACCGGGTGCCGATTGAGATTTATTACCACCCTCAGCACACAGATAACATTGAGCTAATTGTTGAACAAATTAGGCAGGCGCTTGCTTTTTATGAAGAGACTTTTGGCCCCTATCCTTTTGAGCAGGTGCGCGTCACTGAATTTGTATATTACGACGGCATGATCTTTTCAGAAGGGGGAACGCTAGGCATTCCTGAAGTGTTGGTATGGAAAAGCCAAGCGGAAGGATTGGGCAAAGAAAACATTACGGATTGGATCACGTATCTACTGGCGCAGTCTTGGTGGGAAGATCAGCTGATTGCGGCTGATGTGGCCGGGAGTATGACGGTTCGGGAGGCACTGAGTACGTATGCGAGTAATTTGTATATGCGATCGCAGCGTACCCCCGCTCAGCAAAACCTCGCTCAAAAACAGCGCCTGCGAGACTTTTTTCGCAGCCTTGGCAAGCTCGACTTTCAGGAACCACCGCTGACAGACATTTACAACGAGCTGCCGATCGCTCGTCACAAAGGTGCCTTAGTGTTAGAACTAATTGAAGATCAAATTGGGCAAGACGCGGTGCTTAAAGGGATTAATCAGTTTCTCTCGGATTATCGCTATCAGGGACCGCCCTACGCAACTGTTCTTGATCTGCGTGATGCGATCGCGGCGCAAGCTTCTACAGCCACTGAGCAGTCCACCATTCGCGACCTGTTTGCGCAAGTACTCACTTATCAGGTTGGGCTAGCCGATGCTACTTATGCACTCAGAGATGACGGCAAATACGAGATTTCTTTGACTTTGGAAGCACAGAAGCTAGAAACGACTGGGTTGGGAGAGCAGCGATCGCAACCGCTAAACCTACCAGTCACCATCGAGCTAAACGACTCCGAGGGCAATCCGATTGAAATAATCAAGCCTCTACTAACCGAGGCTCAAACTACGCTGATGCTAACCACAAGTAAGCTACCAAATTCTGCGGCTGTAGACCCGAACTATAGTCTGCCGTCTGCTTATCTTCAAGACAACGTAAAACAGCTAAGACCCGTTCAGCCGTTTCCTGCTACTGCAAATAGCAACAGGTTATGAAGAATCACAGGATACAAACGGCATCTGGTGGAAACCAGTGCTAATATTCCGCTACAGAACGAACAGAACGAATCGCTGAACGTCAGAGATACTAGGGATTTTGGGGAATGGACGTACGCCGACTCGAACGGCGGACCTCATCGATATCAACGATGCACTCTAGAGCTTGCAGCCTAGTCATATCAGAGGACTTAGAGGTCGTTATTTTACTGCATCAATTCTGCATCAATCTTGCTCAAAAGCTGAGAACGAAGGGGCGTCACATTGATGGAAGAGCCTAGCAAGGGTTACTCAGTCAGCGACATGAAATTGGAGCAGTAATGTAGGTTCAAGAGACAAAAATCACGCCGGTCAGTCGTCAAAACGATGGGTGATATTCAGCCGCTCGGCAATCACCATCTGATTGGGTCTCAACCATCGCCCTCGATTCTCAATGCTGTCGTTATCTCAGGTGTATAAGTCGCTTTCTGAACCGAAAAGTCGCTGATATCAGTGCAGTATTCGTGAGTATTTCCAGTTGCCGTTAGCTGTCAGGGTAAGCAACTGCTGATGATGTGTCTTTAGAGAAGGGCGATGACCGATGCTGATCGGTGTGATGTTACTGCGCTTTAGCTGCTGGTAAAGGTTGGTTTCATTGGTTAGGTCGAGGGCGCTGGTGGCTTCATCGAGAATGACATACTGTGGCGGGCGTAAGAGAATTCGAGCGAAGGCCAGCCGCTGCTGTTCACCTAGAGAAAGAGGCTGAGTGAGTGGACTATCTAAGGGATGGTTACATAAGCTGGGCAGGTTTACCTGTTCTAAGATTTTTTGTAATTGTGCTGTCTTGATTGTTGTGCTTAAGACGCTTGATGTACCTGCTAATTCTGAGGATATTTCCGCAGGTGTGTTGGCGTGAGGGTAGAGAAGAATGCTGCGAAAGCTGCTAGGGGGTAAATAGGGTTTCTGGGGAATATAAGTGCTTTGCTGTGGGTAGGTGATAGAGCCTTGCCCTGTTTGCCAGAGTCCTGCGATCGCACGCAGCAAAGAGCTTTTGCCGACACCACTAGGCCCCATAATCAATAAGCTTTCTCCAGCAGACAAGGATAGAGAAAGATCTTTGATGAGTTGTTTTTGTCCATCTGGGGTTGTTAAAGAGAGATTTTTGATGACAAGTGAGGGGCCAGATCTCAAGGTTATGGCGTGAGGGGCAGACGATAGCTCGGCATTTTTAGGAAAGGCAGCTGTGAGCTGCTGGAGTCTTCGGATGGCTGCGCCTAGGCTGGTGAGTTGCTGGAGTTGAAGAACGATGAGGGCTAGGGCGGAAAGGGTGAGGGTAAAGGCTGCGCCTGCTTGGGTGATATCGCCGATTTCGAGGTTTCCGGCGAAGAGCTGGGGGGCGAGGAGGATGCCAGGGATGATGTAGGTGACATAGCGGTAGTGGTTTTGAAAGAGGTTTAGCCCTAGCTGCCAGCGGATGAGGTGGGTGTAGTTTTTGAAGACATGGCCAAACTGTTGCCAGCTTTGGCTAAGCTCCTGAGATTCTCCACGGTAGAGGGCGATCGCTTCTGTGTTTTCGCGAATGCGGGCGAGGTCGTATCGAAAGTCGGCTTCTTGCTTTAGCTGTTCGGCGTTGATGCGGATGAGGGGCCTGCCGAAACAGAAGAAGGCGATCGCACTACCTACCACTGAATAAACCAGCAAAAATACCATGAGTGGCTGAGAGATTGACCACAGCAGTCCAGCAAAGCCAATGAGCTGAAAACTAGATTCTAGAGCGATTACAAATAGCTGAAGTGATTCTTTTGTGAGGGTTCTAATGTCTTCTTCGATTCGCTGATCAGGGTTATCGATGTCTCCCTTTAAGCGCAGCTGATAGAAAGCCTGATTGCTGAGATACTGGCCTAGATAATTGTGGGTGAGCCAAGTGCGCCAGTAGAGGCTGAGCTTGGCACGAATATAGTCGGTGACAGATGCGAAAGGAACACTAATGATGAGAATGGCAGCAAAGATGAGGGTGGCTTGGTAGAAGCGATCGCTTTCTTGAGCTGCGAGAGCAGAGGTGCGTTCTCCGCCAGAAATCAGAAAAACAACCTGTAGGCCGGTGCGAATAAGTAGTAAGACTACAAGTAGCCCTAACAGTGACCATGCGCCCCATTTTTCCTTCGATCGCCAATAGGGCAAGAGGATAGAGAAAAGTGATTTTGTTGCTGGCAATGTGGAGGACATAGGGGGTAAATGGTTAAATCGATCGATCTACGTCAGGTGCGTAAGTAACGGCTTTTCAAGCCTCAGAATTTTTGAGTGTCCAAGTTTTTGAATCCAACAAGGTGAGCACCTGAGGGTGATAGGTGAGTAGGCTGTCTCGGTGGCCAATGCTGATAAAAGTTGTGTTTGTTTTGGCTAACTGCTGATAAAGATCTTGTTCTTGCTGGATAGATAGGGCACTGGTGGCTTCATCTAAGAGAGCGTAAGTGGGATTTTTGATCAGTAACCTGGCAAAGGCGAGTCGCTGTTGTTCGCCAGTAGACAGCTGCCCGGACCAGTCTGCTATTTGGCTTAAGTTATCTAGATCAGGCAGCTGCACCGCTTTTAGGATCATCAATAAGTCACGATCAGACGCGGACGCTTCTCAATCCGCTCAAATAGCGCCAGCAGCGCCGCAAACTCCTTCCCCCAAGGATTTTTAGCCCAAGGCTGAGGCACCTCAATAAATAGCCATTGCCTTGCCGTCACCGCCGTCCCAATCGGATCTTCGCCGCCGGCCTTAGACGTTACCGAGCAATACTGGCAGGGCTAAACTGTTTTATCGAGAGCTACCATAAACTCGCCACAACTGAGAATGAGTCTTATCTGTAACATGCTACTTTATAAGCAGCTCTTTTCAGTTCTCCTTCTCACTCGTGTTGCAAAGACTCCAACTCTCCAAAAAAGTAACACTGGCCGTCTTTATTGCTCTCATTGCTGCCGTTGCGATCGCCATCATCACCTTTTCAAAACTCACCAACAGCTCAGGCGTCTACTACCCACCCACACCAAGCGCCCCTGGCCCTGCTCTGGTCTTCCCTCAAACGCCTCAAATTTCAGACTTACCCCAGCGTAAAAGCGTCACCGAGCTAACACCGTCAGAAAAGGCAGCTTTTGTCACTGCCGTGAATACACTTCAGTCCACCTACCCCAACAACAGCCAGCTGAGCACCTACGAACAGTTTGTTGTTCAGCATATTTTGACCATGGGCTTTCGGCAAAGCCTCGGCGCAACCGGCCCGGCTCGTGGCAATCCAGCTCACAGCTACCCAGCATTTCTACCCTGGCATAGGCAGTTTCTTCTCGATTTTGAACAGGCTCTGCAAACTGTTGATCCGAACGTAACGATTCCCTATTGGGATTGGACTGATGCAAAAGCGCTGAACGTTATCCTTCAAGACGATTTTTTAGGACCCACAGGAGAAGGCATCGTTGTTGAAGTCCTAAACAAAGGAGAATTCGAGGGGGGCGAAGTAAAAACCAGTCTATTCTCCGCTTGGCAGCTAAACGAAACGCTCCACTTTGACGCAATCACCCTAGAGTCATTGGGTCCGCACTTACTCAGATTTGTTGGAATTCCACCTTTTGACAATTATCCTCTGCCTCAAAGCGAGATTGACCGTCTCTTTGATACCGACAACTACGAAGTGTTCAATGCCCTCATTGAAGGTGCTCTTGTTCCAGATACTGAAAACAACAAACAAGACTACAAACTGGGCTGGGCACTTCACGCATTTGCTCACTCAGTCATTGGTGGAAGCCAAGTAGATTGGGACGACTGGGACAAAGGAATCGCTCACCAGCTCGATATTCTCGGCACTATGGACAGCGTTCCATCTTCTCCGTACGATCCTATCTTCTGGCTACATCATGCCAATGTCGATCGGCTCTGGGCGCAGTGGCAAGACCAAGGGCACAGCGGCAGTACCTTCTATCCCGTGACCGACCGACCCTTCGGGCACAATCTAGCAGACCCCATGTGGCCTTGGGATGGCGGCCTCTCAGCACCAGGAAACTATGGCCCACCAAACGTAGATTTAAGAGACCTCTACATCGCTCCAGCCGATGAAAAAGTCGTTAGCGCAAAAGACGTTCTAGATTTTCGCCAGTTGGGCTATACCTACACTGGATTATCAGGTCAGCCGTCATGAGTGACTGGTTAATTTGTCCTCAGCGACAAGTACGGGCGCAGCTGCGGCTGTTTTGTTTTGCCTATGCGGGCGGCTCCGCCTGGATATTTCGACCTTGGGCCAAGCAGCTGCCTACGAATATCGAAGTTTACGCTATTGAGCTACCTGGGCGGGGCAAGCGATTAATAGAACCTGCACTCACTGACCTAGACACAATCATTCAGTCACTGGGTCCGCAGCTGTTACCACTGTTAGATATGCCCTTTGCGTTCTTTGGCCACAGCATGGGCGCACTGATTGCATTTGAACTTTGCCGATGGTTACGCCAAACGGTACAGCTTTCACCTGAGCACCTTTGGGTTTCAGCAGCCCGCGCGCCTCAGCTAGCAATGCCGCCCCCCTTAATGCATCAGCTACCGGAAGAAGATTTCATCAATCGGTTAAAACAATATCAGGGAACGCCCATCAGCGTATTGAACAATTCAGAGCTGATGGATCTAATGCTGCCGACGCTAAAAGCAGATTTTACCGTGCTCGAAACTTACGCTCACCAGCCCAGAGCCCCTTTCAAGTTTCCTATTACAGGCCTTTGGGGAGAGCAAGATAATATTGTTACCCAGGCAGATGTAGCGGCTTGGCAGGTGCATACCACCCGGTTTGAGTTGCAGACGATCGCAGGCGATCATTTTTTCCTGCAACAGCCCACATTTGTTCAGAAGCTACTACCCACTTTTCGTAACCTGATAACTTGAACCCTGTCGCTGAACTCGCCTACTAACCAACCAGTTCAGCGACATAATTAGGTTCAATCGGCGTTGCTCTTAGCTTTGACATGGCGATCGCCGCCTCACACTTCACCACATTCCCCTCACCGGCATACACCGTTCGCCCTAGTTTGTGAGCAGTCACCAGCATCTTTGCATCCGGCAACCATGGAAACATCACCACATCACCTGGCTTCGATAATAGCTTCAGCAGTTGCTTTAGCTTGTCATTACTGTACTGAGCCGTCGGCATCACCACCACATTCTCAGCTTGATCAATCAACCAATCATGTGCCCAATCATTGCCGGTCACTGCGATCGCCAACTTCGCCATCGGAGCCCAGGCCGCAAATACTTGTGTTGCCGTATCACCACAAAATACTAAGTGCTGCCCCTCCAACTGATACCACCCTGGATGGATAATCAGTGCGGAATCTGAATCCTTTTTGCCCTTCCCACGACGGGCTCTAGAGGCGATATCCGTCGGACTCATAACAGCCCGTTGAGAACCAACGCCACCAGAAGGTTCAATTGAGGCTTCGTCAGACGATTGAGCAATCACAGTAATGACTTCAACGCCATCAGCCGTACGCCTTATATTCTCGGGCTGTTCCTTTGCCGATTTCTGCCCAGACTTTTGGCTAGACTTTTGGGCCTTACTCTCAGCCTGCTTTTTCTCTTTCCGAATGGCTGCTGACTTTAGCCGCCGCTTCTGAATCGTAGCCTGCAGCTCTTTCGCCGTCATCGTATCGCCTTGCTCAGCCGCCCGCAAAATCTGTTCTCTCAGCTCCTCTGGCACAGAGGGGGACGCCAGCTGATATAGCAAAGATGTAGCAATGTTTACTTTTGCAAGGTTTGCAAACCTATCACCAAAGGTCTCATACACATTGATAAAGTTGTAGGCGGTGCGCTGGCTCCAGCCAAACTCTGCCTTAATCCAGGTGAGAAATTGACCGTATTTTAAGCGCGATCGCACATCCGATAGCTTTTGCCCAATCTCCCACACATCCTGTGCCGAGCGCCTTAACCGTTCCCGAATTTCGCCCGTCCGTTGCTGAATAATTGACCGCTGCCCTGCATCCAGGCTGTCATAGTCAAATAAAGCAGTAATGGGTGCAGACTTAGCAGAACGAGCCATGATCGCCGATTAGGGAAAGTGGTTTAGAAAAAATCAATGAAAGTAGAGCGGATAGACCGAAGCTGAATCGCACCTGTGAGCTGAAAAAGCCCATTAGAACATCCAGAGCTGATACAAATCATCTGGAAACTTATGCACTAAAAACACGCAAGCTTCGTAAATCGGCACCCTAACTTGATTCTCAGAGGTCAAGCCCCTAGAGGCTTACACCACTAAAATTATCCTAGCAAAATATTCCTTGCAATTGTAACCCATTGACTTGACTTCGTAAGAGTAACATGCATTAACAGTGCCAGATGAATACCTGTTAACGGTAATGGTTCGCAAAAATGGGCAGCACTCTGTATTCTTATTTAATACAAAAATTTTTCGATCCATTAAAAGACAAGAATGACTAAACCTCGCACTCAGCAAGGAAATCATCTGTGGAATATCTTTCGTTTTTATTGGAAAACTGCTGATGCAGTGCAAAAACGATCCGTAGTTATCGGACTGATTCTGCTGACAATCCTCTCTATTTCAGTAGGAACTATTCTCGTTTTTGAAAGCCTTCAGCGAGGAGAATTTATCTCTGCTTTAGCTGCCCGCGACTCATTACGGTTCCAGGCTGCCTTGATCAAATTTATTGGCATTTTATTGCTGAGTGCGGCCTTGCTGTCACTGAGTGCCTATGTGCGCGATCGCCTAGGGCTGCAATGGCGCAAGGGCCTATCGCAGCAAGTGATGAAGACATATCTTACTGATCGGCACTACTACCACCTACCTACGGATATCGATAACCCCGACCAACGGATTACCGAAGACATTCGGAATATTTCTCAGCTGTCAGTCGTCGTCTTTGCAACGTTTCTAGAATCAGGCGTACAGCTCATCGGCTGGTTCTGTTGCAAGAAGTTTCCGAAGATAGAGTCGCGCTATCATCAATCTTCTGATTACACCGCGACCCCGAAGATTTTGTTGATGAAGGAGATCTGTCCCATGACATCTCCTTTTTCAGTATCTTGGATCTGCCCTTTCCGAATCATATTCATGGCCTCATAACCTTTGATGGTAAGCTGGGCGGTGTTAAGTGAGTCAAACCCTAGTCCAGACTTGACACGCCTTTTTAGAAATCTATGGTCTTGCTCGATAGTATTGTTTAGGTATTTTATCTGCCTAGTTTTCGTCGCCTTGGGCAAGGCTTTATATTTCTTCAACGCCTCGATTGCCGGCGGATAAGCTGCATTCTTATCGACGGTAATGACTCTCGGTTCAATGGTGTGAGATGCGTTGAGCACTTTACTCAGAAAGCGTTTCGCGGCTTTGGCATCGCGCTTGGCACTCAGCATAAAGTCCAGCGTATTGCCCGTCGAATCCACGGCTCGATAGAGATATTTCCAGACCCCTTTTATTTTGATATAGGTTTCATCCACCCTCCACGAATCGTTGGTGGGCTTAAGATACGGGCGACAGCGCTTATCCAGCTCCGGGCTATAGGCCTGCACCCAGCGGTAGATCGTCGTGTGGTCGACTTGGACACCACGCTCCAGCATCATTTCCTCTAAATCCCGGTAACTCAGGCTATAGCGGAGATACCAGCGAACGTTCAGCAAAATCAAGTCTGATTGGAAGTGACGCCACTTGAAAGGCTTTGAGGAGGGCATGGAATGATGGCAACGGAGCTTGACGACACCATAGGGTGCCCTGCGATCGAGCAAGCGCTGACTTGGCAGTTCGCAACTGGCTGCATTTATTTGCAACGGAACCCTGCAAGCGGCCACGAAGCAAGCGGTTGAGATCAATCAATCCCAAAAGCTATCTGGCATTTCTGTTGGCTTGCAGGATGAGATTTTCCAAGCCAACAAGCCCGTGCTAGTTGGTGTCGATGCAGCGTCCACCTACTGCTATCTTCTACAGAATGTAGACCACCGGGATGAAGAAACCTGGGGCTGTCATCTGCTGGATGTGATGGCGCAAGGCTTCAACCCAGAGTATACCATCGCTGATGGCGGCAGTGGCCTGCGGGCTGGGCAGAAAGCGGCGATGCCAGAGATACCCTGCCACGGCGATGTGTTCCATATCCAGCAGCAGTTTGAGCAAGTTGCCAATGGTCTGATTCGTCGTGTACAGGGGGGACCAACACGGCTGGAGAAACAAGCTCAGCAGATGGCCAACACCAGCCTGAAAAACATTGTTGAACAGAAACTCCTCAGTCAACAGCTGCTAGCAGAACAACGAGAGCAGGCACTCATCTACTTGGCCCAGGATGTGAAAACGCTCTTGGGCTGGTTCTCCCATGATGTTCTGGCGCTGGCTGGCCCGCCGCTGGTAGTGCGACAGGAACTCTTTGACTTTATCGTCAGTGAGCTGCAACAGCGAGAAGATGAGCGCTATCCTGCCATCCGAAAGCTGAGGAAAGCACTGCGGAACCAACGTGATCAGCTGTTAGCGTTTACAGGTGTTCTCGATCAGAAGCTGGCTGGCATTGCGAGAGACTTTAAGCTGCCACTTCGGAGAATACGAGAAGTCTGTCTGCTACACCGTAAACACAACACCTCCAATGCCTACTGGGAGCGGTGGAATCAACTGCACAGCCAGCTTTCTGGCAAGTTCTATGAGGTGATGAAAGCAGTGGGTAAGGCACTCGAAGAAACGCCCAGAGCCAGCTCGATGGTCGAAAACCTCAACTCACGTTTGCGCAATTACTTCTTTCTGCGGCGTAGCCTCGGTGACGACTACCTGAGTCTCTTAAGATTTTTCCTAAACCACCGCTGTTTCCTGAGATCTGAAGTGCCGGAACGGGTGGGGAAAAGCCCCACGCAACTGCTGACTGGGGAAACACATTCACATTGGTTAGAACTTCTCGGCTTTAAACGCTGCCAGAGAGCATAT
>JBCCOO010000081.1:0-22309 GCA_039025345.1 Cyanobacteria bacterium P01_D01_bin.105 | reverse complement strand
TCGAGGGCGTTGGCGTTGACGAGGTCTCGCGTCCAGGTGCTGCCGCCGCCTAAGTCTAGGGCTTTGTCCATGCCCAGGGCTTTGGCTTGAGCACTGGTGAGCAAAATTTCGGTGTTGCCGTCGACGAGCTCACCATCAATCAGGAGGTCGGTGGTGTTGCCGTCTTGGAGGCTTGCGTTGGCGACATCATCGCTGGCGCTGCTGGCGTCGGCGTCGGCATATTCTTGATAGATGCCGTAGTTTTGTTCGTGGAAGATGGGAATGGCGCCGCCGACCGCTTTGCCGCCTTCGCCCAGGCTGGCGCTGGAGGCGATGTGGAGATTCACCTCTACATCGTCCGTGAGGTAGCTAGACCAAATCATGGCGGCCAGTTCAAAGCCCACGCGCTGCTCGATGGAGATGCTGGGGTCGTAGGTGAAATTGAACTGAACCATGGATATAAAAAGAGATTTTCAGGAACTGGTCCTGTTTTATACCCGCTAGATCCAGTCTTCTTAAGTACTTATACGAGAGTTATACAAAGCTTTGAATAAGAGTAGAGAATGGAGAAAATGATTAGTTCACATAAGGGTCTGCAAGACAATTAGCAAGATGACATTAACTGCCTGACACATGAAAATCAGATCGGATATGGCAAAGTATGGATGCATACTCTGCGAGAAGGCATACTACGTACTTTGTCTTGGTGAGCATTCCCTAGCGCCGCGAAACGACGAGGGGTCTTACCGCTGCTAGTCGAGTTGCCGCTCTGTAAAGGTTTCAGCGACTAAGACTCTGTCCTAAGCAACTCGACAGATGCAATAGTGCTCATTAGCAAGTCACCTGCACCGTAAACTGTAAAACGCCCTTCACTGAGCCAAACCGTTGAATCTTTCTCAGCCCTTTGCCATTCCCCCTAGTTTTACGCCCGCAACTGAGCCAACGCCAGACAACTCCCTTGACGCCGCTTGGTGGTTTCTCTGCAGAGGCTCAAAGATTCTGGTGTGCCCTCAGGCAGACAGCAGCCACGTTTCTCTCCCACAAGGGACTGATGTTGAGGAATTTCATCTGTCACCAACACAAACCCAGTTTTTAGGCTATTTGCAAGGTCGCCCTTGTGTGGCTGCGGCCCTGCCTGAAACGGCAGACTACAGTAAATCCTATAACTTACAGAGTTTGCGTAACCTGCACCATGTTTTAAATGACGATTTATTTGCGATCGCCGCCCGCGCCGTGCAAATCATCGCATGGCACGATACCCACCAATACTGTGGCCGCTGCGCCACCCCCACTGTCCAACACGCCACAGAACGGGCAAAATATTGTCCCAACTGCAATCTCCGTCAGTACCCCCGACTCTCTCCCGCTGTCATCATGCTCATTTACAGAGAAGAACAGCTCTTACTCGCCCGGGCGCCGCGCTTTCGCAACGGCATGTACAGCGTGCTGGCAGGCTTCGTAGAGCCTGGAGAATCTCTTGAAGAAACCGTGGCCAGAGAAACCAGAGAAGAAGTCGGTATCGAGATCAAAAACATCCGCTATTTTGACTCTCAACCCTGGCCCTTCCCCAACTCTCTGATGGTGGGGTTTACCGCTGAATATGCCAGCGGCGACATTGTTCCAGAACCAGGTGAGATAGAAGATGCCGCCTGGTTTCATAAAACAGACTTGCCTCCTGTCCCTGGAGAGTTGAGCATTGCCCGTAAGCTGATTGATTGGTTTGTCGTGCAGTAAACGCTAGATGGCCACGCTTAACGCGCGGGCCACAAAGGCCCATTTGTCAGTCGCTTCTTCAATCAATTTGGCCGTTGGCTTGCCTGCCCCGTGGCCAGCTTTAGTTTCAATCCGAATGAGTACCGGGTTTTCTCCAGCGTGGGCAGCTTGCAAAGCAGCGGCAAACTTAAAGCTGTGGGCTGGCACCACCCGATCATCATGATCCGCAGTCGTAATCATAGTGGCCGGATATTCAGTGCCCGACTTAAGGTTGTGCAACGGTGAGTAGGCATACAGTGCCTTGAACTCTGCTTCGTTGGCCGGAGAGCCATAGTCAGATTCCCAGGCCCAGCCAATGGTGAACTGATTGAATCGCAGCATATCCATCACGCCAACAGCCGGTAAGGCCGCACCAAAAAGATCAGGCCGTTGGGTCATGCACGCCCCCACCAAAAGACCGCCATTGCTGCCGCCCGCGATCGCCAATTTATCCGCCTTTGTATACGCCTCTGCTATCAGCCACTCACCCGCACTAATAAAATCATCAAATACAGTTTGCTTGTTGGTCTTTATGCCCTGCTGGTGCCAGTCTTCACCGTATTCACCACCGCCGCGTAAGTTCGCCACCGCATACACACCACCCATCTCTAGCCACACCAGGTTACTCACCGAAAAGCTAGGCGACAGAGAAATACTAAAGCCCCCATATCCGTAAAGCAACACTGGGTTATCGCCATGTTGTTCTAATCCCTTCTTAGCCGTTATGAACATTGGGATCTGAGTACCATCTTTGCTGGGATAAAAGACTTGTTTAGTCTCGTAGTCCTCGGGGTTAAAGGGCACCGTCGGCTCTCGAAAAAGCGTGCTTTCGCCCGTGGTGAGATCGTAGTGATAAATCCGGCTAGGCATAGTGAAACTCGTAAAGCTGTAAAACGTTTCAGTATCGCTGCGCTTACCGCTAAAGCCTCCAGCTGAACCGATACCCGGCAGGGCCACCGTCCGTACAGGTTTACCCGTTAGGTCAAATATTTTCACCTGGGTGTAGGCATCTTTCAAGTAGTCAGCAACAAACTGGTCGTTCAAAATGCCAACCGATTCAAGCGTCTCCTCCGCCTCAGGAATAATCGTTTCCCAATTGGCGCGAGCTGGATTTCCAATATCTATCGCAATCACTTTACCCTTAGGTGCATCTAAATCGCTTTGGAACCAAAATGTTGTTCCTTCATTGTCAATCAAGCTGTACTGGGCTTCAAACGCTGAAATTAGTTCAACAACCTCCGAATCAGGATTCTCTAAATCTTTGTAAAACAACAGATTTTTAGGAGACGTGCCTAACCAAACAGAAATCACCAAATAGCGACCATCTTCTGTCACACCACCACCAAAGCCCCAGTCAGGCTGATCTGAGCGTTCATAGATAAGGGCATCTTCTGACTGAGGCGTGCCAAGCGTGTGGTAGTACAGCTTTTGGTAGCGGTTAACGTCTTCTAGCTTGGTGTCGGCCTTGGGCTCGTCGTAGCGACTATAAAAGAACCCTTTGCTGTCATGAGTCCAAGCTGCCCCAGAAAATTTCACCCACTGCACCAAATCATCTGTATCTTCGCCGGTTTCAATGTGGCGCACTTTCCACTCCATCCAGTCAGAGCCCGCCGTGGAGAGCCCATAAGCGAGATATTGACCATTTTCACTAATGGAAATGCCAGAGAGTGCAACCGTGCCATCTGCTGAGAGCGTATTCGGATCCAACAGAACAGTGGGTTCAGCATCTAGCGCCGGCAGCGTGTAGAGCACAGATTGATTTTGGAGACCGTCATTTTTGTAGTAGAAGTATCTACCACCTTTTTTGAACGGGATGCCGTAGCGCTCGTAATCCCACAGTTCGGTCAGGCGAGCGTTGATGTGCTCACGTCCAGGGAGCTCATTGAGGTAGCCGAAGGTAACTTTATTTTGAGCCTCCACCCATGCTTTGGTTTCGTCAGCATTAGGATCTTCAAGCCAGCGATAAGGATCGGCCACCGTGACACCATGGTAGGTGTTTGTGATATCGGACTGGCGGGAAGAGGGATAGTTAAGCATGGAAAATGATGAGTGATGACCAAGCAGTAATCGTAAGGAATCGTTCCGAATTCGTCGTTCCTTATTTCGGATAGTCTATCGTTTCTAAAATGAGATTTGCCATTTTGTTGGCGGCACCTGCGGGCCCCCGCAGGGTACGGAGAGTTTGACGGATGGCAGTAAGTTTTTCGGGGTGGGTAAGGTAGTTTAACGCGATCGCACTGACTGACGCCGGCGTAATCGCCCCAAAGAGCTCTGGCACCACTTCTTGTTTTGCCCAAATGTTGGGCCATGCAAAGCGCCTACCTGATTTTTGTAGGGCTTTGACAATCAGCGGGTTAATCACTTTACGAGCCAATTGACCAACACCGGGAAGCTGGGCAATCAGGCCAGGCAGACCATCTGCAATACTCAGGCTATCTAGCTGTTGGGTAGGCAATAGAACAATCATGGGCGTGGCGAGAGCACCCAGCTGAGCAGTATTTGCGCCAACGGTCGTGAAGCAGAGGGCGCACTGAGAGAAGAGATCAAGGGCAGGGAATTGCTGCCAAAGCAAAATTTTGGGGCCGTCTTTTAACTGGAGGTAGGAGAGGCTACCGGCGGGTGTAATGAGTTCGGCAGTAGGCGCGTTGAAAAGGGCGATCGCACTATTTTGCACTGGGTCAGTGTAGTGGATGATATCTGCAAGGGTGAGGTTAGGGGCAACGCCAATAACGTAGGTATATTTTGAACCTTGACGGTGGAGAATTTGGGCGATCGCCAACATTATAGGCACCCCCATTTTTAGCTTCATCGGCTTTGAGCCAGGCAAAAATCCAATAATTTCATGCGCCGGATCGCAGCCGAGCTTTGTCGCAATTGTTTGACGATTTGCGCTCACCTGCACATCTGCCATCAAATCACCCACCACCGCAAACTTATCCTGATGCTTAACCGGCGCTGCTTGCACCAGATTTGGATTCATCACCCCAAAGCGGTCTATTAAACTAGGCCAGCGAGCATCCCACTCTGCATAGGTCACTGTGCGATAGCGACATCCAATTTTCTGTTCGATTCTTTTCGCGACCAAAACGGTGTAAAGCTGATCGCCCCCTAAGAAAACAACGACGCCTTGAGGATGCCAATCCCAACCATCAGCAGTTTTGCCCGTCAGCAAAAATTTAAAAAAGTGATCAGCACTTTGAACCCGATCCACCTCAGGATATTGGGAAAGCGTGATGTGTTCTTGACCAGACGCATGAGGGCAGGGCGAAAGAATGACGGAGATTCTCACCGGCACTTGAGCGTCAAAGACTGGACCTTCAGACGTTTGCCCCTCAGAGGGTTGAAGCCTGTGCCCAGAGAGCTTATCTGCCAGCGCCTGCACCACGGGCTTAACCCAAGTGGCCACTTCCCCCGGCCCATTAGTCAAAATCACAATATCTACAGGGTCTGTAGCAGGCATCGCACTAAACACAAACGGAACACGAACGGAACACTCAAAACGCACCCAATCACGTTAGCCTATTACCGCTAACGTTGATATGCTCACACTGATTCGGATTACCTATCCATCAACCGTATTCGTCAATCGCCCTACAACTATTGTGACCCAGCCCGACGCTTCCAATACCGGCCTTTCCAACACCGCCCTTAAAGAACTTTTGCAATCTGTTGCCGCAGGCACCCTCAGTCCTGATAGCGCTTTCAATAAGCTGCAAACAACCCTTAAGGAAAACAACTCACTTGCGCCAACTGAAAAGAGAACCCTTCAGCCAGAAGACACCCCCTATAAAATCGTCGGAGACTTTGCCAAAATTGACCACGACCGGGCGCGGCGCACAGGCTTCCCCGAAGTCATTTGGGGCCAAGATAAAACAGCCGCACAGATCATAGACATCATGTGCGCAATGGAAGAACAGAATTCTGTGGTGATGGCCACGCGAGTGAGTGCGGTGAAAAGTGCCCAGATTTCAGATGCCCTACCCCAGGTAACTTATTACAAAACTGCTAAAATTTGCGCTATTCAGCCGCCCTCAGCCCAGGCTCTTTCCGCCCCTACTCATCCCGGCAGACTTAGCATTCTCACTGCAGGCACCGCAGATCTGCCAGTGGCAGAAGAAGCCGCAGTGACTGCTGAGCTGTGCGGCTTTAACGTAACGCGGCTGTGGGATGTCGGGGTGGCAGGCATTCAGCGGCTGCTGAGCAATCGCCACGTCATTGATGAATCAGATGTATTGATTGTAGTAGCCGGTATGGAAGGGGCGCTGCCGAGCGTGGTGGCAGGGCTAGCACAATGCCCAATAGTTGCAGTGCCTACCAGCATTGGCTACGGCGCAAGCTTTGGTGGACTAGCACCGCTGCTAACGATGCTGAATTCTTGTGCGACGGGTATTGGGGTTGTAAATATTGACAATGGTTTTGGGGCAGCCATTTTAGCCGGACAGATTCTGCGAACAGCTAGCAAAATTAAATCATCTTGCTAGCGCTATCTCTCCCAGACATCTACCTGACGGATTCAGACGCATAGCCTTTAAACTCATAGTAAGGAGGCTGCTCGCGCTGCTAAAT
The DNA here is from genome assembly GCA_039025345.1 of Cyanobacteria bacterium P01_D01_bin.105. Classification (GTDB taxonomy): domain Bacteria; phylum Cyanobacteriota; class Cyanobacteriia; order Phormidesmidales; family Phormidesmidaceae; genus Phormidesmis. Next base: position 16,012 of record JBCCOO010000081.1, on the reverse strand, counting down.
CGGAGCGTTCCCCTTGGTAGAGCGTGACATGGCCTGCAAGAGGCTCGTTGCGAAAACGCTCAATCACGTAGGTTAAGCCATTGCTAGCCGCATCCACATAGGGGTTGTCTATCTGGGCAGTATCGCCGGTTAGTATCACTTTAGTCCCTTCTCCAGCACGGGTCAGAATCGTTTTTACCTCGTGGGGCGTCAGGTTTTGAGCTTCATCGATAACAAAGAACTGCTTGGGAATAGTTCGCCCGCGAATGTAAGTAAGGGCTTCTATTTGCAATAAGCCTAAATCCATCAGTTCTTCATGCCCGCGTCGCCAATGGTCAGGCTTGCCTGCCGCATCTTGAGTATTAAAAATCAGATCGAAATTATCGTAGAGCGGCTGCATCCAAGGGGTAAGTTTTTCATTCATATCCCCCGGTAAATAGCCAATGTCTTTGCCCATCGGCACAATTGGGCGCGAAATAAGCAAGCGGGTATAGCGTTTTTCTTCGGTTACTTTTTGGAGTCCAGCTGCGATCGCCAGTAGGGTTTTCCCCGTACCGGCTTTGCCCACCAGCGTCACCAAAGGAATGGCGTCGTCCAGCAGAAGCGCAAGGGCAAAGCGCTGCTCTCGGTTACGAGCGTGAATGCGAGAGATCCCGTTGTAGGGAATTTTGGACAGCGGGGCTATTTGCCCATTAACGTCTACAATGCCGAGTGCAGTATGGCTAGGATTGTTGATATCAATAAGCGTTAGCGCCTGATTAGGCGAAAATTTTTCACTTAGCTGAGGAAGAGCCGCCGTCGCATCAGGTTGAAACAACGCAGCCATTTGCTCAGAGCTCACCAGCACTTCACCGATGCCCGTGTAGAGATCGTCTACGTCTATTTTGTCAGTTTCGTAGTCCTCCGCCTTTAGCCCTAGTGTGTCGGCCTTAATGCGCATGTTGGTGTCTTTACTCACCATCACCACCGGGCACTCGCACTGCTGCTTCACCTCCAGCGCCACAGCAAGGATGGCATTATCACCGCCGTCGCCGCCCCCACCGCTATACAGTTCCGCAGGCAAATTGTCTAAGCTCTCACGGTGGCAAAGCGCTACTCTCACTCGCCCGCCACCATCTTTACCGTTACTTAGGCCATTACTTCTAATGGGAATGCCTTCCGTCAAACTGCCAGAACGCCGCAGCTGATCCAGCATTCGAGAGGTTTGACGCGCATTGCGTCCGGTTTCTTCAGGCCTTTTTTTAAACCGATCCAGCTCTTCAATAACTGTAATAGGAAGGACTACGTCATTATCTTCAAACCGTAAGAGTGCGTTGGGGTCATGCAGCAGTACGTTGGTATCAAGGACGTAGACTTTCTTCATAAACTTCGAACAGTAATCTCGAACAATTGAGCACTAGCGGTAGGACGAGGAACTTCTACAGCAGAGATAGGCCCGCAGAAAGGGCGGATGCGCCTACTGTAGCAAACTGCTCAGCTAGTCACTTACAACAGGCATCAGAATCTTCTTGCCTTTTTTGAGGAACCGGATCATATCCCCCCGGATGGAGTGGATGACAGCGGGTGATCCGGCGAGCTGCCAGCCAGCTTCCCTTGACAGGACCAAATCGTTCTACGGCTTCAATAGCATAGCGAGAGCAGGTCGGTTCAAACCGACACACAGGCGGAAATAAAGGGGAAATAAATTGACGGTAACCCTTCAGCAGTAGCAGTAATGCAACTTTCATAGCGAGAGAGATAGCCTAGCAGGCTAGAATAAACAGCCACAGGAAAAAATCAGTAGACCATTCAAAAACGTACTCGTATGAAAATTCTACAGGGAAAATATCTTAGAAGCATCGAGTCGGCAAAAGGGACACTGAAAGGCATTGAACTCAAAACAGCAGCAGGCAAGCACGTTATTGAAATCCCAAAAGCGCTGAGGGCGATCGCCCAAGCAGAGCTAGCTCTGGGTGATGACGTTCGAGTTTGGACAACGCGCTCTGATGAACTAAAGCCCAAAAAGGCCCGCCAGGAAAAAAGCAACCAGAAAAAAAACGTCCCCTCAAAAAAACAAAAATCTTCTGCCAAAGCATCTAACCTAACAGCGATTCAAGTCATCCCAATCGCCCCCAAAGCCAAGGTAACGGTGCCCAAAGCGATTAAACCAAAGAGCACAAAAGCAAAAGTCAAAACTAAAAAGCAAGCGGCAACGCCCTTGACTGTGCAGCTTTGCCAAAAGAAAAACTGCTGTCGGAAGGGGGGAGATAAGCTTTGGGTAGCGTTTGAAGCAGCGCGGGCGGCTGCCTCAAACGCTGAAAGGCAAGCTTTTAAGTTAGAAGCAGTCGGCTGTTTGGGCGGCTGCAAAAATGGGCCAAATATCCGGCTGCTGCCTAAGAACGTTAAGTATCGCAATGTCAAACCGTCAGACATTGGAACCTTAATTGGCAACAGATAATTGGAAACAAGGCTTAAACGCTCATGTCCACTACCGATGCCAATTGGGCCTAGCCCAAGGATAGCGATCGCTCAGGTTTTCTAAATCAAGCGGCGGTAGCTTTTGGACTATCTTGCTATATTGGCCTGTTTTAATCACAGTGGCGAGCATGTGCATAAGATCGTCATACACGGCTTGAGTGCGCGGATGTTTTGGCCCCAACTGCTGCCGAAAAATAGTGAGTGCATGCTGGAAAAGAGGCTCAGCTCTGTCGTACCGATGTTGGTATCGATGAACATTGGCCAGCTGGGAACAGGTTTCAGCAATATCTTGGTGATTGGAACGCAGCACTTGAGTACGAATTCGCAGCGATCGCTGTAAGAGCGGTTCGGCCTCACTGTACCTTTTTTGACCTTGATACAGCGTTGCTAAATCACTTAGCACACCTGCCGTAGACAAATGAGATTGACCAAATTTCTGCTGGCTAAGTGAAATAACTTGCTTGTAGAGGCCTTCAGCCTCGGCAAGACGGCCCTGACGTTCACAGAGGAAAGCAGAATCCGCTAAAGCTTCAAGCGTATTGGCCTCACTGAGTGCGCGGCTGTGTTCGTAGCTCGCTGCTGTGACACTGCCCAAAGCAGCGTGAGTCTCATTTGAGTCGTGAGTCCCATTCGGGGGAGGGGAGGGGGGCTGAACCACGCTGCTTCTAGCTAGGGTCTGATTCAAAGACTCCACCACTTCCGCGCGTGATAGTGTGTAAGTAATTTTATCGACTGAAGCCTCGGGAGCAGGCACACTAGGAAGCGTCGATTTATTTGATTTGGGCGAACCTGACTTGGAAGAACCAGACGAGCTAGAGGTACGCGCTCTGGATATGGGAACAAGCGATAGCGAAGATTGCCGAATGGCTCGCTGAGAACGCTTCTTAGAAAGAGCGAGAATGCGACGGGTACCCCTACGGATGCTTAAACATGAGTCGTTAAGGCAACCGTATAACCATTGCACAAACTGCTTGATTGCCGAAATAAACATTGATAACGACTAAATAACAGAACTAGATAACAAAAATCGTCAGCTGTTAAGTGCTACAGACTGGGGGGCGCCAGAGTATGAAGTGTCACAAAAATATTGCCACAAAGAACTAATTACGATAAACCAAGCGCAATTTCTACCGTAGAACCTCGAAAACTTATCAAAAGATTTCAATAAGCTATGACCATCTTCTATTGGAAGCTATTGGGATAAGAACACAATGAGGTGGAGATAAAAGCGGTAGAAACAAAAGCGATTAAGGCTCGCTTTCGGCGTTCAAACACCGTGAGCTAAGAGATTCAGGACTCAAGGAAATTGTAAGTGAGCATAGTTCTAAGAACTTTCAAGATGTGAGCATCTCTTGAAGTAGCACCTTCTTTTTTAAGATAACCCGTGAAATTAGGGATGTCGTAGAACTCGGGGAGTCCCTAATACGAAATTTATACGGAGAGCCATTCGTGTAAACGAATGCCTAATTTGGGTGTCGGGAGAGATCTTTAATGATGAGTCTCTATTTTTATCGTAGGTTTAATCTTATTGTGGGTTTAATAAAGCAAACTTGTTACAAGTACACTTAAAGCATGACGTCGGTTCTTCAGATTGGTCAGACGGTGTTAGATGCACCAGCCCTTATTGCAAAGCTTCAGGAGCATCAACTGATGCCTCGGCTTGTGCAAGAAATTCTCATTGATCGAGCAATCTCAGATATCTCTTGTGATCCGACAGAGGCATTACAGGCTTTTTGTGCAGCGCGAGGGTTATTTTCTAGAGAACAGCAAGAGGCTTGGTGCCAGCAGCAGCGAACGACACCTGAGCAGATGAGCTTGGCCGCACAGCGAGAGTACAAACTCGCTCAGTTTCAAGAAAAGACTTGGGGTGAGCAGGTAGAATCTTATTTTCTGCAGCGTAAGGCGCAGCTAGATCGCGTACGTTACTCGCTCATTCGGACCAAAGACACGAGCCTAGCTCAAGAAATATATTTCAGACTCAATGATGACGGTGCTTCGTTTGCTCAGCTCGCCAGTCAGTATTCAGAAGGTCAGGAGTCAAAAACAGGTGGAATGGTTGGGCCAGTGGAGCTGAGCGTGCCCCATCCTATTCTGGCACGGATGCTTATGGTCAGTCAGCCCGGGCAGCTATGGGCACCTACTCAGATTGGTGAATGGTTGGTGATTGCACGACTCGAACAGTTTATTCCAGCTCAGTTTGATGCGGTGATGCGGCAAAGATTGCTTAGCGAGCAATTTCAGGAGTGGCTAAGTACGCAGATTGCTGAAACGCCTGTCAAGATATTGGGTATTGAGTCAAACGATATCATCCATAATCTGTCAGATGAGGCGTCACCAAAGCCAGATCCGCTGGGGTCGAATCTAGCTTTGGGTTCCTCTTCATGAGATTTATGTTTTTGACATTGCACGAGTACATTTACTTGCGAGCATATTTACCTAATAGTCTTTTCACTATGTTTATAGTTATCGGGCGTTGTCTTTATTATAATTGAGATTAATTCTCATTACTGTTGACTTATGCTTTTGTCCTTATTTTTAGAATGCGCTTAGTCTTGCGTTTGCTATGACCTATACCCAAGTTTCATTTGAACAAAGCCTCGGCGGGATTTTTCCCTTTGACCAGTTGCCGAGAGTGGCGCTGGATTCTTTGGCAACTGGCTGTCAAATGCTGCGCTACCGAATTGGCCAGCCGATTCTGCGGCGTGAATCGATGCCATATCAGCTGGTGGTGATTATTGAAGGGAAGGGGCGTCTTTTGGGCTACGACCCGTATCAAAAGACGCCCCTGACATTGGCGCTTCTGCAGCCAGGATCGGTATTGGGATTGGCTGGACTGGTAAGAGGGGTGCCTTGTGAAAGTGCGATCGCCTCCTCAGAAGTCACCGCCATCACCATACCGCTCAGCGCTGTGCGGCAGCTCATCACTGAGCACGACAACTTCGCGACAGCGATTGTCGGGCGCAGCTACCTAGCAGAAGTTTTTGACCTTTCCAGCCAATACTTTAAAACGCAAGCTCGTAACGTTAGCGATTTGCCGCAGATGGCAAAGCAGCTTTTGGCAAACTCAACTGCCGTTACACTGGGCGCGGGGGCCGTTACGCTAGAAGCCGCTGAGTCCAGCAGGCTTTGGTTTGTCAGCTCTGAAAGCATTGCAAGCTATCCCGCTGGAACTTGGCTGACCGCTGAGATGTTAGATGGTCGAGTGACGGCCCAAAAGAGCACCCGGCTATTGGGCGTAGACATGCGTCAGCTTAGCCAAACTAGCACTGTTCAAAACGAGAACGGCTCTGGCAGCAACGGCTCTGGTAGTAACGGCTCTAGTAGCAATGGCCACTACAGTAATGCCACTGTTATCGATCAGCCTGGTACTGGGGTCTCAATGCATCCTGCTGCTGTTGCCTCAGCAAGCTCAGCGCTGTCTCGTACAGATGATTTGCCCTACGCACCAGAGCTAAGCTACGACTCAAACATTGTTGAAGAAGGATCAGAAAGAGCTGAATCCATTAAATATCCCGTCATGCGCGGGCGCGACGAAATAGGGACAGCTTTAGCCTGCTTTGCCATGTTTGCAAAGCACTTAGAAATGCCCTTTAAGCGGGATGTGGTTCAGCGCGTACTGGTTAACCAGCAAGAGCGGCTGGGGCATTTGTCTCTTACAGCTTGTGGCGCGGTTGCCGATTTGGTAGGGCTAAAGCCTCAGCTTGCCAAAGTCCCTGCCAGTGCGATGTCACGATTGCCTAAATTGGCATTAATTCAGTGGCGAGAAGGCTTTGCCGTTGTCTATGAAACGTCTGAGCGAGAATACATACTCGGTGTCCCTGCCGATAACAAAATTGTCCGCCATTCGCCCCAGGCCTTTGAAGAAATTTGGGGCGCCGAGGGTGAAGTGTTGTTGGTGGAGACCACTGAGCAAACACCTCAGCAAAAGTTCGGGCTTTCTTGGTTTCTGCCATCTCTAAAGAAATACCGGGGCGTACTAACAACGGTGTTAGTAGCCTCTTTGTTTGTCCAGGTGTTTGGCCTTGCTAACCCGCTGATGGTCCAGGTCATTATTGATCGCGTCATTGGTCAAAATAGCATTGATACGCTGCATGTATTAGGGTTCATTCTGGTCGTTGTTGCTATCTTTGAGGCAATTTTAACCAGTTTGCGAACCTACCTCTTCGTCGATACGACCAATCGCATCGACATGGCCCTAGGCTCGGAAATTATCGACCATCTGCTGCGGTTGCCGCTGCGCTACTTTGACCGTCGCCCAGTGGGTGAGCTCTCCAGCCGAGTAAACGAGCTAGAAAACATTCGTCAGTTTCTAACGGGTACCGCACTAACGGTGGTATTAGATGCTCTATTCTCAGTGGTATACATCATTGTGATGTTTATCTACAGCATCAAACTGACCTTTGTGTCACTGGCAACTATTCCGCTATTTATGCTGCTGACGTTTTTTGTCTCGCCCATTGTGCGCCGTCAGCTTCGAGCTAAAGCCGAGCGTAACGCTGAAACCCAGTCATTTTTGGTAGAAGCCCTGTCAGGCATTCAGACCGTGAAAGCTCAGAACATGGAGCTGAAAACCCGCTGGAAGTGGCAAGAAAAGTACGCCCGCTACGTCAGTGATGGATTCAAAACTGTTCTGACTTCGACAACGGCAGGATCGGCCAGTGGCTTTTTGAATAAGATGTCGGGTTTGCTAGTGCTTTGGTTTGGTGCAGCTTTGGTTTTGGACGGAGAACTAACGTTAGGTGGCTTGATTGCCTTTAGGATTATCTCCGGCTACGTCACGCAGCCTTTGTTACGTCTTACTCAGCTGTGGCAGAACTTCCAAGAAACAGCCCTGTCTTTAGAGCGTTTAAGCGACATTATCGACAACCCTCAAGAGCAAGCTGAGGAGGATCGCGCTCAGATTCCGATGCCTGAAATTCAAGGCAAGGTGACTTATGAAAATCTTTCTTTCCGCTTTGCACCGTCTGGCCCCTTGCAGCTCGTCAATGTGAATCTGGAATTCTACCCCGGTGAATTCATTGGCATTGTGGGTCAGAGTGGATCGGGTAAAAGTACGCTGATGAAGCTATTGCCCCGTTTGTATAATGCGGAGTCGGGTCGAATACTGATTGACAACTACGACATTAGAAAAGTTGAACTGTATTCACTCAGGCAGCAGGTGGGCATTGTGCCTCAAGATAGCTTGCTGTTTGAGGGAAGCATTCAGGACAATATTGCCCTGACCAACCCGCAGGCGGATACAGAGAGCATTATTGCAGCAGCGAAGATTGCTGGCGCGCACGATTTCATTATGGATTTGCCGAGTGGCTACAACTCCAGGGTCGGGGAGCGTGGCTCTTCGCTATCGGGTGGACAGCGGCAAAGAATAGCGATCGCCCGTACCATTCTGCAAAATCCTCGCCTTTTAATTATGGACGAGGCCACCAGTGCCCTTGACTACGACACCGAAGCCCAGGTTTGCTACAACTTACAGAAGTGGGCCAACGGACGTACGGTGTTCTTTATCACTCACCGTTTGAGCACTATCCGTCAAGCTGACCGCATCTTGGTGATGGACAAAGGCTCTGTGGTAGAGCTAGGTACTCACGAAGAACTCATGGCCCTCAAAGGCCGCTATTACTGCCTATCTGAGCAGAAGGGAGAATAACGACCGATGAAAAGCACCTTTAACAAATCAGGCGCTAATGGCAATGGCCATGTGAATAGCAATGGCAACGGCCAAATGAATGGCCAGATGAACAGCCAGATGAATGGCCAAATGAACGGCAACGGCGGCAACGGCAACGGCAGCAACGGCAGCTTTTCGCCTGGAGACGGGTTTCAAGCCTATGTTCCACAAGCGTTTGACAAACCCGTTATTCTTCGTCAGTCACCGGTTTGGGCCAAGTGGATTGCGATCAGCATTATGAGTTTCACGGCGCTGGCGGTGTTGAGCTCGATCATCTTCAAAGTAGATGAAAATATTGGCGCGCAGGGCAAGTTAGAGCCTCGCAGTGAGGTTCAGCTCGTCCAGGCACCCGCAGGTGGCGTGGTCGATGATGTGCTGGTTGAAGAAGGTGAGCGGGTTGAAACCGGCGAGATCTTAGCGACACTGGATGAAACTAATGTGGACGCAGACATTAGGGCAAACCAGGAAATCACGCGCCGGCTGAGAGAAGAGAATACTTACTACGACGCTCTTCTTTCAGGCGATGTGAATGCAATCCCGCCAGAAGGGGTCTCTCCGGCACTGGCGCAGCGGGCGAGTAGCCGAGCGAGCTTAATTGAAAGCAACCGCTTGTATCGGGCACAGCTAGGTGGGGATACAGCTGGGCTGAGCAGTGACCAGATAGCGCTGCTAGAAGATACGCGTGAGGATTTGGGTAACGAGCAAAGTATCAATCGCTCTCGGGCAGGTGAGCTCCGCGAGCAGCTAGATCAAACGCGCATTCAGCTAAAGAACGCACGCAGCGACTTAGAAACGAATCAAGAGATCTTAGATAGGCTTGCTCGGCTGTTTGAAGAGGGCGCAGTTGCTGAACTGTCTAAGCTTCAGCAGGAGCAAGAGGTCAACAATAAGCAAGCTGAGGTAAATACCTTAGAAGAAGAAATTGGAGTACTGACCTTTCAAATTTCTCAGGCAGAATCTCAGGTAAACCGTACAGACTCCAGCTCGCGGGTAAACTTGCGTAATCGATTGGAAGACAATAAGCAGCGAATTGAAGACATTGACAGTCAGCTTGGTCAGCGAATCATTGACAATAACCAGCGCTTAGAAGAACTGGAAAGCCAGCTCGTGCAGCTGCAGACGCTTCAGAGCCAGCAGGCCATTACAGCACCCATTGCCGGGACCGTTTTCAATCTAAAAGCCAACCAGCCGGGCTATGTAGCCAACTCCACAGAGCCACTGATGGAGATTGTTCCAGAAGATGCTCTGGTAGCTCGTATCTTCATTCCCAACCAAGATATCGGCTTTGTAGAACTGGGGCAGACGGTAGACGTTCGCATCGACGCCTACTCTTACAGTGAGTTTGGCGATATGGAAGGTAAAGTTACAAAGATTGGTACAGATGCGTTGCCGCCGGATGAAATCTATCCCTACTATCGCTTTCCGGCTGAAGTAACCTTAGACGGCCAACAGCTTATTTCCAATGGCGTACCGCTCGATTTGCGCTCTGGAATGTCACTCAGTGCAAATATCAATCTACGCAAGCGTCGGATCATTACGTTCTTCACAGACATCTTTGTGCAAAAAGTAGATGCCCTTAAGGGCGGACAATAGGTAACTTTCTAAAGCCGATACAATTAGCGAATTATAAAAATGCGTGAATCGCATTACAAAAATCAGATAAACTGTTTTTTGTAAAGTTGGCTACAAAATTTAAATATAATAGTTGGGAATCTTAAGAAAGCAACACATTAATGCTTTCTATGAATAACTTTATTCCCTTAATCTTGCCTGCGGTTTTTGGTTTAGTTGCAGGCGTTAGCCACGGCTTTGTCTCTCACTACCATGAGTTGCCGATGTCTTTAGGGGAACAAATTACCCAGCCGCTACAGGGCAACACAACTTTAAGGGACTGACGCAGCGTGTAGCAAGTGCATTCTTACTTTGAGCGAGGTAAAGCAGAACCTTAGCCAAGGGCTCAATATATTGAAAGGCATCAAAAAAATTAAATAAAAGTAAACGGTATACATAGATACCAAAAAGTCTGAGATTATTTCTAAGTCACCCACGCTTATAGGGCCGTTTTTTTATGACTTACAATACTCAGACTCGTACTACTGGCGTTGATCGCGCGATCACAGGTCTTTTTGTTGCTGGTGTTACCTTCGTTTTGGGGTACACCGTTGTCCGAGCAAGCTTGGCAGAATCTGCTCAGCAGACAATCGTTGGCGACAATGCCGACATTGAAATAGTGATCCCTGGTGAAGGTACGCTGTGGGCAGATTTTGGCAAGAGTTTCTAGAGCAGCCTGTCGCTTATCGTCTGTATGCTTTTTGCAGTCGGACGACGCTTATCTGAATATCTCTCAAGTCTGAATACCTTTCGGAAAGGGCCATTAGGTTCGTGCATAAGCGCAAACCTAATGGCCCTTAAATTTTCCTAATTTTTAGACTTATTTGTCGATATGGCTTTTTTGGATACGGCAGGCGAATCAGTAACGTACCATCGCCAGGGAATATCGGTGCCTTTAGACAACCCAATGCGAGTAGTTTGAGTAATGGCATCCAAGGGAACCGGCTGACCCTTTTCTACCCATATGCCAGCTTTAGGGTGAACAGGCAATCCTTTGAGTGACTCGTCTATTTTGAGACTGCGGCAGAGCTTGCCAGGGCCAGCGGCTATTTGGGGCAACTTTTCTTTGTCCGGATCTATCCAGCTTGGACGATGCTGAAGGTTCACAGCCCGGATGAGGATAGTGCTGGGAAACTGCTCGCGATCCGTCACGATATTAAAACAGTGGTACTGCCGGTAGATCCGATAGACATACGCTATGCCAGCAGGGCCAAACACCACCGCATTACGCTCTGTTTTATTGCGGTAGGCATGCATTGCCGGATCACCGGCTTCATAGGCTTCTGTTTCCACAATCTGACTACGGATGATCTCATCGTCTACGCGTCTAGCCAGCGTACGACCTAATAAATCTGGTGCGACCTCTGCAGCAGAGCGATTAAACCAGTCAGCAGGTAAGCAAGAAGGAAGGGCGCGGGGTGTTTTCAACGTTTCTGACGCCATCATCTGAGGCTATAAAAAGCGGTGGTTATTGTAGTAATCATCACTATTTGACCGTATCAACCTTCAGTATGTAACTAAACGTTAAGACAACATGAGACACTAAAGGGTAGAGATTGCTGTATAGCGAGAGCGTGAGGGCTGATTTACCCATGACCCAATCCCACAGAAGACCTTACAAACTGACGAACCAAATCAACTTTAAGCATGTTCGAGGCGACCTATTTGGTGGCCTGACCGCAGCCGTAATTGCCCTACCGATGGCGCTGGCGTTTGGGTTTGCCTCAGGAGCAGGGGCAGAAGCCGGACTGTACGGCGCGATAATTGTTGGCTTTTTCGCAGCGCTGTTTGGCGGCACCCCAACCCTGATTTCTGAGCCAACGGGGCCTATGACGGTTGTCATTACCGGGGTCATTGCTTCATTGCTGGCAGCCGATCCGGACAACGGCATGGCGATGGCCTTTACCGTTGTGATGATGGCAGGTGCATTTCAAATTGCGATCGGGCTGCTAAAGCTTGGTAAATATGTAACCCTGATGCCCTACAACGTGGTGTCGGGATTTATGTCTGGCATTGGCATCATTCTGATTATTTTGCAGATTGGGCCAGCCATGGGGTTAGCAAGTCCTAAAGGGGGTGTCATTGGCACGCTGCAAAATATCCCCAACTTGGTTAGCCAGCTTCAGCCAGCTGATTTGATCCTGGCAACGTTGACAGTACTGATGATTCTTTACTTCCCAAAGGGCCTGAGGAAGTTTGCACCGCCTCAGCTTGTGGCCATGATTGTGGGGACTGTGCTGTCGCTAACAGTGTTAGCGAATGTTGGCGGAGATGCTGAAGGAATGCGCCGAATTGGAGAAATTAGCCTAGAAGCGCCTTCGCTGACAATGCCAACCTTCAATGGCGCTCAGTTTCGCACCATGATTGTAGATGCGGGCGTATTGGGTATTTTGGGCAGCATCGATGCATTGCTAACCTCAGTAGTGGCCGATAGCCTTACGCGCACTGAGCATGATTCTAATAAGGAGCTGGTGGGTCAAGGCATCGGCAATATTGCCTCTGGCCTCATAGGCGGCCTTCCCGGCGCAGGGGCGACCATGGGCACTGTTGTAAATATCAAAGCAGGTGGTCGAACAGCTCTCTCTGGTCTCTTTCGTGCAGCTATTTTGCTGGTGGTGGTAGTAGGGGCGAGCGGGCTAACACAAAACATTCCGCTGTCCGTGCTAGCAGGCATCATCATTAAGGTGGGTATAGACATCATCGACTGGGGCTTTTTGAAACGGGCACACCACATTTCTCATAAGTCCGCGATGATTATGTACGGGGTGATTTTTCTCACCGTATTTGTAGATTTGGTCGTCGCGGTTGGGGTCGGTGTGTTTGTGGCTAATATTCTCACGATCGAGCGGCTGAGTCAGCTCCGCTCAGATAAGGGCGTAACGGCAGTAACAGACGATGACGATACGATTGCGCTGACGCCAGAAGAGAAGGATTTGTTGGATAAAGGCAATGACAAAATTCTGCTCTTTAGCCTGAGCGGGCCGATGATTTTTGGGGTGGCAAAGGCGATTGCTCGTGAGCGGGCTGCGGTGCAAAACTGTAAGGCACTGGTGCTCGATTTGAGTGAGGTGCCTCACTTAGGTGTAACGACGTCTTTGTCAATTGAGAATGCGGTACAGGAAGCCGTAGATGGCGATCGCAAAGTCTACATCGTAGGTGCTAAAGATCAAACTTATAAGCGGTTAACGAAGTTAGGCCTGCTGGACATCGTCCCTGCGGAACGCTTCTTAGCGGATCGTACAGAAGCGCTGCGGCAGGCATTACAGGCAGTACAAACAGAGCCGATGGAACCTGTCATGCCAGGGTAGCTGTGTGATTTTGTAGCCGTATGCTATCTGCTTACAGACAGCTGAGCAGAGGGTTGTAGGCAAGTTTATTAGCGGATGGCTTGAACAAACCCGCTGATGCGCTCCATTCCTCGCTCAATTGTGTCGAGGTCGGTCGCATAGGAAATACGAATGGTTCCTTCTGCGCCAAACGCTACGCCAGGAATGGTCGCAACGTATTTTTCATCCAGCAGCCTTTGGCAAAAGGCTATGGAGCCTAGGCCAACTTGGCTAATATCGGCCAATATGTAGAACGCGCCTTTCGGTTCTACGCAGCTGAGACCATCGATGCCATTGACTAAGTCCATGATGGCGCGGCGACGTTGGGTAAAGGCGCGACACATGACTTCGATGCTGTCAGACGGTTCGCGCAGCGCAGCCAGCGCACCATACTGCGCAAACGTACAGACATTAGAAGTACTGTGGCTTTGCAGCGTATTGACGCCTTTGATGAGCGCTGTAGGACCAGCCAAGTATCCTAGGCGCCATCCCGTCATTGCATAAGCTTTGGCAAACCCATTACTGACAATCGTCCGCTCAAAAATCTCTGGACTCACAGAGCCAATGCTCACATGCTCTGCACCGTCATAGAGAATCTTTTCATAAATTTCATCGGAGACAACCCAAATATCAGATTCGACCACAGCTTTGGCCAACGCCTCAATTTCATCAGGCGTATACACAACGCCAGTAGGGTTAGACGGTGAGTTTAGAACAAACAAACGAGTTTTGGGTGTAACTGCCTGCTTAAGCTGCTGCGCCGTAATTTTGTAGTTGTGTTCAACTGTTGTTGGCACAATCACAGGCGTACCGCCCGCTAGCTTTACCATTTCTGGATAGCTCACCCAGTAAGGGGATGGAATAATCACCTCATCGCCTGGTTCGATCAGGGCCATCATTAGGTTGTATAACGAATGTTTACCACCGTTGGTAACCATGATGTTTTCTGGTCGGTAGCTCAAGTTGTTGTCAGTCTTAAGCTTGTGGGCGATGGCTTCACGCAGAGCGGGTTCACCTGATGCTGGGCCATACCGAGTTTTGCCTTCAGCTATGGCTTTTTGGGCAGCCGCACAGATGTGGGCAGGCGTGTTAAAGTCTGGCTCGCCCGCGCTGAAGCTACAAACATCTAATCCCTCTTTGGCCATAGCCTTGGCCTGAGCGGAAATGGCCAACGTCATGGAGGGCGTTACCTGACGGATGCGGGAAGCGAGCTTCATGGGCGATCGCAGGTACCTATTGCCTGCCACAAAATGTAAAACGGAATACTAAGTTATATCGATTCTAGGGTCTAGCGATCAGGAAGTTGCGAGGAAAGTCAAATTTTTCGGATATTTTTACGATCTACACCCATCCTTTTGGAAACAACAAATCGAACCGTCTAAGCAACCGCAACCGCATTAGACCGTAACCTCATCAGATAGATAAATATCTTGGATGAGATAAAAAAGTTTGACGCCCTCCTTGAACTCTCTTTTTACCTAATCTGGCCCAGGTAAGTGAAGGTGGCTTTTGTCAACTTTAGCTTCGGAGCTGAGCAGGCTATCAGCATCGTCTCCAAACCAGTCTGCAATGGACTGGAGTCTACGGATGTAGCAACCATGATGATAGGAGCTTCACAGTAGGCTAATCGAATCGAATAACGACACAAAAACGACTATGCAAAAATCCATGCGAGAGCGAATGCTAGCAGGCGAGCTTTACATCGCTAGCGATCCTGAACTCGTTGAGATGAACTTGCGAGCGCAAAGAATTTTTGGCGCTTTCAATCGCGCTTCTCCCGGTGATATTGAAAGTCAATATGCGCTTCTGACAGAGCTGTTTGGGGCTATCGGATCAGAATGCGACATCAGAGCACCCTTTAGGTGTGACTACGGCTCAAACATTATCTGTGGAACGCGCGTCTTTATGAACTATGGCTGCGTGATTTTGGACTGTAACACTGTTCGGATAGGTGATAGAGCACTGCTGGGGCCAAATGTACAGATTTATGCAGCCAATCATCCGCTTGATCCGAATAAGCGAAAAGAAGGGTGGGAATTTGCCCTACCGGTTCAGATCGGTAACGACGTGTGGATTGGGGGAAGCGCGATTATCTGCCCTGGCGTGCGCGTTGGCGAAGGCTCTACGATTGGAGCGGGTAGCGTTGTGACCAAAGACGTCCCTGCCAACGTGGTTGCAGCAGGTAATCCATGCCGAGTAATCCGTGAGCTGTAAACTGTTATCTCTATTAACGATTCAGCAATTATCGATTCAGCATGACTGATAGAACCGTATGTAGTGAAGTTTTTGTGGCACTCTCCAGCTTGCAGGTTTCAGTGCTAGCTAACTTTTACAAAGGGTTGGTAGGGACAGAGCCAAAAGTTAACGTGCCGAGCTACGCAGAGTTTCAGCTAACGGGGCTGCGGTTGGCTATTTTTGCACCTAAAGAAGAGAATGCCGCAGAGTTTGAAGGACGCAGCAGCGGTGCGATGAGCCTGTGCGTGGAAGTTGAGGATTTGGAGCAGGCGATCGCACACTTAATTGACCTTGGCTATCCCCCCTCCGGCAAGATTATGCACACGTCTCACGGCCAAGAAATCTACGCTTACGATCCAGATGGCAACCGACTAATTCTGCATCAATCTTCTGGCTAGTTGGTTGCTTCTGGGAAACTTTGGGCGATCACCAAAATATGGGGTTTATCAATTAAGCCTCAGTAGTAGAGTTTGCTAACAGTCTCCGACATGATAGGTGTAGACCGCTGTGGCCTTAGCAAAGCACAAAGCGAAATATAGTGAGCTGTAATGTGTCTTTAACGAAGAGCTCGGAACAGTCAAAGATACTACTTTGAGCCTAGTGCTCTGTCCAGCTTAGGAATTAGGATAGTGTAGTCAACAGGAAAGCTCAAGTTCAATGGGCCAGGAGCGGAATTTAATGAAAAAGAAGTACGTTGTTCAGCTGAGCGATTCAGAACGAGCAACGCTGGAGCGAG
>JBCCOO010000080.1:0-22381 GCA_039025345.1 Cyanobacteria bacterium P01_D01_bin.105 | reverse complement strand
TTAAACAGTAAATGAGTTCCCCCAGTCGCCCATCGACGTTGCTGATTCCAAAAGGCATCCAAAGAAGGTGGCGAAATTCCGAGCGTATAAGCTGAACGAATATAAACTGACTGCCATCCTAAAGCATGTAGTGCTAATGATGTTGAGATATCCTCAGTGAGTCTTGTCCCTTCATCTTCATCCCATCCTCCAACTTGTTGCAACGCAGACCGTCGCATAATAAATCCTGTTCCATAACAAGGAACCCCCTTTAAAACTGAAAGCGCTTCCAGGAAATTATCATAGGATTGCATTGTGCCTTGACTAATAGCAAAGCTTAGTAGGCTTCCGTCTGACTCATAAAGTTGAGGCGTTTGCACCCAGGCGACTCTCGGTTCATTTTCCAGAATTGGGATCAAATCTATGAGTATCTGACTTGATATAAGCTGGTCAGCATCAAACACAGCAGAATACATACAGTCATCATCTAATAAAGATTCGCCATCATTGAGCGCACCTGCCTTGTGACCTCGATTGGGGACATCTACAATATTGACGTTGTATTTGCTCGCTAAATCATGGGCAGCTTGCTTAATTTCCTTACGAAGAGAGTTTTCGATAACGACAACGCGATAATTGGGATAGTTGAGATTACTCGCAGAAGAAATACTACGCTCTAGAACTTCTGGTTTTTCATTACAGGTGGGTATCAGAACTGCGACTTTTGGAGCATTTCCACTAAGCGGGATAATAGAGAAGGGTCGGTATCGAGAGGCGCCTAACCAGGCATAGAATATATTCCCAATCAGCTGTATTAGAACAAACAATTCTGCAATAATCAGTAGAAAAAATAGTATTCCAATGAGATAGTCGTACCAACTCGCCTGAACCAGAAAAATCTTACTTAATAAGTATCGATAAAAACTGAATCGAATTGTTTGAATAATAGAGAATATGGCAAGTGCAACAAAAATCGCAGTCTGGTTGATTCTTTTGAGACTAGAAGAGCGTGAATATCGATTGAAAATTTTGTTGACTCCACCAGCCTTTCTGTAAAAAGTCACTTTACAGAATACAAGTAAAGAGATTGTGATAAGGGGGAATAGTAAATAGCTCATCAATATGAATAAAGCGTTACGCATTGACAGAAAAGAAGGCTTGTACATGCTGACAGAACCCCCTTCTTGCTGAGTCATGCCCTAGCTATGCGCAAGCTATCCAAACCTTCTGCGGCCCACTGCAGTAGTACACCCTACACATTATTTCTGCTCTCAGAGTCGAAGTATGTGTAGAGAGTGTAAAGCTTAGTGCTAAGCAGATCGCTTTGCCATCAGGGTCCATAGACCTGCTGCTGACAGCATTGAGCCACCGGCAAGATTAAAGCGTCGCTGCATTCTTGAAGACGAGAGCAGTCTGCGGGCTGAGCCTGCAAACATGACATAAAGTGTGGCATTTATAATAGACAGCGCTATAAAGGTGAATGCCAGAATCCAGAGTTGAGGGGCGACTTTTGCATTGGTGTTGATAAACTGGGGTAAAAATGCAGCAAAGAAGATAATACCTTTAGGATTGAGCGCTGTAACCAGATAGGTGTTTACAAACAGCTTCCAGCGAGGGCCAGATTGTTTAACAACCGTCACATCTCTTGAAGGTACATCTGCGAGAAGCAGCTTGACACCCAGATAAATTAAATACAAGCCGCCTATCCATTTAATAGTCCCGAACCAAAAAGCCGAAGCGGATAAAATAGTTCCCAATCCCAAAAGAGACATCGTCATGGCGGTAGAATCGGCAAGCGCCACCGCCGCAATGAGAGGAATGTTAGCTTGTCGCCCATGAGACAACGAGTAGCTAATGACGGTGAGAATAGTCGGCCCCGGAATAATGAGCAGGAGCACGGATGCGGCAGTGAAGGCAAGCCAAATTTCAATAGACATGTCAACTTTTCCCTAACAGGATTAACGCTAACTTATAGCAAACCATATTCGCAGAACAACAAATCAAGAAAGTCTGGCCATGCCAACCTATCTTCTGATTGGTGCGAGTCGAGGAATTGACGGCTTGAACGGTGCGCTCTCTGGGCTGCCCAATGCGGTGACACCAGAAGTTGCTAACACGGCGACGAAGTTTGGACTGCAGGGGATCGATCAGTCACTGAACCTGTCCTTGCGGGCTTACGGCGTTGGGGTAACGGTTGTTAACCCTGGGAATGTAGCAACTCCCGAGGTCATGGAGGATATTGCCGAAGGTCGTTTTGGCAGCCAAGTGCCCACCCCAATAGAAGATGTCTTGCATACCTATGAGTATATTTTGCGCCTCAGCGCTAGAACCGTACCCGTTGAGATCAACTTGGCTCAGAAAAGGCCCGATTTGAATTAGCGCATGATGAATTAGCGCATACGGTTTCAGTTGGGCGGTTGGGATGGCGGCTTGCGAGACAACAAAGATAATGGCCCTTGAAAGACTGCCTGCTTACGCCAATTTTCGATGCTTCGGGTCGTCACCCCATAGGCTTCTGCAATCAGCTGGTCATACTAAGCCGGGCCAGCCTCGCTCTCGTCGCATTTCAGTAGGGCCTGGGCGCGGGTCAGTTTCCACTTGGCCGCTTTCCCTTTCGAGACGAGCGATTCTAGTTCCGTTCTCTCCTCAAGCTGCAATTCGACTCGGTGCTGTTTCCTGCCTATAAACGTTCAACGCTCTCTAGAACAATCTTGTCGAGAGTTAGGGTGACCGAAAATTTATTGCTGACAGACTACTAGAGTACACTGGATGTAGTTGAATTCATTAGAGACCATTAGGGGCCAAAAGCACCTTGCCGCTACGAGCGCCAGCCGTGGTGGATGTGACGGCCTCCGTAATCTCGTCAAGGCTGAAGTGTCGGTCAATAGGGGCATGCAAAATACCTTCAGCCACCGCTTGAGTCAGTTCGCCATACACCTTCATCTGTTTTGCTTGGTTGGTCTGAGAGAACCAGTGAACGAGCCAAAAGCCTCGCACCCGAATGTCGTTAAAGATGAGTAAACCAGTATCTATTAACGCAGGCTCACCTGACATTCCACCATAGAGCACTAATGTCCCAGCCGGTTCCAAGGTTTCTGCCAGTCGGCCAAAGGTCTCTCCCGACACCGCATCAATGGCTAGCTTCATAGCAGTACCCGCCTTCGCACGCACCTGCTCGGCAAGATCTGGCCCATTCACCAACACCACATCGGCCCCTGCTTCTATCAGTGCGGCAACAGCACTCTCTCGTCGCACAACACAGACTAACTTGATGCCACGGGCTTTAGCCAAGGGTAAGAGGTAGTTTCCCACAGCCGAGTTTGCGGCAGATAAAATTACCCAGTCACCTGCTTGAAGCGTCACAAAGTCTGTCAGCAGCAGATAGGCCGTGGCCGGGTTCACGGCCAGCATAGCGAGCTGATCGAGATCGCCCTCTGGCAACGCAACCAACTGATCGATGTTCCCAACTGTTTCAGTAACCCATGCGCCTCTTTCGGGCAGCAAGACCAGTTGACCGACCTCAATGCCCTCTCCATTGACCTCAATCACTCGGCCTAATCCTTCATTTCCTGCGATCGCAGGAAGCGGAGGCTTAACCCCGTACTTTCCAGCCACTTGAGCAATATCAGAGGGGTTTATGGGGGTTCTGAGAACTTTGATGCGAGCCTGCCCTGCACTCAGTGGAAGGCTCTCTTTCTGCACCACTTCTAGCACTTCTGCTGGATTGCCAAAGTTACGATACATAACCTGTTGCATTGTCTTAACTCCTAATTAAATGACGGCATCTGGTTAACGAGATATTTTATTCTGATGTTTGTTCTATCGATTGTGGACGCAATGAATTGAGCCCCGGAATATCCCAGGCTTCTTTGAAGCGTTGATCAACCATTCTCCAAACTACAACAGCATCTGTTTCAAAAGCGTCACCGTCCATAGTCATACTGGGACAGGCATGTACCACAACAAACTCGTGTCCGACAGCGTAGGCTTTCTGAATCTGAACGCTAAAAGTATCGTGGGTCAGCTCACCCAATTTCTGAAAGAATGCTTTCAATCCATCCAATCCTTTATAGTCACCCTGAATCCGCGGTAGTTCAGGGTTGACATAGTGCCACACAAAATCTTCAGAGAAGTTCTCTCTAGCTTCTTCTAATCGGTCTGGCACGAGGGCAGGAAGTTGCTCAACAAGAGCGATATTAGCTTGTGGATCAGTCATTAGTTTTCTCCTCAGTGAAGCGTTAATGGTGAGTTAGAGAAGCTGTCTTATTTCTAAAGCGAGTCAAATTCGGAACGAGTCTTAAAGATTTTGAAACATCAGCCAGTATTGCTGCTGGCTGCCTGAGAGGATGTCAGTGAGAACTTGTTTAAAGCCGAGATGCTCGTAGAGTCCTACGTTTTTGGATGTCTCGGTGCGTAGCCAGCAAGTGGAATAGCCCTGTTGACGCATTTCGTCTAAAGCAGCTCTCACCATCTTGGAACCCAGTCCTTTCCCTGCTTGATCTGGGCGTACGCCGACAGCCCAAATGTAGGCAAAGTCTTGGGGCGCATGCTGGAGAAGGGCTACTTCACACACCTCATCGTGAACGATGAGCCGCTTGAAAGCAGATAGCCCTAGAGAAAGAGGCACACCGAGCATGCCGCTGCGAAACAGGTCAAGAAACTTTTCCCTGCCAGAAAATACGCTTCCAGGCACCCAAGTCAGAACGCCACCATCGCCAGGGGCAATGATCACGCTGCCATGGCGGCAACTGCTGCGGATAAGTGGTAAAAAGAGCTTGGTCAGCTTTTGTACACGCGTGGTGGCATCGGGCAGCACGTAAGACATAAAAGGGTATTTATCAAATGCCTGGCCCAAGACGGTCGCAGCTTCTTTTTGCTGTTGTTTAGTAAGTGCTGTTGATGGTTTAGCAGGTTGTGTTGTGTTCTTATTTTTTGCGTGTTGCGTTGCGCCTTGTGTTATTGCGAGTGAACCTGTCGAATGTTCTAATTGAGCAACCATTGTTTTCTCCAAATGTGTAAAAGTGCAGGTACGTAAATTGTGAATGCAGCTAAGTTCTGAAAAGACAGGCTGACTGACATTAATCAGTCATACATTTTAAATGTGAGCTTAGTTAATGTTTGTCAACAGAAAATTCAGTTTTTTGTTCTGTCACTAAAAATCTTTCGTGGGCCGGCAGTTGAAGCGACGGGTTGGGTCGAGGCCTCCCATTCTGCCAGTGTTTTAATAGCCTGCATCAGCTGTGGCACAACCGTACGCAGGCGTTTTCCCACTAGCCAATTAAAGAGAAACGCGCTACTGCCTTGAAAAGAAACCTCGTGTGTGAACGTCCGTAATTCGGCAGAATCACCAAAGTAATGACGCATGTGGAGTTGGCAAAGCGGTAGCTGAACTGTAAACGTATAGCTCTGCTGCTCGGCTTGGTCATGGCTTGTCAGCTGGGAAATCACAAACCGAGACTTGGCACCTTGTTTCGGCTCAAAGTAACCGACCGCACCTTTCTCAAACGGCCCTTCCAACCATGCACGCTGTAATTCAAAGTCCCAAACAGGCCATTGCTCAACGTTTGACCAAAGCGCCCAGATCGCTTCAGCAGAGGCGGTGGTTTCAACCGTGTTTGAGAACTGAATGTTGAAGAGTTTCTGATTTGAAAATTCTATGTTTGAGGGTTCCATACTTACAGGTTTCTGACTTGAGCGTTCAATCATCGAGAGCGTCATCACTTGAGGTCCTTTCACTAACAACTTTTCATCAACAACAAGAAACGAGAAGAGAGAAAAACGAGCAGGGCACCCTGCCAGATGCGTCTTGGGTTTACGCAGCCAACACGGCATTGGCCGTCGCTTCACCTGATGCACAGGCCCCTTCCATGTAACCTCTCCACACACGTGACAGTTGGCTGCCAGCCCAGTAAATGCGTCCGCAGGGCTGCCAGAGGCGATCGCCAATAGCGGTGAGCGTTCCCGGTGTCATATAGGCGCAGGAACCGCCCTGCGACCAAGGTTCAGCGCCCCACTGCTTGACCACCATATGCACAGGATTTCGCGCCTGCTCACCCAGCGATTTAGCTGCCAAGTCGAGAATAATCTGGTCACGCTCGGCCTCAGTGGCAGCATTGTCTATCTTGATAGCGGGCTCTCCGCCAAATAGAACCGTAATAGCCCCGCGCTTCGAGTCAACATCGCCTAGATCGAAAATTCCGGTCATGCTGCCATCTAGGCTGGTGGCAATACCCGAGAGTTCTTGCTCTCTCCAGAAAGGCGTTTCGTAGGTGAGGAGAGCCTTTGAGTACCGGCCCATGGGGCAGCGCTGATGGAACTCGCGACGGTAGGCGGGCAGCATCGGCTCAAATTCAATCCGATTAATCAACATTGGCTGCAGGGCACAGATAACATGCTTGCCGCGCCAAGTACTTTGATCGCATTCCACAGTGACCCCTTGGTCATCTTGCAAGATACGACGAACAGGTGAGCTGAGCGAGACCACCCCATTAATTGTTGAAGCCAGGCCTTTAGAAACTAGCTGACTGCCCATCATATGGGCGGACTGGCCACCTGTTGTAGTATCGGCCATGGTGAAAATATCACCGCAGCTCTTGAATAGATGCATCGTTTCAAGACAGGAGATTTCTTCGGCCCTAACACCAAAGAAAGCGCTTGTACTAGAGATCAACGACTGGCGCAATTGCGGGGACTCAACATTTTGGTCTACCCAGGTGGCGAAGGTCATTGAGTCGAACTCGTAGGCCCTTTCGTGAGCCCACGGCGCGTCAAGATCCAAATCAGCTGTCTCGCCCTGAAACTTAGCCATGACAGTTTGCAGTTCTGGGAGTACTGATTCCATGCCAGGAAAGCTGCCCACTTCGCCCACATGTCGAATGACTCCATCAATGGCCACCTCTTTTCCAGTGGTGTACTGCGGCACGATCGGGACATTGAATTCTTGAATCAGCGCTTGCATCCGTGTGTGCATTTCAGCTACCCAGGTGGCACCCAAATCTAGATGCTTGCCAAGGTACTCACTGTATTCAGAGCAGGTCAGCCCTCCGACGCGATCTCTGGCTTCTAGCACGGCAACGCGCTGCCCCGCCTGAGACAATATCCGCGCCGCGTACAGTCCAGATAATCCTGCGCCAACAATGATGGTGTCGAAAACAGCTTGCTCTACTGATATGTTCTGAGCAGATTGATTTTGAATCATGACTTCCCCCAAAAATTCTACAACTGATGAACTTAAATAAATACTACAACTGGTGAATTTATCTTGTCAAGATATATTCTTCGATTGATGAATTTATTTTGCTAATTCGCTTTGGCGTCGTGTACGCTCAAAAAAGAAATCGCACGCGATCGCATAACAATCGTGCGCAATAGGAGTATGTGTAATGGGACGAAAAAGCCTAGCTACCGAGCGAAAAACGGATATACTCAACGCATTCGAGCAGTGCATCCTAGAGCGGGGGATTGAAGGCACTTCGTTTCAGCACATCGCCCAGGTACTCGGGATGGATCGAAAAATGGTCAGCCACTACTTTGGGAATAGAGAGGCGCTGGTCGATGCGATGACCCAGCGAATCGTTGGCGATTTTAACGCGCGGATGAATAAGGCAACGGCAAATCTAGATCAATCGATGGATGTCATGGAACTCGTGGATGCGTTTTACGACGAGCAGCACTACACTGAGAAAATTGAAATACTTTGGTCAGAAATATTTGCCTACGCAACAAGATCTGAGGCTGTTCGAGAGTGCCTTCGACAAAGCTACGATAAGATGTTCCAATCTGTAGAAGAGGCGATGAAGCGAGAATATCCGAGCGCGCCTAAAAACCAGTTTCGGGCAGCGGTATATACAGTTACCATCCTGCTTGATCGGTCGCCTACGTTTGAATGGCTCGGAGTAAAGGGCTCTCCAATCAAGTCTGCAAAGGCAGCGATTAGAGAAGTTCTAAGAAGCCTGGAGTAACTAAACATTGCAGAAGAAATGCCGAATCTGTGAGCACGAATTCAGCAGTCACCAGCCTTAACTTGTATAGATTTGCTTGGATTAGGCCGAGGAGAGCTATTATGCTCCGCCCCTCTCATTTAGATCTGGACGTGTTCTGCCATTCGGCTCCGAGGCCTCAGGAAGTTGCTAACTTCATCGACCGCTCGGCAGAATCTCTGCGCAGCCTCAAACTTATCGAACCCCGTGGATAGGAGGCTAATCCATCGGCTGCCACTTTCTCTGGCACGTCCTCGTGCATTGCTATGGCCTGGGCAAAGAAGGCTTTGGTGCCAGCCATATCGCGAGTCTTGCTGAGTCGGACATCTACCAGATTGGTCGTAACGCCTCGGCAGCGGTCAGCAAGGACTTGGTAGTTAGGAACTTTCTGCGCCGGTACAAGGTAATTCACAGGGTGTAGTAACGAGCATCGATTTAAGGCAGTGGCTCAGCCTCTTCCACATCTGTTGCTTCATGGCAGCTGCCATCGGGCAAAACGGTTTGACTGAGCCTGGCACAGTTGAGCTGTTCTTGTTGCACATTAGCCCACCACATTTCGGCGTTGGCAAGGTTGGTTTCCCATAGGTTGGCGCCGGTGAGGTCGGTGCCGCGCAGTATGGCCGCTCGGAGATCGGCATGGGAGAGATCGCTGCCGACGAGATCGGCGTGGCTGAGGTTTGCACCCGCGAGGTTTGCGCCAGTAAGGTTGGTTTCGCGGAGGTTTGCGCCTTCTAGGTTAGTGCCTGCAAGGTTGCACTGTGTGAGGTTGGCTCTGGGGAGCTTGATGCCAACAAGGTTGGCTTTGGGCGCTTCTAGCCATTTCAGCGGCACGCCATCGTGATGAAGATCCCGCAGGGCCTTGTTGCGAGCGTAGCTGGTGGTGACGTTAGCAGCAGCAGCGGTGTCGATCACACGCCAAGCTTCGTAGTGCTTTTGGGTTTTGCGATCGGGAGCGGCTTTGACGTAAAGGATAACGGCGAGAGCGAGGGCGATCGCCTCAGCATCCTCTAGAATCAGCGTTAGAATTTCTTTAAAAGAAAGGGCTGTGTCCTCTTGTCGGATAAAAATTACGAATACAGAGAGTATCCCAAAGGCAATAATGGCCACTAACCAAGTTGGGATAGCTTGAATTCTCTCTTCGAGCTGATGAATAGATTGACGTGAGAAAAAAGAAGAATGAGGCGGGCGAGGGAGCATTTTAGTCTGTTAGTTGCAGGGCGTTAATCTTTAAAGCGTCAATTTTGAATGTGTTAATCCTTAAGATGTAAAAATTTAGTACAGGCGGGGTGAACTCTAAACAGCTCAATATTTTCGAGGTTAATGGTGGGCAACTCGTAGTGCCCAAGATACGCACCGCGATGCTGTTGAGCAGACTGCCTAACAGACGGTTTGCCAGATTGCTTAATCGCATTGCCAGCGCCGGTCTGAGGGACGAGGGCTTTGAGAAAACCGATTTTCCACAAAATCTGTTTGAGTTCTAAATAGTCCAGATCCAGCACCCAGCAGGCGGCTCGTTCGACATCAATATCGCCAACGGCAATAGAGAGCAGTAAAAAATCAAGGTCTTCTTTGGTGTAGTAAATGTGTTGACCACGAAAGACTTCAAAGACATCTAGCAAGTGAGGATATTGGAAGCGGTATTCGGAAGCCAGGTCGCGGGTCTTTTGCTCAGAGTAAGATTCTTCGGCAGCGGCGATCGCACATTCATCAATCCGCTTGGCCACTAGCGAATAGTCAATCGACTCTACACATAACTTGCAAAACTGCAGCAGTTCTCGGGGGCGCAGCTGTGTGCGATCAATAATGTAGTCGAGCGATTCAACCTCAGAGCTGGCCAGCTTAGAGACAAAAATAGCTTTCCACCGCTTGAGGGCAGGCAAGTTAGCCGTCTCAGGAAAAGAATGAACAATACGCCGAGCAATCAGTTCTAGCAGCTCATTTTTTCCCCAGCGAATAATCTCTACATCTTCGCGGATTTTTTGGGCATCTTCATAAATCTGCGGAATATTATCAAACAGTTCTTGCCGGATAGAAACATAGATGCGCAGATTAGGCGCCAGCAAATTGATCTTTTGGGTAGCTTGAAAAAGACCTGCCAAAAAATACTTGGCATCTTCCGAGTTGTCCCAGCCGTTGTCGAGTTCATCCACTAAAACGGTAATGCGGGTATTTTGTAAGACACTTTTGAGGCTAGGCAGCAGCTTTTTGATCTCTTCAAGGTCGTAGAGGTCTTGAAGATCGGAGCGAATACCGCCTTCGTATGAGGCCAGCTTGACCTGCTCAATGCGCTTAAGATAATTCACCAAAATGCCAATGGAACTGTTGGCATTGGCAATGTCGCTGTTGTTAATGTAGCTGTAAATATTTTTGTGTGCGCCAATTAATAGGCCGCGCTTATTTTGAGCAATCCGCTTAAAAATGAGGTTATATAGCAAATATTGCCAAGCGACCGAATAGGCACTTTGTTTCCCCCAAGAGCCTTCTTGTTCGCTGCGCAAATATTCTGACAGCAGCTCATAAGAGTAGTCTTCAGGCGATAGCTCTAGAACAAGGTTGCCTTTACGACGTTCGGTGGTGGCAATGTATTTAAAAATGGCACTTTTGCCGGCACCTCGGTTGCCCACCAAAATCGTCTTTCGTCCGTTGAGAAAGCGATTGTAGGCATGGTTTTCGTAAAAGTAGTCTGCCAGGCCAATATCTATGTCGCGTTCAGCGGAATCTGAGCCCAAGTTGAGGCTTTTGATGTCTAATCGCATAGGTACGGTGGCCAAGACGCATCGACATCAAGTTTAAACTTATGGGCGATGCTTGCAAAGTACCCTCAAGGCCTCTTGACGGCTGAGTCAATAGCAGCTTGCACAATACAGCCGACTCCATAACGGTTGACTCAATAACAGCTGACTTAATAGGGGAGCAGATTCATTAGGTTGCTGAGTGCCTTGAGAAAAGTTTGCTTAAACATGAGGCCAAGACCACCCAAGCAAAAAGGCAGCGCGATCGCACTCACCCCCATCACAAGGCTGACATCTGCAAGTGCGGTGTGGGTCATGTCCATAGATATCGAAAGCCCTACAAAAGAAAGCAGCGCGCCTACCAAGAAACCCATTAAAAAGTTTTGCCAAGGCTGCCAGTCATCTGTGGACGTACCTTTGGGTGTACGCTCAGAACCTGGAGTGTTGTTAGTCATTGATTACACCGATTGCTTCTACTGAGTCAGTTGGGACATTTAGACATACGCACAAATAAAGTACCGGTATACTTCTGCTTTTTGAGCCCTCATCCCCAGCCCTTCTCCCAAAAGGAGAAGGGAGTCAGTCAAAGTCCCTCCCCCCTCGGGAGAGGGATTTAAGGAGAGGGCGACAACGTTTCGCAAATTGGTGCTTTGTTAAATTGCGCATACCTAGGCAAATAGAGTCGGCAGTAGATAGCACTCCTATCTACAAGCCCAGTCTCTACAAAAGCCTATATCTCCAGAAATCTATCGCTAAAACGGCTATGCCTGTGTTTTAACTGTCTGCATCTGGGCTTGGCCCATTGAGCCGGCCAAAATGGGCGTCGGCTCATAGTTTGTCCATTTGTCCTGATAGCGTTCAGCAACAAGAGGACGCAACAAAAAGCGGGGCTGCTCATTGGCCTCGTCATATTGCACATCTACACGCAGTGCAGAATAAGGGCGACGCTTTTGCTTACCGTGGCCTGATCGCCCTAAAAACAAATGACAGTTGGCAACAGGGTGGCCAAACTCTTCTAGCACGTTGCCGTCTTTGCGCTGTCTACGTAAGCTGAAGCCACTGCCACCGCAAACCACCCACGGAATGTGACGATCGCCATGTCCGGTCTCCAGCGTCTCTAAATACTCAAAACAGTGCGCGTGGCCACTCATCACCAAATCCACCAAAGGGCGATCGCCTGCGAATTCACCGACGGCCGCCTGCACCTCATCCAGCACCTGGCGTAAATGAAACCTAACGGCCAGCGTTTGGGCCTGAAACCACTTTGTTTTTTCGGTCACATAGGGCGGATGGTGAAAGAACAGCACCCGGCCTTTGGCGGCTTTGTTTTGCCAGGAGGCAATGAGGCGATCGCGCAGCCAGTTTAGCTGGACTCTATCGAGGGTATTACCCACTGAAGAGGCACTGAGCTGCTTCTCAATATCTCTGATTTGTTCTTCAAGCTGCTCCACTTTGGTATAAATGCTGTTTGCCCGCTCCACCTGTTCATCAATATCGATATCTAACTGCTCAGACTCAGCCAACAGTGACTTTACCTTTGTTTCTAGCAATCGCTTATAGCGCTCTATTTTTGCCCTTTGCGCCAGCCCCTCTTTTGTTTCTGGCAGCGGCTGCGGCGCATTAAACGTATTGCTATCTAGCGCAAAAAAATCAATCCCCTTTTGCCTAAAGGTGTAATAGCGATTCGGCAACCGCGTAAACTCACCAGGCACGTAATGCAAACAGCGTCCCGTTTCTGTTTTAGCCGTATAGCGTTGCTCCAAATGAGCTGAAAGCTGGGCGCTACCCACCAGCTCTAAACAGTCTAAAAATGCCTTAGCAAAGCCCTCTCCTTGAAAAGAGCCATGCCAGCCCACGTCTAAATTAATTCGCTTGTGCAGGGCACGGCGCAGTGGGGTCAGTGCCTTACTCAAAAGGCCACCCACCAACGACAAATCGTAATAGTCGTGATTGCCTAGCACCGGCAAAAAAGGCTTAGCAAACGTCATATTGTCGTACCGAATTTTGTCGGGAGACTCACCACCCACCAAAAACTCACGATACGGCTTAATAAAGTTGTCAGGATACTGCTCGCTCGATCCGGTCAGATAGACAACGTCGCCAGTATGCAGCACACAATCACAGTCGTCAGCATGCTCTAACAAGCGCTTGGCCACTCGTCGCTGTGGCCGATCCCTCAGATGACGGCTCGTACCGCTATCGCCAATCACTAAAAACGAAAAGTCTTCAGCAGCATTCTCTTTACCACCGGCTAGCACCAACCGAGTTTGATCCACACCATGCCGCACAACCACTGGATGCTGCCAGCGGACTCGCTCTTTCATGCGGGCAATTTTAGTTGCGATCGCCGGATCAGAAACAAGCTTCATAAGCCGCTTTCAAGTCTCGTCCTAACAATAAGACATCATCGATCAAACATTTGGCCATACATATGGTGGTTATCGCGGTTATCCGTGGCCGCTATCCGTGCCCTTATCCATAGCCTTTCCCCGCAGGTTAACAGCAAACGTCCTCAACGGTCTCTATCCAAGGCTACTTATTTGTCATTTAGCGCTGTTTAAAACCTACGTTGGCGCCCCAAGGAGATCATAGTAAATTTACGGATTATTTCGTGTAACGTTAATGTAGGAAAGCGTTTGATTTATACGTGTTAACGCTCAGAAAACCAGGGAACCTTCTCACCTAAAATTCAAGTCTCTACAGTCTAGAATCTGGTGCCTAACGCCAATTTCTCGTCATACACCGTGCCAAGGCCGTGGCTTTTGGTTTCTGTAAACCTTGGCACTG
The DNA here is from genome assembly GCA_039025345.1 of Cyanobacteria bacterium P01_D01_bin.105. Lineage (GTDB taxonomy): Bacteria > Cyanobacteriota > Cyanobacteriia > Phormidesmidales > Phormidesmidaceae > Phormidesmis. The sequence goes on along the minus strand of JBCCOO010000080.1, from coordinate 8,904 downwards.
CCAGCAATGCATAAAAAACATCTTAAAAAAAACTACCCCCTTCAAAAAAACGACGCCAACGATAGTCCAGATAATCACCATCCGCGTAGCTATCAACATAATCCCAAAAGCCGCAACCTTTTTCCCCTGGTTGCTTTGCTAGTAGCCGCAGGCTCAACCATCGCCCTCATCAGTCTCATCCTTAACCTGGCCGATACGATTGGGGGGGCGCCCAGGCCCATCACCACTGTTTCAGACACTGGGCCTAGCGTTACGAGCCGTGATACCCAACCCACTCAACGTGCCTCTGCTAGCAGTGTCTCTGCTGGAGCCAATACACTTTCGGCAAACGCTGCAGCGCCAGCCGCCTTACCGCGCGCTACCGTCCTTGGCAACCACTCAGCATCCGTCGTCAGTATCGTCACGCCTCAAACTCCACGCTCTACTCAAGTTACACGTTCTGGAAATCCGCTGGTGATCACGGGCGGTCATGACAATACGGTTCGCGTTTGGACGACCCAAGCAGGCTCTAATCCCAGCCCATCTGAGCCAGTCGTTCACAGCCGCCTGGTTCATAATAGCCACGTCAATGATTTAGCCTTGGTGCCCAATTTAAGGGCTAATTCAGGCACCAACTCGCCAGCGGCATCTGCCCCCTTACGGCTCGTAACAGGCAGCGGCTCCGGTGAAATCAAGCTGTGGGCACTGGATGCCAATCAGCTCATTACCACCATTGCCGATAATGCGGGCCGCATTTTGAGCGTTGCCGCCAACGCAGACGGTAGCCTGCTCGCCAGCGGAAGCAGTAACGGCACGCTAAAAGTGTGGCCTGTTAAGGCGATCGCCACTCAAAAAAGCCAAACAAACCTCCGAGGCCAAATTCTCAAAGTGACAGGCCCAGATCTCACCGCGCTCCAGTTTCACCCAACAGATCCCAACCGTCTCATCAGCGGCAACCAAGTGGGGACTCTCCACGTTTGGGATATCGCTCGCCAGCAAATTAAGCTCACCTTAGCGAGCAGCTCGCCGTCTGCCATCAATCTAGAGCCAACGCTAGAGCCCCAAAATACACTTCAGATTACTGACCTTGCTATCACCTCAGATGGCCGCTATGTGGCGAGCTCAAGTAACAGCGGTCTCATTCACATTTGGGATCTAGAAACGGGCAGACTCACTCAAACCCTATCGGGGCATCGCTCAGCGGCAACAGACGTCGCCTTTAGCACTGACAATCAGGTTTTGGCCAGCAGTAGCCGTGACCAAACCATCAAAATTTGGAACTGGGCTGAAGGAGACATCAACTGCACGCTCAGCGATCAGACAGGGCCGATAGGCGCTATTGCCTTTACAAACAACGGAGATACGCTCATCAGCGGCAGCAATGACGGTGCAGTAAAAGCGTGGAATTTGAGTCAGAATAGCAACCGCGCCTGCATTGATCAGTAATTGGATTTGTCAGTACTGATGTTGAATTGAATCAACATCAGTACTGACAAACAAAGCTGATTATTCAAAGGAGACTTTCAAGGCATTACGGCTCGCTGAAAAGAGAACTTCAAAGCCGATTCCAATGGCGCAGCAAACGACCATGACCAGCGCGAACCGGGGCCAGTAAGACGGAATCCATGCTGATGCGATTGGCCATAGCATTAGATATACATTCATGTGGGTGAGATAAATGCCGTATGAGTACTTGCCAATGAAACGAAAAAGTTGACCAAACTGTAGAAATTTTATTTGAGACAGTTGGATGAGGCTGCCGAAAAGACCTACCCCAATTAAGGCATCTGCAAAGATATGGAGAGCCGGATAGGTTGACCATTTGAAGCTAATCCCTGTTAAAAATAAACAGATGCAAATGGGTATAAACTGTGGCTTGAACAACAGCTTATTTAAGCTTGTATTGAATCTGTCATTTTGTTTCTCTTCATTAGCGGACTGTAGAAAAGTAATGGCCAAATATATTCCCAAGCTAAACTCAAAGATTCTGGACGGAAAAAATACCCAAGGAAGAAGCACCCCACCGCTGGCGATGGGTGACAGACTACAGATCGCTCGATAGGCTAGTGAAAATAGAAGAGACGAGATGAGCAACTTACGCCAGCCGTAGCGGTTCCCTAGCTGGATGAGCCACGGAAAAATAAGGTAAAGCTGAAGGGATAGCCCTACGTACCACCAAGCACCGTTTAAGAAATAGAAGTGCCCTGAGATAAAGTTACGTAAGGTGGTAAGGGTCGTCAGAATAGCCCATAGGGGAGATAGGCCACCCGCTTCCCAGAGGCTTTGGCCAAATGGTGCCCAAGCTGGATTGATGAAGTATAGAAGGATTGCGATCGCCACTGCCGCCCAAAAGTGCGGGAGAATCCTCAGCGCTCGCTTTTTCCAAAACGTCATCAGCGGTATTTTTGCAATGCCCTGAGCGCCTGATTTTTTCCACCAAGAGGCAGTCAGGCCAAAGCCACTGATAACAAGAAAAACATTGACCCCCGTGCTGCCCGCCTCAATAAATAAATCTAAGCCAGCTTCAACTATATTTTTGAGGCTGCCCTTAGAGAGTGTCTTGAATGCTTCTTCAAGGACCAAATATCCTTTGGTATTGCCCATGAGATGATAGGCCACAATCCAAGTGATTGCCCAGCCACGTAGCACTGGTAAGCTTTGGCTAATGCGATCGTAAAGTGCTTGAGAGCGGCCCATCGTGATGGTCTTATATGAGAGTCTTTTCTAAGGTGCCCATCAGATGCACGCGTACTAAGCGTCACGCCACGATATGAGTGGTATTACTTACTGCTACAAGGATGAGACTATTGGGCTGCTTTGACTGAGCTGTTCTAACCGTTGTAGCCTGAATGAAGGAATTACACGTATTCTTAGCCTGCCTCTAAAAGGCTGATTCAGGCTAAGAATACGTGTAACTCATGTAGACATCAACAATAAAAGTAAATATATTGAAACCTATTTCAAACGCTATTTGAGCTGAATAGTTTGAGCTAAATAGTTTGAAAACTATACAGTTTGAGGTGAAATGGGAAATTCAAGAATAATCGGAATCGATGTCTTCCGTCTCATTGCAGCGTTTAGCATTATTTTTGTGCATGTTGGAACGTACTCCAGCTTGCCTTTAATTGTGGGTGTTGAGCTAAGGTTACTAGCAAGATGGGCAGTGCCTTTCTTCTTTATCGTTTCAGGTTATTTTGCTGCGCCATATGTAGTAAGCAAACATGAAAGGCTCACCGACATTTCAGCTAGAATGCTAGCTGTTTTTTTTGTCGCTAATATCATTTTCCTTCCACTTAGAGTTCATCAAGAGGGTGTTGGGTCTACCCTACATAAGGTGCTCTCATTGAATCTTATCTTCGGGGGTCTAGCTGGCCACCTATGGTTTATAAGTTCTTTTTCTATTGCGATGCTGGTCTTCTATATGCTGCGCTCTTACGATGCGCATAAGATGACTAAAATTCTTGTTGCTTTGAGTCTTATAGTTTTAGTTTTTGTTGCCTATCATCCGGGATATAGATCAAGCTGGGAGTTCGCAAGGTATATCACCAGTTTCCCATTCATTTATATGGGCATGGTCTTTAGATTGAAAAACATAAAATTAGGCGTTAAATTCTCAGTTTTATTAATATTTTTCGGGATTGCATCGCAAAATTTAGAGGCCTATCTGCTTTACAGGGCATTTGAGGCAAATCCACTATTGCATAACTTTCTGCTTGGAACCATTCCTTTTTCAATAGGTATGTTTCTACTTGCTCTGGAAATTCCTGACTCAACAAAAGCTCGAAGGTTTGCAGCAGTTGGCGCTAAGTACTCATTGGGGATTTATATATTCCATCCTTACTTTATTTATCTTTTAGAAAGCATAGACCTTAAAAATAGCGTTGTTAGCGAAGCTGTTTTTCAAGTAGCCATTGTTCCACTCTGTTTTGCACTCACGCTCTTATCTATAATTCTTTTGAATCGATTCTTCCCATGCTTACTAAAGCTCGTGAGTGGCGATTCAAGGACAATCAAGCAAGCTGATGCCCTCATCCCACTCCCTGCTGCGTTAAAAATGAGCGACAAATCAATCATCTGAGTGGGTGGACCATGTCATGACACCATATCTAGAAGATGGAGACTTAGAAGATATTGAAGGGCTTATTCTCTGACTCTCTCAATGTAGAGCATCCTGAGCTATTTAATTGATGTGTGAATAATTAATAGCGTGGTAAACAAATGCGGAATATTGTTCCTTCCCCCACTTGGGACGTGACTGTCAAGGTACCACGATGAGTCTCTTCTATAATTTGGCGAGTGATCGCCAGCCCTAGACCTGTGCCTTTACCGACCTCTTTGGTGGTAAACAAATGATCGAAAATTCTTGACTTAATTTCCTCTGGCATTCCTGGCCCATTGTCGGCAATTGAAACGTTAAGATGGTGCTCGTCTGCTGAGGTTTGAATGGTAATGCGACCGTGGGAGTGTGTTTCCTCGTCGGTTAGGCTTTGGTTGTGAACAGGCTGATCTGGCACATCATCCCCATCTAGAGCATCGATGGCATTAGCCAAAATGTTCATAAAGACCTGATTGAGCTGTCCTGGAAAGCATTCAATTTCGGGAGCATCTCCGTATTTTTTGACAACTTCTATCTTGGGTCGATGCTCATTCGCTTTGAGGCGATGGCGCAAAATTAATAGCGTGCTCTCTATGCCTTGTCTGACATCAAAGGGCTGCTTATCGAGCGTATCGGTGCGAGAAAATGTTCGTAGGCTTTTACTAATCGCTTTAATGCGATCGCCACTCTCTTTCATGGCCCGAATTAATTCAGGTAAATCTTGCCGAACATACCCGATATCTAAATCTTCTAACTCTTCTGTAATATCAGGCCCAGGCTCAGGAAATTGTTTGCCATAGCGATCTAGTAGATTCAACAGGTCACTGATATAGCTTTCGGTAGCACCTACGTTTCCGAGGATGCAACCGATCGGATTGTTGATTTCGTGGGCAACGCCTGCGACCAAGCTACCTAAGGCGCTCATTTTTTCATTTTGAACAAGCTGAAGCTGAGACTGTTTTAGCTTGTCAACCGCGATCTGTAGTTCCGTTGTTCGACGATTAACCTGTTCTTCTAAACGCGCCGTTAAAAGATGGAGCCTCAAATGGGTCTGTACCCGGGCCAACAGCTCTGCTTCCCGGAAAGGCTTAGTCACATAGTCCACCGCGCCTAGCGAAAATCCTTTGACGATGCTGTCATCATCGCTGAGCGCCGTCAGAAAAATGATCGGGATGTGACTTAAGTCTGGATTGGCTTTAATAGCTTCGCAGGCTTCAAAGCCGTCCATTCCCGGCATTTGAATATCTAGCAGGATTAAATCAGGTGTCTGCCGCTGGAGCTGTTTGAGTGCCCGCTCACCGTTAGTGGCGATCGCTAGCCGGTAGCCCGCTGGTGACAACACCTCAGAAACCACCTTTAAATTTGCTGGAGTATCATCGACCACTAAAATTTCAGCTTTAGCCTGCATGGACAGCTCCTTGATCTTCGAGATAGCGCTGTAAGCTAGTTTCAAGTTCTTCAATTTGGAACTGATCGGCGAGTTGATTCATGGACTCGCAGAAGGCTGCGTAGTCTTGATTCTCTGTGCTAAGCTGCGCTAATTTTTCCTGCAGTTCTGGAATGTGTCCGCCTTGAGCGAGGTCTAACAGACTCTCTAGTACGGCGGTAGGCGGCAGGTTAAAGGGTTTTTCTGCCGAAGCGTCACCGTCATGGGTAGCTTTCTCATAAATCCATTCAACAGGAACGCACTCACCGATTAGCTGAAACAAAACCTGGGCATCTACGGGCTTAGGCAAGAAATAATCGCCGCCTAAGTCGAGAGAGCGCTGCTGGTCAGCAAGGGAAACAGAAGCAGACGATACAATCACCTTGAGCGCCTTCAAATCAGGATGGCTGCGCAGCTGATTGAGGAATTCAAACCCATCCATCACTGGCATAGCCAAGTCGGTAATGATCAAATCAGGTTTGGATATCGCTAGCTTTTCTAAGCCTTCTTGGCCATTTTCCGCCTCAATAATATCGAACCCCAGAGGTTCTAACAGATTGAGAAGAATGGAGCGATTTTCCCAGCGATCATCAACAACCAAGATGGAATAGGACTGCGCTTGCTTGTAGCCAATGATAAGGTCACTACCTGTCGCACTGCGCTGCACCCAATCATCGACAAGTGGAAGATCAATGCCAAAGGAGAATTCGCTGCCCTTGCCTAGCTGAGTGTTTACTTTAATGGTGCTGCCCATCAATTGAACAATGCGCTGACTAATGGCCAGCCCTAGTCCGGTACCTTCCGACTGCTTTTTTTGATCGCCCACTTGTTCAAAGGCTTCAAACAGTTTGGTCAAGTTCTCTTCGGCAATGCCAACACCCGTATCCATCACCTGAAAGAGTAAAGATGCTTGGCTCTCAGACTGATAGAGCACATCTACCTGGAGGGTGACAGACCCTGCTTTGGTAAACTTAATTGCGTTGCCCAACAGATTAATCAGAACTTGTCTAAGGCGTTTTTCATCGGCTTCAACCCCTTCTGGCAGACGAGAGCTCGGCCGATAAATAAAATCAATTCCCTTTTGCTCTGCCTTGATTTTGCACATTTCTACCACGCTTTGCAGCAGCGCGGGTAAATGTACACCAGTGGGTATGAGTTCTAGCTTACGGGCTTCAATCTTAGAAAGATCGAGCACATCATTAATCAGCGTTAGCAGGTGTGAGCCGCATTGGTGAATGATATGCACCCCGTCTCGTTCTTTATTGGGAAGCGCTTTAGAGCGGCCTAGAATTTGGGCGTAGCCTAAAATGCCGTTGAGCGGGGTGCGCAACTCATGGCTCATATTCGCCAAAAAGTCGCTTTTCGCTTGGTTGGCCTTATCGGCGGTTTCTTTTGCCTTTTGGAGATCGGCAGTGCGTTCTATCACCTTGCCCTCTAAGGCTTCATTACTTTTTTCAAGCGCTAAAAAGGAATCTTGTAGCTGCTGGGTCATTTGATTAAAGGCCTGTCCCAACCGGCCCAGTTCATTTCTACCCGAGACATCTACGGTTTGACTAAACTTGCCATTGGCGATCGCCTCAGAAGCTCGGCTGAGTTTCAAAATGGGTTTAGTAATCCACTTAGCGGTGTAAGAGCCTACTCCAATAGAGATCAGCAGCGTGCCTAAGCAAAGCAGCAGGGTCGTGCGCGTATTGGCATTAATCTGTGCCATGAAATCAGATTGTGGCAGGGTCACCACGATCAGCCAGTCAATGCCCTGCGCATCTTTAAAGGGCAACGCCTGGAGAAAATGACGTTCCCCATCCAGCTCCCACTTCAAGACTTGAGCACTCTCAATCTCATCAAGATCTTGAAAAACGGAGGATAACTGTTCTGCACTCGCTTTAATTAAAGGAATCTCACTTTCTGTCGCAGTTAATCGTACAGATTCTTGAGTCTCTTCATCTAAATAGGCCAGCTCTTGTTCTGTTGAAGTCGCGATCATCTTCCCTGACTTCTCAATAATGAACACTTCTCCGGTTTTCCCTATCTCCAGCGTGTTCAAAAATTCGCTAATTTCAGCTAGCACAATTTCTGTGGCCAGCACCCCTAGCAAATCACCCGCCTCGTTGTAAAGCGGGTGAGCGTGGGGCAAAGCTAACACATCGGGGCGACCAAAAAAAGCGTAAGCGTCGTACCAGATAGGTTCTCCCTTTTCTTTTGCGCCGATGTACCAGGGCCGAGTGCGCACATCGTAGTTAGGATAGGAATCCAGCAGCTCACCTTGAATATCGCCTTCGTTCAGTGCATATACGTTATAAGGTTCTTCTCCAGCGATAAAATCATTGAATTTATCGGTTTTTTCCATCACCAGCGAGCCATCTAGCTTGCGCCCTGGTGCGGTGATAGCGCCCTGTGTATTACCGATAAATACATAGCTAACGGATTCAAAGGCTTTAACCTGTGAGAGAAAGAACTCTTCTATTCCGTCTGCATCATCAATAGTCAATAAGCCCGTTTCAAAGGCATTGGCATTAATTTGGTTAATTAGTGGCGGAATCTCCAGATAGGCATTTAGCTTCTGATTAACCTCAGAAGCGACGGAATTTTGAAGCTGAACCGCCAAATCATCAACCGCTTTTCTCGCATTTCTAAAAGACAGATAGCCAACCAAGCTAACTGAGGCGACAATTTGGACAACAAATGGAGCAATAAAGATAAAGCGTAATGGTGCGTTGGTGCTGTTGGGAAGCCAATGTTTCTTGGAGGTGACCATTTACTTGAGCGCACTAAGTAGAAACAACAAAGCCTTAGAAGATATACGGAGCATCCAATACTGGATTTATGTCGGCCAAGTTTAATCAATAATCCCCGTTGCACGGGAGAAGCTAACAATTCACTAATCCGCTGTGTTGGAGGGCCGTGTGCTAAGCCACGTGTTGATAAATGTTCCCTTGACAAGCGCTATAGTATGGCTGTGATTTGAAAGACTGTGGCTGTGATTTAAGAGTTTCAAGACGTGGAAGAGATTGTCGTTATTATTCCAGTGCTCAACGAAGAATCAACGATTGCAAATGTGGTGCATCGGCTGCAAGAAAATGGCTTAACGCGCATTTGTGTCGTAGATAATGGCAGCGGTGATCGCACTCCTACCGTCGCTGCAGAAGCGGGTGCAAACGTCATTACAGAACCTCGACGGGGTTACGGTCAGGCTTGCTGGAGCGGGATGCAAACGCCGATGGCCAAAGCGACGGAGTGGATTTTGTTTTGTGATGGGGATGGTAGCGATGACTTAGCAGAACTACCTAAACTACTGGCAGAAAAAGAGCGCTACGATTTGGTGTTAGGGAATCGGCGGGGGACACCAGAGGGGCGATCACAGCTCACCGCTGTGCAACGATTTGGCAACTGGCTCGCGACCCGA
>JBCCOO010000079.1:0-22540 GCA_039025345.1 Cyanobacteria bacterium P01_D01_bin.105 | reverse complement strand
CGGGTAGCTGAATATCAACGTCAATCGCATCCCAAAGGTCATCGCCAAAGACGATGTTATACATGCCGCCTGCAACAACAACATCCTCACCGGCACCGCCAGCTAGGAGGTTGAACTTACCCAGGCCCACCATAATGTCATTCCCCTCGGAATTGAGCTTAGAGTTGACATTACCTGCGTTCTTATAGTCCACACCACCAAAGTCAACGCCTTCGGTGTCAGCATCTTTGCCTGCTTCTTGACTGTCAGAATCTTTGAAACGATTGATATTAACGTTGATGCCTAGAGAGTCTCCAAAGGCAACGTTACCCATCCCAGCAGCAATCATTACATCATCATCGCCGCCGCCAATCAGGGCATTGATGTTGCCCATAGCGACCATGGTGTCTTTACTCTCGCCCCAGGAGGTCATGATGTTGTACATGGCCGCGCTGATCATGGTGGAGCTGCCGTCGCCTACCTTTGTAATGGCGTTGCCTTTCGCTAAAGCAATCATCAGGTCATTGCCATTACCGACTTTGGTCAGCACGTTGTACATGCCGCCTGCCACCATCCTCGTGTTGCCATTGCCAACTTTGGTGAGAATGTTGAGTCCGCCTACTGCGTACATTTCATCGTTGCCGTTGCCAGCATCAACAAAAATGTTGCCACCAGCAATGCCATACATTTTGTCGTGGCCGCTAGTATCGACAAAGATATTGGCTAAGCCGCCGCCAGTAATGGTGTCGTTACCGCTGCCAGACATAACAATATTGGCACCGCCCCAGGCTTTGATGTTGTCATTGCCACTACCGGCAGCGATAAAGTTGGCACCGCCCCAAGCTTCAATGGTGTCATTACCACTGCCTGCGTCGATGATGTTAGCGCCACCCCAGGCTTTGATGTTGTCATTACCTGCGTAAGTATGGACTTCGTTGTAGCCACCAGAAGCCCTGACGGTGTCGTTGTTGTTACCACCATAAAGCCAGTTGCCAGCAGCTGCCGCTTCTATGTAGTTAGTTCCATTTCCAGCTCTAACTGTGTTGGCTCCCCCCCAAACTTTAATATTGTCGTTGCCATCGCCGCCCTCAACATCGTTATAGCCGCCATAGCCACGAATGGTATCGTTACCGCTACCGCCTTCGATATCGTTGTAGCCACCCCACGCGCTAATACTGTCGTTGCCGGAGCCACCCTTAATATCGTTATGGGCGGCATGTGCACGGATGGTGTCATTGCCTTCATCGCCTCGAATCTTATTGGAGACACCCCAGGCTTCGATGTAGTCGTTACCGGAGCCACCGTATAGATCGGCCCTAGCAGAGTGAGCTTCGAGGGTATCGTTACCTGATCCGCCGTCAAGCTTCACATATAGCGCGTATGCTTTGAGGGTATCGTCGCCACCCTTTCCGTAGGCTTCTCCTGCACCATAGATAGAGAAGTTATCTCTACCGCCATCTCCCACTTTGTAAAAGGGATTTACCTCTACAACAACATCAACAATAGGGTCTACAACTTCATTTTTGACAGGATCTACAACTTCCTTTTTAATAGTTTTGCCAATATCATCAAAAATTGACTTCTTCTTCTTCTTTTTCTTTCCCACAATAAACCTCTAAAGAGAATAAACAACACAGAACGCTCACTACCAGGCATAATCGGCAGTAGCAAGTTATCGATTTAAAGCAATTAAAAGAACAAACGTCTGGTTACAAACGGTATTTAGCAATGCTCATCAGTTCACCTTCTTGAGAAATTCGCAGCGCCTTTGCAGGTGTTCCTTTTTTGTGCACATTGGTACGCAAGTCTGCGACTATCTTGCGCGCATGACCAAAAGGCGCAACAAATTCAGGAAACCAAAGTGACGAACCACCAACCCATTCATCTAAGGCCAGTTCGTACTCTCCTGTTGTGTACTTTTCCTCGGTTTCTTCGTCTAGCCAAGCCCAGTTTACAAATCCAATCGGCGCGCCATTAATTTCGTAGTAGCGAAACTGATTGTGCAACAGGCTGGGAATAAATCGCTCTTCAAGGTCGACGATAGAGTACTGGCGGTGCAGCAGAGAGTTCTGCATGAGGCACACAATGGAGCCGAGCATTTTTAGACGTTGCTGCATACTCTCAGATGCATTGAAGGGCGATCGCGCTCCTGATCGCACCTCAACTTCGCGATTTGTGACTGCAACATCAGACGATTGAATAACCATGATACGTATAGGATGTTTTCTTTTTTACTTAGAGAAATCTCGACAAAAAATACGCCGAACTCGCCCTGACTACTCAAAGATGGCAGGTGAGTTCGGCGTATCAGAATGTGGTTTTTACGGAGACTTTCTCAATCAGACAAACGATGTGACTATATGTGACTTTTAATCTCTTCCCTATTTCTCGGTGACTCTATCGCTACTCATCGTCCTTTTACATTCGCCTAAATTTAGTCTGAAGATGAATGCAATTTGAAGCTTTTCCCCCAACTGCACAAACAAATCCAGAGGCTTAATGATCAACCTCTGGATCGAAATATTTCTTCTCTCAGGAGTTGCTATACAACTAGGAATTATTCAACCGCGCTACAGCTATACAGCCAGTACAGAAATGCAACCACACGCTCACACATTCCTGCACTCATGCACCCGCACACGAAATAAGGCAGATGCATAAGCGCTTAGCATTTATGCCATGTTGCTCACCTCACTCCAAGCACCTGCAACTGCGCCACCTAGTGTCACTGCATCAATGGTGCCAGCATCATACTGATTCCAAGCATCCACTAAAGAATCCACTTGACCTTGAATGAGCGTAGCACCGCTATCAAGTACAAACTCATCAATGCGGTCTACAGCGCTGCTGTACCAGTCTTGCAGCAACAGTTGAGAATTTGTACCCACAACGCTAAGCAATAGGTCATCGCCAGATTGGCTAAAGCTCAAATCCATCGCCGCCACGCTGCCCCCGAAGAGCAAGGTATCTACGGTGTCGTCAGTGCCCACGTTATCAATCGTAATCAGTCCATTGAGCAGCTCACCGGCTTCGCTGTAGAGATTGTCTGTATCCCACTCATCGAAGATGAAGGTATCTGCTGCTGCTCCGCCAATAAAGTCGTTAGTGGCCGCCATCATAAAGATGTTGGAACCACTACCGCCAGTAATGGTATTGCCTGTACCGCCGCCGTAGAAGAAATTCTGGTCTGCACCACCAATAATTTTGTTGGAGCTACCGTAGCTGAGTATCACATTGTAGCCATCCCCTGCATCAATGGTATTGGACTTACCGCCAGCTAGAACGATGTCACTGCCTGCGCCTGCGCTGATTTTATTAGAATCACCAACACTGACGATGATGTCATCGCCTCTACCAGAGTTAATGGTGTTGCTCTTACCGGCAGCAAAAATGATGTCGTTGCCGAGGAAGCTATACACCTTGTTAGACTCACCCACAGTGACAATCACATCATCACCAAAGAGATCCACAAACTTGTTGTTTTTGCCCCCAGCTAGCATCCAGTCATCACCACTGTCGTCAATAACAGTGTTAAATTCACCAATGCCGATGACAACATCGTCGCCACTGCCACCCAAAAAGAGGTTGCTCTTACCGCCTGCCAGCATTAAGTCAGCACCGGAACCGCCAAAGAGTTTACTACTTTCGCCCACACCTACGAGAATGTCATCACCATCGTCGCCGAAAAGATAGTTTTTCTTACCGACGCCGACAATAATGTCCTCCTCATCGCCGCCAAAGCTGGTGTTGCTCTCGCCTGCGCTAATCAAGGTATCTTGACCACTGCCACCGAGCACAATGTTGGTTTTTCCGGCGGTGAAGACTAAATCATTACCTTTATCGCCAGAAACCAGATTTTTTTCACCTGCACCTAGCACTAAATCGTTGCCATCACCACCTAACAGCAAGTTGTTCTTGCCAGCGCTCACCATAATATCGTCGCCATCACCGCCACTGACAGCGTTGAGTTTGCCTGCGGCCACCAAGATATCACCCGCGTCTTCAAAGAAGTCAAAGCTAAAGCGAGATAGATCTGGTGCGAAATCAGAGAACGTCGGTAAATCAATCGTAGGCATCCCGATAGAGAGATCAGGGAAGTCGAGATCAGGGAGGCTGGGCAGCGTTACATTAAACAAATCAGGCAGGTCAAACTCAGGTAGGCTCCAGCCAAAGCTGGAGAAATCGGGCAGAGATAGGCTCGGTAACGACAAGCTGGGGAGCGAAATATCCGGTAGCCCCAAGGAAGGAATGTCAATTTCAAGGTTAACAATAGGGACGGTAAAGCTTGGCAGCGAAATATCTGGGAAATCAAAGCTTGGCAGGGTGAGATTGGGCAGTGACACACTACCAAAGCCAAAGTCGCTAAAACCAAACCCAAATGACCAGTCATCAAAATCAAAGTCAAAATCTAGACTCAGATCTGGCAGCAAGTCGTCAAAGTCCATACTCAACAGAGCGGACACATCAAAACTGGGCAACAGCAAATTGCTAAAGTCCAAGCTTAGATCCAGATCCAAATCCAAGTCGCTGAGATCAAAGCCGCTGAAATCAGGCATCAGGTTGCTGACATCTGGAAGCTGAATATCAATGTCAACCGCATCCCAAAGATCATCGCCAAATACGATGTTGGACTGTCCGCCTGCAACAACAACATCTTCACCTGCGCCGCCAACCAGGAGGTTGAACTTACCGAGGCCCACCATGACGTCATTCCCTTCAGAATCCAAAGTGGAATTGACATTGCCTGCGTTCTGATAATCCACACCCCCAAAGTCAACGCCTTCAGTGTCAGCATCTTCGCCAGCTTCCTCCTGCTGGTCAGGATCTTTAAAGTTGTTGAGATTAACGTTGATGCCTAAAGAGTCACCAAAGGCAACATTACCCTTACCAGCCGCAATCATCAGGTCATCATCGCCGCCACCAATCAGGGCATTGACTTTACCCACTGCGACCATCGTGTCTTCACTCTCGCCCCACGAGGTCATGATGTTGTACATGGCCGCGCTGATCATCGTAGAGCTGCCATCGCCCACCTTTGTAATCGCGTTGCCTTTCGCTAAGGCAATCATCAGGTCATTGCCATCACCGACTTTGGTGAGCGCGTTGTACTTTCCGCCAGCCACCATCGTCGTGTTGCCATTGCCAACTTTGGTGAGAATATTGAGGCCAGCTGCTGCGTACATTTCATCGTTGCCGTTGCCAGCATCAACAAAAATATTGCCGCCCGCAATACCGTACATTTTGTCGTTGCCGCCGTGGTCTACGAATACGTTTGCCGCACCCACACCTACAATTTTGTCATCGCCTGTACCAGAGATAACCGCATTGAGGCCACCTCCTACATACACATCATCATTGCCACCCCCAGTAGTAATGACGTTGGCATAGCCGCCAGCGGTAATCTTGTCGGTCCCTGAACCAGTGGTAATGACGTTGGCATAGCCGCCAGTGGTCACGGTGTTGTTGCCATTGCCAGCAGTAACGACATTGGCACCGCCCCAGGCTTTGATGTTGTTATTGCCGCTACCTGAGGTGATGACATTGGCTCCACCCCAAGTTTCAACAGTATTGTTGCCGTTACCAGTGGTGATGACATTGGCGGCACCGCCAGCTCTTATGGTGTCATTGCCGTTACCTGTTGTGACAATATTAGCACCGCCCCAAGCACCAACGGTATCGTTGCCGTTGCCTGTGGTGACTACATTGGCACCGCCGCCAACACCAACGGAGTTGTTACCGTTACCTGCGTTGACAATATTGGCCCCACCCCATGCTCTAACGCTGTCGTTGCCACCCCCAGTGGTAATGACGTTGGCATAGCCGCCAGCGGTAATCTTGTCGGTACCCGAACCAGTGGTAATGACGTTGGCATAGCCGCCAGTGGTCACGGTGTTGTTGCCATTGCCAGCAGTAACGACATTTGCACCGCCCCAGGCTTTGATGTTGTCATTGCCGCTACCTGAGGTGATGACATTGGCCCCACCCCAAGTTTCAACAGTATTGTTGCCGTTACCCGTGGTGATGACATTAGCGGCACCACCAGCTCTGACGCTGTCATTGCCGTTGCCCGTGTTGACCACATTGGAACCGCCCCAAGCTTCGACAGTATCTTTGCCGTTGCCTGTGGTAACCACATTGGCGCCACCGCCAACACCAACGTAGTTGTTACCGTTACCTGCGTTGACAATATTGGCCCCACCCCATGCTTTAACAGAGTCGTTGCCGTCACCTGTGTTGATGGTATTTACGGCACCGCCAGCATTGACGGTGTCATTACCTGCGTAAGTATAAACTTTGTTGTAGCCACCATAAGCTTTGACGGTATCGTTGCCAGAGCCGCCATAAAGCCAGTTACCAGCGGCGGCAGCTTCTATGTAGTTGGTGCCACTTCCGGCATGAACAACATTACCTGCGCCCCATACTTTAATGTTGTCGTTGCCTGCGTAAGTATAGACTTTGTTGTAGCCACCATAAGCCCTGACGGTATCGTTACCAGAGCCACCGTAAAGCCAGTTACCAGCGGCGGCAGCTTCTATGTAGTTGTGGCCATTTCCGGCCTTAACTGTGTTGACTGCACCCCAAACTTTAATATTGTCATTGCCATCGCCGCCCTCAACGTCGTTATAGCCGCCATAGCCACGAATGGTATCGTTACCGCTACCACCTTCAATATCGTTGTAGCCGCCCCACGCGCTAATATTGTCGTTGCCGGAGCCACCCTGAATGTCATTATGGGCGGCATGTGCACGGATGGTGTCATTGCCTTCATCTCCTCGAATCTTATTGGAGATACCCCAGGCTTCGATGTAGTCGTTACCGGAGCCACCGTACAAATCTGCTCGCCCAGAGTGAGCTTCGAGGGTATCGTTACCGGAGCCACCGTTAAGCTCTACATATAAGGCATAGGCTTTGAGAGTATCGTTACCACCGTTGCCGTTGGCTACGCCCGCGCCATAAATTGAGAAGTTGTCATTACCGCTATCACCGTTTTTATAAAAAGGGTTTAGCTCATTGTTCAGATCTTCTAGCCCATTACTAATAGGCTCTACAATTTCATCTTCAACGAATTTTTTAACTTTTCCCACAACAAACCTCGAAAGAAAATAAACAACAGGAAGTGTCGGCTGCTTGTTATCACCAACAGCAGTCAGTCATTGATTTGGAAATAAAATCGAAAAATCTAGTAGCCTACTTACAGGCGATACTTAGCGATTCCCTTGAGCTTGCCTTCAGGCAAAATTCTCAGTGCTTTGGCAGGTGTCCCTTTTTTGTGAACGTTTGTTCGTAAATCAGCAACTATTTTGCGCGCATGACCAAACGGTGCAACAAATTCAGGGAACCAAAGCGAGGAACCACCAACCCATTCATCTAAGGCCAGCTCATAATCTCCGGTTTGAAATTTCTCTTCACTCTCTTCATTGAGCCAAGCCCAGTTCACAAATCCGATCGGCGCGCCGTTGATTTCGTAGTAACGAAACTGATTGTGCAACAGGCTAGGGATAAAGCACTCTTCAAGGTCGGCAATGGAGTACTGGCGGTGCAGCGGAGAGTACTGCATGAGGCACACAATAGAACCAAGCATTTTTAGACGTTGCTGCATGCTTTCGGATGCGTTGAAGGGCGATCGCGCTTCTGATTGCCTTTCAGTTTCGCGCTCTATAACTGCAACGTCAGAAACTGCAACGTCAGACGATTGAATAACCATGATACGTATAGAATGTTTAATTTTTTACCTAGGAAAGTCTCGACAAAAAAATACGCCGAACTCGCCCTGACTGCTCAAAGATGGCAGGTGAGTTCGACGTATCAGAATGTGGTTTTTACCGAGACCTTCTCAGGTGGTCACATCATGTGACTATATGTGATCTTTTATGCACTCTCCCACTCTTAAACCGATAATTATGTTGCAAGCTAAGCCCTGTACAAGTTGAAATCCGTAGCTTTCTTCGCCGAAAAAACTCCAGTTCTGGACGGGGCCAAGGTTTAAATGACCAAAGCCACAGATGCTTTCTCTAAATAAAAATTCGCCACACAATAACCCCTAAGCCGATAATAGAGCCGAAATATGCGAGCGATCGCACAATACTAATGCCCGCATAGTACGCAGCCCCATGCAGGACTCGGCAAGCCACAATTGCAATCGAAGCCTTGGCCGTAATCGCATCGGCCTGCTGTGTCACATGGGCAATCAAAATCACTGCCGCAATCATTGCCAAATTGTCGTGATGGTTCCGCTGCGCCCGATCTGCTCTGCCAATCCAGGGCGCACCTTCTACGGCCTTCTCACGGTTACTCGCTGCCCACTCAATGCCCGCATCTGCGACTCGTCCAAACGCCGGGAGATGGTTCAGCGGCACCGACCATAGTGCCAATATTAGTAAACAAATCAGATCAGTTGTCATGAGCCGGATAAAATCCCAGATAAAATTACAGAAAATTACTTCTTAATTATGGGCCGTTATGGACGCTGCTGCTCGCGCAATTGAACAAGCCGAACAAGCTGCCCAGCAGCTTGCCTACGAGAAAGAACGTCAGCAGGCGCTATTGCCGTATCGAGTGACCCGCGTAAAGCGCGGCGTGGTGGGCAGCAGTCGCTATGCCATTCGGCTACGCAGCGATATTCGTAAAGCGACCCATCCCGAAGCGCTCACTCAGCAAACGGGCGAGCGACCCAAGCCTTTACTGATCTTTGGTGAGCCAGGACTGGGTAAAGATAACCTCGCAGCGTTGATTCACTTTGGCTCAGTGAACAAAGCTAAGCCCATGATCAAAGTGGACTGTGATGAACTGCGATCGCAAGATCTCTTTGGTCGACACTCGCCCAATCAAGCAGACCACCTCGGCCTTCTCGACTGGCTAGAAGATGGCACCCTTTTACTGAACAACATTCAAGATCTCGACCCTGCCATTAAACCCGCCATCCTTCAGCTGGTTGAAACAGGACACTATCAGCGCACTGCCCGAGATGAAGAACAAAAGAATGGCTCGCCGTCACCTCAGCTAAAATCCAACGCCTGGATTCTCATGGTTTCAGAAAAAGCCATGCCTGCTTTCACAAAATGCGCGAATCAACAAATTAAAGTGCCGCCGCTACGGGTACGTAAAGCTGACATTGAAGCAAAAATAAACTACTTTGTGCAGCTCTCATGTCGCAAACGTGGTTTGTGCAAACAACAAATTACCCCCGCCGCGCTGCGCCGCCTACAAAGCTACGACTTTCCTGGCAATATTACCGAGCTAGAGAGCATGGTAGAGCGGGCCATTAAACAGGCTGAAGGTAATTTACTCACAGAAGATATTTTCTGGGCGGCAGAAAGAAATAGCCGACGCTTCCGCTTCGACTTGCTGCAAGGCTATGCCAAATTGCAGCAGTTTTTGCTAAGTCCATGGTGGCCTAACCGCATTAACTATGGTTTTACGCTTTGGTTTTACCCAATTGTGGTGGCCATTCTCTTTATTGGCCCGCAAACGCGCGATCAAAATTTCGCGCTTAATGCCTTCTGGGCATGGTGGTGGCCCCTCATTTTGCTCAGCTTTCCTTTCGTTGGCAGGCTGTGGTGCGCAGTGTGTCCGTTTATGATCTACGGCGAAGTTGCGCAGTTTCTCTCTCTTAAAATTTGGCCTCGCAAGCTGCGCGGTTGGCCCCGGCAATGGGCTGAGCGTTGGGGCGGCTGGATTCTCTACGGCGGGTTCGCCCTGATTTTATTGTGGGAAGAGCTATGGAATCTGGAAAATACGGCCTACCTCTCTGGCTGGCTGTTGCTGATTATTACAGCCGGCGCGGTTATCTGTTCTATTCTCTTCGAGCGCCGCTTTTGGTGCCGCTACCTTTGCCCCATCGGCGGCATGAATGGTCTCTTTGCTAAGCTTTCCATGATAGAACTCCGCGCCCAGCAAGGCATTTGCTCAGCCACCTGCAACACCTACCACTGCTATAAAGGTGGCCCTGCCGAAGGCATTGGCCAAGAAACCGCTGGCTGCCCTATTTACTCCCACCCGGCACAGCTCACCGACAACCGTAACTGCGTGCTGTGCATGACCTGCCTCAAAGCCTGCCCGCACCAGTCTATTAGCCTAAACCTCCGACCTCCTGGCATAGAGCTATGGACCACTCACAATGCCAGTAGCTACGAAGTTGCATTGTTGTTGTTGTTGTTGGGGGCCGTTTTTCTGCATCGTTTGCCTGAGCTGACGACGCTGTTTTTAGGCGATACTCAAATATTGGAGCGTTTCTCCGGGCATGCACTTGTCTCGGTTATGGCGCTGTTTTTGCCAAGTGCGATCGCGCTCCTCTCAAACCAGCTCAGAATATGGGTTCAAGGCACCCGTGCCAACCGCACCTTTCTGACGCTGGCCTATGGCTATTTGCCCCTTCTTCTTTTTGCCAGCCTCGCCCATTACCTGCAGCTTGGGCTTACTGAAGCTGGGCAAATTATTCCCGTCTTCGCCACGACGTTTAGTTTGCCAGCACCTGCGATCACCTTTACAGCTCACCCTGCTGTGATCGCTTTCTTACAAGGGAGTGCTCTTTTGCTCGGTGCCCTGCTCAGCGTTTTACTGACACACAAAATCAGCCGTCAGCCGTTCCGTCAGCTAATACCACAGCATGGTACGACCCTTGCGTTTACCTTGCTATTTTGGCAGCTCATCTAAGGCAACTACTCTGTGCATTGTCTGAGTGCATTGTCTGATTCACCCAGTAAGGCATGCATCCTTACTGGGCTCTCTCCCATTGTTTTTTCATGCGTTCAATGCGATCGCGCAAACTCTCATTAGTCAACCGAGAACTCAACCGCTCTACTAGCAGCGGAAACCCAAACGGCGACGGCCTTGGCACATTCATCCATACCAGCTCCATTGCCTCCATTCGCTTTAGCGCTGCGGTTAACCTGGGTTCCTCTAGCTGGGTCTCAACGACTTCTCTTTCTGCCTGCTGAAGCAACAGATTTTCTGGTTCGTATTTACTAAACACGTCATAAATTAAAGAAGAACTAATCTGTACTTGATTCGCTGTTTTTTTAGCACTTGGATATCCCTTAAACACCAATCCTGACACCTGAGAAATCCCCCTAAACCGCCGCTGGGTTAGCTCGGAAATGTTCAAACTTGCTCGAATCTCTTCGTAAAGGTAGCGCGTTGAGAAAAAGCCCTCATCGAACAAAGCCTTAAACGGATAGTCCTTTGCAGCCAGAATCTCAAAGCCGTAATCATTGACCGATATCGTAAAAGTGGCCTTTTGCAGCTGAGAGAATCGATATGCCCACAAAAAGCCTAGCCCCTCATGAACATTGCGTCCCTCAAACGGATACACATATAGGTGCTGGCCTTCCCGCGTCCGGCAGCACTCCACCAAGCACTGATTTGCTGCTGGCAAATGAGAAATCCGATCCTGTGTTGCTAAAATTGGCATTATGCAAGCGACCTCATCGCTCACATGGCCTTCCTTTACCTGGGTAATCTCTTCTCGAATATACTGACTGAGCTGATCCGAAATGGCCAAATAGCCACCGCTCCAGGCTGGAACTACGCTGGATTTTTTCTTGGCATTTTTCACATACAGCGTCATGTCTTTCATTTGAAAATACTCAAGCTGCCTACCCGCAAAAAAGAACACATCTCCTTTCTTTAACCGCGAGACAAAGTTCTCTTCTACCGTGCCGATGCTTTTTCCCTTCGCATAGGCAATTTTTACCTGCTGATTGCCCGTAATCGTGCCAATGCTCATTTTGTGCATTCGCAAAATCTTGCCGTCTTCCACTCGATATAGGCCATCTTCTCCGGGCACAATTTTTTGATAGCGTGGGTAAGCCTTAAGGCATTTTCCTCCCTTTTCTAAAAAATCTAGCATCCAGCCAAATTCTTCTCTCGTTAACAGTTGGTAAGAATAGGTCTGCTTAACCGCTTCAAATGTCTCTTCCAGTGCAAAGCCATCCCCACAGGCCAGGGTGACTAAGTGTTGCAGCAACACATCGTAGGGCTTGTTTAGCGTATGGCGAGATTCGATGTCGCCGTTGGCAAGGCCGCGCCGAAAGGCAGAAATTTCCAACAGTTCTAGGGCGTTGGTTGGGAGAAAAAACACTTCTGAGGTGCCCCCCGGTAAGTGCGCTGAACGCCCTGCCCGCTGCAGCAATCGCGCTAAATTTTTGGCGCTGCCAATTTGAACGACGCGCTCTACCGGCTGAAAGTCTACGCCTAAATCTAATGAGGATGTACACACAACCCACTTAATGTCGCCAGCTTTGAGGCCAGCTTCAATCGCGAGGCGCGTGGCAAAGTCAATAGAGCCGTGGTGTAGGGCAATTTTGTGCTCATGGTCGGGCAGGGCAAAGGTGAGGGCCTGAAACCACTTTTCGGCTTGCGATCGCGTATTGGTAAAAATCAGCGTAGATCGCTCAATATCCAACGCTTCTACTAGCGCTTCAAACATCCGCAAGCCCAAATGCCCCGCCCAAGGGAAGCTATCGACTGACTCGGGGAGCACACTCTTAATCACCGTTTTCCGTTGAATTTTAGACTGCACCACCACAGGCTCACTGTTTAGTCCGGTCGCGGCCTCAGCCGCCTCTTGCAAATTCCCTAACGTCGCAGAAATCGCCCACGTCTGCACCGTTGGATTTAGCTCACGTAAACGAGACATGCACAGCTCTGTTTGCGTGCCTCGTTTGGAAGCCATGAGCTCATGCCACTCATCTAAAATGACGCAGCGCAACGTGCCAAATCGCTTGGCAGAATTTTTGTAAGAGAGCAGCACTGACAGTGACTCGGGGGTGGTGATTAAAATATTCGGCATCTTTTTGATTTGCCGACTTTTTACAGAAGATTTGGTATCACCTGTACGAGATTCGACCGTTATCGGCCAGTTCATATTTTCGATGGGGCGCTTGAGGGAGGCTTCGATATCGCGCGATAGCGCCCGCAGCGGCGTGATGTAGAGCAGTTGCAGGCCACTGAGTGGTTTGCCTGTTTTTTCACACGCTGCCAACATCTGCGCGATTGGCCCCATCACCGCGCCGTAGGTTTTGCCCGAGCCGGTAGGCACTTGAATGATGCCGCTTTTGCCTGCTAAGTAGGCTTTCCAAGTCTTTTTTTGAAAGGGAATGGGCTGCCAGTTTTGTTGGGTGAACCAGTGGAGAACGGGGGCAAGCAGGGCAGTTGTAGACGGTTTGACCACAGATGAAAACGGGCGAAGAATGGGGGCATTTATAGCCTAGCGTTTAGTCATCTTAAAGGGTGAAGTCTCAGAGAAGGGTAGCAGCATGATTCGATAGCGTGGTTAGGTGGAAACGTAACAGATTCTTATGAACCAATGGCTTCTTAAGCGGCTCCTGTCAACGCAGGCAAGCCCAAATCAAGGGAAAGTGTCAGCTCCGGGCAGCCAAATTCCACCCAACGGTCATCAAGACACTCTCCCCTTATCCTGTTGTTAATCAAGCTGCCTGGAATAATGCCTTTAGTTCTTCTACACCCCTAACAAATCTTCGCCTACTCAATAACCGCTCATATGGCTTGGCCAGTCGGTATTGCTGAGCCAAGCATTGTCGGAATTTTAATCGTAAATGTTGTGCTAACGCCCAGCTCAGATTGGCAGGTTAATGTGCCCTTGTGTCGGGCTGTAATGAATCGTGTGGGTATAGCTGCCTTCTAGTGCTTGGTGCATCGCTTCTATCAGCTCACTTTGAGACAGCTTGGCCGCTATCTCGCTTGACAGCTGAGCTGGCGTTGAGCCAAAGTTAACACCGGCCAAGTTTAGTAAAAAGGGCGCTATGCAAATAGCTGCCACCGCCACTGTCAGCGGCCTCGGAAACGTCAGCATGTCGCTCGAAAAATAAGCTTCGGCCATTGCCTCAGGGACTGAAGCCATCGCCTGTGGGGCTTGCCTGTACTGGTGGGCCGGTTTGCTGCTAGACGATGGCCGCTTGCCTAAAGACGTTAGAAGCTGAACAGCCGCTCTCATGAGCTTTTTCCTCATATCAACATCTCTTGCTTTCACGCTTAAGATGCCCGTCTATCTACCTACCTATCTTTAGGCCGAGACAATCGCCAAACGCCCGGCTCAAACCCTAGCTCAAGAAAGGCCGTAGTTTATCGGCCATCTGGGCGCTGGCTGCATCAGCCGTGACAATTTCTATCTGATTGGCACTAATCGCCCCCAATCCAAGATCAGCGGCGCGGCGGATCTGCGCTTGGCTCCAGATAGACCCTGTGGACACAGCTCGGGTAGTGCCCAGCATCCGTAAAATGGCGATGCCCACTGCATCAATGGCAATGCGATCGCTACTGGCCAGCATCACCCCAGCCCTTACCCGTTCGCCCTGCTCTGGCCCGCCGTTAATAAAAGCATCTACCCCATCAATCAGGTTCAGAGTGGGCCGATACGCTCGGTTCACTTCAGCAATCATCAGCCGCTGATTGTTTGAGCGGTGCAGCTCGCGCATGTAGTCATGGCCGTCTCCGGGCACGTAACGGGCCACCATGCCAATGGTGTTTTTAAGAGAGAGGGTAAAGTGCCCGCCAAAGCGATGGGTTTTAAGGCAGCAGGCGTTGACGATAGCATCGGCGTTGAGGACGGGTTTAGCTAGAGCAAATCCTCTCGACCAGTTTGTGCCTGCCGCGTCAAAATATTGCCAGTCTTCTCGGCCTAGCTCGTCAAACACCATCGGCGTAAAACCGTAGCGTTCAGCCAGGGAAAATACCTGCATTTGCTGCATGGCGCGGCGGGTTTCGGCCATGCCAGAGCGATCGCCCACCGTTATTTGTGTTGCTCCGTCTGCTTGAATTTCTTGTACTAATGTCTCCAGCACCGTCGGATCGGTCGCGGCTGGGGCCGAATCGCCCGTGTTGTAGTTAGGTTTAATAAAGACGCTTTTTCCTTTAAAGCTGGGTGGCTGCAATAGCTCCAGCGCACGGCGCACGCCCGATGCCCGATCTGTAGTGCTAATCAGAACAACTCGGTGAGGGTTTAGACCTTGTGCGGTGAGGGGAGCAGCTTCTGCCATGGATGAGAATGAGATTGCCGCTGGCGCTGGGTTGGCCGTGGAATCTGTTAGAGAACGCAGGGCGCTGGGGACGAGCGCGGCACCACTGAGCAATCCTAATCGCTTGAGGAGTTTACGGCGAGAGGCAAAAAAGTTAGGCATGGGCGATCGCGCGTTGAGAGCATGGGCGAATAGCTACTCATTATGGTGAGCATATCTGAGAATTTCCTGAACGGTAGGACGGTATTTTCTTAAGCCCAAGCGTTTTCTAAAACGAACGATAGATGCCTTGGGTAATCTGAACCTGAGATGCCTTGGGTAATCTGAACCTGGCTTTTGCATTCTGGATGTTAGTGAGATGCGGTTTTCTCTGCGGCTTAAATTTGTACTGGCAATTTTGCTATGCCTAGCCAGCATTATGTTGGTTGCAATGCATCGCCTTAGCCAAATTAGAGCTGAACATTTTGAACGAGAAGTTCACAACCGCACGACGCTGGTAACTGAATTTAGTCAAGCCACCCAGGCATATGTGTCAGAGCAACTAAAACCTGCTACCGAAGCAGAAACGGATGCCCTCGTACTAGAGGCAATGTCTGCGTTTTACGCCACGCGCCGTGTGTTTGATCAGTTCAACAAGGCATTGCCTGAATACATGTACGAAGAGCCGACGCTCGATCCGCTTAACCCAGCCGATCAGGCAGATGAATTTGAGACGGAGATTATCCGTCGCTTAGGACTAAATAGAACACTCTCAGAGCTATCGGGCTATCGCGATAAAGGAACAGAAAAGGAGAAGTTTTATATTGCGAGGCCGACAAACGTAACGGCAAGCTGCTTAACCTGTCATGGAAAGCCAGAAGATGCCCCACCTAAAATTGTTGAAACCTATGGCTCTGAGCATGGCTACAACTGGAAGGTGGGCGAGATAGTGAGCGCCACCATGATCTATGTGCCAACGGTAGATTTAAGGGTGGAACAGGTCGCTTTACACAGAACGTTTTTAGGTACATTTTTGTTCTTAGCGTTGGCGTTGGCAGGCACTTTATTAGGGTTGTTTGAAGGCCTGATTAATCGTCGTCTCATCAATATCGGCAAAGCTTTACGACAGCGGACACTTTCTCCGAATGCGCCGGTTCGTTTGACGGACACGGCTAATGACGAGATGGGAATGCTCTCTCGCCAATTTAATCAGATGGCAGATGCTTTAGATGTGGCCTATCGAAACTTAGAAGGTAAAGTGGCCGCTCGCACCCACGAGCTAACTGAGATGCTCGCTTCGCTTAAGCGCACTCAAACAGAGCTAGTTCAGTCTGAAAAGATGTCTAGCTTGGGGCGCATGGTGGGTGGCATTGCCCACGAAATTAACAATCCAGCAAATTTTATTCAAGGCAATCTTACCCATACTCAGTATTATGTTGAATCTTTAATTAGTGTGCTATCTCGAATTTGCGCAGAAGTCCCGCCTGAACAACTTTCTGAGGCTGTGCAAACAGAGCTTGAAGAGCTTGATTTACCCTTTGTGGAGGCAGACTTTAAAAAGCTCAATAGCTCTATGCAAGTAGGCGCAGAGCGAATCCGAGATATTGTGACTTCGCTCAGAAGCTTTGCACGGTTGGATGAAACAGGGCTAAAACAGGTGGATGTGCATGAGGGGATAGAGAACGCGCTGTTAGTGATTCATCATCGGCTGGAAGCCAATGCCACCCGTAGCGATATTGAAATTATTAAAGACTATGCTGAGTTGCCCCTGGTGGAGTGTTTCCCGGCGCAGGTTAATCAGGTGATTTTTAATCTGTTGGATAACGCGGTGGATGCGGTGGATGATTATTTTGCTCGTTATGTTGCTCAAGAAGATACGGATATAAAGGCGGATGTGGAGTCAATACGGAAGCCGCAGATTCGAATTAAAACGGTCTGTGAGTTGAAGGGTGATAAACGCCACTGTCACATCTGTATTACGGATAATGGAGGCGGCATTACAGAGGCTGTGCGACAGTCAATGTTTGATCCGTTTTTTACGACAAAAAAGGTTGGCCAAGGTACGGGCTTAGGTTTAGCCATTAGTCATCAAATTATTGTGGAGACTCACGGGGGTAAGCTGCGCTGCGAGTCTGAGTTTGGAGTAGGCACAACGATGACCGTGAGCTTGCCAATTACAGCAGGCTAGCGGGGTTAAGGTCTTTCAGGTCTTGGATGAAGGAGGATTTATCGTCAAGTTACCCGTGGCTGAAAAGCCAACAGTGCAAAAGAATCCCTTGACAGTGGCGAGCCTAACCAAAGCTGCCCAGAATCATTTTGCTGCCCACGCCTAATAGCAGCAGAGCAAATAAACGCTTGAGCGATTTGGCAGGCACTCGGTGAGAGAGCAGCGTACCCAGCGGTGCACCGAGTACGGTAAATGGAGCCACTAAGGCGATCGCAGGCCAATAGATATATCCTGTAGACCAGTGAATTTGAGCATCGGTAGGGGCAAACAGCCCAAAGGCCAACGTGCCTGTAATCGCAATAGGAAGCGTAAAGGCCGCTGAGGTGCCGCTGGCGTGCGTCATGGGCAGACCGCAATACAGCAAAAACGGCACGCTGAGCGCGCCGCCGCCAATGCCCAAAATGCCAGATTTTAGCCCAATTAGGCTCCCAATGGCCGAAGCGACAGGACGTGAAGGCGGCTGACGATTATCTTCTGCTCGCTTATTTTCCTCGCCTCCATCTTCCTCGCTTATATCCTCCGAGCGCGCTTCATCAGAGTGCGCTTCATCAGAGTGCGCTTCATCAGATTTTGGCGTCCAAGTCAGCAAAATTCTGCTTGAAACCACCAGCAAAAACACCCCAAAAATAATTTCTAGCCAGTGCGGGTCTATGTGGCTAGAAAGCAAAGTGCCCGATACCACGCCAATACCAATACCGGGCACGACTTGCTTAAAAATGTTCCACTGCACATCTCCCCTGGCATGGTGCGACCATGTAGATGCCGAAGCGGTGAAGAGCATAATGCCCATAGCACTGCCTGCAGCCATATGAATCAGCGCGGCTTCAGGCAGGTGAATGACGGAAAATAAATAAAACAGGCCTGGGACAATAACCATGCCGCCACCAATACCCAACATTCCTGCCAGGGTGCCTGCGGTAATCCCTAGCAGACTAAATAGTGCAAGATCTGAAAAAGCAACGGGCATGAGATGTAAGGTCGTTCCACTAATACTATACGGGAGAACTGGCACCCTGCTCACATAAAGCCACTCACAGCCCAATGGCTCGCTAAGTCACGCTCAAGATAACGTTATTATGAGAGTTTACCTAGAAGACTAGCGAGTGTTTTTAATAATAGACAGTCTTTTATGCGCTCTAATGAACGAACAGTTAAGTCGCCTATTATTAAATGTTGATACTATTGCTTCTGTCGAGTTAGTTAGGACATTAGTCATTGCTGAAACCGTTTAGCTACAGCCGCTAACTCGACCCACAATCGACGTAGGCCTTGCCTTTTCGCAGAGTACTCATCCGTCGATTGCTATAAATGCTGATACAGCGTTAGTTAAAATTTCTGAAAACTTCTTGGTTCTTTTGAATCGACGATTATTATTAGCGAGCAGTCGTTACTGAGCGTCACGATGATTTTCAACAGACTTGATCATCAGATGTTTTGCTTGGAAAGGCATGATAAATCAACCGAACGCATCTAGATCAATACATTAGACCAAATACATTTGATTGATCTTTTTTGCTTGAGCAAGGTTAGTTGATTCACGCAATTGTCACAACAATCGCCTTACTGTCCTCACAGGAGACACCACCATGAGCACCTCAGATACCAGCTTTCAATCGAATGATCCAAAAGCAAGCGCGATCGCTGAAAAAACGCTGGCTTCAGAAAAGACACTGGCCTCCAAATGCCCCTTTTCCGGTGGCACGCCTAAGTTCACGGCAGGCACTGGTAGATCGAATAAAGATTGGTGGCCCCAGCAGCTGAACCTAAAAATTCTTCCTTCATGTAACCCGATGGGAGAGACTTTTAACTATGCTGAAGCGTTCAAGACGCTTGATTTGAGCGCGGTTAAAGAAGACATTTTTGCCCTAATGCAAACTTCTCAGGAGTGGTGGCCTGCGGACTACGGGCACTACGGGCCACTGTTTATTCGGATGGCATGGCACAGTGCGGGCACCTATCGCATTGGCGATGGGCGCGGCGGCGCAGTCACCGGAAACCAGCGTTTTGCCCCGCTCAATAGCTGGCCCGATAACGGCAACCTAGATAAAGCGCGACGATTGCTGTGGCCCATCAAGCAGAAGTATGGCTGCAAACTCTCCTGGGCGGATTTGATGATTTTGGCGGGTAACTGCGCCCTAGAATCGATGGGCCTGAAGACATTTGGCTTCGCCGGTGGCCGCGAAGATATTTGGGAGCCGGAAGACGATGTTTATTGGGGGAATGAGGACGTATGGCTGACCAATGACAAGCGCTATACCGGAGAGCGAGATCTGGAAAATCCCCTTGGCGCTGTGAAGATGGGTCTCATCTACGTGGATCCAGAAGGTCCCAACGGTCAGCCGGACCCAGTGGGGTCGGGGCGAGATATTCGTGAGACGTTTGGTCGCATGGCCATGAATGACGAAGAGACCGTGGCGCTGGTGGCAGGCGGACACACCTTTGGTAAGTGCCACGGTGCGGGGGATGCTGCATTAGTGGGCAGCGAACCCGAGGGCGCGAGTATGGAAGAGCAAGGCTTGGGCTGGAAGAATGCCTTTGGCTCTGGTGTGGGTGTTCATACCATTACCAGCGGCATTGAAGGGGCTTGGACCAACAACCCTGTAACATGGGACAACAACTATTTTGAGAATTTGTTTGGCTATGATTGGGAACTAACCAAGAGTCCGGCAGGGGCGCATCAGTGGGTGCCTGCGGGCGGGCAAGCTGCTGATGCAGTACCTGACGCGCACGATCCCAATCTTCGCCATGCGCCGATTATGACGACGGCGGATATGGCGATGAGAATGGATCCGATTTATGAGCCAATTTCACGCCGGTTTTATGAGAACCCCGATCAGTTTGCCGATGCCTTCGCTCGTGCGTGGTTTAAGCTTACGCATCGAGACATGGGGCCACGCGTTCGCTATCTTGGCGCTGAAGTACCCGAAGAGGAGCTGATTTGGCAAGATCCGATTCCGGCAGTTGACCATGAGCTGATTAGTGAACAGGATGCTGACGCGCTCAAACAACAGATTTTGGCAGCAGGGCTTTCGGTTTCTCAACTGGTGTCAGTCGCATGGGCATCTGCTTCCACCTTCCGTAATTCTGATAAGCGCGGTGGGGCAAACGGCGCACGGATTCGGCTAGCACCACAAAAAAATTGGGAGGTAAACCGGCCCGATCAGTTGGCTGCTGTGTTGCAGTCACTGGAGACGATTCAGGCTAACTTCAACAACAGACTGTCTGACAATGGACAACCTGGCAATAAGAGAGTTTCTTTGGCAGATGTGATTGTGCTGGGTAGCTGCGCCGGAATTGAGCAGGCTGCGAAGAATGCGGGTGTGAACAATCTGAAAGTGCCTTTCACACCTGGACGGATGGATGCTTCTGAGGCGCAGACAGATGTTGTTTCTTTTGCTCCGCTGGAGCCAACGGCTGATGGGTTCCGCAACTATCTCAATAGTGAGCAGCAAGTTCCGGCTGAGAACTTGCTGGTGGATCAGGCTCAGCTATTGACCTTGAGTGCGACTGAGATGACGGTGCTGCTGGGCGGCATGCGGGTGTTGAACACCAATGCTGACAATAATCAGAATGGCGTGTTCACGGATAGGCCAGAAGCCTTGACCAATGATTTCTTTGTAAACTTGTTGGATGTGGGCACGGTGTGGAAATCGGTCTCCGAGGCTGAAGATGCCTTTGAGGGGCGCGATCGCGCAACGGGCACAGTGAAGTGGACAGGCACTCGGTTTGATTTGGTGTTTGGCTCTAACGCTCAGCTCAGGGCGATCGCTGAAGTCTACGGCTGTGAAGATTCAAAAGAGAAGTTTGTTCAAGACTTTGTAGCTGTGTGGGACAAAGTGATGAACTTGGATCGCTTTGATCTGGGTTAAGAGCAATGATCAAACAAGTTGACCATTGCTTGACTACTTGATGCCCTCACCCCAACCCTCTCCCAGCGGGAGAGGGCGTAGTTTAGATCCCTTCTCCTTTCGGGAGAAGGGCTGGGGATGAGGGCGAAGAGATGTGGTGAAATAGCCGTGTTATTGAACCCTTGATTCTTAGCTTGATTTGGTTGAGCTTGATTTAGTGATCGCAAAATAGTGTCCTAAAGACTATTTGCTCTCTGCTCATGTGTAAGAGATGCTTCAAGCAACTATCTGAAGGGATAATTGCTTGAAGCCTTTTTCTGTTGTTGTATATCTCATAGAAAACTTGAACGAAACGGAAGATATGGAGAAAGTTTTATTCATCACGGGCGCATCTAGTGGGATAGGCCGTGCCACCGCCACCGCAGCGATTGATAGCGGCTGGAAGTTGGGCCTAATGGCGCGAAGAGAAGAGGCGCTGGTGGAGCTACGAGACACCCTTGGGGCTGACAACGTTGATATTTTTGTGGGTGATGCCACCCAACGGGAAGTTCAAAACTCAGCGGTAGAACAGTTAGTGGCACGGTTTGGTCGGCTCGATGCTGCGTTTGCGAATGCGGGCGTTGGCATTAACACACCCGGTACCGAAAATGGCGATCCGGAGGAGTGGGAGCGGATGCTGGCCATTAATATTAATGGCTTATTGTGGACGGCTAAAGCCACCTTGCCCCACCTTCGCAAGGCCAAAGGCCACTTTCTGATGACGGGTTCTATGGCGGGGCGTAGCTATCATAAAGGCTCAATTTACAGTTCTTCTAAGTGGTTTGTTCGAGGGTTTGCCCTGAACTTAGCGGCAGAAATGGATGAGTGGGGAGGCCGCTGTACGGAAATTGCGCCGGGGATGGTCAACACCGCATTCTTTAGTACGCCCAAGCCCGATAAGCTGATGCCAGAAGATATTGCAGCATCGGTGATGTTTGCGCTTAATGCACCAGCGCGGGCAAATGTGAGAGAAATTTTCGTCATGCCTACAGAGCCGTAAAAACGAATCGTAGAGAAGCCGATGTTATAGAATCCATTGCTCTTTTTGAGGTTTCATCTTGTATTAGGCGTCGGGCACGGTATCTGGCAGTTCATCTTCAACAAACCGAATGCGAGGATAGTAGGATGCTGCCAGCGTGACTGCCATAATAAAAATGCCGACGGCAACAAACAGCAGGCCAATACCTCTGCCTTCTCCAACGCCCAACATCGGGCCAAGACTGAGAGAGAGAACGCCCGTATCGGTGAGTAATGGTTGAAAAACATGCTCTGCTAGTGGCCCCGCCACCAGATAAGCCAAGGGGAAAGTAGACCATGCGATCGCACCTCGCATCGCAAAGACACGCCCCTGAACGGGCGCATCTGAAGGTTCGGGGAACCGCTAGAGCGAATTTGCGAAAATAGAAGCAAGAAAAGGCTGACCCCTTGTGGAGTCAGCACCATCAAAAATCATCTTTATGCTAGCAACCCCTCTCAACGAGCGTGTTGAGTCT
>JBCCOO010000078.1:0-22551 GCA_039025345.1 Cyanobacteria bacterium P01_D01_bin.105 | reverse complement strand
TTTGCTAAATGGCCTACTTTGTTCAGTAGACCCGGTATGATAGCTGTTATAGCCATTTTGGTGGTTTTGTTGTGTTAACTAAACCCTATGCCCGAATGGCTTTTCTGACTATTGCTCTCCTTTTTCTGTCCGGACTATTGCTCTAAAGACCGTAGTAATTGATTCCACGATGTGCGAATACGGCTGTCGTTGGGATACTGAATAAGTAGCTTGGCTAACACACTAACCGTATCATTCCAAAGCCCAGCTGCCTGATAACGGTTTGCCATTGTTAGTCTTGCTTCCACGCTCTGGTCGTTGCTCATACTAACAGCATTCGCGAGACTAGGATGCTCGGGCGTAACCTGTCGCAAATAGCCTGAAACAACAACATTTTGTATTGGATTTTCTGCATCATAGACTAATGAAAGCGCCCAAAGATGATTCTCGTTAGGCTGTAATGCTTGTTGCGGAAGCTGAACCTCAACCATGCCTGGATTTTCTGGAGGGGTGAGAACCGCTTTGTAAATGATGTTCTCTTCTGAATCGTGAAGAGAGAATTCTAGGGGATAGGCCCGGTCTGAGTCTGAAACTAAGAAATAGAGAGCCGGCTGGCTACTGGCTGTTATGGCCATATTATTTGATGGGATAAGGGCAACAACCGTGGGCTTGCCGACACAGTCGCAACGAGTTCTACCGCTAATCCGCCGACCTGGAAATGTTTGCCCAATTGGAGAGTGGGTTTGTTCTGCGATTGCCGGTACAATGATGGCTCCTAAAAGCATGAGCAGATTTATTCCCGCCACAGTTGTTGTTGTTTTGAAAAGAGTCATAGCTGGTTTTTCTCGCAAATCCACTTCCTAAGGTAGGTATGAATTTCATCTGAGCATGACCGTTAGATTACGGATAATTGAGATATGTCTATTGAAAGGGGCAAGTGATGCATCGATGACGTCCTAGGTAAGATTAGGTGGATAGAACGCTGTTTTGTAGATGTTGTTGTGCCGAAAGGCTAGCCATTTTGGGAAGTATACGGCTAATAAATTAGAAAAATGAGTTCTGATGGCAACCCAAACGTATTTCAGTGTACTTAAGGTATTAGCCCTGCCAATATTATCTCTGCTGACTGGTTATTTGACGTTGCCTGTACAGGCGCAGCCAGCAGAGATGGAGGAATTTCTTCATCAGATAGAGGAAGATACAGAAGCGCTGCGGCAGTTTAATCAATCTATGGAAACTGTATTGCAAGAGATGCAGGCATTTGAGGAGGAGATGGAAGCTTCTGGGTTTTCAGATGCGTTTGATCGCTATCAATCAAACTTAATCAGCTGTTCTCCTATCGTGTTGAACGACTTTCCTCTGCCGGGTGCTGCCGAAACTATCCGGGGTTGGGATGGTGATCGCTGCCGAGTTGATACACGCATGACTTTAGAAGAGGAAACTATTGTTTCTAGCTGCCTTTATACTCAACGAGATATAGAGCTGATTACTGGGCCAGAGCTGTATTTGCCTGACGATTTAGACAGAACATGCCAGCGGCTCAAGTAACCGATTGCAGGTTTTGACCATTGCTTAGTCAGCCTTAGAAAAAATCTCAGCGACCCTGTGAAATGCAGAGAGCCACTGAGATTTTTGCTATTTCTAAAGATAGGTTTGCAAAGGCGGCCATGCCTACAAAAACTGCACGTTAACGGTTTTGTGGTTAGGAAGAGATTATCTGACTCATTTTCTGTAGATCTAATACTTCGTTGAGGGTCGCTTCATCCATTAAATTATGTTCGAGAACTAGCTGACGGAGGGGTTTGCCCGTTTCGAGAGATTCTTTGGCGATCGCGGCAGCATTTAAATATCCAATATGCGTATTTAAAGCCGTTACTAACGCCAAACTTCCTTCTGCGTAGCCCATACAGCGCTCAGGTACAGCGGTAATGCCTTGCAAACACTTGGTGTCGAGCGCTTCTACAGTGTTGCCTAAAATTTCAATGCTGTGGATGAGGTTATATGCAATTAGCGGCATCATGACGTTAAGCTCTAGCTGGCCAGCTTGGGCGCAGAGGGCGATCGCACTGTCGTAGCCCATCACTTGAAAGCACACCATAGAAGTCATCTCAGCCATCACTGGGTTGTACTTTCCGGGCATAATGGACGATCCGGGCTGTACGGGTGGAAGCTGAATCTCTTTGAGACCTGTTTTAGGGCCAGAGTCCAACAATCTCAAATCATGAGAGATTTTGACCAGGTCTTGAGCGAGATTTCGCAGGGCGCTGCTAACGGCAACGAAAGGAGACATACTCTGCATGGCAGCCATGAGATGTGGCGCACTGGCGATGGGCTGCTTGAGGTAGTCGGTAAGCAGCGCACAGACGCGAAAGCGGTATTGGGGATGTGTATTTAGCCCCGTGCCGGTGGCGCTACCGCCAAGGCCCAGCACGGCGAGTTCTTGCGCGGCGGCTTGGATGCGAGATTGATGCCCAGTGAGGATATGCTGCCAAGCGCGGAAGCCTTCGCCAAGGCGCACTGGGACGGCATCTTGCATGTGGGTGCGCCCTGAGCGAACGACGCTTTGAAACTCGTCGGCTTTGGCTTGGAGCGTGGCGATCACGCTTTCTAAAGCTGGATACAGAGCATGCTCTAAAGCCAGAATACCACCGACTCGAATGGCTGTGGGAATCACATCGTTAGTCGATTGACCGTAGTTCACATGGTCATTCGGACTAACCCGGCTGTAGTTACCCTTTTGGTCTCCGAGAATTTCTAGAGCGCGATTGGCAAGGACTTCATTGATGTTCATGTGGTGAGACGTGCCCGCGCCTGCCTGATAGACATCCACCACAAACTGATCGCGCAGTGCACCGTTGAGAATTTCGTTACTGGCTTGAACAATGGCCTCGCTGATATCTTGGGGAATGCAGCCCAGTTCACCATTGGCGATCGCGGTGGTTTTTTTAATCAGTAAGCAGGCATCTACGTAGGTTTCTAAGGGTTTGAGACCGCTAATCGGAAAGTTCTGAATTGCCCGCAGGGTTTGGATGCCGTAGTAAGCACTGTTAGGAATCTCTAACTCGCCCATTGAATCTTTTTCAATACGAGAGTTTGGTTCGGTGGAGGGGGGAGTGGGAGCAGTGGCTGTTGATGCGGCTTCGGTCATGATGGGGCTATCCTGCGAGCTAACCTCAAAAGATTATCAGACTTACTAGGTCTCTGGTAGAGCTCCAAATGTCTACAACAACTATCCCTACTAAAACTAAAATTGCTGCCCAACTAAAAACTAAAACTCCTAACTGCCTAAACTAAAATTCCTACCCAACTAAACTAGAGAAGTTTGTTGTACATCGTCCAATCCATGGATTGTGCTTTGCTCAAACAGTCCTTTCTCATGGGCAAGTAGCCACTGCTTGCGATCTATGCCGCCTGCGTAGCCCGTGAGTTTTCCGTTCGCAGCGATGACTCGATGACATGGAACAATAATGGAAATAGGATTTCGCCCATTCGCTGCGCCGACGGCTCTAGATGAGCCCGGTTTGCCCAGCTTTTGAGCGAGGCTCCCGTAAGAAACCGTTTCACCATAGGGGATAGTGGGTAGCAGATTCCACACGCTCCGCTGAAACTCAGTGCCTTTGGCCGCCAGCGGTAAGTCAAAAGACTGGCGCTGATTAGAGAAGTATTCGATGAGCTGTTGTTTGACTAGGCCGAAGGGTTCGGCCACGGCTGATTTTTCCCATGTGTGGGTTTGGAGAGGAAAATGTTTTTGCCCTTGTAGGTATAGGCCAGTGAGCGATCGCCCATCGCTGGTTAGCAATATTTCACCGACCGGACTCTTTTGTATCCACGTAAAGTATACGGTTGTTTCTTGACGTATGGTTGTTTCTTTACTTTTCATATTTGAATGTGGTTTAGCACTATCAACAGATTTCCAGACATGCATTGCCGCGTAAGCTCGCCAAGGTCGCCAGCTTTCTGCAATTTTTAAGAGTTCTTTGGGCTTACGACTGTTCAGTGCTTTTTGTAGCATCAAATCACCTGCCGGAAATGCATCTGGATCGGCAAGGATTCGCATGGCGGCATATTGCGCTGTCCAGTCACCGATGCCGGGAAAGGCTTTGAGTTGGGTGACGGTGGTTGCTATCGGTGCGTGAGGATCTAGCCGCAGCGTCTGGTGGGTGAGCGCTTGGGCGATCGCTTGAATTGCCTTGACTCGCATCGATACAATCCCCAGCTTGCCGATGTCATCGGGGGTTGCTTCAGCAATTTGTGCAGCGGTGGGTGTGAGATGTGTGAGCCCTTCAATGGGCGTTGTCATTGGGGTGCCAAACGCTTGAACAAACCGGGCCATGAGGGTCGTGGCGGCTTTGACAGTGACCTGCTGACCTAAGATGGCGCGAACCGCTACCTCAAAGCCATCGAAGGCACCGGGTATGCGTAGGCCTGGATGCTGTTTGGCTAGCTCGCCCAGCCTTATGGAGATAGCCGTTGGGTCTGCGGCTAAATCAAACAGAAATTTGGTGCGATTGAGAATGGGGAGAATGACGGCAATAAGTGAGCTAGAAAGCTCTACGCGAAGTTTGTTTTGCTCAGAAATAGAAGATACTCGAATCCAGCCCCGATGCTTGCCGATGCAGACTGTTCGAGCGTAAGTGTTGTCTTTAATCACTTCTACGCCAGCAACAGTGCGGACCTGCAGAAAGCTCAGGAGTGAGGCCCAATCGAATGGAGGCCGATAGGCTAGCTCACAGCAAATAAAATCTTGTTCTGTTGTCTTTTTTTCGCGAAGGGAGGGGGGCTGGCGCTTACGTAGCGAAGAAGGCTGGAGGTGGTAGTGCTGTTGGAAAAGGGCATTGAGCCTACGGACACTAGAGAATCCGCTGGCGAAGGCGATTTCTGCAACGGTGAGATGGGTGTCGGTGAGGAGCTGTTTGGCCAGCAAAAGCCGCTGGGTTTGGGCCAGCTGAATAGGAGAGACGCCGAATTCTTGTTGGAGGACGCGGTGCAAGTGGCGATCGCTCACGCCCAAACTATGGGCCAATGCGCTCACTGATTGTTTTACCAGTGCCCCGGCCTCAATTCGGCTAGCGGCTGCAGCTGCCAAACGCTCCACCGTATCTACTTTTGACCGTCCGGGTGCGAGTTCTGGCCGACATCTCAAACAGGGACGATAGCCTGCTTTCTCAGCCGCAGCGGCACTCTGAAAGAACCGGCAGTTTTCAGATTTAGGTGCTTTGACGGTGCAGACGGTGCGGCAGTAGATGCCGGTGCTAGAAACGCCAACGAAAAAGATGCCGTCGAATCGGCGATCGCGGCTGAGAATGGCGTGATAGTGCTGTTCGTGGGTCATCATAGCTTGAACCCATGTGGACGATGGCTGCTTTCAGCATAGGCTGCGTTTAGGCCTGTGTCTCGCCGTTTTCGGACTTGAGGCTATGTGAGTTTAGAAGCTATATGAGTGTAGAAGCTGTGTCGAGAATCGTTTGTGAAATGGCGGTGGCTGTATGAGGCCGTTAGCGCTTTAAAACAGTAGATCCTGGCTATGGCATTACTTCCATCGTTGTGGGCTGACCCTGGTTTGGAAAAAAGCGAATGCGATCGCCCACAATGTCTGCACTTACGCGATCGCCCATCTCAAATCGCTGACTGGCTGCTGTGCGTGCCTGAAACACCTGCTGAGACGGCGATAGCAGTGCATATTGATATTCTCGGCCCAAAAACTGACGCCCTTTCACGATTAGCGAGCCATTTTCATCTGCCCGCAGCCGCAAATCTTCCTGCAGCACCATCAAATCGCCATCGGCGCAGTTAACGTCGTCGTTGCAAAGGCTGCGATTTAAGGGGCCTAACTCTGTTACCCAGCCTTGTTGCTGATGGGTTGCGGTAATGAAGTTAGCCTGGGTGACAAACTCAGCAATAAAGCGGGTGGCCGGATGCTGATAAATATCTTCTGGTCTATCCGCCTGCACGAGATAGCCATTTTGCATCACCGCTACCCGATCAGAAATCGCCAGTGCCTCTTCCTGATCGTGCGTGACAAAAATACCGGATGCGCCCACATTCTTGAGAATGTCTCGGACTTCTTGACGCAGCCGGAGTCGCACCTGCACGTCTAGATTGCTGAATGGTTCATCTAATAGGACCAAAGGCGGTTTGGGGGCCAGTGCGCGGGCTAGCGCCACTCGCTGCTGTTGCCCGCCCGATAGCTCATGGGGATATCGCTTTCCCATGTCAGAAAGGCCCACCAGATTCAGAGATTCTTGGGCCAGTATCTTAATTTGTTTTTTAGGGAGCTGACCTCGGCGACAAAGCTGCTTCAGGCCAAAGGTCACATTCTCAAAGACGTTTAGGTGTGGAAACAGTGCATAGTCTTGAAACACCACGCCCACTTGCCTACGCTCTGGTGGCACAAATGCTTTGCTGCTACACACAGAGGTTTCGGCTAGCTCAATGTCTCCACTTTCAGGAATTTCAAAACCTGCAATCAATCGCAATAGGGTGGTTTTTCCGCAGCCCGATGGCCCCAGCAGACCCAATAAATCTCCCTTATTTAGGGCCAAGCTCACCTGATTCACCGCCGGAGCAGCGCCTTTCTCAAACCTTTTTGTAATGTTCTGACAGGATAGAACAGCAGTCTTAGAATTAGGTGAGGCCATAACTTCAAGTGATATTTCGAGGATAGTTAAGACACGTAGTAGGGGCGCAGCATGCTGCGCCAGTGGATGAAGCGGCTACTCCACCCACTGGCGCAGCAAATTACTGAGACTTTTGCTGATGAGGTCAAACTCGTTGGTTTTCCCATACTGGCTAAAGAGCGATCGCCTGACCGTATCCAATTCAAACAAAATCTCTCTTTGTTCATGGCTCCGAATCTGGCTCTGCACCCAGCCAATCGCAGCCCAGCGCACCCCACTCGTTACCGCGTTTACACGATGCAAACTCGACGACGGATAAACAATCACAGACCCCGCTGGAAGCTTGTAAGGCTGTTCACTATCTAGCCCTTCTACTGTCAATTCGCCCCCCTCATATGTGTCAGGATCAGAGAGAAACAGCGTAAAAGAGAGATCAGAGCGAAAGCCATTCATCAAGGCATTGTCCGTATGCCGTCCGTAGTTCATGCCGTTTGTGTAACGGTTAAAGCGGACAGTGTGAATGCGTTTGGGGCGCGCTGCTGCCTGAAACAAAGGATGCTTAAGCAACAACTGCCGCATTTCTTCTATCAAAGGCGCAGCCGGTGCATGGGCAAGCTGCTGGTTGTTCTTCACTGTTTTGGCGTGCCAGCCTGCGGTTGTTTTGCCGGCTACTATTTCAGCGGCCTCAAGCTTTTCTACCAAACTTGAAACCGCCTCAGCAGACAGTACCTCCGGAATCGTGAATATCATAGCGTGTGATCCTATCTGCTTGTTAGCCTACTGCCAGCCAGCCCGGTCCACAATCTCATTCACTTCAGGATTGTTGCGCCCGTAAGAAGACACATTTACTTCGTCCACTTTAAACTCACCCAGCTCAGCGACCACCGGATCCACCTCTACTCCTGGCACGACAGGATACTCGTTGTTGGTTTCTGCAAAGATTTCTTGCACATCTGCGCTGACAAGATACTCCATGAAGGCGATCGCATTTTCCCGATTTGGCGCATCTTTGACCAAGCCCATCCCGCTGACATTAACGTGGGTGCCCCTATCGTCTTGGTTGGGGAAAAAGACAGCGGTTTTGGCGATCGCTTCTAAATTATCAGCATCGTCGGATTTAGCCAGTCTGGCCCAATAGTAGTGATTGACAATGGCTACATCACATAGCCCAGACGCCACGGCTCTGATTTGATCGACATCGCCGCCTTCGGGCTGACGGGCAAAGTTAGCGACTAGGCCTTTTGCCCACGCTTCAGTGGCTTCTGGGCCGATAGTTTCTACCATTGACCCCACAAGGGACTGGTTGTAGACGTTGCTAGAACTGCGCACGCACACCCGTCCGTTCCACTCTGGGTTCGCTAGTGCCTCATAGGTCGATAGCTCGGCCGGATCTACGTTTGCGCTGTTGTAGACCAATACGCGAGCACGGCTGGTGAGGCCAAACCATTCGTCATTGGGCGATCTCAAACTTTCGGGTACGGCGCCTTTGAGCACTTCAGATTCTGCGCCTTGAAAAATTCCAGCCTCTTGGGCACGCCACAAACGGCCCGCATCAACAGCCATATAGACATCGGCGGGGCTTTGAGCGCCTTCATTTTTAATCCGCTCAATCAGCTCGTCGGGCTTGCCTTCTAAGATGTTGACTTCAATGCCCGTATCGTCTGTGAAGCGATCGTAGAGCACTTCATCCACATCGTAGTGACGGGCCGAATAGATGTTGACCACACTGTTTGCGCCGGACGCTGCCCCAGACGTTGAGTCGTCGGAGGTTGAGGCATCTGGGGTGGATTGACCCTGACAGGCCACTAGCCCAGCACTTAACAGAGCGGCCGCCGAGACGGTAGCAACCGATAGCCAATTCCTACTTTTTTTCATGCTTTTACAAAGTGTCCAAGCATCACATGAATGCTTGTTGACAATAATTATTACTAACAACCTCCCTAGTCTATTACGCCATCATGTCTTTTTGCGGATCGATTCAGGGGTTTTTGGTCGGGTCAGCTATTAGGAACCTTTATCATTTCTCTCGATTTCGCTATTTGAGACCCTAAAACTTTATCCAAAACCTTCTAAAATGATTTGGATTTATTTGGTTTTAATCGCCGCCCTATTCAGGTTTTCTATGCCCCGCCGAAGTGACCTCAACAAGATCATGCTGATTGGTTCTGGCCCTATCGTAATTGGCCAAGCCTGCGAATTTGACTACTCTGGCACCCAAGCATGTAAAGCCCTCAAGGAAGAAGGCTACGAAGTGGTTTTGGTAAACTCCAACCCAGCCACGATTATGACCGATCCTGAAATTGCGGATCGCACATACATTGAGCCCCTGACTGCGCCTCTGCTGGAGAAGATCATTGCGCGGGAAAAGCCGGACGCCCTGCTGCCGACCATGGGCGGGCAAACAGCTCTGAATCTAGCGGTGGAGCTAGCTAAAAGCGGCGCGCTGGAAAAGCACGGTGTGGAGCTGATTGGTGCCAAGCTAGCTGCGATTGAAAAGGCGGAGGATCGCAAGCTGTTTAAAGAAGCCATGGTCAAAATTGGAGTAGGCGTGTGCCCCTCTGGTTTGGCGGAAACCATGGATGAAGCCCGGGCTATCGGCAAAGAAATTGGTAGCTACCCACTGATTATTCGTCCGGCCTTTACGATGGGTGGCAGTGGCGGCGGCATTGCCTATAACCAAGAAGAGTTTGAGACGATCTCTCGCTCGGGGTTGGAAGCGAGTCCGGTCTCGCAGATTTTGATCGAGCAGTCTCTGCTCGGTTGGAAAGAGTACGAGCTAGAGGTCATGCGTGATCTGGCGGATAATGTGGTGATTATCTGCTCGATTGAAAATATCGATCCGATGGGTGTGCACACGGGTGATTCGATTACGGTGGCCCCGGCGCAGACGCTGACGGATAAGGAATATCAGCGGTTGCGAGATGCGTCGATTAAGATCATTCGCGAGATTGGCGTTGAAACGGGCGGCTCGAATATTCAGTTTTCGGTGAATCCGGAGACGGGGGATGTCATCGTGATCGAGATGAACCCTCGGGTGTCGCGCTCATCGGCGCTGGCCTCGAAGGCGACCGGTTTCCCGATCGCAAAATTTGCCGCTAAGTTGGCGGTGGGCTACCGCCTGAATGAAATCTCGAACGACATTACCCAGAAGACGCCTGCGAGCTTTGAGCCCACCATTGACTATGTGGTAACCAAGGTGCCGCGCTTTGCGTTTGAGAAGTTTCCAGGCGCGTCTTCGACACTGACGACTCAGATGAAGTCGGTGGGCGAGGCAATGGCGATTGGTCGCACGTTTAATGAGTCTTTTCAGAAGGCGCTGCGATCGCTAGAAACCGGACGGGCTGGCTGGGGCTGTGACCAATCTGAAAAGCTGCCGACGCTCTCTCAAGTTCAATCTGATCTGCGCCGGCCCCATCCAGAGCGCATTTTTGTGTTGCGTCACGCCATGCAGCTCGGTCTCACTGTCGAAGAGATTTATGAGCTGACGGCGATTGATCCTTGGTTTTTAGATAAGTTTCAAAAGCTGCTGAGCGTGGAAAAGTTTATTAAGCGCACGCCGCTGGCAGCGATTACCCAGGCGCAGATGCAGGCGATTAAAGAAGAAGGCTTTAGCGATCGCCAAATTGCCTTTGCCACAAAGACCACCGAAGACACCGTGCGCGCTCACCGTAAGTCTTTGGGGGTGACGCCGGTATACAAAATGGTGGATACTTGTGCAGCGGAGTTTGAATCGTTCACACCCTATTACTATTCCACTTACGAAGCCGAGAGCGAAGTGCTGCCCTCAGATCGGCGCAAGGTGATGATTTTGGGCGGTGGGCCGAACCGGATCGGGCAGGGCATTGAGTTTGACTATTGTTGCTGTCATGCGTCGTTTGCGCTGCAGGCCGATGACTACGAGACCATTATGGTGAACTCAAATCCGGAGACGGTTTCGACGGATTATGATACGAGCGATCGCCTTTATTTTGAGCCGCTCACAAAAGAAGATGTGCTCAACATTATTGAAGCCGAAAACCCAGATGGGGTGATTGTTCAATTCGGCGGGCAGACGCCGCTGAAGTTAGCGGTGCCGCTGCAAACGTATTTGAATGATCCTGAAAATGAGGCGATTAAGACTCAAATTTGGGGGACTTCTCCAGATGCCATTGATGCGGCAGAAGATCGTGAGCGTTTTGAGCAGATTTTGCGGGAGCTGGATATTCGTCAGCCGCCTAACGGAATCGCGCGGAGTTTTGATGAGTCGTTGGCGATCGCACAAGACATCGACTATCCGGTGGTGGTGCGCCCTAGCTACGTGCTTGGCGGGCGGGCGATGGAGATTGTCTATTCCGATGCGGATCTCAAGCGCTATATGACCACGGCGGTGCAGGTGGAGCCAGACCATCCGATTTTAATCGATAAATTTTTGGCCAATGCGGTGGAGGTGGATGTGGATGCGGTGTGCGATCGCACCGGCATCGCCGTCATTGGGGGCATTATGGAACACATTGAGCAAGCCGGCATTCACTCCGGTGACTCAGCGTGTTCTCTGCCTACCGTTTCACTGTCAGATGCCGCGCTTGCTACCATTCGTGACTGGACATACAAGCTTGCCAAGCGCCTTAAAGTGATTGGCTTGATGAATATTCAGTACGCTATCCAAGGTAATACCGTATACATCATTGAAGCCAACCCCAGGGCCTCGCGCACGGTGCCGTTTGTCTCTAAAGCAACCGGCTCACCGCTGGCGA
Source organism: Cyanobacteria bacterium P01_D01_bin.105 (assembly GCA_039025345.1). Classification (GTDB taxonomy): domain Bacteria; phylum Cyanobacteriota; class Cyanobacteriia; order Phormidesmidales; family Phormidesmidaceae; genus Phormidesmis. Next base: position 11,222 of record JBCCOO010000078.1, on the reverse strand, counting down.
AAATTGCCGTGCGCGTAATGGCGGGCCAAACCCTCGCTGAACTTGGCATCACTGAAGAGATTGTGCCCCCCCATACGTCTGTCAAAGAAGCGGTGCTGCCGTTCAACAAGTTCCCCAAAACAGACATTCTCCTTGGCCCTGAAATGCGCTCTACTGGCGAGGTGATGGGCATCGACACCAGTTTTGGTCAAGCTTATGCCAAAGCCGAACTCGCAGCCAGCCAACAGCTCCCCGAATCTGGCACGGTCTTTATCTCGGTGAACGACCGAGATAAAGCGGGGATTGTCCCGGTTGCTGAGGGTTTCATTGAGTTGGGTTTCAAGCTCATTGCTACTAGCGGCACCTATCAAACGCTGAAGGCGGCCAACCTTGAGGTAGAGAAAGTACTCAAAATTCATGAAGGGCGCCCTCACGTTGGCGATGCGCTGAAAAACCAACAGATTCAGCTGTTGGTCAATTCGCCTGTGGGTGAAGCTGCTCAGGAAGATGATCGCATTATTCGCCGTAGCGCTTTGGAATATAAGCTGCCCATTGTGACAACTATTGCAGGGGCAAAGGCAACCTTGGCCGCGATTAAATCCCTTAAAGATAATGAGCTTGCCGTAAAAGCCCTACAGGACCACCTCAGTTATTAAAAATGTGATGTTGTCGGAGTTGTTATTGTATTAGAAGCGGTAGCACACCTAACGCGCTCAACCTTCTGTCAGTCTTACGTTTGAATACATAGCAAAGTGCGGATGTATACTCGCGGAGAAGGCTAGCGCCTATGCACTTTGCTAGTTGAGTGAGCTGTCGTCGTGTAAGACTTCTAGCGATCATTAATGTCCTAACTCACTCGACAGAAGCAATATAAGCCGAAAGCTCGGTTGAAGGCGAACGAGCACCATCAGAGCAAGCCAAAGATTGCGGCAGTGATGATCCAATGGCTCTGTGGCTTTGGTTTTGAGTTCGATCTTGTGCTCGCTGATAGCGAGTATGGCGGTTGCTATATCACGATTGTGCCTGCTTAATGGGTGCCTGCTTAATGGGTGCCTGATTTGGCCGCATATCCCTAATTCGTATCAGAAGATGGAGAACCTATCTCAGAATGGCGATCACAGATCTGAAGACTAGAAACCCACCTCAAATTATATTGCTTGAGTATTTGCGCTCTCGGTAACTACTCAGAAGCTGGATGCTTTCTTAGCCAAGAGTCAGAACCATTTCATTACTCTCTTGATAGCCCAGACTGGCATAAAGCTGCTTACCCACTTCAGAAGCATGTAAAACAACTTGTGTGCAGCCTATCTCCTTCAGATAGCTGGAGGCTTGGCTCATCAACGTTGTGGCAATCCCTTGTCTTCGATAAGCTGGCTCAACATATACGCCCCAAATATAGCCTTTTTGATAGGCATTGCTGATCATTGGATACAGCTCCAATATCTGGCAGCTTGCAGAGCCAATAATCTTACCCTGTATCTCTGCGACAAAGCATCTGTAGCTCAGCTCCTGGTGGGCGCGATCAATAAACCGAGAGGTTCTTTCTAGCCAGTCCTTTTTGATAGACTCCTCGGGAAAGTCTAATTCTGAAAAGATTGAGCGCAGATGCCGTGCAACTACTCGCTCATCGTTGCTATTGGCTTCACGAATAGTCAACATCTTTTCTCCATGCAAGCACAGCTCTCGACGCTTATCTTATAGCCAATTGCTGACCTTACTCTACAGTCTCATTAAGCTTTAGACCCCTTTTTAGGATTTGTTCAATCCGGGCGTAGAGTTCCATAATTGAACCGGTTGTTTGTGATGATTCAACCAGTCTCGAATATTCCTTGCCCTTTGGGGATGGGTGGGCACTACCAAGCAATACATGTTTGGCAGCGATTGCTACTGTGACCTTCAATCAATGTATCTATCAGACAATGTATTTATCAGACAATGTGTTTATCAGACTCAGTGCCTTTCTCCAAAGGAACTTCTGCAAAAGGAGCCTCTGCTAAAGAAACTTTAGCAAAATGCTCAAGCAACAGTCGATGGATAAAAATATAGCCACCGCCAACTTTTTGCAGAAGGATACGTTCAGCTGCGTAGTTTAGGAACTTGGCATAGTTCCAGGGCATGCGGCCCTGACAAAATAAAACAAAGCGGAGGATGCCGTGCTTAACAACTGCTTCACCGCCGCCCATCGCTAGACCGAATGAAAGACCGGCAGCCGTCCAAAAATAGGGAGAGGTGTATTTGAGGAAAAGAGCCACAAAGGGTGGGGCGATCGCACTCACCACCGCAAACAAAATCGCATTTTTTGCCGACTGTCGCATCCCTTGATTGGGCTTTGTTCTCACGGCAATGCGCTCGCCGCTGAGACCGCGAATAATCCCGTAGGTAATGCCAAGCGTGAGGCCAAACCCAAGCCCTACTGCGCTTTTATCAAATAAACAGGCCTGATCAAAAACGCAGTAAGCCTCACCAAATATATAAACAAAACCGACCTTTAACAGCCAACCTACCGCTGGCCCTATCGTCAACCCTAGCAAAAAAGCTCGCCGCGCTTTTTTCCAAGACCACCGAAAAGACTCCGCTGGAACAATGCGATATGTCCCAAACATTCTCGCGCACAAAACTGCGCCGATCAACAAAGCTAATGGCAGTGAGCGATGACTCACGACAAAATAGCCAATGGTCGCTGACACCACAAAAAAGCACGTCCAAAAAAGAACCGCATACAGTATGCGAGATCTCCGGGAGATGAGCCACTCTAGGGGCTGCATTTGCTCTATGAGGAATACGGTCTGAGAGGCGGCGGTTAGCTGTATCGCTAAGTTATGGAGCCACTGCAGCGTTTGGGCTTCGCTGTAGGGTGAGGACGTGGTGAGACGGCGCTGGAACATGCGCGCAATGTAGGCGGAGAACAGCTGGTGGGTGTAGGCTGAGCTGCTGGTTTGGGTGAGTGCTGGAATATCTGCGGCGCTGATGCCTTGGTAGGTGAGGGTCATGATATTGAGGATGAGGGGCGATCGCGCTAAATCTAGCAGAGAGGGATTTTCCGGATCGCGCTTTCGATTGTCAGTTACATTTTTTCCCAACAAAGACTTCAGCCCCGTTAGTCCGGTTTCACTTTGATTGAGATATTTCCAAATTTGAGCATCGGTGAGCGATCGCACATAAATAGCACTCTGAAAGCCGAGCTTCTCACCCATTGCCTCATAGTCTTTAATGCGGCAGCACACCACTATCTCTGGCCCGTAATTTTGATAGAACTGATTGATTGCTGTTGCACAGCTGGTTTGCCTATCTGGGCGAACTTCATCAAGGCCATCTAACAATAGTAAAAGCTGTTGTTGTTGCACCCATTCTGTGCCTATCGCTTTCGGAATTTGATACTTACTCTTGAGCTCTGTCACTAGCCACTGTTCTATCGGCTCGCCCGTCCAAGATGAAAGATTAAAAACAGCTGGAATACGCTTTGAGATATCGCTCTGCTGTAATAAGTCTTGGGTGAGAGTGAGTAGCGTGGTGGTTTTCCCTGCGCCAGGTTCGCCCAAAATTAGAAGCGATCGCCCTTCCCCCATTTGTTGGAAGATGTCTGATATGCGCGTGTCGGCGGCAATGGGTTGAGCTGACGAGGTGTCAGACTGGTAGCTAATATTCCAAGGTAAGGCTAACGCGGTTGCACGCTCTTCTAATCCGAGCGTTAGCAGCACTTGTCCGTGTAAGGAGTGATGAAGGACGCCTTGAATCCAGAATCTGTGAACTTTGTTGAGCAGTGCTTGGCGGTTGCGCAGCTGAGTAGGAGAGAAGGATTGCAGAACAGGTGTTTGAGGTGCAAGCGTAGTAGAGATGTCTTTGTGATCTGTTGGTTGATCTGTGCTTAGACGATTCTCTGCTCGGCGCAGGGTTGTGGTTGGGAAAGGGCTGTTTTGCTGCGTGATGCCCTTTGGTGAATGCCAAGAAGAAGAGGAAGACGCAAAGATATTTATGAGAGACTCTAGTGCAGTAGACGCATCTGGAAATCGATTGCTCGCATAGGGATGTAACAGCTTTTCAAGAAATAGAAATAGCTGGGACCCTTCTAACTCACCGACTATCTCCAAAAGAGATAACCTTCCTGTGGTCGCATCAGTAGAAAACAGCTGAGGAGATAGGCCCGTTAGCGCCTGTAGCGCAATAATTCCAACAGCGTAAAGATCGCTTGCCAAACAAGGCCTACCTGCCTGCTGCTCTGGGGCAATGTAGCCCGAAGAGCCGATGGAGATAGTGGAAAGGGGTTGAGTTGTCGCGATCGCCTTTACTGCCCCAAAGTCTATAAGGACAATTTGGTTATCTCCCATTCGACGAATCAAATTGCTGGGTTTGATATCTCTATGGATAACGTCATGTCGATGAACAAAAGATAAAACGCTCAAGAGTTCCTTGAGCAGCGATTGAACATAATCTACCCGGCTCAGAATGCTTCCTGTTAGCTCACTCAGTTCTGCCTCGAGTAGCGGCCCCTCTATATAGTCTTGAACAAGATAAAACTCCCCTGCCTGCTCAAAGTGTGCTAGCAGTGATGGAATTTGGCTATGCGTCCCCAGTTTATAGAGGGTCTCGGCCTCTAGATTGAACAGGCGCTGCGCGGTTTTGAGTGTGCTGGGCGTCGCCTGCGTTAGGTGCAGCTGTTTGATAACACAGTAGGGATGGCTGGGCAGATAGCGATCGCAGGCTAAAAACGTTTTGCCAAAGCCGCCCTGAGCCAAAGGTCGAATAATGTCGTAGCGCTCTGCCAGAATCACAACCAGTTCAGTCCATAATTTTTAGTCAAAACAAGCGACACAGACCAGTGCAATTTGGATGGCAGGGTAACGAATGCTACGGGTGGCTAGTCTGTAATGGGTAGGGCACGGTATGCTTAAAGCCTTCAGTCGATTATCTATATAAAACATAGATCTACATAAAACATAGAATCGACGCAGAAGATAGCCCGATTTGAATAAATTGACTCGTCAAATAACTCGTCAATATTTACGCATCCACACGCATCCTAATGGTGCCGACCTTTTTAAGATTGCCCCTTTCTTACACCGAATGCCTCTGCTCTGCAAAGCCAACCGAATGCCCACATAACCTAGCGTGCCAATTTCGTTTACCGACCCTGTCGTGTTAAATCAGGCGTATTAATTCAGACGTATTAAATCAGGTGCATCAGATTAGGGTGCCCGCTTCTAATGCCCGCTTTTTAGCACCTGTTTCTAGTGCCGAGCGTAGTCGTAGCTTCTTTTTTCTTCCCCAAACATGTCCACTCCCGAGCAATCCTTTCAAGATCTTGCCCTCATTCCTCCCGTATTACAAGCGTTAAACGACGCGGGTTACGAGACGCCTACCCCCATTCAAGCGCAGACGATTCCGCCGTTGCTAGAAGGCCGCGACATCATCGGTCAGGCCCAAACGGGTACAGGTAAAACGGCTGCTTTCGCCCTTCCTGTGCTGACCCATATAGATACCCGCAATAATCGCCCTCAAGCGCTAGTGTTGGCCCCCACCCGTGAGCTGGCCCTACAGGTTGCAGAAGCTTTTCAGGGCTATGGCAAGCACCTTAATGACTTCCACGTATTGCCCATCTATGGCGGGCAAAGCTATCAAATTCAGCTCAAGCAGCTGCGTCGCGCGGCCCATGTTGTCGTGGGCACGCCAGGCCGCGTCATCGATCACATCAAACGAGGCACCCTAGATCTCGACTATCTTAAATATCTTGTTCTCGACGAAGCCGACGAAATGCTGCGCATGGGCTTTATTGACGATGTGGAATGGGTGCTTAGCCAGACCCCCCCAACCCGCCAAATTGCTCTATTTTCGGCCACAATGCCCCAGGTGATTCGTAAAATCGCCCAAAAGCATTTGGATAATCCCGTTGAAATTTCCATTAAGACCAAGTCGCGCACAGCTGACACCATTCGTCAGCGTTTTTGGTCGGTCAGCGGCTACCACAAGCTAGACGCACTCACCCGTATTCTGGAGGTAGAAGCCTTTGACGGCATGATTGTGTTTGTGCGCACCAAGCTCGCTACCGTAGAGCTATCGGAAAAGCTGGAGGCCCGGGGCTACAATACCGCCCCGCTGAGTGGAGATGTTCCGCAAAATCAGCGGGAGCGCACGGTGGAGCGATTGAAGAAGGGCAAGCTAGACATTTTAGTTGCCACCGATGTGGCGGCGCGGGGCCTAGATGTAGATCGCATTAGCCACGTGGTTAATTACGACATGCCCTACGACCCAGAGGCTTATGTGCATCGGATTGGGCGCACCGGCCGCGCGGGGCGTAAGGGGGAGGCGATTTTGTTTGTGACGCCTCGGGAAAAGCGACTGCTGAATTCTCTGGAGCGCTCGACGAAGCAAAAAATTGAGCGAATGGAGATGCCGTCTACGGAGACGGTGAATAATCAGCGAATTGCCCGGTTTAAGCAGCGTATTACGGATACGCTGGCGGAGGAAGATTCAGAATTTTTCGTGAGAATTTTGGAGCAGTATGAGCAGGAGCACAATGTGCCTGCGATTGATATTGCGGGGGCGCTAGCGAAACTGTTGCAAGGGGATGAGCCGCTGCTGCTGGAAGAGCGGGCGCAGCCACAGAGGCGCGATCGCGCTGACGGTCGATCGGGCGACAACGGCCAACCGATTGAGATGGAGCGCTTTCGGGTAGAGGTGGGCCGCCAGCATAAGGTGAAGCCAGGTCATATTGTCGGGGCGATCGCCAACGAAACGGGGCTAGCCAATCGCTTCATTGGCAAAATTACCGTCAATGATAATCACAGCACTGTCGATCTCCCGGTTGGCATTCCCAAAGAAACCTTTGAAATACTGCAGCGTGTGACAGTGCTAGGGCATCCGCTGGATATTTCCAGCCAGGGCAAGATTAAAAGCAGTGGCGATTGGCGAGAAGGACGAACTAAGCGCAGACGCAGACATGGCGCAACGAGTCCACCGATGAAAAAGAAGCGCCGCAGTGGCAGCAAGGAGAAATCGAAAGGTTAGGTCGCTTCAACCATCTGAACAAAACGCCGCTACTGCAACAGTCCTTTGCAGTAGCGGCTGATTCCACACGCTTACAAGAACAGTTTTGATCCTGGGCAAGATCAGGTCTTCAAATCCAATATGAAGGCCATCGGTGCTCTAAGGTCGGCTCTGCGGCCTTCAGGCAAATAGCTCAGCGCTAGTTCAATAGGCTCTGGCGGCAGATATTTTAAGCGCTCCGACCATTCAATCGCGACGATACCTGGTTCAACCTCCTCACCTTCCCAATAGGTTTCTAAGTGCATAGCATCTGCTTCGGTCTCTGAGAGGCGGTATAGGTCTATGTGATAGAGCGGCAAGCGTCCGCTGGTATATTCATTAATGAGCGTGAAAGTTGGGCTATCGATGTCACTAATGCCCAAGCCTTTGCCCAATCCCTGCACAAGGGTGGTTTTACCCGTGCCTAAGTCCCCCTTCAGTAGCAGTACGCTGCCAGCAGGTAGCTGTTCACCGAGCGATCGCCCTAAGGCTTGAGTAGCCTGAATGTTCGGTAAGTCAATGCGCATTGGCGGCTACCTCCACCTGTGATACCTCTCGTGAGACTGTATAAACTATATATAGCTTTTGGCTATATATAGCGTTTGCCATGGCAGTCTTTGACAGATAGCTTAAAGCATAGGTAATCGCTGAAACCCTTTCCAGACATCAGCAAAGTGGTTCGCACCCATCCACCGCCTAAATGATTATCACGGTTGCCAGCTTTAAGGGCGGCGTCGGCAAAACGACGACTGCTATCCATCTTGCCGCCTTTCTTCAAGGGCAGGCAGAGACATTGCTGGTGGACGCAGACCCAAACCGATCGGCGCTGGGTTGGGCAGCGCGCGGTGAGCTGCCGTTCAAAGTTATGGATGAGTGGGAGGCCGGACAAAACATTAATCCCCACGGCAATGTGGTCATTGATACTCAGGCGCGGCCTACCCCGGACGATTTGTCTGCATTGGCAGACACCTGCGATTTGCTTGTGCTGCCAACGACGCCAGATATTTTGGCCTTAGACGCGCTGGTGCTTACCGTTGACTATCTTAAAAAGATCAGTGCTCAGCACTATCGAATTTTAATCACCTCTATTCCACCTAAACCTAGCAACGCAGGGCAGGAGGTGAAAGAACTGCTATTAGAGGCAAAGCTACCTGTTTTCGACCAGGGGATTCGGCGGTTTGCAGCGTTTAAAAAAGCAGCCTTGCAGGGGATTCCAGTTTATTCAGTGAAAGATCCTCGAGCGGAAGCGGGTTGGCAAAACTACGAGAGAGTGGGTCAAGAAATCTTAACTATTATGCAAGAAAGGGCCCTAGAGGTTCGCTCAGAGGCTATTCCAGACAATACGTTAGAAGACAAGGACTTTTTCTAGAGGCTTTCTAAAGGCTTTTCTAAAAAAGAATGCTCTTTACAAATACCTTGTTCTAAGGAGTTCTAATATAAAATCCGTTAGGAAAGCGCTGAATCTAATAGTCTGTCGCCCTCTCCCTAAATCCCTCTCCCATAGAGCTTTGCGCTTCTCGAAGAGTAGGGCGAGGGCCTTTGACTGGCGCCCTTCTCCATCGGGAGAAGGGTTGGGGATGAGGGGGAGCAAGCATGATGATTCATCTGCCGGATTTCATATAAGGACGGCTCAGTGCATGAAAAATTCAGTGCATGAGAAATTCAGTGCATGAAAAAACTGAGCCACAGCGCTCTAATTACAAAAGCGCTATGGCCCAGCTATTGCAGACAATGGACGATTCCTTAGAGATGTTTTAACAGTAGCTTAGGCGGATCTCAACTCAAACAGGATTCAACAGAGACGGCCTTATTTGGCAGCGACCAACTGCTTAAACCCTTTTCCTGCGGAGAATGCAGGGACAGTTGTTGCCGGAATCTTGAGCGTTTCGCCAGTTTTGGGATTGCGGCCATCACGCGCTTTGCGATCACGAGGCTCAAAACTGCCAAACCCTACCAAAGACACCTTGTCGCCGCCAGCGACGCACTCCATAATCGACTCAATCGCAGCCGTAACTACTGCGTCTGCATCTTTCTTGGACACATCTGCTTTCTCTGCAACTGCTTCAATTAGCTCAGCTTTGTTCATGGGAAATACAATTAAACAACTTTCGACTGTATTTGTAGCACAAGGGTGATTAGAACACAAGTACTACTTTAGTTAAATCTTTCTATAAAACTAGGCTAAAAAGCCCGATATAGAAAGGGTGAGAGACCTAAAACGGCTCTCTAAGATAGAAGTTTTAGCATTAAATGGCGCAATTGTCCTGATTCGAGAAAAAATAGGATATATCTTTTTACAACAGGTTGAGCAACGTAGGTATGAATAAGACCACTAAAAAGGCATTATGTCACCATCGCTAATGGGCTTTATCCTTTGCCTAGTGGAGGCTAAAGATTTTCCCTGAGGGTAAAAAATTGTCAAAATCTATCAAAATTTCTATTGTGCTTGCGGTATAGATATGACTGTCTGCGATTGTACGCTTACGTGCTCTGGACCTTTTGCGTAAAGGGATATAGCGATGCCAAGAGAGTTTCCTGAGACTGAACTTAGTGGTTAGCTCCTGTTGTTGTCAAACAAACCTCATTGCACATATTGCATTTGTCAGCTTAGTTAGGACGCTATTGTTGGCTGTGTTGTGTCGTCTGATTTGGCTGAAACCATTGCAGGTCAATAGCTAGCCTGAATAGAAATCGATGAATGTATCCGTTAATTGCTCTAGAAAACCCTTAGAAGATCCCATCGAAAAAATCCAGCTGCTCACTCGGAACGCTAGAAGCTACGCATGCTTAAGCTGCAGTGACAATCCTGAATCAGTTCTCAAGAAAAGCTTAAGCGTGCCCCAAGCCATAAAAACGCCTGCTTACATTAGAAACTGTAAACAGGCGATTTGATGTTTATAGGTATTGCTTAGCTAGCTTTCTTTTTTAGCTATCTGCTTTTGGTGCACGAATCACCGATTCAAACCCGGCTTTACGGTGGGCTCCGCTGCAAAACGGCTGAGTTTCAGATACGCCGCAGCGACAGAGGGGTATGATTTCTTTGTCGATAGTGAAGTCGTTACCTTCTGCGTCAGTGAGTGTGATGGGGCCTTTAACGACAAAGGGGCCGCTATCTTTGATGGTAATTTGTGTATCAGCCATGGGAATTCCTCTCAAGTAGTTGAAATTAAATGCGCAGATCGATTCGGAACTGCTCCTTTAATCAATCAATACTATACAGTTATTGCCCTTAAGACAGCTATGTACAGCTATCACCTTAAGACAAGTCAGTATGCCTAATGATTCAGCTAATATCCCTCGAAAGTGATTCGTACCCATTACTTGTGAAAGCAGAATTTTGGGCATGAGCGCATTCAATTGTTCTTGTAATCAACAAAGAAAGAACATGAAAAGAGAGAACATAAGAAGAACGCATCTATGATCAACCGAGATCCTATAGCGATTTCAGATCTTATTGTCAGTAAGCGTGAGGCTAACGAAATCTTCTATTCCTACGCAATCACTCTCAAGACAAAGCGGCAGTGAAATCTTCAGTTGCCTAGATAACTCATCCCGTGTGTTTGGTTGAGCTGAGATGTTTTCCCGTTATGATCAAAGCCGTTCTTGGAGAACTTATCACAGGATGTCTTTGTCGACGTTTTTGCCCGTTATGGGGCTTGAGAACTAGCCTGAAATCAAGCCTACAAAATTAAATCTAAAAATCAAACCTAAAAATCAAACCAGGAATACGGTCTTTTGATATCTGATTTGTTTACGTGCCTTGTCCCTGATGCAGCTGCTAACGCTAAGCTGAGCGTCCCGATTATTGCCAATTTGCCCCACAGTGGGCTGGGCGTACCGCCTGACATTGCCCAGCAGTTTACTCCGCAGCATTTGCAGACGCTACCCAACTCCGATTGGCACCTTCAGCCGCTCTATAGTTTTTTGCCCAGCTTAGGGGTCACCATACTGCAAGCTAACTACAGTCGCTATGTCGTTGATCTTAACCGGGCGCTTAAGCCGCCGCTGTTTGGATCGTTTTGGTCAGCAGTGGTGCCTGAGCAAACGGCCTACAAGCAACCCATATATAAGCCAGGGTGCTTGCCTAGTGCTCTGTCCAGCTTAGGAATTAGGATAGTGTAGTCAACAGGAAAGCTCAAGTTCAATGGGCCAGGAGCGGAATTTAATGAAAAAGAAGTACGTTGTTCAGCTGAGCGATTCAGAACGAGCAACGCTGGAGCGAG
>JBCCOO010000077.1:0-23242 GCA_039025345.1 Cyanobacteria bacterium P01_D01_bin.105 | reverse complement strand
GAGTGGAAGCGGCACGAGATTTATAGTCCAGGAACAGACCCTAGACGTGGCGCATATCACAGCTTGTTTGTAGGCGACCTAGATGGAGATGGGGATTGGGATGTTTTCAGCTGCGAAATGGAAAACGTTAGAGGAGAAAAAACGCCACGATTCTACATTTGGGAAAATGTAGATGGTTACGGCAAAACCTGGAAAGAGCACGTCATTTTAGACACTAACCTAGGTGGCCATGCAACCTTAATCGAAGATATGACGGGCAATGGCTCTCTAGATATGTTGACCAAACCTTGGCAAGCTCATCCAGAGAATAGCTTGAAGGGCAAAATGTACGTTTTGTTTCTAGAAAATATCAGTTTTCTAGAAACCTGACGAACTGAACAAATCGCTAAACATCAACTGTAATGACAGTTCTTTAACATAACGATGAATAGTCATATATGACAATGTCTCCATCTCTGACGCTTGAAGTGGCACAAATTCCCCTAAAAAGGCTCCGTCAACGCACCCACTACCTCCAGCTGTTGTTCATTTTCATTTACTCGCATCACCACCATTTCGCCAGAGCCCACACCACTCCCTGAGAGGGCCGCAATATTTACAAAATGAGTCACCATAATGATGACGCCTGACGCCTCTGCATTACTGAGCATAAACTGCTCTACCTGCTCAGTTTGAGTTGTTTCTGTGGAGCGATCACGAAAAAACGAATTAATCGGTGGAAATGGCTCCACCACAGCCAAGCCCATCAGTTCAGCTGTTTCTAAGCAACGGCACCACTCGCTAGAGAACACGTTTGTCACCGCTATGCCTCGCTGGCGAAAAGCCTCTCCTATCCGCTGGGCTTGCGATCGCCCTTCTTCAGACAAATTACGCTGAGTAGCACAGTCTTCCAGCTGAAAGTTCGCCGGGTCGCCCGTGCCCGGCGCAAGGGCATGGCGCATCAGCACAAAGTAAGCCGTGTCTGTCTGCTGAAGTCGCGACCAGATATCGCCAGGCTGCGTAAGGGATGTAGGCAAAGAGGTTTCAGTTGGTTCGGTCAGTGGCGACGGGGCAGAAAGAGGTATCTCTGGAGACTTCGCAGTTTGAGGCTCAGCTATTTGAGGCTCAGCTATTTGAGACTCTATCGTTGAAGAGTCTACTGTTTCGGCAGGACTACATCCAGCAATAAGGACAGTCAGTAACAGACCGCAAAAACCAGTAATCGATCGCAGAAAAGAGAAACGCATAATGGCAGCAGTGTAGTCAGAATCTAAATTGAATTAGGCCAGCACAAAATCAAACTGAGCCTGCTTACCCTCATCGGCTGCTTGCACCGTCATTAATAGCTCACGCTGAAAGAGAAAGTCTCTGGCATTCAGCGGCTCTTGAGGCAAATAAAGCTGAGTGGTCAGCACCGGACGGTTCGGGGCTTGCACCTTAATATGCAGATGGCGAGTACGCCCTGGGTAAAGCCCTGGAACAATGGTTTCTATCCTGTAGCGACCCTCAGCATTAGTGAACTGATGCCCCCGCATGGTGTCTCCTTCATTGTCGTATTGGCCTTGGTCGTCGGTTTGCCAAACATCTATCAGGCTATTGGCGATCGGCATGCAGCCTGTCGTTAAAACCTGACCAGTCACTGTAAGCCGAATGCCTACCGTATCGGCCTCCAATAGTGACTGGCGCTGGGGTGAATTGGGTGTGTAAAACGGGCCAGGCGTTTGGCTAGGAGTAATGCCACTGTCACCGCAGGTGGGAGTGGGTGGCAGTTTTTGCGCCTGAGCGTCTGAGCCTTCACGGCGCAGGCGAGAAGCTGAGTCGGACGGTGAGCCGCAGGCTGCAAGCGTAAGCGCCGTGAAGAAAAGGGGCGATCGCCTTAGAAGAAGTCGGCGACTGAGCCCTAATCGTCTCTGTTGCGCGCGTCTCTGTTGCGCGCCACTCTGTTTCGACCGACTCTGCTTTGGTAAGTCTGCGCTCATGAGCTATCCAACCAGAACAAGCAACAGCCATATTGTGACTCATCACGTCAAAATTTGCTGATTCGCAATACCCTATGCCAACGTCAGCGATAAACTCAAAGTACAGTTCCATAAGTCCAGTTGTCTGTTCAGCCAGGAAGCCTATATTGCAATGACCGAAGAAAACATCGAAGTGACTATTGAAACACGCATTGAAGTGTTTCATAATCGCCTACAAAATCTAATCTCTGCTGAAGCGACTTTGATACAGCTAGATAACAGCTCTCTCCATGCAGAAGGGCCAGTTTATATTCCCTCTGATGGCAGTGTTGTGTGGAGCGATGTTAAAGGCGATCGCGTCCTTCGCTGGCACGAAAACAATACGCAGGTTCTAAGGAAGCCAGCGCACTTTCAAAACGGCAATGCGCTGGATTTGGAGGGGCGAATTGTAGCGTGTTCTCACGGCGATCGCGCCATCATTCGGCAAGAAAAAGACGGACAGTGGCAAATTTTAGTAGATCGCTATCAGGGTAAACGGCTCAATAGCCCGAACGATTTAGTCGTCAAAAGCGACGGCACCATTTGGTTTACCGATCCGCCGTTTGGCCTGACTCAGCCGGACGAAGGCTGCGGTGGTGAGCAAGAGCAATCGGGCAGCTTTGTCTTCCGGTTTGATCCGGCTACTGGCGACATCAGCGCGGTGATTACCGATATGGAGCGGCCCAATGGTCTAGCATTTAGCCCAGATGAAAGTCTGTTGTATATCTCCGATACCTCTGCGGTAGAAAAAGCAGAGATGTGTCACGACATTCGCCGTTATCGCATCAGCGACGACGGCAAAGCAGGCGATATGGAAATATTTGCGGTGGTAGAGCCGGGTCAGCCAGATGGTTTTTGTATTGATGAACTGGGCAATGTTTTTACCAGCTCTCAAGATAGCGTGCAGGTGTACTCTCCAGGAGGTGAACAGCTTGGGAAGATTCTGTTGCCAGAAGTCTGTACTAATCTGACGTTTGGCGGAGCAAATCGTATTGGCGGAGCTTTTCCCATGGAAAATCACCTTTTCATTACAACGAGTCATTCTCTGTACATGCTAGAGACCCAAACGAGAGGCTCCTAACGAATGTTACGCGCCTAAATCACCGAAATATTCACATAATCCGACGAATTTGCCGTTTTTTCCTCTAATCAGCATCTATCTGAGTCGTAAGTAACGTGAGTCACAATCGCCATGAATAAGATGCCCCCAATGAGCAAAATCGCTGTATTTGGCAATACGGGCGGCGGAAAATCTACCCTCAGTAAACGTCTAGCTGAGATGGTTGACTTACCCTGGGTGCCGCTGGACTCAATGCAGTATCGGCCCGATGGCAGCAAAGTCTCTCACACCGAATTCAAAGCCGCTCACGATGCACTACTAAAACAAGACCAGTGGATTGTAGATGGCTTTAGCTCTCCCGATACCGTCTGGGCGCGTTTAGCCGTGGCCGATACCTTGGTCTATCTCGACATGCCCGTGTTGCAGCATTACTGGTGGGTGACCAAACGCCTACTCCAAGGGGCTTGGGTCCCGCCTGCCGGTTGGCCAGAACATAGTTCGCTTTGGCAAGACACGATGAACAGCTATTCCACCGTTTGGCTATGCCACACCAAACTGACGCCTAAGTATCGAGACTATGTGGAAACGGCTAAGGCCGCCAAGCAAGTTTTCCATTTGCGATGGTCCTCGGGACCGGTCTTTGACCATCACGCCAAGATATCGCCCAGTTTTATCAAACCATAGCGGGAAAAAGCAGTAACCAAATGTGAGTTCAAGAACTAAAACAATGACAAAAAGCAAGCCTAAGTAGGAGTTTAACAATGGCTCAAACAAGCCAATTTTGGGACAAGATTGCCGAAAAATATGCTAAGCAGACCATTGCTGATGAAGCTGCCTACCAGAAAAAGCTAGCGGTCACCCAGGACTACTTTCACCCTGATATGGAGGTGCTAGAAGTCGGCTGCGGTACTGGATTTACGGCCATTCTTCATGCCCCATACGTAAAACACATTCGCGCTATCGATTTCTCTAGCGAAATGATTGCGATCGCACAAGTCAAAGCCAAAGCTGAACACATCGATAACGTGACCTTTGAACAATCTTCTATCGAAGACCTCGATATTCCTAATGAGAGTCTAGATGCAGTGCTAGGTCTTAGCATTTTGCATTTGCTAAAAGATAAGGAAGCAGCGATCGCACAGGTGTATAAACGGCTCAAGCCAGAAGGTTTCTTCGTCACCAGTACCGCTTGCATAGGAGATACCCAGAGCTGGTTTAGGCTCATCGCACCCATTGGTCGAGTTCTCGGATTTTTCCCTTTCGTCGCTGTCTTCACCACAAAAGAACTAGCGGACAGCTTAACTCAGGCCGGATTTGAACTGGACTATCAATGGCAACCGAGCAAAGGCAAAGCCACGTTCATCATAGCCAAAAAACCTGCATAAAAGACCATACAGCCCTACACGGTTTGCCCCATTAACCCCGTGTGATGGAGTCGCAACTGCTTGCCCTCAACTGGATCGAGTCAACAAAGCGTATTACGGTGCTCACTGGTCAAGATAGATGTGTGTATGGCCGCAACCGGTGGTAAACCCAGAATGTCAAACCCAAAAAAGCAATTCTCGGCTAGCGCTAGCTATACCTGTAAGCTTTGGGTGTCGTACCAGTGAGCTGTTTAAACTGTTTGCTCAAATGACTGTGACTGTTAAATCCGCAGGCTAAGGCAATATCAGTAATTAATCGATCTGTGCTTTTCAATAGCTGCTTAGCACGCTCTACTCGCTGCTGAAGCAGATACTGATAAGGCGATACGCCCAGAGACTGCTTAAATAAACGGCTGAAGTGAAATTGGCTGATGTCTAGCAACTGAGCCAAGTCAGCAAGTTTAATCTCTTGATCTAAGTGAGTGTCAATATAATCTAATACTTGCCGTAGCTGACGTGAAGGTAAGCCACCTTCATAGACTGGTAAATGTGGTCTTGTAGTGGCATGCTGCCTGAGCAAGTTCACAGCCAGAATATTAGAGAGAGAATCAACGTAAAGGCGATTGGATAGAGAACCTTGCTGAAGCTCGTTTAGCAGCATAGTGCTGATAGATTCGAGCTGGGGATTGCGGGCTTGGAAGGTGGGTTTTAGGGCGATGCGATCACAATCTCCAACCACCGTTTCTCTTGCAACATTCCGCATAAATTTATCTGTCAGTCGAATTTGCAGACAATTTTCCTCCCCTTCCCACCGGACAAATAGCGGTGTGTTCGCCGGGGTCACCAGTATTTCTCCTCGTTGGTATAAACCCGTACGGGTCTTGCCGTCCTGAGCATGCAGATAATGAACCGGGCGAGCAGCCAGCGACATATACAACGTATGCTCACCTTCAAAGAGGCAGTTTGCCTCCCCAGGCGGATTCTGCAGCAGATCTACTTGAACCTGTGCCTGGTCTTTACTCGTGTCTATAGCCATATTCTTCATGACCTAGCTCAACACTATCTATCTCTAAATATATTCGATGTTTGCCATTGTGACGGTATTTGTAGGCACTTTCGGGCAAAAACTGCTAAGAAACAGTACCTCAATAAGTCACCCACTCTGACCAGCCAAGCTTCGACTCCGCTCAGCCCTCGAATTCAGCGCTGGTTTCGGGCTAAGCGGACACGTTCGTACAGCCGCCGCTTTTTTAGCCGCTGGGATGTTTACATTCTCTCTTCCATAAAAAAGACCCTTGATACAGTAAGTATCTATGGACTCGAAATCGTTGCGCGGCAAAGTAATGTATTGTTTGTTTCAAGGTCAGGCCCCCAGATAAACTCGGCTGAATCGTCCCATGCAATTTGGTCATACCCTTGTTTAGGATCAACCTCGCTCGCCGAATGAACCGTGGTTGCCCTCCATTCACTGTCATCGTAGTTAGCCATCATCCACCCATCAGGCTCAGGTGTTTCTTCAAAATCACAGGGCGCTGTCCCAGCCACCGGATTCAATTCACTCTCGCAGGTTTTTTCGAGGGGCGCTTTGTGAATAACCAGACAGTCAAACAAACTGTTGGTGACCGCAACAACCTGGCCCGTGCTGGTGTCCGTAAGCTGCATAATAAAGCCACCGTCGCCCATCTGCTGATTGTTTTCTCCGATATACTCTAGCCCTGTATCATTTTCCTTAAAATCTTTCAAAATAAAATTGAGATTCAGTGGATAGTCAGCGTTAAACGTCACTGATTCAGCATTAAAAGACCGCTCTGTTGTAATCGGAACGCTATCCTCAACAATCAAACTTTCGTCGAGATACGCCGCGAACCAGTTGTCCGCCCATACATCCATACGAAAAGTGACCGATCCATCACTTACGGCACTTGTTGTGGCATTTACTGCTGCTGGCCCTTCTGGTCTGGGTGGGCGAGGGGTACCAGCCCGCAGCGACTCTGCACGATCGGATGAGTCTGAAGTAGGCGTCTCGTTAGATTCGAGGCCCTGCTGATCAATCTCGCCGCAAGCTGTAAGCATCAGCATTGTCAACAATATAAACGTTAGTTTTTTCATAGAGATTTCTCCCAATTAGACAGTAGAGCTATTGAAAAATTAGCAGGCAGTTAGGGATGAATGATCTCCTCTCGATGACACTACTGAAGAGTCATCCACCGGGTCATTTTTGTTGTTTTTGCTCTCTCTTCAAGGGGATGGTGGAGGGGCATCAGCATCGTCTCGTGGCGGCGGTGGTTCACCTGCACTATTACTACCGGCACCTGCCGTATAAGTTTCTACGGTGCTATTACCAGATGGATCAATAAACTCAAACGCGTAAAGGTCACCTTCAATAGCATAAAGGACCGTGTACGTTTCATCGTTGAGCGTGTATTTCAGAGAGTAGGCATCTACGCCCGTTTGCGAGAATTCAGTGATCACCGCACCCCGTAAAGGTTCCCCCGCTGGGCGCACGGGTCGCGCCGATGGCTGTGGTTCGATCTGGCCATTTTCATAGGTGACCACACCGCGCATACCGCCATTGATGTAAGGGTAGGTCTCGGTGGCATGATAATGATAGTCGCTATCGTCATGGACATGACCGTTGTATTCATCCAAATCAACCACAGCAGAGCCATCTGGTTCTGTTAGACCGTAGATAGGAAAACCATCCAACCCATAGGCAATCGGCTGGTCAACGCCCACCACCGATTGCAGATGAGTAGGGGCTGTATGGTAGTGATAATCATCGCCACGTCCTACATGTCCACCCCACTGATCTAGTTCAC
The DNA here is from genome assembly GCA_039025345.1 of Cyanobacteria bacterium P01_D01_bin.105. GTDB lineage: Bacteria > Cyanobacteriota > Cyanobacteriia > Phormidesmidales > Phormidesmidaceae > Phormidesmis. The sequence goes on along the minus strand of JBCCOO010000077.1, from coordinate 16,023 downwards.
CTGCTAAATATGCATCAACACCCCGATTGTTGAGCGCGTTAAAAATTGGGACACCATTTACTGCGAGAGCGATCGCACCACGAAACAGCTCGCTCGATCCGGGGATAGGTTCGTCAGACAAGGTGGGGTTCAAAGGGATTTGCCAAGCGTTATCACCGACGTACGGCTGTGGCAGCGGGAACTGTTGTTGCCAAGCGACAATTCCGACCATCATATTGTGTGTCGTCGGCAGCCCATTTGACTCGACATGAAGCGTGTCATCCTGACAGCGCGTCGTGGTGTTATCCATAAACGCAGCACAGGCGATTGCGGCTGCGGCTGTGACTGTGGCTGTGGCTGCGCTATTTGATGAGTCTGCGGTAGTAGCGGTCTCATCATAGACATGTCCATGCTCAGTCGCCTCAGCGCAGGCTACAAGCATCAGCAGTGCCAACAATGTGAACTTTCGTCTTTTCAAAGCGCTTTCTCCAAATCATATGGTGCAATCAGTCAGGCTCTATTGGATATCACTCAGGTTCGTTTGCACTACCCAAGCTTACGCAAACTAACCCTCTGCCAGGGAGTGGCAAAAGTCATTATCTCGCCTGTGCCTTTCGTCATGACTTATCGGCAATGGCTGGCTTTCTGGGAACTTATAACAACGTGCACTCAAACAGTATCGCAGTACTGATCGAGCCCATTCAGAATAAGGTTGAGACCAAATTCAAAATCATGAATGCCGTCATATTCCCCGCTCATGACCTGTTGTGTCATCCCATTCATATAAGGATACTTATCAGCAGGAATAAGGGAGATATAGTTTTCTGCCGCTTCTGAATACGCTTCTGGCTCAAATGGAAAATTCAATTCTTGCAGCGTAAACCCATAGATGTGAGCGTCAATTGTATTCCAGGCACGATCGGCCATCTCAAACGAAAAGCCTGCTTCTCGCAAGCAGCCAATGGTTGCATCTATGTAGCGCAACATAGCAGGGCCAATATTAACTCTACCGACGATTTCCATCGTCGCCCAGGGGTGCCGCAACAGAACGTCATGGGCAGAATTTGCCCGCCTTCGCATAGACGCTTTCCAGTCAGCACCTACGTCAGGTAGCTCGATTTCACCAGCAACGATATCAACAATGCCATCGATAATGTCGTCTTTATTTTTCACATGGTTATACAGCGACATGGCCTTAACGCCAAGCGCCTCAGCTAATTTGCGCATTGAGAGCGATTCAATGTCTGACTCATCGGCTAGCTGTAGCGCTTGAATCAATACGCGCTCTCGACTTAACGCTACTCTAGGCTGCGTTTTTTTCTGTTTAGCCATGCTATCTTTCATCACTACCTTGTGCCTTGCCTCAGCAAAGCCGTCTTAGCTTTAGCAGGGATTGCGCTAATCATCTTGACATACTTACAGCGTATGTTAAACTTACACTGTAAGCAAGATTGGTGCTGGTTAGCTAGCGGCTAATCTATCCCATCTATTCAGCCCATCTATTCAGCCCATCTATTCAGCCCATCTATTCAGCCCATCTATTCAGCCCATCTATTCAGCCCATCTATTCAGCCCATCTATTCAGCAAGAGAGACAAAAAATATAGAAGAGGTCACCCAATGAAAGCGATTGTTCAATCTGAATACGGTTCAGCGGATTCTTTAAGGCTAGAAGAGTTGGAGAAGCCAGCGGTTGCTGACAATGAAGTACTGGTTAGGGTCCATGGTGCGGGCGTACATGCGGGTGATTGGCACCTGATGCGGGGCGATCCTTTCTTGATTCGCTTGATGTTTGGTGGAATCTTGAAGCCTAAAATAACAACAATTGGGACGGATATAGCGGGGCAGGTAGAAGCTGTGGGCAAAAATGTAAAACAATTTCTACCGGATGATGAAGTTTTTGGAGATTTATCAGAATGCGGATTTGGCGCGTTTTCTGAATATACTGCTGTCCCTGAAAACGCGCTGGTACATAAGCCCACTAATCTATCGTTTGAAGAAGCGGCAACTGTTCCTGTTTCTGGATTGGCTGCACTTCAAGCACTGAGAGACTATGGAGAAGTTCGCTCAGGACAGAGGGTACTAATCAATGGGGCTTCTGGTGGGGTGGGTTCGTTTGCGGTGCAGTTAGCGAAAGGATTTGGCGCTGAGGTAACGGCAGTTTGCAGCACAGGCAAGATGGACATGGTGAAGTCGCTAGGTGCAGATTATGTTGTTGACTATACTCAACGCGATCCAACACAGCCGACACAGCCCTACGATTTGATTGTAGATGCAGCAGCCTATCGACCCTTTTCTGACTTTTTGAGTGCGATCGCACCCGGTGGAATCTATGTGATGATAGGTGGCGCAACTTCTGAGTTCTTCCGGTCTATGCTACTTGGCCCCTTTGTTGAGCGCTTCAAAGCCAAGACTACTCGCCGTAGGGTGAAGTGCTTAGTCTCAACACCCAATCAAGCTGATTTGACGATATTAAAAGACTGGATTGAAGCGGGTAGGCTCAAGCCATTGGTTGATCGGGTTTATCCACTGACAGAAGTCCCCACGGCAATCCGCCATATAGAAGACAGACAGGTGAAGGGAAAAGTGGCTATCAGCATGTGCATCTGACGATAGCTATACATAGGCAGCTAAGTCTCTTTCTGCGACAGTCGTACGGTGCAATCGTCTGCAATTGCACCGTCGGGCTGGTTTTCCATTTGCCATCGAACATAAACAACAATGACAACTTCCCTAAATCATTTCGATAGAATCTCCCGATAACAGGATAAACGGCCACCCTTGAAGGTCGGACGGTCGCAGCTAGTCGAGGCTAAAGGTAACACTCACCTTAACTTGAGGGAGGTAAGCTTGCGTTTTCATCGAGTCGAACGGCGCTACCATCCTCATCCGTTCGATAGGTGTAGCGATCACCTGTAGCCGAATCCACCATCTCCACTTGCCAACCTTCTGTCAAAGCAGCCAAGCAAGCTTCTGCTGGCCCACCCAAACCAAGGCAGCCGTCAGACCAAGTTTGTGGGCTATAGCTCTCAACAGTTGTCACTATGTCACCAATCTCTGCGGATAGCGCGGCCTTCACAGCCATTTCCACTTCACTTGGTAAAGCAGCATCTGGCTCTGTCGGTTCTGGTTCTGTCGGTTCTGGCTCTGTTGGCGCTGGTTCCGTCGGTTCTGTTGGCGCTGGCTCTGTCGGTTCTGGCTCTGTTGGTGCTGGTTCCGTTGGCGCTGGCTCTGTCGGTTCTGGCTCTGTTGGCTCTGTTGGCTCTGTCGGTTCTGGCTCTGTCGGTTCTGGCTCTGTCGGTTCTGGCTCTGTCGGCTCTGGCTCTGTTGGCGCTGGCTCTGTCGGTTCTGGCTCTGTTGGCTCTGGCTCTGTCGGCTCTGGCTCTGTTGGCGCTGGCTCTTCAGCGGCACTAGGGAGAGCCCCTCTTTCTAGAATGCGACCAAGTTCAGCAGGCTGGTCAGCAATCTGAATCGTACAGTCGTCAGTCGCAGTATTTGCATTGACTGTAGTCATCATCTCCCCTAGAGGATTACGATACTCAGTCCCATCAGCCAGCGGCTGAATCTCAATCGGCACATCGTTCAGCAACAGGCTATTCTGGGTGCGGCTAAAGGTTCGCATTAGTACCTCGCCCTCTTTTTCATACACCCGCACAGCCACGCTGCTGGTTTCACACATCACAATCGTGCGCTCATCCGTGCCTGCTTGGGCAGTGGCTGCTCTGTGGGTAAAGGGTAAAGCGCTTAAGGTAACGGCAAGCAGCGCGCTGGCCACAGGGAAGCTTTTGGCCGGTTTCACATAGGAGACACAACTTACCAATAACGAGGAACCAACGTCTTTGAAGTCTGCCATAACTCTTTCTCATCAAGCTCTCAACACATCCCTTTTACTGTGTGATTCAAATCACATTGATGGGCAATGTGCCACTTTGCTCACAATCAAAATTACCTCATTCCCAGCAATATTGACGGCATTGCCGGGCGATAATCTTCCGTACGCCCTATGTAAACGTCGACTCAAACGACGACCCTCATTGGTGTCAACGATGTTATCGAGTACCTGAAACCTTTTTATGACGAGTATTTCAGAAGCAGTCTTTTTTCTTACACCAACTTTTCACTAATCTTTGGCACGTAGGTTTGGTGTCAGCTGAAAGCGGCTGCAAGTGCCCCAATCTTGGCTGATGTAAATGCTATCTGTCACAGACTGTGAGGCGATAAACTATCAGCCCATTTTTGCGATGTGGAAGTCGTGGGCTGAGTCGGTCTATTAACAGGTAATGTAAACCAAAAAGTTGCGCCTTCACCCGGTGAAGCTTCCACACCAATACGCCCACCATGAGCTGTAATAATCTCCCGACAAATGTATAGCCCTAAGCCATAGCCACGGATTGATGGCTTCTGAGTTCCACGGCGGCAAAATTCAAACAAGCCTGCGCTTTTATCACGTTCTATTCCTCGACCGTTGTCTGTGACAACGCATCGAACTGTATCCTCACGTTCATTCAGCGTTGCGCTCAGTGTCACATGCACGCCCTCCGGGTTGTATTTCAATGCGTTATCTATCAAGTTTTCAAACACTCGCTGAATCTGACGTTCATCGGCTTGCACCAGCGGCAAGTGAGATTGGCCATTGGCTACTATCCGACTTTCAAAGGTAACTGTTCCACCAGCTGTGTCACCGGATGCAGCACATTTAGTTTGATAGTGTGTAATGAGAGTGGCTGTTAGCAGCGGTAGGCTGACAGGCGCAGGCTGCAACGCTGATTGCCATACATCGGCAGATCGCACATTCATCAGGTTATCCATTAGCGATAGCTGACGATCGCAACTCTTCTGGATAAGCAAAATTGCGGTTTTATCCACAGAAACTTTTTCGGTGTCAGCGGCATCCCGTATAAGAGATTTATCGGCACGGAATATGAGGCCTTGCACGACGCTGGAAATGCCCATGGCAATGTTGCGTAGGTCGTGGTTCATAGCATGGGTATATATCTGTAAGGCTGATTGAACCGTTTGGCGATCGCGCATTTCTTGAAAGAGCGATTGGGTCCTTTCCTCAACTGCCTGCTGTAAATCTTGTTCTCTTTGCCTCAGTACATACAGCATATAGTCAAGCGCCCGCGCTAGCTGCCCTGGCTCATCTTTACGCACCGTCAGCGCCGTCAACTGTTCATTTTTTGGCACTGCTGTATGGCCCCCTTCAACAGAGCACGCGCTAATCTGTTTTGCCGTCCCCGTCAGAATTTTTAAGGGTCGAATGACCGTTCGCCACAGCAGCAAATTAATCGTAAAAAACAATGCGCAAAACACGCCTAAGAATGTCTTAGTGACCGTCCACAAATTCTGTCTCCCCCGCGCGAAAATGGTATCTGCGGGCACATAGACCATTTGAGTCGCCACAATTTCATTGAGCTTCCACCCAAAACCATTGCGATCGCCATACATACTAATCAAAGGGGCTGGCGCATTTTGAGGCCTACCATGACAGGCCAAACAGCTCTGATCGCTAACAACTAGAGGCTTAGCCAGGTAAAAGAACTTTTGATCATCTAGCATTCTATAGCCCGAGATTATTTCAGGTGGTGTGTCGGTGAGCGGCTCTAGCTGAGGATACAGCTCAGCTTCAAAGCTATCTGCCAAGTCGGCGGTGTTCGTGGGGTTTACGGCAGCTTCTTTGTACAGATAATCGAGAAGGCTTGGATCTTGCTGTCTAAAGTTCGAGAAAATGCTGCGAGCCGCAAAATTTGGAATAATTTCCTGGGTAAAGCTGTTGTCGGCCACTGAGTAGGCTTCTACCAAAGGTTGAATATTGTCTTGGGTATAATCGCGAGCTGCTTGCATCGCGGTTAGAACAATCTCTGCTCGCTCTCGAACCGTCTGTTCGGCTTGGGCATTGAGATGCTTAGATAGCGTAAATATTGTCACACTACCGCCGACTAACCATATCAGCGCTAACAGCAAACTGAATTTTGTACCTAGATTACCCAGTCTCATTTTCGCGGTTTCTCGCAGTAGGATTCAAGTTACAGCGCAGCTCATGCAATATTGTGTTGAGCAAAGTGCGGAACGCTATAGTAGACCGTTGAAGTTGATTTTTTCGAGCGGCCCTCAAGCGCTGAGCTGCCTTTCCCTGAATTGTCTTTCCCAGAGAGCGAGCTGAGTGCGATCGCGCACCCCTACCCGGCTTAACAAACTGCTGACATGATTTTTCACTGTCTTTTCAGCAATATATAATTTTTTTGCAATTTCTCGATTACTCGCACCTTCAGCCACCAAGCTCAGCACCTCTTTCTCCCTCGGCGTAATCCCTTTGCAATTGACCGGCTGCTTGACGACCGCTAAGGGCTTGAGCTGCTGACATAGCCGCTGACTCAAGCTCGGCCCAATTTGCAAATAACCCTTGTGCGCTGCTCGAATAATACAGACAAAGTCCTCCGGCGGCGTGTTTTTAAGCACATAGCCTGATGCCCCTTCTTGCATAGCTGCAACCAAATGCTCATCATCTTCAAAAGCCGTCAGAATCAACACTTTAATAGTTGGGAAAGCCTGGCGAATCGCTGCTGTCGCCTGCACACCGTCCATCACCGGCATATTGATATCCATGAGAATGACATCGGGGTTTAAGGCTTGCACTTGTGCGATCGCAGCTTCCCCATTCGCCGCTTCCCCAACGACATGTAAAGCACGCTCTGCCTGGCAAATTGATTTCAGCCCATAGCGAACAATATCTTCATCATCTACTAACAGCACTCGAATGGGTTCTGATAAAGAATTTAGGCTGATTTTTGCTGCACTCATGATGGGGCGACTCCGTTTTTCTGGCTGTACGCATAGATTAAAATGCTGGCTTTTTTCAACATGAGAGTCTGCTGAAAAAACCCTGTGCCGCCCATAATCATTCGTTGTGAGCCACTCAGTAGGTCTTAAGTCCCACATCACAGTTAGGGCCTCCGCCTCAAGACTCGCAGCCACTGCCCTAACTACGATGCAAATGTCAAAAGAACACGTTGCCGAATTTTCACACCACTCGGTAACGGCACAGCATTCACACAACAACAAAAAGATAATCATGGAAAACTTCATCAGCAACGAACAGGTTACCGAAACGGTTGTTCTAGACGAACTGGGCGAAGCGCTCAACGTCGAAGCAGGCGGCAGGCTACAAACAGGTGACGCGACAGCCGTTATCGTCGAAGACGCACTCAACAGTGTCGATGTAGAAAACACAGGCTTGATTGAAAGCAATCAGACAGCCATTCAAATCGACGGCATTGGGGCTAGCATCAACAACGAAGGCGAAATCAACGGCGGCTTCAACGGTATCAATATTGCTAACGGCAACACCGCCTCCGCTCAAATCCGCAACGAAGGTCTTATCACCAGCGAAAGCCGCGCTATCAACATCGGCGGGCAAGCAGGCGTCGTCAACAACTTCGGGCTAATTACCACTTCGGCAGATCCGCGAAATGGCACCGTTTATGGCGACGTTACCGCACAAAACATCATTATCAACAACGAATCGACAGGCGTTATCGACGTCGGGGCTGGCAATAACGGAGACGCTATTTCCTTAGAGCTCGGCCGGGCAGTGTTCGGCAGTGTCGACAACGCTGGCCTCGTCCAGGGTCGAGGGCTACCAGGCGTTACCAATCCTGAAAACCAAGCGTCTGCCCTGCGCCTTTATACCCCCGCTGAGCGCGGCCGGTTCACAGGAAATATCAACAACACCGGTACATTTACCGCCGAAAACGGCCCGGCCGTAATCGTGGAAGAGGGCATTACACTCGTAGGAAATATCAGCAATTCAGGACTCATTGAAAGTGCCAACCCAGCTAACGGTATTGGTGTCTTGTTTGAAGACGGCAGCAACTTTAGAGGCACACTCACAAACAGCGGCACCATCAGCGGGGGTCGTGATGGCGTTAACTTTGGCAATGGAGGAACCGCCAGAGGAAACCTGGTAAATGACACCGACGGCATCATCACCAGCACTAGCCGCGCCGTCAATATTGGCGGTAACCGCAACACCGTTCACAACCGAGGACTCATCACCACCTCTGCCGACCCACGCAACGGCACTGTCTATGCAGACCAAAGCGCCAATAACTTCCGCATCATTAATGAGGCCAGCGGTGTAATTGATGTTGGTGAGGGGCTCAATGGTGATGCGATTTCTCTCCAATTGGGTGCGGCTGTCAACGGGTCAGTGGTTAACCGTGGCCTTGTGCAAGGACGCGGCGAGCCGGACGGCCCACAGAACAATGCCACCAACCAAGCGACTGCTGTGCGGCTGTATCACGGCGATAATGCTGGTGATGTGTCTGTTTTCAATGGCAGTATCCGCAACTTGGGCCAGGGCATTTTAGCCTCCGAAACAGACCATACCATCCTAATTGAAGAACAAGTCCGGCTTGAAGGCAACATCGTCAATACAGGTCAAATTATCTCAGAAGGCAATGACGCGATTCGATTCGATGGCGATGTCGTTGGCAACCTGACGAACCGAGGCGTCATCTCCAGCGAAGCTGATGGTATTCAAGTCAGCGGTCTTTTTGACGGTAACCTCAACAACTTTGGCAACATTGTTACCGAAGACGAAGGGATTGACCTTGATGGCGCAGCGCTAACAGGTGATATTAACAATCGCGGTACGATTACAGCCGTCGGTGGTGGCATTGAAATCGACAGTGATGCAAGCCTGATCGGCGATATCAATAACAGCGGCGCTATTCTCTCCGAGACCGCTGATGGCATTGATATTGATGGTCAGTTCAAAGGTGAAATCAACAACCGGGGACTCATCCAAGGAGCACAAACACAAAATTCGAGCAGTTCCTTTGGTATTGACGGCCTCGGCGCGGACAATGGCCTCACCATCAACAACACAGGGCGCATTAATGACGATGTGCGCCTCAGCAATTTTGACGATGTGTTCAACGGTGTAGGCGGCACCGTCAGTGGAGAAATCCTTGGGCTTCGGGGTGACGATCTGTTGATTGGCGGCGCTTTGCGAGATACCCTCAACGGTGGCTCTGGTGACGACATTCTTAACGGTGGTCGTAACCGAGATACCCTGACAGGAGGTGCAGGATCCGATGTCTTCGTACTAGAGCGCAATTACGGTAACGACATCATTACTGACTTCCTAGATGGCACTGATTTATTAGATGTAAGTGCCCTAAACTTAAGCCTAGGGCAAGCACAAAGTGCAATTGACCAAGCCAGACAGCAGGGTGACGACACATTGGTCTCTTTCCAAGCAGGTAACACGCTGCGCTTGCAAAGCTTCCAACTCGGCAACCTCGATGTCAGCGATTTGGTGCTGGCATAGCCTCTCTGGGCCAGCTCATCGCTCATCAATGAGTCAATGAGCTGGCTCCCTTTGTCGGTATACCAGAAAGCTCTAGAAAATCGGCTGTCGCGATTTAACCTCTCAATTATGTCCAAGCGCACAAGGCCTGACGAACCCCATACTGACATACAACACCAACATAAAAAGACAATGAAATCTCTGGTAAAAAAAATTAGGAACAAAAACATTGTCAATGTCATTCGTGTTTTTAACCCAGAGAAAAGTAGGCTGATTGTCTTCTTTCCCGGCTGGCTGTCTACAGAAATTACCTGGCGATACTTTTTGCCTGAGCTGAGCAAAAACTTTCGGATTGAGTACTTTGAGTCCAGAGAAAAGCCTTCTGCCCAGCCCTCTAATATTGGATGCCATACTGAATACCATATTGAATGTCAGACATTTAGCGCCCATGGAGACGATGCCGCAAACTATCTAAATAGCCTGAACGAAGAAGAATATTATGTGATTGCCGCCTCGGTAGGGGCCTCTGTTTTCTTGTCTATAATAGAGAGGCTACACCAAAGGCCAAAGGGGCAAGTACTAATCTCTCCTAGCATTTCTTCTCCCTTACTCAAAGTAAGTGGCCCGCTATCAATTTTACTGAGCACTTTGCAGCGATCGCCAAGCGGGCTTCTTTACTTTTTACGACCTGTCTTCATCGCAATTATAAAGCGCCTCGCCGCCAACAAAGACGCCTATCAGGTGACAGCCGCTATCAACTCATTGGCTGCAGCTAATCTTTCTAGAGTCACGGCCTCTGCCCGTCAGCTATTAAACTTTGAACTGGACTTAGCGCCTATCTCTGAAGTGAACGTGCCAACGCTCATCGTCACCACAACGCACGATAGCGCGCACCACAGTCAAGATGCTCAAACCCTCAATGCCTGTTTACCCAACAGTAGCATCCTCTCTTTTAGCACCTTTGCCCATGCCCGCAGTTCTGTATGCGCCCAAAAGATATCGAACTGGATAAATGATATGGCCGACGTCCTAAGCTTTTTAGAAAGTGCTCTAGGAGAAAAAGCGCTCTAGGAGGAAATTTATGGAAGTAGCAGCATTCAAAATTGCTAGAAAAACACGCCAACTGGCTTTAGGTTACGCCAGTATTAAAGATTTTCAGCTTTTAGAGGCCGAACTCATTGCGCCTGACACGTTATGTGACAGCCCGTGTATTTCACTTTACAGTCTTGATTTTGAGACGCAGCGTGCAGTATTTGTAGAAACGCCAACCGGGCTAACATTGTCTGATGCGTCTTTTTACTGGATGGTGCAATACCAGCAGGCAGTTCGGGTGATAACGTTGCCATTCACTGACTTTGTTCTATTAGCGAGCCAGATATCTAGCCAAATATCTATGAACCCTAACAACCTCACCTTTATTTACTCAGTAGGTCGAGCTGGCTCAACGTTAGCAGCTAAGATATTTTCTTGTGTATCTGGCACTGAGGCCATCTCGGAACCAGATGCATTGACTGCTATTGTCAGAGCCCGATATTTCGCCCTGGTAGGTGAGCAGGGTGATGACCTAACAACGAAGCACCTATTGGACGCTAGCGTGCGCTTCCTGTGCAAATCTACGACGGCTACCAAGTTCATCATCAAGGGGCGATCGCAGGTCGTGGAAATAGGTGACTGGCTTCACGAGCTGTATCCACAGGCAAAGAAGATTTTCTTGTATCGCAATGCAGAAAGTTGGCTAATTTCGGCAAAGTCTGCCTTCACAGACGGAGAAAAGCGTGAAGCAAAGTCGCAGATAGTCTTGGAGCAGAACATTCGCACTTATCTAGAGCCGGTGACTCAGCTAATCGCAGCCTATCGAGATGATCAGCACTTGAGCATGATTGAACTGTTGGCGCTGACCTGGCTCTCCGCTATGGATGCCTGCCTAAAAATGTGCAATATGGACATCGAAATCCTACCTATTCGGTTTGTGAGCTGGCAGTCACACCCCGAAGAGACTGCAAGGAGACTGCTGGCCTATTGTGGCTGCTATCCGGTATCTTCAGAAAGGTTGCTAGATGTTCTCAGCCGAGATTCTCAAGCCAACACCGTTCTCTCCCAAAAAAACATACGCAGGCGAGAACAGCGTTTGCTACCAGGTGATGTAGAAAAGCTCTACTATCATCTATCGCGGCACAGCACGATTCGCTCGGCAGATTTCAATATGCCTGGAACCTTGCAACACGCTAAGTCAGAACCGTTTTCTCAGGGAGAAACCCCATGACACATTTCGGGTTAATCTGTCCGGCCCTCACCGGCCACTTGAATACGATGCTGCCGTTAGGGAAAGAGCTACAACGGCGAGGGCATCTGGTGACGTTAGTGAGCAAATTGGATGCAGAATCTAAAGCGATCGCTGCAGGATTAGCATTCAAAGCAATTGGGAAATCTGAGTTTCCGCTGGGATCAACGGCAGATTCCTTAGCGCAATTAGGCAAGCTAAGCGATCGCGAAGCCTTGAAATACACTGTTGCTCTTCTCAAAAAAAGTGCAGAGGCCCTATTCAAAGAAGCCCCAGCTGTGGTCAAAGAGATTGGAGTAGACGCCTTATTAGTCGATCAACTGTACTCAGAGGGCGGCACAGTTGCAGATTATTTGGGCATTCCTTTTATCACTGTTTGCAGCGCAGTCGCTTTGAATCGTGAAGATAGTATTCCGCCCTACATTACCAGCTGGCGCTATATACCCAGCCTATGGGGACGATTACGCAATCAACTGGGCTACAGGCTATTAGCTCGCGTGGCAGCACCGGTTACAGCAGTAACTGACACCTATCGTCAGACATGGAAGCTACCCGCATTAGCTGGATCAAATGCCCGGTATTCCCAACTGGCTCAAATTAGCCAACAGCCTGCTGAATTAGCATTTCCAAGAAAAGAGCTTCCTCCATGCTTCCATTTTACAGGACCTTATCACACCGCAGTAGGCAGAGAAGTACCCGATTTTTCGTACGAACAATTAACTGGAAAGCCGTTAATCTATGCTTCATTAGGCACCATTCAAAATCGATTGACAGGTGTCTTTCAACAGATTGCAGAGGCCTGTGCTGATTTAGATGCTCAGCTCGTGATTTCTTTAGGTGGTTCTGCAAAACCTAGCGATCTGCCGCCGCTAGCAGGCTCTCCACTTGTAGTTGAGTATGCACCTCAACTACAGCTGCTAAAAAAAGCCACACTCGCCATTACCCACGGCGGCATGAATACTGTTTTAGAGTGTCTTAATAACGGTGTGCCAATGGTGGCAATTCCTATCACCAATGACCAGCCAGGGATTGCATCGCGTGTGGTTTGGGCCGGATGCGGTGAAGCCATACCCGTCAAGAAGCTGAGTGTCGCTAAGCTACAGGCAGCTATTAACCAAGTGTTGACAAAAGCCACTTACAAAGAGAATGCCGTTCGATTACAGTCAGCTATTCATCGCGCAGGCGGCGTCACACAAGCTATTGATATTGTTGAGCAGGTTGTTGCTACAGGTGAACCGGTTTTGTCACGAGCTGACGATTAGAACACACGATTTAAAGCAAATAAACACTCTTAGGAAATGGCAAATACCAAATAGATAGACTACCGCGCCCTATCCAGTGATAGTAGTGAGTGACCATGGACAGAATTTGCTGGTAGTGAGTAGGTCATCACGATGTTGGATAAACCGATAAAAGGAACACTACTCGATACTGCTGAGACGGCATTGAACTGAGCCGCTAACATAACTTGGAACGGATTGAATCCGATTGTAGAGCTAGTCGATACGATTTATCCGAAGGGCATAAAGGTCACCGCCGATGAGTTGGAACTATTCTTTGCACAATGGCAACGCTCTGACGTTTTACCCAAGTGGGATATCACCATCTCTCCCACATAAACGGTATCTTATCCATGCGCAGTTCCTTCAAACCTTTTGATACAAGCTCGAAGCTAAAAAGTAGAGGTATCTAAGAAATAGGGTGAAGTATCAATAGTTTTTCTCAACTCAAAAAAACTATTGATATTAGAAACGGTCCACACTCAAGTGTTCAGTATCAATCAATACAGGGGTTTTAAGCCACTCTTGATTCAATACCAATAGACAAGAGCTTGGCACTGTAGCGTTATCCAGCTCCCTCTTGGCAAAGAGAGTTATGGCAACGAGAGTTATTTTGCCTATTGCCACTCAACGCTGTCCGCCGATGTGCTGTATCTCAACAAGGCAACTAACGCTATAGTCCCCGCACGATGAGGCCGAATAGTTCATGACACTTTCTAGACGACAATTCAAAAAACTCCTACTAGGCGCTGGTCTGAGTGCAACACTCACCGTAAGCTGCACCTCAAGCAATACCCCCGAAGCCGATACCGCAACTGATACAGCGGCAGATGCTGCCCCCGCAGCAGAAACACCCACAGAGACAGTTTCACTACGGTTAGCTCAGAACCTGTCACCCATTTCCGGGGTCGCCATCGTCGCAAAAGAGCAAGGCTTTTTTGAAGCACAAGGCTTAGATGTTGAAGTTAGTAACTTCACCTCTGGCAAGCAATGTTTGGAAACTGTGATGGGGGGAGCTGCAGACATTGCCACCACAGCTGAAGCACCAACAACAGCGGCCACTATGGCAAAGCAACCCATCGCTTTTTTAGCGCGGATGGAGTATTCCGACCTTAAAACCCTTACTGACACTGGCGCGAGCGTCGCTACCCTCGGTGACTTAAAGGGCAAACGGATTGGCTTTACTGCTGGCACTGGCGGTGAGGTGTACACCATGGCAGTCCTCAAAGAAGCAGGGCTAAGTCCAGATGATGTGACGCTGGTGAACCTGCGGCCCCAGGAAATGCTAGCCGCGCTCACCTCAGGCAGCATCGACGCCTACAACACCTGGGAGCCTCATATTAACAACGGCATAAAGACCCTAGGAGACAAAGTCACTCAGCTAGATACAACAGGCATTTATTCAGAGACTTTCAACATTGTGACCACCGTCGATTATCTCGATGAGAACCCAGTAGTTGCCGAGAAATTTATGCAGGCCTTGATAGAGGCAGAAGGCTGGATGGAAGAAAACGCTGAAGATGCGATTACCTTGATTGCAAAAACTGTAGATATGAACCGGGAAGATCTAGCCGCGATTTGGGATGACTACATCTACGAAGTGGTGCTCGACCAGAAAGTACTTGATATTTTAGATACCCATGCCGCTTGGCGCTTAGAGAGTGGGAATCATCCCGATGGCGTCACTGAAGTCCCTGACTTTACTACCATTATTTACTCGGAGCCCCTCAAAGCCGTTGCACCCGACCGTGTGAAAATATAGGTGTTATGGAGAGAATTCAATAATGCCTGAACTTTAGCATTGGACTCAATTATTTATGGCCGGTATCAGTAAACAACAGGCCGCTCTCAATCGTTGGGCTTTAATTCTATCGATTCCGCTGTTCTTAGTAGGCTGGGAGCTGATCTCTCGCTCCGGGGCAGTGAATCCTGTACTCTTTCCGCCACCGAGTTTGGTGGCGATCGCCCTCTACGGCTGGGCCAAAGAAGGCACCCTGTTGATTGATATTGGCATGAGCATTTCACGGGTGGTAGTGGGTTTTGTCTCAGGTGCGATCGCTGGCATCCTCGTTGGCATTCTCACCGGACGCTACCAGTTCATTGCCAATCTCCTCACCCCCGTTTTCCAACTGCTCAGACCTATTCCCCCGATTGCTTTTGTCCCCATTGTCATTCTATGGTTTGGGCTCTCAGAGCTAGGCAAATGGTTCCTCGTTTTTTGGGGCGTATTTTTTACTGTATGGATAGCTGCCCACCTAGGGGTACAAAAGGTTGATAAAAATCTCATTCGAGCGGCCCAATGTCTTGGCACGCCTGAGAAACAAATGCTACCACAGGTATTGCTGCCGGGATCTTTACCATACATTTTCGTCGGTCTCAGAACGTCTATCAGCATCTCTTTTTACACCCTCGTCGCCGCTGAGCTGGCAGGCACCTTTTCAGGCATCGCCTATCGAATAGATATCTCCCAACAAAACTTGCAGGTCGGCAAAAGTTTAGGCGGACTGATTATTTTAGGCATTATCTCTGCCATTGCAGATAAAGGCTTCGGCGTAGTTTCTAAAAGGCTTGTTTGGTGGAAATAATGACTCCACCAGCCAGCCAGCCAGGCAATATTGCCATACAACAACTCTCTATTGTTTTTGGCACAAGCAAGCAAAGCTTTCTAGCCGTTGAAGACTTCTCTCTTCAGGTCAACCCAGGGGAGTTTGTTTGCCTCATTGGGCCATCGGGCTGTGGCAAGTCTACGGTGCTCAATAGTATTGCTGGATTTATCTCACCGACCCGAGGATATATCTTAGTCGATGACCGATTGATTGAGCAGCCGGGAGGCGATCGCGGCATGGTTTTCCAACAGCCCTCACTATTCCCCTGGAAAACCGTATTAGGCAATGTAGCTCACGGACCGCTAATGGCAGGCAAATCGAAAGTTGTCGCGAATAAAATCGCCCAGGACTTTCTAACGATGGTAGGGCTAGCCAAGTTTGCCAAGAACTATCCGATGATGCTGTCGGGGGGGATGCAGCAGCGGGTTGCGATCGCACGCGCGCTAGCCAATTCTCCCCGAGTGCTGTTGATGGATGAACCCTTTGGCGCATTGGATGCCCAGACCCGGTTCATGATGCAGGAGAATTTGTTAAAGCTGTGGGCGGAGCTTAAGACGACGGTTGT
>JBCCOO010000076.1:0-23888 GCA_039025345.1 Cyanobacteria bacterium P01_D01_bin.105 | reverse complement strand
ATACAGCCGACACAGCAACCGAATAATCGAGCTTTTTCCCGCACCAGTCGGCCCCACCAGGGCCACCTTCTCGCCAGGCCGAATCGTAAAGTCCAAATCCTTCAGCACATAGTCATCCGCCTTGTAGCCAAAGGAGACGTTGCTAAACCGAATCTCACCGGGAACAACAACATCGCTACCTTTTAGCTTTTGGTCAGATAGCTCTACTGGGTTTTGCGCATCTCGAATGTCGATCGGTTCACTCATCAAATCGTTGAGTCGTTCTACGGCGGTGAGCCCTGCCTGAATTGCCGTGAATTTATCTGCGAACTGGCGCAGTGGGTCAAATAGCCGCTGGGCGAAGATGATGAAGGTGGTGAGGGTGCCAATCTCGAGGGCTCCGCCTGTAACGAGGGAGCCGCCAAGGGCAAGGACGCCTGCGATCGCAGCCAGCGCAATCCACTCCAACGTCGCCGACACCGCCGAATCATAAAAAATCGTTTTATCAATCGCCTCCACATAGCGCGTATTGATTGTGCGAAACAGCTCCGAATTAAACTTTTCGCGCCGAAATAGCTGCACCACATTAATGCCGCTAATGTTCTCCTGCAAATTGGAATTAAGGGCCGACAGCTCCTCACGCGCCACATAGTTCGACTTACGATACTGCTGCTGAAAATAAATAATCAGCGCCGTAATTGGCACCAGCATACAAATCAGCATCAGCCCCAGCCGCCACTCACGCCACAGCATCACAACCGTCAGCACCAAAATCAAAAATAGATCGCTAATGATGCCGATCGCCCCGGTCGAAAACACATCACCCAGCGCATTCACATCGCTGGTCAGCCGGGTAATCAAACGTCCTACAGGCGTGCGGTCAAAAAAGCCCATCGACAGATCGGTCACATGCCTAAACAAATCCGCGCGAATAGACGCTGTGATTCTCTGCCCTACTTTCTGAATTTGATAGCTTTGCCATCCATCTAACGAAAGGCGAACCGTAATCGCAATGAGCAATAGCCCAATAATCCAGTTCAAGCCCGTCCGCAGACTCATTTCCGCAAAGAACGCGAACGCATCTTCCCCCTGCTCAATCAGCGAAATTGCCTGACCAATAAGAATGGGCTGTACGGCCTGTGCCAGCGACAGCGGAATTAGCAGCAGCAGTGGCAGAAAAAGCTGCGCCTTGTTCTGCGTAATGTAGGGCACCAGCCGTAAAAATAGCCGCCAGTCGCTCTTAAGGCTGCGCGTTTTATTCGTGCTGGCATTAGGGCGAGAAGGTGTTTTGGAGGCAGATGCCATGAGCGGATTCTCAAGAAATGGGGGTAAGCAGAACTATGGAAAAAAGAAGAGCGCTAAGCGACGACTTCTTTTTTAGCGGCGGCTTTTAGCCTTGTAATGATATCGCTCAGTCCGTCTTGATTTAATCGATAGCTGAGTGGATGCGCAATCAACCTAGCCGTGCTCTCGTACAGGGTTTCTAGTTCTGTTAGGTTGTTTTCCTTCAGCGTGCGACCCGTAGAGACGAGATCCACAATGGCTTCAGACATGCCTGTAATAGGCCCCAGCTCTACAGATCCAGAGAGCGGCACAATCTCCACCGCAATATCCAACGACTGAAAGTACTGGCGAGCGCTGTTGACAAAGGTGGACGCCACCCGGCAGTGAGGCGGTAAGTCGATCGCTGAGCGATATCCGCTGTCGCTCGACACCGCCACCGATAAATGACATCCCCCAAACTCCAGATCTGCAATCTGGGCGACTTTGGGTTGCCTTTCTCTCAATACGTCGTAGCCGACAATACCAAGCTGGGCCTGGCCGTATTCTACGTACACTGGAACGTCTTTAGCCCTTACTAGCAGGCCTCTGGCCGTGCCGGTGCGGTCCATCAGCTGCAGCTGCCGGGTCCCACTTTCCAAAAATCCGCTAAAGTCCAATCCGGCTGCCTTAAGCAGCTGAATACTTTCCTTGAGCAGTGAGCCCTTGGGCAAAGCAACCGTGATCATGAGCAAGTCAGCAATAAAGTTTTAACAAAGATTAAGCGTGTCACCCTCGTAATTGTCTGTGATACATAACAATGAGTGGCCATTTAAGATGGTACCAAGTCAAAACACCCTGTGGAGCGACTTTCCCTTAATTATTCAGTACGGAGATAACCGAACACAATCTAAATAAATCATGTATGAATTGCTACACGTAGTGCTTCCTGGTGAGCCAGATCACATCCAAGCTATGGGAATCTGCGTATATATGTAAGTGGAGTTCCTGAAAAACTACTGTTAGGTCAATCAAATGAATGTAAAAGCAGGCGAAATCCTACAGTCACACGAAGGTCACTACTACCGTGTGCTCGAAACCACTCAGTTCAGCGTCTCGCTACAGCGTGTAAATGGTCAAACCATCTTTGCATGTCGTCCTGAGTATATCGAGCTAAATTTCCTGGTTCCTGTCACCGACGCAGCTTAAATTAAAGTCTTTTCGCCCAGCTAGAATTGTGGGTGCAATGGCCAATTTAATCTGAGTCTTTCCGCTCCATCGGAGTTTTTGAAAAATCAGTTGCTTGATTACAAGAGGTTGGCCCTGTGCGGTTAGCCTCTTTTTAATGATGTTTTTTGGCGAAGGCCTGGTTCTATTGTCCTGTATCGGCGGGACCGATGGCAGCGGCGGCGGCTTCAAGCGCGATCGCAACATGTGTCCAATGCGTACCTCCTTGGCAATAAACCACATAGGGCTCCCGCATTGGCCCGTCGGCAGATAGCTCAGAAGTACTCCCATCAATAAAAGACCCTCCGGCCATCACCAGCTTATCGTCATACCCTGGCATCGAGGCGGGCACTGGGCTCACATAGGAATCAATCGGCGAATGCTGCTGAACGGCCTGGCAAAAGGCCACCAGCTTATCGGCAGAGCCCAGCTTCACCGCCTGAATCACTTCCCTTTGCTGTGTGCTAGTCGGTGGGTTCGTCTCGTAGCCTAGTTCGTCAAAAGTTTTCGCAATTAAGTAGTTGCCCTTCATAGCTTCTCCCACCATTTGTGGTGCCAGAAAGAGCCCTTGATACATTAGTCGTCCTTGCTCCAATGTTGCCCCACCGCTACTGCCAATCCCTGGTGCCGTCAGTCGGCAAGCTGCAGCTTCTACCAGCTTGGCGCGACCCGCAATATAGCCGCCTGTTGTGGCAATAGTTCCTCCAGGATTTTTAATCAGGGAGCCAGCCATAAGGTCCGCGCCTACTGCCGTTGGCTCCTGCGTTTCTGTGAATTCTCCATAGCAGTTATCGACAAAACAAATTGTATTTATGTTTTGCCGCTTAACTAATTGTATAATTTTGTTAATATTATGAATGCTAAGGCTAGAACGCCAGCTGTACCCACAGGATCTTTGAATCAGGACAAGTCTCGTTTTTTCAGAAATGGAACTGGCGAGCCGGTCAAAATCAACTTCATTATCTTCAGTGAGTGCTAGTTCCCGGTAATCGACGCCAAAATCTTTGAGAGAGCCTTGCCCGCACCCCCTGGTGCCAATGACCTCTTCAAGTGTGTCGTAGGGTGCTCCTGCGATCGCAAGCATTTCATCCCCCGGCCTAAGGACGCCAAAAAGCGCACAGGCAATCGCATGCGTCCCAGAGACAAACTGGACTCTGACCGCCGCTGCCTCTGCCTCCACAATTTGGGCAAACACTTTATCGAGCGTATCCCTGCCCAAATCGTCGTGACCATAGCCTGACACGCTAGAAAAATGATGAGCCCCCACTCGGTGTGCTTTGAAACCGGCTAGCACCTTTGCCAAGTTCTTCTTCACCTGCATATCAATGCTGTAGAACGCTTGAAGCGAGTGCGAGTCTATCTGCGCAGTCAAGTGACTGGTTTCAGTCGTTTTTTGATTGTCTGAGCGATCCATTTATTTCCTGGGCCTATTTCTTTGCCAGTCCCCTTGAAGTCCTCGTTGGTTTCATCTAATTTAGATGTTGCCACCGACCGGCTGAGCCTTAACGTTTTGCTTTTGAGATTCTAAATGACTATTGCAAGATCAACCGACCGTCCTCTGAATTGGCCAATTATTTTATTTATGATTGCCATTCACATAGGTGCCCTATTTGCCCTAAATCCCGCTAACTTTAGCTGGAGTGCAGTCGGCATAGCGTTCCTACTATATTTCATCACTGGCTGTCTAGGCATCACCCTAGGATGGCACCGATTGATCTCTCATCGCAGCTTCAAGGTGCCTCAGTGGCTGGAGTATGTCTTTTTGCTCTGTGGCTCTTTGTCTTGCCAAAGTGGCGCGATTGAGTGGATTGGCTTGCACCGTCACCACCACGCCTTTTCAGACCAAGATGAAGATCATCACAACTCGAATCGTGGTTTCTGGTGGAGCCACATGGGCTGGCTGCTGCACGATGTTCCAGCTAAGTCAGAGATTCGCCGATTTACGCAGGACATCAATAACGACCCGGTGTACATCCTAATCGACAAGTATTTCTTGGCCCTACAAATTGCACTGGGTGGATTGCTCTATCTGCTGGGCGGCTGGTCTTTTGTTGTCTGGGGTATTTTTGTCCGCTTAGTGGTGGTGTATCACTTCACTTGGTTTGTGAATAGCGCCACTCACAAGTTTGGCTATCGCTCTCACGAGTCTGGTGATAACTCCAGAAACTGCTGGTGGGTTGCTCTGTGTACGTTTGGCGAAGGCTGGCACAATAACCATCACGCTTTCCAATACTCTGCTCGCCATGGTTTGCAGTGGTGGGAAATTGACGTTACCTGGATGATTATTCGGTCGCTTCAGGCTGTCGGTCTTGCCAGTAAGGTGAAGCTAGCCAAGACTCGGTAGTAACATATCTGTCGCTGGTTCATCATTTAATGAGCCCCAGTTCTATTTGGTAGAACTGGGGCTTATTTGTGCCTTAGATTTGCGTTCTTAGCCCGATTTGTGTTCTTAGTCACCGTAAAAAATACGCTGGCGCTCGCGCATTACTTCTATGCCAATGAGTCCGCCGCTGAGTCCTTTGCGGTCGGAGACGCCAAGTGCGATTTCGCTGCTGTGCTTGGCGTTACGAATAAATTGGGGTGACGCGTTGATGTACAGCGAGGCGCTGCGGCAGCCCGTTGCAAATAGTCGACTGTCACTGTAATCGGCTGTGGCAATGCTGTCGGCGTGGCCGCTGCTGTGTTTATTGATCCAGCTGATGGCTTCGGGCGTGTTTTTTACCTGCCTAAAGGCGATGGCCTTTTTAAGATAAGCAGAGCCCCAGTCCAATGGCTCTGCCGCCTCAAGGGCATGTTTGTTGATGAGTGCGCCATCCGCTTTGAGTGTGAAACCGCTTTCTTGCAGCCGATTCCACAGGCGGGTAAGCGTATTGTCGCTGTGGGCTTCGTGCAGCAGTACTTTTTCTATTCTATTGACTGCGTCGGGTGTCCCAGTATGGCTATCTACAATCATTTTGTAGACTTGGTCTACGCTGCCGCTAGCAGACCAGTACAGGTAGCAGTTGCCCATTCTAGAAGGAATAACAGGAATGTTCGCCGAGGCTAGTACTTGCTCTACAAGGCTAGGTCTGCCATGGGCAATGACGAGATCGATATCTGCGCACTGAGCCATTTCTAGTCGTGAAACTTCTGTTGGTTCTATCAAGAAAACTAAGTCGGCGCTAAGGCCTACTTCTGTGATCGCACTCTGTAAAGTCTGAGCGATGATTTGATTGGTTTGGCTTGCTTCGCTGCCGCCTCTTAAGGCAATCGCATTCCCCGTACGAATGCATAGGCCCGCTGTGATCGCACTCAAATCAGGAAACGCCTCGTATATAAACCCCACGATTCCCAGTGGCCTAGAGGGCGGATAGCTACTATTGGTCACCAGCCGAGGATCTGCCGTGCCCATGGCCGCCAGGCGATGCAAAATATCGGCAGCTGTTTGTACCCGCTCCGGCGTTAGCTTGAGCCACTCAGCTACCAACTCTGGCAGCGCCATGTCACGGCTAACTTCCAAATCTAGCGTGTTAGCCTCTAATATGTCGTCTTGGCGCTGACTAATAGCATCACCCATGGCACTCAAGGCCTTGGAGCATTGCTCGTTGGAGCTGAGCTGTTCAGTGGCTTCGCGAACCGTAGCTAGGGCCGCCGAAAGGTCGAATAGAGATAGGGTCATTAAGCTAGCGCCGCAGTATCACCCAAAACATTACTACCAAACCCAGCAAGATTAAAGCTCTGAGCGCAAAAGGAAATCCTGTTGGCACCAGTAGCGTCCACCCCAACCATAGGGCAATCATCAGTACGCACACTTGGCTCCATACAGAAACGTCGCTGAGCGAGGCCTTCATAGCCTTTTTGTTGAGGACCCAATGCTTGCCATTCCATTTCCAGGTGCGCTGTCGTGGATAGGGTGTTGTCAGCTTGCCAATGGTGTTTGGCTCTGGCTTTAGCTCAAAAATTTGCTTGCAGCGATCACACCCCCATGCCTCTGTAAGGGTAATCGGAATCAGCTCACCCTGCTTACAAGACGGGCAAGGATAACTCTGGTCAAGATCTAGCTGTTGACTTTCTTTGAGGTGCACAGAGCTGCTACGTCCAAACCAATACTAACGCCTTGTAGTAAAAGATAGCGCAATTCGAGCGTACGAAAGCCTCTCTCTAGATGCGCTTTTGCCCGCCTTTCTTATCGAGTCAAATTGCTTTGACCAGCAAATATGAACCCGTAAGTCAACGGTTAAACTATTGAATCTAAAAGCGGGTGAAGAGATTCGAACTCTCGACATCAACCTTGGCAAGGTTGCGCTCTACCACTGAGCTACACCCGCATTGCCTTTTTTTGACTTCTCTCAATATCTCAAATGGAGGGCTGCTTGTCAACAAAAACTAACAGAAAATCCAACAAAAATATCTGCCAAAATGTTAGCTGCATCACTCAACCCATTACCCGGGTGCACCACTCTTAACCTGTGGCATCAGGGTGGCCATTTCTAGCGCGCTCATGGCGTAGCTCCACCCCAGATTGCTCTTAATGCCCGCTCGCTCTAGCGCCTGCTGCATAGAGTCTGTCGTCAAGACGCCAAACACAACCGGAACGCCCGTCTGTATTCCAATGTTAGCAATTCCTTTGGCAACTTCTGCAGCAACGTAGTCAAAGTGGGGCGTGTTGCCTCGAATGACTGCGCCCAGGCAAATGATGGCATTGTAGCGACCGCTGAGCGCCAGCTGTCTCGCAACCATAGATACCTCAAAGCTGCCTGGAACCCAGGCATAATCTACCTGCGCACCTTCAGGATCAACGTCAACGCCGTGGCGCTTGAGGCAATCTTGGGCGCCATCTAGCAGCTTTCCAGTGACTAAATCGTTAAATCTCCCTATGACGAAGGCAAACTTCATTGAGCTTGCTTGGGTGAAATTGCCTTCAAAAACTGTCATATGGGTCCAAAACTTAGAAAAAAGTCAGTTAGAAAAACCAGTAAAAAGTCGCTTACACAACGAGATAGTTGAGGCCACCGACCACAACCACCAATATGCCCCACAAAATAGAGCCCAGGAAAATCAGACGCTTAGATTGATCCCAGTTGGTGGGTGACGCATATGCTACCGGTACACCTACGATCATGACAAAAGACCATAGCACCAAAACGAACAGAGCTAGCTGAAAAATTGCAGACATGATCTTTGTACTCTCAAAACACTATTTAATAATGGAGATCAACAGCACTTGGTTTCTGGTGATCCTACATAAGTAAACTATCAAAAATCAGGACTCTTGCCAAAGCTCTATTGAAAGAAACCTTCTGAAAACCCCTTGGCTTTTTATGTGAGACAGCGCCTATGGTGAGGCAAAATGCTTCGTCTGATATGACAGACCACTTCGCGGATCACTCCTCAGCTTATGCTTCGGAGGCGATCGCTCAATCCTGCATGTCTTCCCCTGCGCATACCGTTCCCTTGAGCGCAACTGTCAACGCAGCTGGAGATCAGCTGCGGCGCTATGGCCACACAGCACTTTGTGTCGTTGATGCCACTGGCACGCTGGCAGGCATTATTTCTCGTCGCGATGTAGAGGTCGCTATTCGCCACGGGCTCGGCCACATGCCCACCGCTACTTGTATGGGGGCACCCGTCAAATCTATCGATCCCCAGATGCCATTGGCCACCGTTCAATCGTTGATGGCAACTTATGACATAGGGCGATTGCCCGTGCTATCTCAGGGCGCACTGGTAGGAATAATCACCCGCAGCGATCTATTACGGCATCTCAGCACGGCAGACAGTCAACAGCTTTTATCTCCAATATCTTCAATATCTCCAAGGGCGCAGCACGGTGAACAGACCATTCAGCCTCTTCCCTCTGTAGCCGAGCTTTACGAACACCTGCAGACTCGGATTGCTCCTATTTGGCCAGCGCTGATGCTACTTGCCGATGTCGCCGAAGAAAAAGGCTGGCGTCTTTACTTGGTTGGCGGTGCCGTTCGTGATTTGCTGCTGAACGCATTAGGAGAGTCTTACCCTTTAACAGATATTGATTTAGTCGTCGATGGCGCGCAGTCGGGCACAGGCGGATTGCTTGCTGAGGCGATTCAGGCACGTTATCCCCAAGTAGCTGCCAGAGTATATGGCGAGTTTCAAACAGCGACCTTAACTTGGCCCATCGACGCAGCGACTGACTTTTCTATAGATATTGCAACGGCGCGCACAGAATACTATCCCTACCCAGCGGCGAACCCTGAGGTAGAGGTGAGCACGCTGCACCAAGATCTCTACCGTCGGGATTTTACGATCAATGCCCTGGCCTTGCGGTTGAGTCGCGATTTAGTCGGCGAAAGTGCAGAAAATAGCCACACTACAGGGCAACTGCTGGATTTTTTTGGTGGATGGATAGATTTGCAGCAGTGCTGTGTGCGGGTGATTCATCCCAATAGCTTTATTGAAGACCCAACGCGAATTTTTCGCGGGGTGCGATTTGCCCTGCGTTTAGGCTTTTCGCTATCGCCACGGACTGAGCAGCTGATTCGCTACGCGGTAGATAGCGATGCGTATGAGCGGATGCGAAATAGCCCACAAAAAGTTCCGGCACTCCAGTCTCGCCTCACAACCGAGCTGCAGTATTTACTGTCTTTAGATGATTGGGCGCAGGCATTAGCTGAAATCGAGCGGATGGGTGGATTGGCTACAGTTCATCCTTCCTTAACGATTTCCCCTGTGCTATGGCAGCAGTTGCAGCGTATTGTGCAATGGCAGCCACGGTTTTCGTCGTTATCGCCTCGCTGGCTACTGCTGCTGTCAATTTTGATTGCGGCGCTGCCGTCGCCGGAGTGTCACCGCGTTGCCATCACGCTCAATCTAGAGGCAGACAGTCAGTATCGACTGAAGTATTTACATCAGTGGGAGGCGACTTTACTGACTCAGCTGTCACAGGAGCCGCCGCCTAGTCGTATTTTTGAATGCCTTCAGCCCTACGGCGAATTTGAACTGTTGTTAATCGCTGCCCGTAACCCCTACACACTTGCCCCACACATTTGGCACTATATAGTTCACCTCTCTCGGATGCTGCCCTTGATAAACGGTGGTACCCTGAAGCGGCTTGGCTACCGGCCCGGTCCTCAGTTCCGTGAAATGCTAACTGCTGTGCATCGACACACGCTTGACGGCGACATCGACACAGCACAAGCCGCAGAAGATTACATTATTGAGACTTATCCGCTCGAATTCGACTAATCAAACTTGAGTAGGGCGATCGCACCCAGATAGCTCGTTACAGGCAATACTTGCCAACACCAAACACATCAAGACCTCTCTTCATGTCCCTATCGCCTTTCCGCCAAGACAATAGGCCGTTGAATACGCCATCACCACTGCCCGCCAGCCATGCCAATGAGCCGCTGACGCTTTCTCAGGCGCTAATTATCACCGCTGGGCTGGCAGGACTGATTGGTCTGCTGAGCGGCGGCTTTATGCGATTTTCTCTTTCTAGATCTCCCAACGCACGTTTTTTGAGCCCTTTGCAGACCTTCCCTACGGTTTCAGACCAGTCTGAAAATGCTCCCACCGAAGCGTCGGATTTCTCCTCAACTCGCAGTTTAGAAGACGATGTAGAAAAGGAGTCGCTAGGCAGCTGGGAAGGAGACTCTGACCTGAGCTGGGAAACCGGCAGTGATTTTGACGAATTTAGCTCAGAAGGATTTACTCAATCGCCCAGCTCGACTGAGCTGAATGAGGAATCCCTAGATAGCTGGGGCCAGCCATTGGAGTCGGAAAGTGGAGCCATTGGTGAGTCGACTGCGCCAAGAAATTTTGATTCCTTTGCCGACAGAGTAGAGGGGCGTGGGCGAGCCGCAAGCGATCCTTTAAAGTCGCTTAGTGAAGGTCCGCTGCTAAGGAGACCCGAGCGGACTCTCCCTGCTCAGAACGAAATCTACACAGATAATGAAAGCTTCGAAAATGAGAGCTTTAGCGATGAAAGCTTTGAATATAAAGACCTGTCTGAAGAATGATTTTGATAGGGCTCGGTAATCTGTATCTGCGAGAAAGCCGTAAGGGTGTTTATAATCGGTAAGTATAAATGTCCAATTTCAGTTTAATTTTTTGGTGACCCTATGCTGCAAGCATTTTTTGTCGGGCGAGCACTGGCAGCGGCTGTGAGCGAAAGAGCCGAGCATTTAATGAGTGACGGCCTGAGCAAGCTGGGTAAATTCGATGCCGAGCAGCGAGAATATTTTCGTCAGTTTACTGAAGAAGTCATGGCCAGGGCCGAGCAAGAGCGTTCTGCCGCAGGGGCTACTCAGCCTGCCACTGCTGATTCAAATGGCTCTGCTGGTGTAGCTTCAAGCACGGAAGATTTACAGGCTACTATAGATAATCTTAGAGCGGAGATTGCTCAAGTAAGAGCCTCCATTCAGCAATATCGTCAAGACGCCCAGTAGTCGCATATGGACGCTGGTCTGCTGAGCAAAATTCCTAGTTCTTATGAGTTGCACTATGTTATTGGCACCATATCGGTTAGGTAGCGACGTCCAGGTTTTTTGATTCCGTTCGATTTTTAAATCTTCTTTTATATTCCAGGGAAACTTGAGTGTCTGCTGTTTCTAGAGAAAGTAAATTACCGAATTCATCAGATTCGCAGATACCTTCTGTGGCTTCTCATGATGACCCTATCCACCAGAACGGTCATGCCGAGCACTCGGCTGCTCAAGATGTCTCCTCCGCTTCGATTCCTGTAAACGTGGTGGCAGAAGGCTCTACTCAAAGCGCTATCCACGTTTCGCCTGACTTGCCGCACACAAGCGTTAATCATTCTGAAGGGGCGGCTGTCAAAATAAACATTCCGGCTGCGGATACACCTGCGGGACTATCACCGGTTTCAGAGCTTCCTTTAAACGCTCAAAAGCCGATTTACAGCGGCAGTACATACAGCGATGGTGACTACCGTTGGAACAAAGGTACTTACTCTCGGCCTCAGCGATTCATTGATATTTGGTCGTTTGTGCTCAAGCTATTGGGCAAGCGCTGGCTGTACAACAAGGCTTGGAGCTATGGTGGCTCTATCACGCCTGAGAAGCAGACTAAGCGCCGTCAGGAAATGGCCGTTTGGATTAGGGAAACCTGCCTCAGTCTAGGGCCGACCTTCATCAAGATTGGTCAGCTTTTCTCTACAAGGGCCGATCTGTTCCCAATTGAGTATGTTGAGGAACTATCCAAACTTCAAGACCGGGTGCCTGCCTTTAGCTACGAGAAAGTTAAGGCAACCATTGAAAAGGATTTTGGTCGCCCGCTTGCCGAGCTGTATCAGTCGTTTGATCCTGTGCCCATTGCGGCTGCGAGCCTAGGTCAAGTGCACTGCGCTCAGCTTCATTCGGGCGAAGAAGTCGTAGTCAAAATTCAGAGACCTGGGCTGTCTCGGCTGTTTGCTATCGACCTCTCTATTCTCAAGGGAATTGCTCAGTACTTTCAGAACCATCGGGAGTGGGGGCGTGGCCGTGACTGGATGGGCATTTATGCAGAATGCTGCCGCTTGCTCTGGTTAGAGATTGATTTTCTGCACGAGGGTCGAAATGGTGACAAATTTCGGCGTAACTTCCGAGGTGTGGAATGGGTAAAGGTGCCGCGCGTGTATTGGCGCTACACCACGCCACGTGTGCTAACGATGGAGTACATGCCAGGGATTAAGATTAGCCACTACGAGGCGCTTGAGTCTGCCGGGCTAGATCGAAAGCGCTTGGCTAGGTTGGGCGCGGAGGCTTATTTGCGTCAGCTGCTGACTGATGGCTTTTTCCATGCGGATCCGCATCCGGGTAACATTGCAGTTGATACTGATGGCACGCTGATTTTTTATGATTTTGGCATGATGGGCCAAATTCAGCAGGTTACGCGTACTCGGCTGATGGATACGTTTGTAGGCATTGCTCAGCGAGATGCCAATTTGGTGATGTCTGCTTTAGTAGAGCTAGGGGCGCTGGCTGAAATCGATGATATGGGGCCGGTACGGCGCTCGATTCAGTACATTTTAGACAACATGATGGATAAGCCGTTTGAGGAACAATCGGTGACAGCCATCAGCGATGATTTGTATGCGGTGGCCTACGATCAGCCCTTTCGCTTTCCGGCGACGTTTACCTTTGTGATGCGAGCGTTTTCTACCCTAGAAGGGGTCGGTAAAGGGCTCGACCCGGAGTTTAATTTTATGGAAGCTGCAAAACCCTACGCGACAGAGCTTATGACAAACGGTATGCCTGGTGATTCAAACAATGGTCTATTTGGTGAAATTAGCCGACAGGCCGCGCAAGTCGGAACTTCTGCGTTGGGCTTGCCCCGCCGGATTGAAGACACGTTGGAGCGGCTAGATCGCGGTGATATTCGCGTGCGGGTGCGGTCTATTGAGAGCGATCGCATCATGCGTCGTAACAGTAATTTGTCGCTGGCGAATAGCTACACCCTATTGGTGGGAACCTTTACACTGTCGGCAACTTTGCTGCTGATTTCCAACTACCTATGGCCAGCTGTAGTAATGAGTGTCATTGCTGCCGTGTCAGCCATTGCGCTAGTTCGATTGCTAATGAGAATTGCCAAAGCGGATAGGATGCCATAGAAGGACAATCTTTAGAAGGATAATCTTTCCACTGTGTGTACGCCGCGCGGTTACTACGCAATCTCTCGATTCGCCTATATGAATGCTCAATGTTGTACGTATGAGCTACTTAATAACGGATTTGATGTTTGCGGGCTCAACAGATGTTGGGGTACAGCGTAGCGTCAATCAGGACAGCTATTACGTTTCGCCACAGGGCGACCTCTTCATAGTGGCAGATGGCATGGGTGGCCATGTCGGCGGAAAAGAAGCAAGCCGTCTGTCGACCGATGTGATTCGAGAATTTATTGCGGCACGTCAAGATAGTGACTGTGCTTCTGACGAGCTATTGAAAAAAGCTGTTTTTGCGGCTAATGAGGCCGTTTTGGCCGACCAACGTCAGCATCCTGATAGAGCCGAAATGGGAACCACGGTCGTGATAGTGATGGTTCGTAATGGCCAATTTTGGTGTGCTCATGTGGGCGACTCTCGGCTGTATTTACTGCGCGAGAGCGGCTTTATGCAGCTGACTCAGGACCATACTTGGGTGGCTCAGGCTATGGTCGCGGGCGAACTGAGTGCCGAGCAGCTAGCGACTCATCCTTGGCGTCATGTGCTTTCTCAGTGCGTAGGGCGTGAAGACCTGAAAACTGTAGACACGCAGATGCTGAAGACGGAGCCAGGGGATCGGCTGCTGCTATGCAGTGATGGACTGAGTGAAGAACTTTCTAGCGATGCCATCATTACTTACCTGCAGTCTGCGCAGACCTGTGAAGAGGCCGTTTCGACTTTGATTTCTGCGGCTAATGTGAGGGGTGGGCGCGACAATATCACTGCGATCGCACTGGCTATTCCAGAGTTTCCTACTGTTGTTCCTGGTTGCGCATAGTGGTTGTGCATGGTGGTTGCGCATAGTGCGCTGCCAAAGAGTCTACTGAGAGGATGACGCCTATTTCGCCAAAGGGGTGATACTGTTTTAGTGGCATCATTGATGTTGAGCCCTTATTGATGTTGAGCCCTTTTAGAGCGTTTAGTTCGGTGCGATTTTATGTTTAAGCGAGCACTTATTTGTACTGATTTTTCGGATAGTCTTCAGCGGTTGGCTAATTTTGTACCTGACTTAGCTAAGGGTGGCTTGACCCATTTGGTCTTTTTTCACAATGTGCCTCTGATGACCTCTCGGGAAATTCCCTGTGTGGACGAAGATAAGGTGAGTGAAGCTCGCGAGCGCCTTTCTAAGGCAGAACAAAGCGTGCCAAACGGCACTACGGTTGAGATTGAGATTGCTTCGGGACGGGCGTCTGAAAATATTGTTCGAGCGGTGGAGAAGCATACTCCTGATATTATTTTTTCCGGGATGCCGACCCGGTCAGCCCTGAACGAAAAGCTGTTTGGTAGCACCACAAAAACGCTGACTGAAAAAGTTGACATTCCCATTTTGATTTTTCGGCCTCAGCTCGTATCGACTTTTCGAGAAAGTGAGTTGGCCCAGCGCTGCCAAAACCTGTTTAAGTATGTGCTGGTGCCTTACGACGGCAGCGATAGCGCGAAGAAGCTGGTAGGCACAGTGCAAACGCAGCTCCAGTCCGATCCAGCCGGTGCACTTGAGACTTGTTTGTTGGTTTCTGTGGTAGATGACGGCGGCAGACTGGCTAGTAACAACCCAGAGGCGGAAGCCCAAGAAAAGCTAGATGCAGCGAAGGCTGAGCTGAGTAATTTAGGCAGCGAAATTTTGACTGAAGTCCGGATAGGTAATCCAGTGGAGGAGGTGCTGAAGTCTGGTGAGACGCATGATATCAGCGCGATCGCAGTATGCTCCGGCAAAAGCAAAGGACTGCTGAACTTTACCGTGCCCAGCTTTACCAGCGCAATTTTGAGAGAATCGTGGCACCCAATAGTGCATTTCCCTCGTTTATAAGATGCCCCTGGTTTATAAGATGCGAAGTATAGACGCTCAAAGGTGGCTCTAAACACAGCCCTAAACATAGCTCAGAGATAAAGCAGAGCCTTAAAACCCTAGAGAGGCATCCATACCTGGCTGTGAGTCAGAATGCATAGCCTCGAAGTTCATCAATATTTTGGGCTTGAGGTTATCTTCTAGCTCACGCTTGAGCAACTCTTTGCTTTCTTGCGGGTTACCAATCGCTGGAAAGTTTCGCGAGTTAGTCACCCATTCCTGCAGGAGCTTGACTTGGCTAACGGCGACATTGAGTGTTTTGACATAGATGCAGGCGTTGGGCGATTCTTTGGCAAAGAACAAAATGCGATATTGGCGCGTTTGCGCCAACTGCCAAAGCATTGCCTGGGAAGCTGCAGATTTAAGATCGAGATAGCAGGGCAGCCAGCGAGGGCCTTCTACTTTGTTGTAAAAAGCTGTGAGCCAAAGCACCATGGGGTGAGGTGCCATGGTGCACATAAAGTTGTTGTATCGGGTGTTGCGGCTGCGCCTTTTGATTTCATCTGTGCTCATCATTGCCCACAGTGTGGGAATGGTTTTGTTGCTTTGTGTGAGCAGCTTTGGAAACACAATTTGAGCAATGGGCATTTCGGCTGGCCAGGTTTGCGCGAGGTAAAACGTGTCCTCTGGGAGCTGCTCTGGGAGCTGCTGTGATGACGGCTCTGAGTTGTTCTGTTCTGATCCGGTTTGCCCTAATGCGCTCTGTTCTTCGTCCTGTGAGGGATCGGAGAGTTTGAGATAGACTTCTTCTCTTTGCTGCTGTTCTTTTTTCACCACAGGTAGCTTTGAGAGTGTGGTGTTAATGCGTTGAGAAATTTGGAAGCCAGATCCAAAGCGCTTTTCTAGAGGTGCGATCGCATCAATGACAGCATCAATAGTGCTGGGTCGATCTTCTCGCTGCTTTTCCAAGCAGGCCATCACTACTTCATCGAGCGCTTTTGGCACTTTATAAGCCATGAGTGCTTTTGGCTTGGCCAGTCGATGCACCTTATACCAGCTGCCGAAAGTGTTGTTTTTAGGTTTTACCGGTAGCGTCCCAGAGAGCATTTGGTACATCATCACACCCAGACTATAAATGTCTGAGCGGCTGTCTAACTCTCTCCCTTCCATTTGCTCAGGCGATGCGTAGGCCAGCGTGCCCATAAAAGTGCTAGTTTGTTCGCTGCCTGCCTGCATTAGTTTGGCAATGCCAAAGTCCAGAATTTTGACAAGCTCCCCCATGGAAGGATCTGAAGTGACTAAAATGTTGCTGGGCTTTATATCTCGATGGATGATAGGGACGGTTTCGCCCTGAACTAAGATGCCATTGTGAGCTGTCCTTAGACCTAGTAATATTTGACGGACAAGGCCCAAAAAGCGGGGGACAGGCAGCGGCTGCTTTTGGACGATTTGGCCAACGTTGTCGCCCTTGAGATACTCCATTACATAGAACGGCACTTCGTCTTCGCTGACACCGTAGTCGGTAACGCGCACAACGTGCATGCTTTTTTGCCCTAGCTGCGCGCAGGTCATGGCTTCACGCAGGAAGCGTTCGCGCATGTTTTCATTTAGCAGCGTTTGCGATAGAAATTTGACGGCTACAGGCACGCCCCCTAGTAGCGAGTCGCCCGCTAGGTAAACTTTGCCCATGGAGCCCTGGCCAATAGACTCTATCAGCTCGTAGCGATTGGAAATTTTGCGACCAGTATTAAGATCTGTCATTACGACTGGCGAACGAGTTCCGCCTCCATGGTGCTGGTGAGGTAGTGACCTAAAATAACGCTGCTAGAGAAGTGATAATGATCAACGCTAATTTGCCTGAGCGTTTCAAATCCGGTGACGCGCTGCTTGCCCTTGCTTCCCCAGTAGCGCTGAACGATCGATTCGGGGGCAATCCAGCCTTCGCCTTCTACCTGCCCCAGCTGACTGTGCTGTAGCACAAAGGTGTACTGGCGTTCATGACTCGTCATGCGCCCCCGCGCCTGCAGCACAATGTCGTTTTGATCCCCTTCTGGGAAGAACAGTTTGGTGGCTAGCATAAAGCAGTCTTCCTGTTTCCAGGCCACCAAAAGCTTTCCCCTGACAGGAGTTGGCAAAGATTCTCTGGTTAACCAGTTACCTTGCAGTTTCCAGCGACCAGGCTCGAGCAAAAAGCTGTGTGCCACAGCGTCATTCCTTCGGATGCGACGAACACTGGCGGAAGCCAGCACATCTAGGGTGCCCATTTCTGAGCGTCGACTATGCCCGTGAACGGGGGGTGGTTCGAGAGAGATGTTGGCTGTATTTATGGCTGCCATACTTCGCCCAGCAGGCAGGGGCGATGGGCTCCTGTGACGCTGGGCAAGTTGCTGGGGATCCGGTGATGACGCCAATAGGCTAGAACTGCAAATGCGATCGCTTCTTTGTAGTCAGCGTCTAGCTGTTTGTCGTCAGTGGTGCCGATTTGGGTCTCAAGTAGGCGCTGTTGTAGCCTTTTCATGAGCGTGCGGTTGCGACTGCCGCCGCCACCGATGAGGGTTACCTTGGGTAGCTTGGGTAAAAACTGGCGATAGCTGAGTTCAATAGTGGCGGCGGTGAAGTCGGTTAGGGTGGCGAGAAAGTCGGCTTCGCTGAGCTGGTGTGCGTTTGCCTCTTGCCAGCGCTGTTCTGCGTATGCGGTGCTGAATAATTCTCGGCCTGTGGATTTTGGCGGCGGCATTTTGAAAAAAGGATGCTGTAGCCATTGGTCAATCAAGGGTTGGCAGGGTGTTCCCTGCTCAGCCCAATCACCATTGTGGTCGTAGGTCTTCTCCCCTGCCGATAGCTTGGCTACAGCCCAATCAATGAGAGCGTTGCCGGGGCCGGTGTCCCAGCCTTTAATCTGTTTTGGTGGTGTGCCTTTGCGATCCCACGGCGGGAGAAAGGTGACATTGCCGATGCCGCCAATGTTTTGCACTGCGAGGGAATGGTCTGGGTGACTGAGTAGGCAAGCATCGATAATGGGTACGAGCGGTGCCCCTTGTCCGCCGAGTGCGATGTCGGCGACTCGGAAGTTGCTGATGGTTGTGCGGCCAGTGGCGGCTGCGATTTGGTCGCCTCTGCCCAGCTGATGGGTATAGCCCAGTGAGATCGATTGAGCTGGGTTCGAGGCGGGTGGCCGGTGGTAGATGGTTTGGCCATGGGAGCCGATAAGATCGACGGTGGCGAGGTCGACGTTGAGCGCTTGGATGGCTTGGATGAAGTGGTGGGCGATCGCGTCGTCTAGTTCGGCGAGGGCGGCTGGGGTGATGGGAGCGTTGGCACAGAGTGAGAGGATGTGCGATCGCACACCTTCAGGATAGGGATGCGTCACGCCTTTGATCAGCTTCGCCGTCACCGCGTAGCCTTCTCCAGAGATATCTGTAAGCGCTGCGTCAATCCCATCGACAGACGTGCCGCTCATTAGTCCAATAATTCTCATCTGTAAGTTTCGGGTGACTCTCTGGTACGTTCCTTTCTTTGGTGCTTTCTGGTGCCTTAGACTGGTAGCTTATCGATGCCAGTATTGTCTCCAATGACCACCATCAGACTCCCGCCTTTGAGTCGGGTAACGGGGCTGGGGTTAATGATAAATTTGTCATGGTCGTCTTCTTTAGCATCTTCCTTGCTGATGGCCATCAGCGTGAGGCCGTAATGGTTGCGCAAATCCACTTCCATAATGGTTTTTCCATGGAAACTTTGAGGGACCAACACCTCAACAATGCTGTGGTCGGGATCGAGTTCAAACCGGTCGAGAATGCCCGGCCTAGTGAGAGACCTTGCCAGTTCACAGCCCATTTCGTGCTCTGGGAATACAACATGGTCTGCACCGACTCGCATCAGGAGCTTGCCATGAATCTCTGAAGATGCTTTTGCCACTACATTAGAAACGCCTGCTTCCTTCACATTGAGCGTGGTGATGATGCTCTCTTGCACGTAGTTGCCAATGGCAATAATGACCGTGTCAAAGTCAGGAATGCCAGCTTCTGCAAGGGCGGAGGGCTGAGTTGAGTCGAGCTGTACGGCGTGCGCGGCAATTTGATCGGTTAGAACTTGCGCTACCCGGCTTTCGTTAGAGTCTATTCCCATGACCTCGTAACCCATGCCATGGAGAGTGAGGCAAACGGCTCGGCCAAATCTACCGAGCCCAATGACCGCAAACTGGCGGTTGGTAGCTCGTAAGTTTTTAAAGAACTTGAGGGATGAGATATTCACAAATTTAGTGGTGGCGTAGCCCTTCCAAAGGGAAGATCGCGCATGCAAGAAGTATCTATGCATTCTACTGGGTCTAGATATTCTCTTGTGCAGATATTTCTTTAGAAAAAAGACAATACGCAATCCATTTCTTTCTTTGATACGCTAGCTAGATGCTTCCTTGGGGTAGGTACGGACGTGAACATTCAAATTGGTCGTGGCAAAACAGCCCGGCGTGCATATGGGATTGATGAGATTGCTTTGGTACCTGGGGGTAGAACCTTGGATCCACAGCTGGCAGATGCTAGCTGGCAAATTGGTGGCGTAACAAGAGAAATCCCCATCATTGCCAGTGCCATGGATGGCGTTGTTGATGTGAAGATGGCGGTTGAGCTTTCGCGTTTGGGCGCTTTGGGCGTTGTGAACCTAGAAGGTATCCAAACCCGTTACGAAGACCCGGAACCTGTGCTGGACCGAATCGCTAGCGTTGGCAAAACTGAGTTTGTGCCGCTGATGCAGGAGCTGTATTCTCAGCCTGTAAAAGCTGAGCTAATTGAAACGCGAATTAAGCAGATTAAAGCGCAAGGCGGGGTTGCGGCTGTGAGCTTGACGCCTGCAGGCGCAGTCAAGTTTGGCAAAACGGTGGCTGATGCCGGTGCGGATATGGTGTTTGTGCAGGCCACGGTGGTTTCTACTGATCATCTTTCTCCAGAGTCGGTGACGCCGTTGGATTTGGCTCAGTTTTGCCAAGAGATGCCGATTCCGGTGCTGCTGGGTAACTGTGTGACCTATGAAGTGACGCTAAAGCTGCTGAAAGCGGGTGCGGCGGGTGTGCTAGTGGGCATTGGGCCCGGTGCGGCCTGTACGTCTAGAGGGGTGTTGGGTGTTGGGGTGCCGCAGGCAACAGCTGTTGCCGACTGTGCGGCGGCCAGAGATGATTACCAGCAGGAGTCGGGTAACTATATTCCTGTGATCGCAGACGGCGGTTTGGTGACGGGTGGAGACATTTGCAAGTGTATTGCTTCTGGCGCAGATGGGGTTATGATTGGCTCGCCGTTTGCCAGGGCAAAGGAAGCCCCAGGGCGCGGCTTTCACTGGGGAATGGCAACGCCAAGTCCTGTACTGCCTAGGGGTACGCGCATTCAGGTAGGTACGACCGGTACGCTAGAGCAGATTTTGCGAGGGCCCGCTCAGCTAGATGACGGTACTCACAATTTGCTAGGGGCGCTGCAAACCAGTATGGGGACGCTAGGTGCCAAAAACATCAAGGAAATGCAGCAGGTTGAAGTGGTTATTGCGCCGTCTCTCTTAACGGAAGGCAAGGTTTACCAAAAGGCTCAGCATCTAGGTATGGGCAAGTAAGACGTAGGCAAAATTAACCATAAACATCAAGCAACCTTGTTTTTGGTGATTATCCGTATATTACTGGAGGTTGTCTCAAACAATTTGGAGAGGGCACTTTTGTCTAAGTAAGTAAAATTACGTAGTTTTAGTTCAAATAAGGTCAAATTGTGCCTATAAACTTTAAGACTTGTCTCTGTTCCTGCTGTAAGGCGATGGCAAATTAGAAAGAGTCTTCTACAATAAGGTGAAGCGGAGACGTAAGTTTCCGTTCACTCCTCACACCAAACTCCGCTCAAGTCTTCGGACTTGGGCGGTTCCTCTTTAAAGGCGGTGTTTAGAGTTGTGAATGATCAGGTGATGGCGATTTTTGTGTGGCTATTGTGCCTGGATATGCAAATCCGAAGTTGCTTTTTTTACTGGGCGACTTTTACCGAGCAACTTTTGCCGGGTGATTTTTGCTGTGCGATCGCAGTCAATAGCTATGCCAAAGGCCACCGTTAGTGATTCAATATTAGTGATTCAATCCGTAAGAAATCTGTATCGGCTCGGAAAAAGGTAACGGATTTTGGCTATGGTAAGATCAGCGTACATGAGTGACTAAGGATTTTTAAATAATGTCAGCCTCACAGGTCACAGATTCGACATTTAAGCAAGAAGTTTTGGAAAGTGAAGCACCCGTCCTGGTGGACTTTTGGGCTCCCTGGTGTGGACCTTGCCGTATGGTTGCTCCCGTCGTAGACGAAATTTCTGAACAGTATGATGGTCAAGTAAAAGTTGTTAAGGTCAACACTGACGAGAACCCAAGCGTGGCCAGCCAATATGGTATCCGCAGTATCCCTACCCTAATGATATTCAAGGGCGGACAGCGTGTAGATATGGTTGTGGGCGCGGTGCCTAAGACGACTTTGGCAAACACTTTAGAGAAGTATCTATAACCTGGTATCCATAACCTGTTAGCTAGGATGCTTAGCCATTGTGATGTTGGGAAATAGAGGCTTGTAGTTTCGGCTGCAGCCTCTATTTTTATGGGATTTTGTTATTGGGCTATTAACAATATGTTATTAGGCTATTAACAATAATCGTGAAAGCAGTAGAGATTTAGTTAATTTGGATAACTAATCTGATGGGTTGATTTTGCGGACCGATTTTGCCTGTTATGCTGCTGACGGTGATTCCTTTTCGTGCGTTGGCTATGGTTGCTTCCTCTTTTTCTGGCTCTAATTCTCGTATTGACAGTCGACAGCATGAGCAGCTGCGCACTGATGTTTTGCAGATGCTAGATCGGCTGCCACGCTTGGAGAACGGGGAACTGCTCATGCAGACGCTAGAGACGTTAGTGCGGATGTCTAGCCAAGGCGCAGAACGCCTGGACTGGAAAATTTTGAGCTATTCTTTGCTGGACATGGAAGGTGGATTCAAGTCGTTTTTTCCCTACCGGCACACGCGAAAGATTACGGTGTTCGGCTCTGCCAGGACGCCCGCTGATTTGCCTGAATATCAAATGGCAGTGGAGTTTGCGCGTCGGGTTGCTAAGAAAGGCTTTATGGTGATGACTGGGGCCGGTGGTGGCATTATGCAGGCGGGCAACGAAGGCGCTGGGCGCGACTGCTCCTTTGGGTTAAATATTCAGCTGCCCTTTGAGCAGGGGGCGAATCCGGTGATTACAGGTGATGAAAAGCTTTTAGATTTTAAGTACTTTTTTACGCG
Source organism: Cyanobacteria bacterium P01_D01_bin.105 (assembly GCA_039025345.1). Taxonomy (GTDB): domain Bacteria; phylum Cyanobacteriota; class Cyanobacteriia; order Phormidesmidales; family Phormidesmidaceae; genus Phormidesmis. The sequence continues at coordinate 1,695 of JBCCOO010000076.1, read as the reverse complement.
TAAGCTGTTCTTTTTGAAGGAGAGTGATGCGATCGCCCTTTTCCCCGGTGGCTTTGGCACCCAAGACGAAGCCTTTGAATCACTGACGCTTATGCAGACAGGTAAAGCCGGACCATTGCCACTAGTGCTGATCGATAGGCCCGGTGGGGACTATTGGAAAAGCTGGGACCACTACATTCGTAATCGTCTTCTAGATCAAGGGCTCATCAGCTCGGATGACACTGGCCTTTATCACCTCACAGACAGCATCGACGATGCACTAGAGTCGATTGAGAGTTTTTACCGCATGTACCACTCCAGTCGCTACGTAGACGGTCAGCTCGTTATTCGACTAAAAGCGCCGTTGTGTGCTGGTGGTATTGAGCAGCTAAACGACGAGTTTGGCGATATTTTGATACGAGGCACCATTCGAGAAGTCTCTGCTTTTGATGCAGAGCATGATGACGAAACTAAGTCGCTGCCTAGGTTAGCACTGCATTTTAACCAGCGAAACTTTGGCCGACTGCATCAAATGATTCGCTTCATAGGAAAGCTTGGAACGCCCTGCGAGGCTGTTGAGCACCCTGAGCAGAAATAGAGCTAGATACCGCGCTGAAGATGGAGTAGGATGCCGCGTGCGATCGCTCTAGACATCCGCTCTCTCCAAGCAGGATCTGCCAGATTTGGAGCGTCTTCTGCACCTGTAACGAAGCCCGTTTCTACGAGAATAGCAGGCATAGAGGTGCGGCGGATTACATAGAAACGAGCGCTGCGAACGCGGCGATCGCGCATGCCCATTTCACTGAGTACAGTGCTGTGCACCGTATTTGCTAAGCGCTGCCCTGCTGCTGAGGAGTAAAAGGTTTCTAGCCCGTTCACGTCTGGGCGGCTCATGCTGATGGCATTGGCATGAATGCTGACAAAAATGCTGGCATTTGCCCGCTCTGCAATTTGTACACGAGGTGCTAAGTCGACCTCTACATCGCTGCTACGAGTCAGGACTACGTTGACACCTTGCTGGCGTAGTATTGCTGCGACCTGCGGGGTGATGTCGTTGACCACCTGTTTCTCTTGAAGGCCATTAATGCCGACTGCGCCTGGGTCGCGTCCGCCGTGTCCGGGGTCGAGCACAACGGTGAATCGACCGTTTGGCAGTGTTGGCATTTCGCCTGTGTTTGCCTGGCGATTGGCCGGTGGCTGGCGGAGCGTGCTAGCAACAGTTGTCCCGGTGTCTCTGCCCGTGTCAGGAACGTCACTAATGGAAACGTCTTTTGGCAAGATGACGATTCCACTAGGTGCTTCAGAAATCTCCCAATCGGGGCTTTCTTCACCTAGCGCTAGGGTGATGCGGGCACGGGCGGGAGAAGATGAGACTTGGTCAACTCGCCAGCTGTCGATACTGTAGCGATTATCGGGTAGCCGAGATGTGGTGAGGCCTAGGGCAACCGAGGTTTGGTCAAACTCCATTGAAATGTACCGCTGGCCATCTTCCTCAGATCGGCTGACGTCGACTGTAGGAGACTCGCCGGAGGTACGGATGAAGAAGCCGTCGGCAGTTGTTGTAACGCCTTGAATTCGAGTGCTGGCGCCTTCTACGGGACGGTTTCTGACGGTGTTGCGTGCGATCTCGGTTGTTCTATCGACTTCCTCTGCTGATTCTGCCGTCTCTTCTTCTGTGGGCTCACTGACTGCGGGCTCACCTGCTGCGGGCTCACT
>JBCCOO010000075.1:0-24353 GCA_039025345.1 Cyanobacteria bacterium P01_D01_bin.105 | reverse complement strand
TCGTTGGCGGTTTGTTAGTGACGATTTGTTAGTGACGATTTATCAGTTGGCAGAGTGTGCCTGCAGTTACGCGGCTGCGCTGGACTTGCGGCGAGTTTTAAGGCCCATGGCTCCGACCATGAGTAAGCCAGCCAATGCAGCGGGTTCAGGCACTTCTTTCTGTTCAACACCTTGAACAGCGATCGCATTCACATCAAAACCACCACTCCTTGCAGACGTATCAACTAGCAATACATGGTTGAAGACACCCTGAGGTACATAGTCTGCATTGCTAGCACCAGTCGGTGAGTCGAAGGCATTATCTGCAATGTTTTCAATATCACCTGCGTACTCCCACTGACTTAGATCGTTGGCAATACTCTCCCAGGTTACATCGCTGTCAAAGTTATCGCTGTCAAAGTTGCCGTAATAAATGTCAATGCTCTCATCCCAGCTGCCCTGATGGGTTCTAGTGCCATAAGTGGTTTCCCAAACGTTGACCTCACCTGCAAAATCCTGACCGAAGTTAAATACAGCGCGACCTCCTTTACCCAACGACAAAAAGTGTTCGGTTTCGAAGTCAAACTGGGGAGCACCTAGCGCGTAGTCAGTGATACCGCGATCTGCCGATACATCGTTAGTTAGCGTTTCGTAGTAAACAACTTCTGTCGCAAAGAGCTGAGCGGCCTGCGCTTCAGTGGCGACGCCAACAACACAGAGGGCAGTTGCGCTAGCTGCGAGCGCGCTTACTTTCTTGAGGCTTAAAGAACCAAGTTTGAGATTCATAAGAGTTCGGTGCTGAAGAATCAGAAAAAACTTAAATGTGACTTTGCTCACTATAGTCACAGGCTCATAGACCCCGTGAGAGGGGTTCTACAGAATTAGGGCGCGGTGTTTTCTTGATGTTGGCTTTATGTAGGCAGCGAATTTCTCTGTTTTGTAAAGTGAGCCATTTTATTTCATAAAAGAAGATGAGTGGAAGAGGGCTAAAAGCATGTGAGTGGGTGATTTCAATCTATGTTGAATGTTGTATAAATCACTTAAGTATTGTGGAAAGCGCTGACAGGCGTTTCTACGGTTAAAGCAATATTGTCTGTCCAAATCTCTTGTCCAATAAGCGCATGCGCTAGACACTGATACTGGCCGCTTATATTTGCTTAAGCTGATACAAGGCTGGGCATAGTAAACGTATCTATGCCGCAGCTTTCAGCTTCTTCTTATGGTGTCACTACTGGCTCAAGCAGACCTTCGCAGCCTGTTTAATAGCGTTCCTGATGCCATCTTCATTCACGACTTAGAGGGCGCGCTCATCAACGTTAATGATCGGGCGGTGGAACTGTTTCAAGTTAGCCGAGAGGAGCTGTTGGAGTGCGGGCTGATCAGCGATCTTTCTAGCGCTCAAAATCAGAGCGAAGCCTTTGATCAGCAATGGCAGCGGGCTTGCAAGGGTGAAGTCGTTAAGTTTGAGTGGATAGCGCGTCGCCCTCATGACGATAGCTGCTTCGATGCTGAAATGGTGTTGCGTCGCATTACCCTCAGCGGCGCTGATCGGCTGATGATTAATGTTCGCGATATTAGCGATCGTAAAGCTGCAGAAGCGGCGCTTATAGACAGTCAGCACCGCTTTCAAAAGCTATCAGGGAATCTGCCTGGCATGATTTACCAATGCCGACTAGATCCGGAAGGCGAGTTTTCTTTTCCCTATGTATCGGCTGCTTGCGAAGAGATTTATGGCTATACTCCGGCGCAAATCTATGCTGATGCCGCTCTAGTGCTCGACAGCATTCATCCGGATGATGTGATGGGCTTTGAAGTGTCTATCGGGCTATCGGCTGAGAGCCTAACCCAGTGGACGTGGGAAGGCCGAATAGTGAGCAAGTCTGGCGAGGTGACGTGGGTGGGGGGTCATTCTCGGCCCGAGCGGCAGGCCGATGGTGCCATTATTTGGGACGGCATTTTGTTAGATATCAGCGATCGCAAACGCGCCGAGCAACGTCTGCAAGACTACGCTAACCGCCGCGAACTCGTTCATCAGCTCACCACCCAAATTCGCAACTCCCTGGATTTAGATATCATTCTGCAAACGGCCATTACTCAAATTCAGCAGTTTTTAGCCGTCGATAGCTGTGCCTTTGCCTGGTTAGAGTCTGCCGTAAAGCCAGTTCAGTTGGCCCTGGTGGCAGAATGCTTGTCACCCAGCTGCAACAGGAGCCTAGCGTCGCTTTCAGATAAATCGGTGGGCTGCATTGACGAGACGCTGCTGAGCCAAAAGTTACTGATTGTGAATGACGCTGAGACCTATCGTGAATTTGGCCACCGCCAGTTTTTAAAAGGCGCCGGCATTCGCTCAGAACTGATGGTGGTGGTCACCACAGAAGATACGCGCACAGGTGTAATTATCTGCACTCAGTTCAGCGGATTGCGCCGTTGGGCCTTAAACGAGGTTTCACTGATTCAATCTGTTAGCGACCAGTTGGCGATCGCCACCAGTCAGGCCCAGCTCTATGCCCACAGCCGACAGCAAGCCGACGAACTCTCTTGCGCCCTAGCGCAGCTCAAAAACACCCAAGCCCAGATCATCCAAACCGAAAAAATGTCTAGCCTGGGTCGAATGGTCGCGGGCGTTGCCCACGAGATCAACAATCCAGTCAATTTTATTCACGCGAATCTCAAACATTCACGTACCTATGTGAGCGATCTGTTAAAAGCGGTTTGCCTATACCGGCAGCATTGTTTGGCACTGCCTGCCGAGGTTCAAGAGACCATAGAAGAGCTGGATATAGACTTTTTAGAAAAAGACTTTTTCAAGTTAGTAGATTCTATGCAGGTAGGCACAGAACGAATTCGAGAGATTGTTCTATCCCTTCGTAATTTCTCTCGCTTAGATGAAGCTGATTCCAAGGTTGTAGATATTCATGAGGGCATCGACAATACGCTGCTGATACTGTCTAATCAAATCCATCATGACAAGATTGAGATTGTTAAAAAGTATCAGCCGATTCCTAAAGTAGAGTGCTATCCCGGACAGCTCAACCAAGCGATATTGAACTTACTGGGCAATGCTATTGATGCCCTGAAAGAACTGCTTAATCAAGACGCCGCAAGCCCAATAACGGCACCTAAAATCACACCCAAAATTATCATTGCTACGGCCATAGAGCGTGATGTTGCAGTGATTGCGATCGCCAACAACGGCCCTCCTATTGAATCAAGTATTCAACAGAAAATTTTCGATCCCTTTTTTACCACTAAGCCGGTTGGCCAAGGGACTGGCCTAGGGTTAGCGATCGCCCATCAAATTATCACTCAAAATCACAAAGGTCAGCTCACCCTCACCTCCAACACCGAACAAACCACATTTACCCTCAAGCTTCCACTATCTCTGTAGTCTATAATTGCTCTTTGCACGGCGCTGTCACCGATTGGCATCATCGTACAAGTTTTGATTCTTTATGATCTCGAACAAGTTCTTTTCTGCCCAGAGCTTAGTGACCTGAACAATTGGTAGCAAGCTTTTGCCAAGTTCACTAAGGCGATACTCAACTTTCAATGGCAGGACATCAGCGTACACAGTTCTAATAACTAAACCGCTGCGCTCTAACTTCCGTAGTGTTTGAGTAAGCACCTTTTGTGAAATACCTTCGCAGATTCGCTTGAGTTCACCAAAGCGCATAGCTTTGTTTTCCAAAGCGCCGATGATTAACGACACCCACTTTTCTCCAATTAGAGCTAAGACCTCTCTAGAAGGACAGATAGCCGCATAAACATTGGGTTTTGTTTCAGCTGCTTTATGCTCGCTCATAGTAGTTACCTTTAAGTGCCTAATTTACATTAGCTACTGACCGTAGCTATATTGTGGAGCATTGACGTCTCTGTTGCTTTGTCTCTTGTTCGGGAGCTGCTTATGAAGATTGCCGTTATTGGATATGGAACCGTTGGCAAAAAGTTCGCTGAGCTATTTTGCAGCGCAGGTTACGACGTGATAGTTGGTCTTCGTTCTGCTCCAGTTGATCCGATACCCTATCCACAGGCTTCTTTCAAAGAAGCTGCCAAAGCTGCGGACACAGTCGCTCTAGCGATCCCTTTCTCTGCCTGCGCTGACGTGTTGCCTGAGATCGCAGAAGCCAGTAAAGGAAAGGTTGTTATTGACAGTACGAACCCCGTCAATTCTGACTGGTCACCAAAGTTGCTAGGTCAAGAAGACTACTCGGCAGGGGAGGAAGTTAGCCGTCTTCTACCAGACGCCCAGGTGGTTAAAGCCTTCAACACCATCTTTGCCGATGTCATGGATAAGCCGGTTAGAGACGGCAAGCAGATTACTGCTTTTGTTGCAGGTGACAATGACAGCGCAAAGCATATTGTTGCTAACCTAGCTGCTAAGATTGGTTATGCTCCAGTTGATACGGGCCCTCTGTATACAGCTAGATATCTAGAAAGCATGGCCCATCTAAACATTCAGATCGCTATTGGTCAAGATGGCGGAACGGATGCAGCGTTTATCTATTCTCAGGGCTGAGAAAGCTAATTGAGCGAGCTCAATAGTCTTTTTGGAGTCTCTCATTTAAAACCCAATGTTATGGCTGATATAGCAACAGCACGCAAGGCTTTCGATTTATTTGCACAGGGTTGGGTAACGGGCAACTTTGACCCGTACATCGCTGTGTTGGCTGAAGAGATGACCTTTTGGTTTCCCATGGGAACTCATCGCGGTAAGTTCAGTGGAGCTGAGGGACGGCAGGAGATGATTGCCAAGTGCCGAGACCACGAAGCGGCAGGCGATCGCCTTACGTTTTCTTCACCTCATTATGTGCTCAGCGACGAATCTTCTGTGATATTTGAGTTTGAATCAGAAGGGTTATACGCTGGCAAGCCCTATAAGGGGCACAACGCGATCGCCTTTGAAGTAAAAGACGGTAAAGTTGTTGGCTTTCGCGAGTACTTCGGAGATCTTGGCGCTTAATTTCTAAGTTAGCAATTTCTAAGTTAGCAATTTCTACGCTATCAATAAGTGGCTAAACACCCCTGGTCTTAGTCTTGATCGTGTAGAGAGAAGAACTCGTCGTGATAAAAAGAGAATCGCGCGCGTTGCCACCGAACGTCACATTCGTACAAACTTCTGGCGTATGTATTTTCCCAAGCAGTTTGCCTGCGGGTGAGTATATCTGAACGCCGTCTTGAGAGCTGGTAAAGACATTTCCGGCTTGGTCAATACAGAAACCATCCGGCTGACCGGGTTCAACCACAGCGAATATTCGCATGTTGGCAGCATGGCGCTCATCTGTAATGTCATAGACTCGAATGTCATGACACATCTCGGCTCTTTCAACCGCAGAGGTATCCGAGATATACAGCAGCGTCTCATCTGGGCTAAACGCTAGACCGTTAGGGCGTTCCATATCTGTAATAACAGCATCGAGTTCACCCGTGGCAGGATCAAAGCGAAAAACAAAGCTACCCGCTTGTTCTTGCTCACCGCCACAGCCTTCGTCTGCTTGAGTTAGGCCAAAGGGCGGGTCGGTAAACCAGAGGGTGCCATCACTTTTAACGACGATATCGTTTGGACTGTTGAGTCGCTTATTTTGATAGCGTTCAACTATCTTATTCCATTGACCATCTTTCTCCTGACGCACGATGGCACGTTCCCCATGAGAGCAGGCAACAATACGCCCTTCAAGATCAAGCGCGTTGCCATTTTGGAAATGAGTAGGTTGTCTGATGATAGTGACGTTGCCATCACACCAGCGGCGCAGACAATTGCCTTTTACGTCACTCCACACAACACTCCCATCGGCAGGGACATAAACTGGCCCTTCTGCATGTATGGAACTATCATCGAGACGAATGAGTGATAGTTCAGAATCAATCAACGCATTTGCGCTCTCAGCAAATACTTCGATGGCGTTACCGTTGATGTTCATAGCACTAGGTCAAATAAGAGAACTTCTGTGTTGTCTTCCATCGCCGTGAAAGTAGCGACATCTACATCGCTAATGGCCGCACCATCCCCTGCACTGAGTAAGTATTCGCAGTTCACTCTAACTTCACCACGAGTCACCTGAAGCCACCCCTGACGTTCTTCATCGAGATCATAAGTTACTTCTTTATGGACGCTCAGCGTTGCTGTGTAAAGACTAACATCCTGATGAATCAATACGGATCCTTGCCGACCATCTTGTGAGCCGACTAACCGCCACTGGTTATGTCGTTCTGACAGATCAAAATGCTTCTGCTCATAGCTTGGCTCAAGTCCTTTCTTCTCCGGCAAAATCCAAATCTGTAGGAAGTGAACAGGTGCTGTTTTAGAGTAGTTCATTTCACTGTGGGAAACGCCCGTACCTGCGGTCATTCGCTGCACATCACCTGGACGGATGACTGAGCCTGTCCCCATACTGTCCTTATGAGCGAGTTCTCCTTCTAAAACGTAAGAGATAATCTCCATATCCCGATGGCTATGCGTACCGAATCCTGCACCGGGAACAACTCGATCTTCGTTGATAACCCGCAGGTCGCCAAAGCCCATATGCCGCGAGTCCATATATTGGCCGAAAGAGAAGGTATGTTGGCTGTTAAGCCAGTTAAATATAGATGTTCCTCTATCGTTTGCTTTTCGAACTGTCAGCATTTGAGCGCCCCCTTTTCCAATTCTCAGTACAGTGTGAAACCCTGACGCTAAGTTGCCTAACTAAAGATAAGAAACGGTTAAGAACTGGCTTTTATAGCTAGTTCTTATAGCTAGTTTTTACAAATTATAGAATTGCTTTCTGACATCATCAAGATCACTGCGTATGTCTTCTTTCTCAACTTTGACACCGCTATTAGAGACTGATAGTCAATATGTAACAGTGGTTATCTCTCACGGTAACATTTCCAGCCCCTCAGTATCTGCCGCAAAAGGCATTACAATAGCAAACAAGCCCCGCGCTACAAACCCATTCTTTTTTAGTCTGTCTGAAGCGACATCTGAGGCAATTTTTTGATGACTGACGCCTACTCCCCTCTTCCCGAAACTGACGTAGACACGCTCGTTCAGCGCTTAGAAAATAATCCAGAGGGCCTTCAGCTTATAGATGTTAGAGAACCTCACGAATTGGAGATAGCCAGCGTTCCGGGATTTACTAACCTGCCGCTGAGTCAGTTTCCAGCTTGGTCGCCTAACATTTCTCAAACTCTAGACCCAACCGCCGAAACGATTGTGATGTGTCATTTAGGCATGCGTTCGGCGCAAATGTGTCAGTGGCTGATTCAGCAGGGCTTTACGAATGTGAAAAATCTATCCGGTGGCATTGATGCCTACAGTCGTAAGATTGATTCGTCAGTGCCGCTTTATTGAAATAAGATACGCCTGAACAAGATGTGTCTGAACAAGATGTGTCTGAACAAGATGTGTCTGGAACAAGTGCATCCTGTCATTCCAACGCTTCAATTACGCCAGCTCGGCAGTCTCTGAGCCAGAGTTGAACGGCTTGCCCTACACTTCCGCTGCTACTTTCTCTCGGTGGCGTTGGGGCACGAAGCGTTTCAGCAGCATCGATTTGCGAGAACATAAATGTGAGCCACCAGCCATCTTCCGCTTCTGCTAAAAATAGCCAGTGATAAGATTGCACATCGTTATAGCGATTGCCTGAATACTGCCGGGAAAGGGTTGTGAAAAATAATTGAGTGAGTGGCCCGCCTGCGTCTGGATCTGTGGTGAAGGTATACTTGCTTAGATCTAGCGGTTCCAGTTCAGGGCGACCTGCGACCAACACAAAGGCCGGTCGGTAAGGCTCTCGGCGCAACAGATTGTTTGTTGCTAAATCAACAGATTGTGAATCAGCAGATCGTGAATCAACAGATTGCGAATTAGCAGTGTCTTGGGCGTTAGGAATAACGGCGACAGTGCGCTGAAGCACTCGGTTGGTGTAGTTAGGAATATCGCGGATAAGGAGGGGGGTGAGGGTTTCAATATCGGTGGGGCAAGCGGCGGGCGATCGCAATGGATTATAAGGTCGCACAAGCCTTTCACCTTCGGACTCAGCTTCTGTTGTTTCTAACGCTGTTGTTTCTGATTCAATTGTTTCTGAGTCAACCGCATCTTCTGTCGTTCCCTCTTCTCGAAACCCCTCAGTGGGTGTATTCAGCTGTTCTGTTTCTAAAACTGGTACTGCTACAGGTACTGGCACTGGCTCCTCTGCAGCCCGTACCGATATCAAAACACTTGTGAGTCCAGCCAGCAGTGCGGCAACCATTACTGAGCTATCTCCTCACAGATTTTAGCGATCGCTTGAGGGCGATTCTCAGCCTGGGTAATGGGTCTGCCAATTACCAGATAATCTGCCCCAGCCCGCACGGCGTCACCCGGCGTCATCACCCGCTGCTGATCGCCTTTTTGCGCCCAGCTTGGCCGCACCCCGGGACACACTAGTGTGAAGTGATCGCCACAGTGCGATCGCAACAGCGCTGCCTCATGGGGAGAACACACTGCCCCGCCCAAGCCACTTTCCTGCGCTAGCATGGCCATCTTTTGCGCGTAGTCACCGGTTGCTACAGGCACCTGTAGTTCGCTAGCTAAGGCCTCAGGGCGAATGCTGGTCAGCAGCGTAATTGCGATGACCTTCACAGGCGCACAGCCCGCTTCTGCCGCCCCTTCTGCCGCCGCGGTTTGGGAGGCTTGGAGGGCTGCGCTGCCCGCACTGGCATGAACCGTAAGCAAATCAACCCCGTAGCGTCCTGCCGCCCGACTCGCGCCTGCCATGGTGTTGGGAATGTCGTGGAGCTTAAGATCTAAAAAGATGCGCTTACCGCGAGACTTGAGTGCGGTGAGGATGCTAGGACCACTGCTGACAAACAGCTCCAACCCTACTTTCCAAAAGGTGATTTGAGGGAGAGCGTCCACAAGGGCGATCGCAGCCTCTGTCTCCGGCACATCCAACGGCACGATAATTTTCTCAATAGGCTTTTCGACAGTCTTCTCAAGTCCTTGTTCAGTCATCACCTACACCGCTTCATCTATTTCACGAGCCGCACAAACTTTTTCTTGCCAATTTGTAAAACCTTTCCTACCAGCGCCTCTGGCCCCTCAAAGGTCAAATTCGGATCGCTTACTTTCTCGCCATCCATTTTCACAGCCCCGCCCTTAATGTGCCGGCGGGCCTCACTGCTGCTTGCACACAGCGGCGTTGTCCCTAACAGATAAAACATTTTTGCCGGGAAGCCTACTTCCGCTAGGGAAAACTCGGGCACCGCTTCAGCCGCCTGCGCCTGCCCTGCGATTAGGGTCAGCGCATCTTGTTGCGCCTGGGTGGCGGCAGCCTCCCCGTGATATTGCGCCGTTACCATCTTGGCCAGCAGCTTCTGTTGCTCTCGCGGATTTTCTGGCAGTGCGTCTAAAGGCAGGTTGGTCAAATGGGTGAAGTAGTCGCGAATCACCGCATCCGCTGTTTTCTCTAACTTGGAATACATCGAGAGCGGATCTTCTTTGAGGCCGACGTAGTTACCAATAGACTTGGACATTTTCTGCACGCCGTCTGTGCCAATCAGCAGCGGTAGCAGCATGCCAAACTGAGGCCGAACCCCAAAGTGCCGCTGCAAATCACGGCCTACGGCCACATTAAACTTTTGGTCGGTGCCGCCCAGCTCTACATCAGACTTTAGGGCAACCGAGTCGTAGCCCTGAAGCAGCGGATATAAAAATTCGTGTAGGTAAACGGGCGTGCCTTTCTCGTAGCGGTTGGCAAAGCCTTCTTTGGCCAGCATCTGGCCCAGCGTCATCGTACTCAGCAAATTCAGCATCTGGCTCAAATCCACATCTTTGAGCCATTCAGAGTTATACCGAATTTCCAAGCGTCCCGGTGTCTCAAAATCTAAAATCGGCCGCACTTGGTCAATATAGGTCTCTGCGTTGGCCTTGACCTCGGCTTCGCTAAGCTGCTTGCGCACCTCGGCTCGGTCTGTGGGGTCACCAATGCGCGCTGTAAAATCGCCAATCAGCAGCACTGCCGTGTGGCCAGCATCCTGAAAAGCCCTTAGCTTGCGCACCAAAATGCTGTGGCCCAGATGAATCTCGGAACCGGTGGGATCAATGCCGAGTTTGATACGCAAAGGTTCCTTGGCCTGCTGGAGCCGTACCAGCAGATTGTCATCGCCGCTAGAGGAGTCTTGCTGAGCGGGAAAAACCTCACTCACCCCCCGGTAGATATCGGCAAAGGCTGCGCTGTCACTTACAGACATAGGACGGAAAAAGTATCGAATACAAGGCTTTGCCAGTGTAGCTTTATCAGGTCATAATCCACAGCATCTACCTTACGGCCCGTCATCCATATTGCCGCTGTCAATTGCCATAGCTTGCCGAGCGTATCCGCAAATATCCTCGGCAGTGTTCGTAAAAAAGGACGCTTCAAACTTGAGTAAAACTGCGGCATTTAGGGGCAGATGCCTTGAAAACTTAGAAAAAGTCGAGAAAAAATGTGATGCGGGGCTGGACATTCGACAGAGATCCTCTATATTTACGGGATAGCTAAAATCAAGAAGCTTTGGTGTAGCTGTTTACGGGTTTAAGACCCGCCCCCCTTGACTAGGCAATATCAATTAGGAAAGATCGTCTCCTGTGTCTTCTAATACCTTTCGCAAAGTCAGACCCCGCCCTCGTAGAGTCACGCGATCGCCTGACATCCTTCGTTACATTCAAGATGTCGGTCAAATCAGCGCCACCACCCTTTTGACGATCACCATGCTGGGTAGCTCTGTGGTGGCAGGTGGCCTTGTCGGTCTTGCCATCAGCTTCCGAAATTTGCCAGATGTTCGCGTTCTGCGCAACTACATCCCTTCAGAAACCAGCTACGTCTATGACATCAACGGCAACCTGCTAGATAGCATCCATGACGAAGCCAACCGCGAAGTTGTCGCCCTCAACGAAATTAGCCCTGATATTAAGCGCGCTGTTCTGGCCATCGAAGACAGTTACTACTACTCCCACAGTGGCATTAATCCCAGCGGCATTGCCCGCGCCTTTTTAGCCAACGTTGGCGCAGGCAGAACCGTGCAAGGTGGTTCTACGGTCACCATGCAGCTTGTCAAAAATCTCTTTCTTTCGCCCGAGCGCACCATCAGTCGCAAGCTCGTTGAGGTGGTGCTGGCGATGCGTATTGAGCAGATTTTTGAGAAAGACGAAATCTTTGAGCTGTATTTGAACCAGGTGTATTGGGGTCACAATACCTACGGTGTAGAAACGGCTGCCCAGAGCTACTTCAACAAGTCTGCTAAAGATTTAACACTGGCAGAATCTGCCATGATGGCGGGCCTGATTCAAGCGCCTGAGAGCTTTAGCCCTTTTCTAGACTATCAAGAGGCTAAAATTCGCCAAGCCATTGTGCTAAAGCGAATGCGCGACCTCAACTGGATTACGGCTGAAGAGCAAGAAGCGGCCAAAAAGCAGCCTCTGCGCCTGGGTGAAATCACCTCCTTCCGCTCCAGCCAAGCGCCTTACGTCACGGAAGCTGTGATGAAAGAGCTGACGGATCAATTTGGGGAAGATGCGATGGCCAAAGGCGGCATGCGCATCCAGACCACCATTGATTTGGATATGCAACAGACCGCTGAAAATGTGGTGACAGACAGCTACTATCGCTACTTTGGCAGTGGCTCATACGCAGACCAAATTGCCCTAGTGGCGATCGATCCGCGCACACACTTCGTCAAAGCCCTCGTCGGCGGTGTCGATCATGAGTCCAGCCAGTTCAACCGCGCTGTTCAGTCGCGGCGGCAGCCCGGTTCTGCCTTTAAACCCTTTGTTTACTACGCGGCCTTCGCCTCTGGCAAATACACGCCCAACAGCACTATCAAAGACTCCACCGTCACCTATCCTGACGGCTTTAACTACTACACGCCAAAGAACTACGACGGGACTTTCATGGGCAGCATCCCGCTGCGCAAGGCTCTCGAAACTTCTCGAAACATCCCCGCCGTCAAGCTTGGCCAAGCTGTTGGGATCAATCGCATTGTTGAAATTGCCCGCACCCTTGGGATCAAGAGTCCAATGGATCCGGTTATTTCCCTGCCTTTGGGTGCAGTAGATCTGACCCCTCTAGAGCTGGCCGGTGCCTATGCGACCTTCGCCAACTACGGCTGGCATTCCGATCCGACGCTGATTATGCAAGTCACCGACAGCAACGGCAACGTTATTTTAGACAACACACCCAAGCCACAGCTGGTGTTGGATCCTTGGGCGAGTGCGGCCTTGACGGACGTATTGCAGGGCGTTATTACGCAAGGAACCGCCACCAACGCCAAAATTGGTCGTCCTGCAGCAGGTAAAACCGGTACCACCGACTCCCAGCGCGACGTTTGGTTTGTGGGCTATGTTCCCCAGTTGGCCACTGCCGTTTGGGTCGGCAACGACGACTATCGCCCGCTGGGTAAAGGGGCAACTGGTGGCGGCTATGCCGCGCCTGTATGGCGAGATTTTATGGTGGAAGCCTTGCGCAATAAGCCGGTAGAGAAATTTCGCTCTCCGAAAGAGTTTATTCGACCTTAAGCGCAGCTGATGCTATTGCTTGTTGCAAAGCTGGATTGAGCGCTTGGGCTAACTGCAGCGGATCGACGCCGAGCAGGGTGCGATCTTGACTGGCGTAGATGGCGGCTTGAGAGTGCCACCAAACTGCGCTGAGGACGGCAGCCGTCAGGCGGTTGGGGGTGTCTTGCCATGTTTTAGGCTGGGCGGCGTTAGCCATCAGCCCGCCCATCAACCCGGTGAGGACATCGCCGCTGCCGCCTCGGGCGAGGGCTGGGGTACTGTCGGGGTTGAACCAAAGATTTTGGTGAGCGGCGATCGCACTTCGCGGCCCCTTTAAGAGAACGATTGCATCTGTCATTTGGGCGGCGAGCCAAGCCATTTCGCCGGGTAAAAAAGACTCTCCTGTTGCCCGGGGCTTGTTGGCATGAGTTTTGTTGGCATGAATGTTGGGAAAGAGGCGTTTGAACTCTCCTAAATGAGGGGTGAGAACCGTCGGTGACGGTCTCTTTTTTAGGGATGAAATGAGCTGTTCACGGGCCAAAATATTGAGCCCGTCTGCATCAAGTAGGAGTGGGCGCGGTGCCTCGAAGGGCGCATTGAGAATGTCGGGGACGGTGGTGGTGAGACCGGGGCCAAGAGCGATCGCATCATACTTCGTTAAGTCCAAGTCTCTGGGTAGCGCAAGGATGGCCCCTGATTCTGTTTCTTCGCAGCCGATTAACAGCGCACCTGGGAGCTGGGGCAGCAAGCTCAAACGAATAGAGTCAGGCACCGCAATTGTGAGCATTCCAACGCCGCTGGCCATAGCTCCAAGCCCCGCCAGTAGGGCCGCGCCTGCATATTTACGAGAGCCTGCGATCAGCAGTAAGTGACCGGCTGTATATTTATGGGCGGTGGGCGATCGCTGAAGCGGGAGATGGGCGATCGCATCTTCGCTAATGATTCGCTGCACTTGCGGCACGTTTTCTAAAACTGCCTCAATATCTGTCAAAGGAATATCAAAATCTATGAGCTCGCTTTTCCCTAAGTAAGCCAGCGCCTCTGCCTGCATAAACGCCCGTTTCCATAGGCCCAAACAAGCCGTATAGCTGGCTTTTACGGCGCAGCCCATCACCTCACCCGTGTCGGTATGAATACCAGAGGGCACATCAATACTAAAGATCGGCAAATTCTGTTCATTGAGCTGTTCTATCGCGTTGGCTAGCGCCCCCTCAATGGGTCTTTCTAACCCAAACCCAAAGCAACCGTCAATTATCCCATTACAGTGAGCCAGCGCCTCTATAGAATCGACAAATGGAATGCCTAACCGTTGGACATATTGAGCCTGTTGTTGTGTCAGCGGTTTCAGCTTCGCGATAGGTTGATAAATACTGATCTCATAACCCAAATGATGTAGCTCACGAGCCACTACCAGCGCGTCCCCACCATTGTGTCCGGGGCCGACCAAAACACCCACTTTTCTCCCTGGTAGAGCTTGCCCTTTAAACCATTCAACAAACCGCTGGGTAATTCGTCCCGATACTTTTTCCATTAGTGCAGCGACTGGCATTCCAGCCTCAAACATGCGCTGTTCAATCTGCTGCATTTGCTCAGCAGTCACCACAAAACGCTCAATGGCTGTGCGAGTGTAAGAAGGCAGGTTCATGTCACCAATACGACTAGGTAGATATAGCAAAGTGCGGATGCATCCGCACTTTGCTAGTTGAGTGAGCTGTTGTCATCTAAGACTTCTAGCGATCATTAGTGTCCTAACTCACTCGACAGAAGCAATAACCCCAGTTTACTCGTGAAATCACCTGTGAAAAGCGCCTTTACGAAAAGAGTGCTTGTGTAAAATCTATTCGTGGAAAAGAAAAAGTAAAAGAAGCGCTACTCAGCTAAAAAGTCTGAGTAGCGCTCGATTATAGGGTACCCCAAGAATCCGTGAACTGTGTCAGCGCATCGATTCTCTGGGTATGCACTAAGGGTTAGGCTTTTATCTAACGAGTCACAGGCTTCTTGAGTTCCAGGTATCACACTCATTTCAAGGTTCTAGCTGACAATTGTCAGCTCTCTATATCCGGTGAGTGGATCAATCTCCCGCTTAAAAATAGTGTTAGGCACAATCCCAACGACTATCTCTGCTGTCGTGTAGATGCTCGAGCCATCCATTAAATGACCACCGATGACCTGGCCTTCGCTATCTGATACGGCAATGTGCAAATGGACACCATGCTGGGAGAGTGTGCCTTCTAGCGCAATTATTTCTAACGTTTGTTCAACAACTGTTCCTTCTGATTTATTGGCCAATCGGATTGCTGCCTGACGTAAACTGCCAACGCAACTCAGTATGTAAGCGGCATCTATTTTTTGGTCGACACAGTATTTCAACAAAGATTGCTTGAGATCCTCTCCAGGTTTGAGGCGAATAGCAATTACTTCCACGTCTTTTTCCACAAATATAAAGCTTACAAGGTCTAACGACTAAGCTCACTCACCGGACACAGATAACCTTTGAGCTCAATCCACCAGCTTTTAGTTAGCATTTCGAGGCAGCGACTTGTTATGCAGTTTTAGAACACCTATTAGCTGCGCTCTTGAGACTGGGCACCCAACCAGTTCTTCTGAAACTCTCCCAATAGCACAAACTTCGGAAATGTATAGAACTGCTCGGTGTACAGGCGAGTCGCAAAATTCCAGCCACTGCTGAAGGGTTCTGGAGCCTGCCCTTCTAGGGCATGGCCTTTGCGCTGCAACCCCAGTGATGCCACGACTACACCAACACACGTCAAAGCTGGCAAGGGCTTGCGGTAGGAGATCGCAGCGACTAACCCCACATGAGCCAAGATAAATAAGGGAACGGCAACCAAGTGGATTAGCAAATTAGTCCGGTGGGCGTGGACGTGAGAATAGGGATTCATAGCTCATTCCCTCCATATGTTTACGATGACAACATCAGGTTAATGCATTAAGTTAACGCTGTCAACTTTTGGTGATCCGGTGTTTGCATTTAGTCAGTTAAGTCATGTCACTAATGCCTAAAGTGCGTTCCAGGGCTACGTATCACCATCTAAAGCCATTGCTTCATCTGCATTTCGGTCAAATTACTCCCGCATAGCGGGGTTGCAACAAGTTGCCCTTTAAATTGATTTTTGTAAGTCATTGCAGCAGCCAAGCCTACTGCACCAGCAGGTTCAAGAACAATACCAACAAAGTTGTGGATCACCTTCATCGCTTGTAGCGTTGCTTTATCAGAAACCTGAACAATATCATCAACTGTAGTTGCCATACTTTGGAGAGCTTCAGGGACGGGATTTCGCACAGCTATACCGTCCGAAATCGTATCAGCTTTCTCAGTTGTAACAACACGACCTTTCCGCCATGATAAATCCATTGAAGGTGCGCCCTCAGCGACTACACCAATAATCTGTGTTGAAGGATGATTTGCTTTGTACCACGCGGCAATACCATTGATTAAGGCCCCGTTTCCAACAGGAATTAAAAGCGTCTCTATCGATTCTGAATATTTGCCAAGCTCAATTCCTATTGTACCTGCACCAATAGAGACTTCAGCTTCACGTCCATCTTCAACAAAGGGCTTTGACTCAGCTAAAGCGTGGGCTTTTGCAGACTCTTTAGCTGAGTCAAAGTCAACTCCCATTAATTTAATTTCAGCGCCCAACTGTTGCATTCGTTCAAGCTTCAGAGAATTCGCTGTTTCTGCAGCAAAAACAGTAAGCGGAATATTTTGTTCTCGGCAAACATATGCCATTCCCTGACCAAAATTCCCGGCAGAAGCACAAACAAATGATGAGAGAGTTCTATTTTTCTTCACATAATAGTCAGTACCACGCCCTTTAAAAGAGCGAATCGGATTCAATGTTTCAACTTTGAGGATGAGACGCATATTTAAGAACTGATTGAGTGAATCAGATTCAAATTGAGGCGTGTTTAAAAAAACAGGATTAATGCATCTATAAGCATTTAAAATAGAATCCGATGTTATTGAAAGAGAATCCATGATACTTATTGATGACTCCTCTAGATAGCTTCAGGTAAACCTGATCGGTCATAATCTGTAAACTTTGCTTGGCTTCGCAAAGCAAAAGCTGTTCCATCAATCGCTCTAGAAATGCTCAAAATGCCGTCTAAATGATCGATTTCATGCTGCAATAGCTCAGATAAGTCACTATCAAGGTTCATACTTTGCAGCTGCCAACTCATATCACGGTAAACGATACGGCACGACTGATGCCTTCGCACTTTAATGAGGAGCTCTGGAAAACTCATGCAGTCATCCCATACTTCGAACATCTCTTTACTCTGATCCTCAAGACGGGGATTGATAAAAACAAAAGGTCTCTCGATATACATATAAATCAAGCGTTTCATCACTCCGACTTGAGGGGCAGCGATCGCACGTCCGGCTCCCCATCGTTTACGAAATACCATCAGAGTATCGTGGAGATCAGCAACTACAGACTTGAGAGATTCTAATTCTTGCTCATTCACCTCTTCACTAGATTCGTAAAGACGAGGATTCCCTAAAAGTAATATTTGGCGTGTTGACACTATTGTTCTCCTATAGTTCTTAAGCGTTCAATAGAGGTTTTCCAGTTGTTAATCAGTGCCTGGTTAGCAGCGCTAAAATCTTTTTTCTTAAGAGCCGAAATCAGTATTTTGTGTTCCTCAAAGGAAGCCAGAAGTAAGTTATCTCTACTGAAGTAAGTAAGTTCAATACGTTGATACTTAGCCTTGAGCTTTTCAAGGATATTACTGAGTTCAGTGTTGTCAGAAACATCAGCAAGGGTTTTATGAAAGGTAGCATCTGCAAGCATTGCAGCGTGTGAGCTATTACTTTGAAGCGCTACTTTCAAATCATGATTGGCTGCCTGCATACGTTGAATATGCTGTGTTGAAATTCGAGGAAAAGCTAATGTCAAGGCCAGTTCTTCTAACTTTTGAATGATCGGATAAATGTTTTCTGCATCTTGCAAGGTCACGCGTGCAACTCGAGTCCATCGATTTGCCGCAGTCTCAACCAAACCTTCATCTTCAAGCTTACGTAAGGCTTCTCTTACAGGGGTACGACTCACGCCTAGCTGTGCGGCAAGATCTTTATCTTTAAGCTTCTCGCCTGGCTCAAGCACACAGTCAATAATCCATCCACGTAAGGATGTGTAGACGTTATCACGTATAAATGTTCGGCTGAGTACTTCAATTTGAGGAATTGGCATAAAGTGATATGTAATATATCAGTTTGCATATGGAGCTTATCAGTTCTCTTGGTATGCTGCAACCCATTTAGGGGATATAACGAGGAGCTGAGCGACAGTCAGTATTTTGATAAATATTCAGAATTTCCAATCCGTCCACTCCTGCGCAGGGTTATGCGGCATTTTTGGTGCTTCTAATGAGTTCTGCAATTTCAGTAGCAATTTCTTCAACCGTATGTGTTGCCGTACTCCTTGCAACTTTATCAGCGATTGATGGACTGAAGTTAATAACTTCCTGCTTTGAAATTTTATGCCAGATAGGAAGAAGAATCTGTTCCCCTGTTATTGTTCGTGTAACAATTCCGTCCAACTCATAGTTTGTCCAGCCCTTACTAATAAATGACTGTGATAGAACAACAAGCCCTACTCGGCTAGTAGCTAAACCACGATCAATCTTTCGCCTAAGACTGTCACCGATTTTCAGTTCAAACTCGTCATACCAAACTCTCAAACCTTCATCTTTTAGTGCATTTGCTAAAGGTCTTACTATTCCTTCTTTATCCTCAGAAGCATGAGAAATAAAGACATCGTATTCACGTTGAGATTCAGTTACGTCAGGCGGTAAATCAGGTTGAACCAGACTAGGTACTGAAGAAAGAGGAGTTTCTTGGATGGTTGGTAATGGGCTCGGAAGTAGACGAGCTGAAGATCTAACTGAACCTCTCAATCCAGCCATATCGACTGCAACATGCCAGTGACCTGAACGAGGAACCTGTAAACGTACTGGTGATTTAGTCGCCTGTCCTCCAAAATATTTATACTTACGTCCATTTTTATAGCTTTGAAAATTAGAACTATCCATGAGCTGGACGTTAGCAGCGCTACCTGAAAGAGTAATTTCTACTATCTCACCTCTTTTACATTGTCCTAAATCATGATGAACGAATTTCATACGAGTTTTCACCATAGGTCTTAACCTGCCTTAGTAGTTCATGGGTATTATAGCGATACACTTTTAAAATCTGCTAACTTTTAACATCAGCTATTTCTGCTAGTGCCAAAGCGTATTGCTCTAAAGCTTCATTAAGGACCTGTAGTTCGTTGCGTAGACAAGGTTCTTCAACCCACTTTTTCTCATGCTCTTTGGGACTAACATTGTCAGGTCGTTCGGCTTCCCATGCTTGAAGTTCAGGATGCCATCTAGCTAGAAAAGGGCGTAGTCCTCTGTTAAGAACCGCAATGGCAATCCCCCCAACTGATTTGGATGATACTCCTACTTCTGGGCCAGCTTCCTTCAAAATCTGACGTGTAATGCCAAATAAACTATAGAGCGAGTCTAAAGATTCCCTTAAAAGGCCATAGTGTTGTGCAAGGTCCTGTACGGCAATACGCGTAATCAGTTCAATATATAATGACCAAGCAGCTTTGCGCTCGGTGATATCAGCTTCCCACTCTGCTCCACCAATGCCAAATGGAAGTTTGACCGAAACTTTCTTTAACTTTGCAGGTACACCTTTAGGCATTGGCTTATTTTCCACAAATGCTGATTGAGACTAATCTAGCTAACTAGATATCCAGTTGTGTTTCTTTCTAGAAAATTCAGCATAATGCTTTACTCACGGGAAATTGGGAGTTTAACAAGTAACTTCCTAAGTGCAGCCATTTACTATGCGATGTTCAATATCATTGCCCGTAGTATTTAGAACTAAACCCTACTGAAATAGGAGCTCCATCATACTGACAAGAGACACCAACTTTTAATCGCTTCCGATGATCGTAGTAGGTATGAAAGTGCGTTTGCTTACGAGCCAACTCAAGCTCTGACAAGCTGATACTCAAAGCTCCTAAAATTGATTCCGAATCAAACTCTTGATTCTGATTATGAGGAGCTGTTCTCTTTATCTGTACATCTACGTAATTAACAAAGTTACCTTCTGCTTCTAAAAGCATTCTACATTCTGCGTTTTCGATAATAATGTTTCCAACATTATTGGATTTCACTCCAACGGTTTCTTCTGCTTTTTGAATTGGCATCCCCATATATTGAAATGGACGATAAAAAGGTGTTCTCATTAATGGCAAATTGTATGAAATTGCTTTGTCGACAGCAGTTCCAAGACTATTAGAACAGGGTTCTTCGTTCAAGACATTTTTATTGAAAACTACTCCAATGGAATTAGTGAGAGTTTTGAAAGACTCTGTATACCTACTTCCATCTTTAAAGTCTCCATACAATTTTCCTATAAGAAATCCTGGCAGTTCACACTCTTTAAGCATGACAGGAAGAACTTTTATAGGCTTCCCGCTAATTTGCAAATTCATAGCCACATCAAGTTCATTGACTACCCAAGGAGCAGTAATTGAATTTGGAGAAAGTATTACGGCAAAGAAATCAACATTATCTATTCCCTCTCTTATTTTCTGGATTAATGAATCACCGATTTTCATTTCAGCTTCATCTAACCAGCACTTGACGCCATGACCCTCTAGGTCTCGAGCCAATTTCCTTACAAAAGGTTTATCAGCGTGATTGTGGCTCAAGAAAACACTTGTGATCATCTCCTGGTTTCTCCTAGATGTATTGCTGCATAACGTTAGAGTTGTGCGGCGGCAGACAAGTTTGACAACTTACCGCTATATTTTACCTGCCCGCACCAACGCAGTGTTAGACAGGGATACCATATGGATTAGATATGGTTTACCTCTGCCCAATTTTTGAGTTCTTCCAAAAAGCCGAGGGCAGTTTTGCCAAAGTCTGTGATTTCGTAGGTAACAGCAATGGGGCGATCGCTGATCACCTCCCGCTTCACCAAGCCCGTTTCCTCCATTTCTTGCAAACGCTGGCTCACCATCTTTTTACTGGCTCCGCCCAACTGTCGAGCCAAGTCGTTAAAGCGCACTGGGCCATTTTTGAGATGCCAGAGAATTGAGCCTTTCCATTTACCACCCAACAAGCGCATTCCCCGTTCGATAGGACAGGGCTCTAGACAGGGCTCTGCTACGGTCTTACGACCATTGTTATCAGTGCTGATGTTGGTGACAGTGCCCATAAGAAAGTGTGGTTACTAAGATTGTGGTTACTAAAAGTATACTAGTTGACTCTAGTTACCAGAATAATTATCTTTAGGGCATGTTGCTGCGCTGCGCTATCACTAACCGGATTGCAGGATGACGAGACGCTATCAAGCGCCATCTCCTGTGTTCGATTTACGATCCTTTCATCATCAGGCATCGTTATGGAATCACCCGATATTCATCTGTACACCGCTTCCACCATGAATGGTTGGAAGCCCGTCATCTTTCTAGAAGAAGCCGAGATCGAGTACGAACTGACCTACATCGACTTTGGCAAAAAAGAACAGAAGTCTGAGTGGTATATGCGGCTCAATCCCAATGGTCGTATTCCTACCATTGTCGATCGCAGCAACGATGATTTTGTGGTTTTTGAGTCAGGCGCGATTCTTTGGTATTTGGCTGAGAAGTACCAGAAGTTTCTTCCCATTGGGGATAAGGGCCGCTCGGAAGCGCTGCAATGGTTGATGTTCCAAATGTCCGGCATTGGTCCCATGATGGGGCAAGCGATGTACTTTCAGCGTATCGCAGCCCCTAAAGGGAATGAAGATCCCTATGCCATTGATCGCTATGTGACCGAGTCCAGGCGACTGTTAGAGGTGTTAGATAAGCAACTTGCAGGTAAAGCTTATTTACTGGGTGATGACTTCACCATTGTGGATATTGCGACGTATCCCTGGGCGCGCTCTTACCCCTGGGCCAAGGTTTCAGTAGAGGGGTTAGACAACTTAAAAGCTTGGTTTGATCACATGGATGCTCGCCCTGCGACCCAAAAGGCACTCACCATACCCAAACCTTTTCCAGCATTCTTCGGCAAAGGAGATGAAGCCTCCTCCCAAGCAGAGAATGCTTCTCGTTTTTAAGACTTTAAGCTGAAATCTAGCTTTACCCCAACAACCTATCACCCAAAGAAAATTCTGCTGTGAAGAACGTTTTTATCATCAATGCCCATGAAGCCTATCCTTTCTCTGAGGGAAAGCTCAATGCCACGCTGGTCGAGAAGGCCAAAAACAATCTGATTCAGAAAGGCTATGACGTCAAAATCACCACCATGAAAGATGACTACGACGTTGAAGCACTGGATATTTTTTCACTCAGGCCATGACACCCACATTCCAACATCACGCCGAAGGTCGTCACGCTACCTGGTTAGAACTCTTCTTCGACCTCGTATTTGTCGCCAGCATTAGCGTCATCACCCATCACCTGGCCCATGTCCATGACGGACACCTCGAAGGCAAGCAGGTGTTGCTGTATTTCACTGAGTTCATCCCCGTTTGGTGGATTTGGGCCGGCCATACACTCTATGCCAATCGGTTCGATACTGACAGCCGCACTCATCGGGTTGCAAGCCTTCTAATCATGTTTTTGATGACGACCCTATCGGCATTTCTGGGCGCAGGGCTTCTAGAAGATTCAGCCCGATTTATTGTCTATTACGGGGGCATTCGGGCCGTGCTGGCCGCTATGTATTTTGTGACCGGCTACCGCTTCAAGCAAACTCAGCCCTACACCCAAAAGATGGGCATGACGATTCTGGGAGGCGCTGCGATCGCACTCCTTTCTCTCCTCTTTAGCACCCCTTTACGGCAAATCATCTTCCTCGGCAGCATCAGTCTAGAGATGTTCGTAACAGTGTACCTGAGTACTAACAAAGACTTGACACCTATCCACCGTGAACATCTGGTTGAACGTGTCGGTCTGCTCTCGATTATTTTGTTGGGTGAATCGGTCATTAGCCTGGTGGGCAGTCTTAGCGGGCTGGAATGGAACCAGCTCGATCTGGTAGCGGCGCTCACCGGATTCTTGATGATTGGGGCAATCTGGTGGATTTATTTCGATAGCTTCCCCATTTTAGAACAGGCCAAACGCATTCAATACGGGTTTTCGCTGCTCTACTCCCATGTGTTGTTTTTGTTGGGGATGGGGATTCTCTCTAGTCTGATTCGACACGCTATTTTGAATGATGTGTCAATGGGGGAGTTTAGAGGATTAGCGATTACCGGGATGACCTTGTTTTACTTGGGTAAACAGATCAGCTATTACCTAGCATTTCCAACTATCCGTCGGATTCTTATGATTAACACGGTCATCTGTATTGGTGTGACGGTACTTTCTACGTTTTTGCCACGTCCCGAATACATGCTGATTGGTATCACACTAGGAATGTTATTCTATGTCTATTCCAACTTTCGATGGACTTTGACGAAGGATTTCTCTGAGTTTTTGTTAGATGTAGAACCCTCATCCTAAAACCTTCCAGCTTCGTTTTTTCCTGGCTGTTCAAAGGACTAAGATTTACGAGATATACACAAATTTATCGAGCTGTCTAACGTTACCCATCACCCGCTGTAAGTCATCTCTGCGTTATACAGATCAGCTTTTTGGCGGTCGGCGTGTATGGGTGTTGTTAGACAGAGCTTAATGCCTTACGAGAAAAACAGCAGGGCGTTCACTCTGCTATTCGTTTGTTGTCTTATACGTAGCATTTAGATATCTAAATTTTGAGCGGCCCAGAGTGCAGCCTGTACGCGGTCATTTACCCCAAATTGACTGAGCGTGTGCAATATTCGCGTGACGTAGTTTTTAACAGTGCCTTCACTCAAATGCAAAATGCCTGCAATCTCTGGATTTGGTTTGCCTTGGCCGATTAGCTTCAGCACATCTAGCTCTCTAACACTAAAGCACCCCTGCCATTCAAAGGTAGTGGCGGGTTTTACCTGTGCAAACACTTTAGGGGCAATAGTTGGGCCTAACTGACTGTAGCCGCTATGGATGGATCGAATGGAGATAGCCATTTGCTCAGCAGGGGTTCGCTTAAGCAAATAGCCCAAGGCTCCTGCCTGCAGCGCGGCACGTACATACTCATCATTATCAAACGTTGTCAACACCAACACTTTTATCCAAGGAAAGCGCTGACTAATTCCCCGTGTCGCCTCGACCCCGTCACATATGGGCATCTGCACATCCATCAGCACCACATCAGGCTGCAGTTGCGCGGTTAAATCAAGGGCGATTTCTCCATTTCTGGCTTCCCCTACCACTTCAAAATCATCTTCCAAGCTGAGCAGGGCAGCGAGTCCCTGACGAAAAATAGCCTGATCATCTACGAGCAAAATCCGAATCATAGTGGCTAAATCTTACAGCGGAATTTCAATTTGAATCAGGGTTCCCTGCCCTGGGTTGCTTTTGATGTTGAGTTGGCCGCCTAGCATCTGAATTCGTTCTGAAATACCTTTGAGACCAAATCCATTGATGGGCAGTTGATAGACAAAGCCAATTCCATTATCTTTTACATCTAAGCAGAAACCTCGTTCATTCACATGTCCTGTTAAATGGACTTGCGATGCCTGAGCGTGCTTTTGCACATTAATCAAACACTCCTTAAGAATCATATGAACCTGATGGCGAATCGGCAGCGGGATAGAAAGTGATGGCATGTTTATCGTTGTGGTGATGCCGGTATTGTTTTTTAGCTGCTGAGTCAGACGGGCGATGGCACTGTCTAAATCAAAATCAGCTTGGCGAATGTAACTAAGAGAATAGCTGACATCTTCAATACACTGAATGGAGAGTGATTGGGCCAAATCAACGGCTTGAAAAGCTTGGTCGGGGTC
>JBCCOO010000074.1:0-25203 GCA_039025345.1 Cyanobacteria bacterium P01_D01_bin.105 | reverse complement strand
CGGGCATCGTAGCTCCGCTTAAAAACCGAATAGCCGGTTAACTCCTCAGCGGAAATTTTTAGGTTTTTGAGGATGGCTGCCTGTAAATCCGCTTCTGTGTGGTTTAGAGGTAGCTTAATGTCTTTGAGGCGTAGCATGGGCAAAGCGATGAAAGCGCTCTCAAAATTCTAATAGGGTCAGCAACCTTTATGCTTCAATTCAGCTAAGAATCATTGCGGCGATAACGACACCCCGATAACGACACCTCGATAACGCTGCTTCAGTCACTAAACGTTCAGAGCGACTTGCTGAGGGCCTACAGCTGCGGGTGGATTGAGTAAGTCGTAACCCATTTGGGCTGAGATCTTGTCTTTAACAACATTGCGATAGTCCCAAAAGTGCTCTCCTGCAGCACATAGGCCAAGATAAACGTTAAACGTTTTTGGATTTTTCAACAGTAGCTCAACTATCTGCTGCCAAAATTGTAGCCTTGTGCCATTCCGACGGATGCCCTGTCGCCAAATAACCTGCGCAACCAGTCTAAGTTCTTTCCTTAGCGGTATCCGCATGGCTCTCTTTTGGTGGCTAACGTCAATATTTAAACACTGTTGCAAGCAACGTTTAAGGTAACGACGGGGTTCATACATCCGCCAAAACCCTGACACATACTCTTGTGCAATTTCAGCCAGTGGGCGAGTGGGCTCAAAGTTCATCAGCACGCTCTGATTGCCAGCAGGGATCTGCTCATTGGTGTGTAGGCGATTTTCTTTTTGTAAACGTTCCCATAGGGCAGTGTGTGGCAAAGCCTGAAGTAAGCCCAGCATGGGCTGGGGAATGTGGGTTTGTTCAACAAAGGTTTGAATGCGATCGCCTGCGCCGGAGCGTTCACCATCGAAGCCCAGAATAAACCCGGCATAAATTAATAGCCCGGCTTGGTTGATTTTGTTGCAGGCTTCTACGAGTGGATTGCGAGTGTTCTGCAGTTTACGCGTTACTTTTAGGCTGTCTTGATCAGGGGTTTCTATGCCTAAAAAGACAGCGTAAAAACCGGCGGCGGACATAAGCGCTAGCAGCTCACCATCTTCAGCTAAATTCACAGAGGCTTCTGTCATAAACGTGAATGGATAGTGATGGGCTTCCATCCACGGAATCAGCTCTTGCAGAAAGCGTTTGACGT
Source organism: Cyanobacteria bacterium P01_D01_bin.105 (assembly GCA_039025345.1). Taxonomy (GTDB): domain Bacteria; phylum Cyanobacteriota; class Cyanobacteriia; order Phormidesmidales; family Phormidesmidaceae; genus Phormidesmis. The sequence continues at coordinate 24,047 of JBCCOO010000074.1, read as the reverse complement.
TGCGCTGATTGCCAATGAAGTTGTCATCGACCACAAATACAGAACCGCGCCAGCCTAAGTCGTAGAGCATCTGTAGTTCGTCGAGGGTTTGTGCGGGCGTTTTTGTCCGTGGCTTGCGGCCATATAGCGTAATGATGTCGCAAAATTCGCAGTTAAAAGGACAGCCTCTAGAAAACTGAATCGCCATCATGAAGTAGGCATCTTGTTTGAGCAAATCGAAGCGGGGGATGGGGCTGGTGGTTACGTCTGGTTTTTCATCAGCGCGAAAAATTCCACTGGGGTGCTGTTGGGCGATCGCCTCTAAAAACATCGGTACTGTAATCTCGCCTTCATCTAACACCAGATAGTCTGCGCCAAACGCTTGTGCATCTTCCGGCACAGCTGTTGGATAAGGCCCACCAACGGCAACCTTTTTGCCCAGACGCTTTGCTTTGCCAATGAGGAACTGAAAATCTGGTCGCTGAACCAGCATGCTAGAAAGAATGACAATGTCACACCACGCCCAGTCCTGGGCAGATTCAGGCTCCACATTGCGATCAAAGAAACGAATCTTCCAGTTTGATGGCAACAGCGCAGCGACGGTCAAGATCCCCAGCGGTGGAATCACGGTTTTGAGTCCAGCAATCTCCATAAATCGGTCGTATGACCAAAACGATTGGGGAAACTCAGGTGAGAGTAAAAGCGCTTTCATGCCGTCGCCTCTAGACACATCCCATCCAACCTATGAATGAATTGTGAGAAAGTTGTGAGGAGGCGCTGTCTTATTGACCCAGCATTATTTACCGATACAGAATCGGCTAAAAATTTCATCGAGCATAGATTCTGTCATTTCTTCGCCCGTTACTTCTCCCAGGGCATGAATGGCACTGCGCAAATCAATCGTCCAAAAATCTAGCGGCAGTTCGTTTGTGATGGTGGTCTGCACTTCGTTGAGGGCTGTTTGGGCGCGAAAAAGTGCCGCAGACTGGCGCTGATTAATGGCAATATCGGTGTCGGCGGCGGTGAGATTGTCGGCTTGAATGGTGGCAAGGATAGCCGCTTCAAGCACATCAATGCCTGTATGGGTGGCCGCGGCAGTGCATACACTTTGGCTCTGATCAGCATGCGGAAATAGTGCGTGCGGTATGGTTGAGCGGTCGCCGTCAGTAGGTTTGATGAGATCTGTTTTATTAATAACAACAATGTGGGGCCGGTGCTTGATTTGTTCGTAGAGGGTTTGTTCGGTGCTTTGCCAGCCAACGGTGGCATCTATGGTGAGTAGAACCAAATCGGCGGTTTGGGCGGCCGATTGTGATCGCTCAATGCCAATTTTTTCCACCTCATCTGCCGACTCGCGAATACCTGCGGTATCCAATACCTGCACCGGAATGCCGCCGACAATAAGCTGAGATTCGACCACATCGCGGGTGGTGCCTGGGAGGTTGGTGACGATGGCGCGATCGCTCTTACTCCAGGCATTTAACAAGCTAGATTTGCCGACATTGGGCTGGCCAATAATGGCCACCTTAAGGCCACTGCGCAATAGCTCGCCCTGCCGAGCCGTGGACACAATTTTTGTAATCTCATCCAAAATGCTTTGTAGCTGCTGGCGCACCGCTGCTTCATCAATCGGCGGCAGGTCATCGGCAAAGTCTACCCGCGCTTCAACCTCAGCGAGTACGTCTAGGCACTGACTGCGCAGTGTTTTAATTGCCCCTGCAAGCTTTCCACGAATGCCCATGAGCGCGCTCTGGGCCGCCTGCGGTGACTGCGCACCGACTAAATCTGCGATGCCTTCGGCCTGGGTTAAATCCAGCCGTCCGTTCAAAAAAGCCCGCAGCGTGAATTCTCCTGGCTGCGCTAGCTGCGCCCCTTGCTGCACACAGAGCTGCAGCACCTGTTGTACGGCCATAATGCCGCCGTGACAGTGAAATTCGACGACGTCTTCTCGGGTATACGAGCGCGGCGCATACATCAGCATAAGTAGCGCCTCATCGATAATCTGCTCCGTTTGGGGCGCTTTTACATAGCCGTATAGAATGCGGTGGCTTTCCCATGGTTGCTGCCCAGGGGCGTGAAAAAGCTGCCGCGCGATTGAAACGGCTTCTGCCCCTGAGAGCCGCACGATGCCGACGCTGCCTTGCTGGGGCACGATGGCGGTTGCGATCGCCACAATGGTTTGCCGTTGCAGGGTTTGGGGCCGAGCATTTGTAGGCTGAGCATTTGTAGGCAGAACAGGGGGCCGAATATCTGGCTGAATGTCTGGCCGAACACCTAGAGGGGGAATTTCAGGGTGAATTTTTTCTAAAGAAATTGGTCTCTTGGGCGGGGACACGTCGGGAACAGGCCGTAATGATTTGTATCTAGCTGTATGAAGTTAGCCTATCGGCGCTGTGGGCTTCTATAACGAGCCAAGGACTAGCACCTTTAGGAGGCGCTTGCTCACGCGCTAGGCCACTACTATAAAATGAAAGGTGGACAGATATTCGTCTGGACGCCTGCCGAACGTCAACTTGAGGTGCAAAACTTAAGCAAACCGCGCGCTGTCTGGAATTATGATATCTCCTGTCTCAAAACTTAACGCGGCCTCCCGCAGGGCCTCCCGCAGTCAGGAGCCCACTAGCCAAAGACCTATCAGTCAACGATCTATCAGTCAAAGTCCTACCGCCCAAACTCCTACCAGCAAAGCCACCACCAGACAAAGACCGTGCGAGCAGACCCTATCGGAAGCTACCTTGCCAGCCCCTTACGACCATAGAAATAGTCGTCAATCGGATGATTGCAAAGATTCTAAATCAAAGATTTTCTTTGGTTTAGCTGCGCAGCGGGCCCTGCCGAAAAACTTTTTGCTGAAGCGGTTAGATGCCCTCTATTGGAAGCGCTTGCTGCGCTATATGTACGTTCGCTTTTTACGAATGCGCTCTAGCCCGAGAGCGATCGCCCGGGGGATAGCCGCTGGGGCATTTGCGGGATCTTTCCCACTGCTGGGTCTGCAAACGGTTATCGGGGTTGCGATCGCCTCCTGTATACGTGGCAATAAAGTCGTTGCAGCGGCCAGCACCTGGATCAGCAACCCTTTGACCTACGTCCCGCTATTTGCACTTAACTTCCACATTGGCCGATTACTTTTGCGCCTGCCCCCCACAGAAATGCCCGATTCGGCAGTAGGCATCGATGTCTGGATGTCTATGGGAATGGATGTAGGTGCGGCGCTGCTGCTGGGTTCGTTAATTATGGGCCTAGTGATGGGGGCTGTTGGCTACTATTTGGGGCTGCGAGTGGCTGAACGGGTGAAGAAGCGAAAACGCCCCATAAAGCCTGAGTAAAAGTACTCAATCCTAATAAGCCCCTAGCGGATTAATAAGGCTAAAGCCCTTACTAGCAGACTGTGCTATCCGGGTAGAATGGCCCCAAGGATGCAGAGAACTTGATGTTAGGACAGACGCTCGCTGAACGCTATAAGCTTACGCGTATCTTGGGTGCAGGTGGTTTTGGCCAGACTTATCTGGCGATTGATACACACCTGCGTCAGATGGAAGATCTTGGTGAAGGTCACAGCCAAGATCTCGGCAAAGACGGCCACGGCAAACATCAAGCTATCCCCGTCATTAATCAATGCGTGGTGAAGCAGCTGCAGCCAGCTAGCCAAGACAGCAATTTTCTCTCTGTGGCTCGGCGCCTCTTTGAGACGGAAGCTAAGACGCTAAGACGACTAGGCTCTCACCCCCAGATTCCGCAGCTACTAGATTTCTTTGAAGAAGATAACGAGTTTTATCTGGTTCAGGAATATATTGGCGGTCAGTCTTTAGAAGACGAGATCAAAGAGCTCGGGCATTTTAGTGATGCGGATGTCATAGCGCTGCTTGAAGATGTTTTGCCTGTGCTGCAGTTCATTCACGACAACCACGTCGTACATCGCGATCTCAAGCCAGATAATTTAATTCGTCGCCAAAGTGATGGCAAAGTTGTGCTCATTGACTTCGGGGCGGTCAAAGAAATCCGCACCAAATTGCTGACAGGCGAACAAACTGCGCTCACGATTGGCATCGGCACTCAGGGCTATACGCCTAGCGAGCAGCTATCAGGAAAGCCGCGCTACAGCAGCGATCTCTACGCGTTAGGGATGACGGCGATTCATGCCCTGACCGGAAAATCCCCCTCTGAGCTGCCCGAAGATTTCGATAGCCTCGATCCACGCTGGCAAGACTACACAGAGGTTGGGCCTGGCTTAGCTATTTTGTTGAGCAAAATGACCCGCCACTACATTTATCAACGCTACAGCAGCGTGAAAGAGGTTCTGCATGCGCTTTCTCGATTAGATGAGCTGCCTGCCGAGGCGGCGGCGGCACCGACCTACCTAGAGACCTCTATTCCAGAAGATCGCGTAGTGCCGGCAGCGGGCACCCTTTTGCGCTGGAAGATGGGACGGCGGGCCAAAAAATTAACCGTGGCGATCGCCACGGTTCTTACCAGCGCTTTTGTCTTGGGGTTACGCTACGTAGGGGCCTATGTCCCTAGCGAACTGGCTGCCCATGATTGGCTAGTCACTCAGCAGGCAGATCTGGGGCCGGATCCTCGGCTGCTGATAGTCGGTGTCAACGATGCAGATATGCAGTCGCTGGGGGGGATGTTTTCGGATGAGACGTTGGCAGATGCCATAGAAAAGATTCAGCAACATAATCCAACGGTGATTGGATTAGAGATGCTTCGCAGTGTTGCCCAAGGCGATGGCCAAGCGCGTTTAAATAAGCGCTTGCAAGCACCGAATGTGGTCGCCACGACTCGTCTAGGAACCTTTGACAGCGGAGAATTTGTGCCGCCGCCGCCAGGTGTGCCGCTTAGCCAGATTAGCTTTAATGACATTACGGTAGATGGCGACTTTCGCGTGAGGCGATCGCTCTTGCACAGCGTGTCGCCATCTACCGTCGGCCCTGCCGATATTAGTAGCGCTACCGCTGACATCTCTTCAGCTCAGCTCGATATCACCACTGGCGAAATTCGTCTCTTTTCGCTCGCCGCCGAGCTTGCCATTCGCTACCTTGGCACTCAACACAACATCAAGCCAGTAGCAGACGACATTTTGCAGCTTGGCGATGTGCGTTTTAACCCCATCAATTCATCATTTGGCGCTTACAAAAGAGAAGACACAAATCCCTACCAGATTTTCACGGACTATCGCTCTCCCGACAGCGTTGCACCAATCCTTTCACTAGAAGACATCCTTAGCAACAACTTTGAGCCCTCAATTATCAAAGATAGAATTGTTCTCATTGGCTACACCAACACCAACAACGGCAAAACGTTTTCCACCCCCTACAGTACTGGTGGCAACCGAGAACAGATGCCCAGCGTTGTTATTCAAGCCCATACCATCAGTCAAATTCTTTCCTCTGTTTTAGACGGTGAGTCCGTTCCCTGGACCTCGCCAGATTGGGCTGAGATTGTCTGGATTATTTCACTTACGGGCATTGGTAGCACGCTTATGGTGCTCACCCAGCGCGCCGCTATTCTGATTGGATTTGGCGTGAGCGGTTTGGTGGTTTCCTGTCTTGTTAGCGTGATCAGTTTTCAGGTAGGTGGCTGGGTGCCCATGACCGCGCCCATGAGCGCTTTTTTCTTTTCTGCTGCGGGTGCGCGCATTAGCAAAAGCTATCAGCGTAGATACTGGGAAGCGCGTCAGTAGCGCTATCCTCTTTTCTCGATTTTATTTTTCAGGTGAGCCTATTTCCATGTGAGCCTATTTCCATGTGAGCCTATTCTGCTAAACGGTACTCAAAGCCCGTGCGGCTACCGTCTGCTGAATCCAGGTTAGCCAGCTTTCCATCCCTTCACCTGTCTTTGCAGACACCAAAAAGATATCCACGTTAGCGTTTATCTGACGGACGTTGGCAATAATCCGATCAATATCCACCTCTAGATAGGGGGCTAAATCTACTTTCGTAATGAGCAAACAATCTGCTTCACGAAACATGATCGGATACTTTAGCGGTTTGTCTTCGCCTTCCGTGACGCTCAATAAGGCTACCTTTGCATGTTCACCCACTTCAAATTCGGCTGGGCACACCAAGTTCCCGACATTTTCAACAAAAACCAAATCAAAATCATCAGGTTGTTGCTCTCGTTCAAACTGAAGTAAGCCACCTGCCACCATCTTTGAGTCCAAATGGCAGGCTCTGCCGGTGTTGATGGCAATGACCGGTACCCCACACTCGCGCAGACGCTGGGCATCTAGCTGAGTTGTCATATCGCCTTCAACAACAGCCATACGAAGCTCAGCGCCTAGCTGGCGAAGGGTTGCCTCCAATAGCTGGGTTTTTCCGGAACCTGGGCTGCTCATCAGGTTTAGGCAAGTAATCCCCCATTGATCTAGCTGAGTACGATTTTCATCTGCGCCATGCTGATTGGCATGAAGCAGATTCATTTCTAAGGCTGCGTTAAAGGTTTGGTGCATGCTTCATGAACCTCTTAGTTCAATAAAATTAGATTTAGTTAATGGGACAAAACAAAATCATTGGAAAGACGCTGTCTGAGCAGAACCTGTCTGATTAGAACCTGTCTGATTAGAACCTACCTGAGCAACTGCTTGAGAAAACTCAACTCGGTTAATTCTGAGTTCGCGTCCAGACAGAATATCTTCTAGGGGAGAATGACAGATGGGGCAGCCATAGTGCAGGCCAATTTCAGGCGTGTACTCTTTTTGGCAAGCATGACAGAAGGCCAGCAGCGGTGTCTCTTCAATCACCAATTCTGCTTTATCTAAAAACGTTCCTTGAACCTGTGCGCGAAATGCAAACTGCAGGCTAGCTGGCTCAACACAGGTAAACTGACCGACTGTGAGATAAATCTGTTCTACCGTGGCATGACCGGGTTGTTCTGATAGCCAGTCTTGCACGGTCAAGATCAAGGCTTTTGTCATATCGGTTTCGTGCATAACAACTACTCCCAATCACTCCCTAGACTCATATTGGCGGTTTCGGTAATGTAGTCTGGTTTGCTATTGCGAGGGAGCTGACCGGAAAGGACTAGATGCGCCATGGCATCGCAAATCACCCGAGTGGCCATCAGCGCTGTCATATCGCTCACGTCATACGGTGGGGATACTTCAACTACTTCTAATCCACAGACGGGCACTCTTTCTACAATTTTTCCTAAGAGATAAAGCGCTTCTCGAGGCAGCAAACCACCTGGCTCAGGCCAGCCTGTCCCGGGGACAAACCCGGCATCAATACAGTCAATATCAAAGCTAATCCACACGCAGTCAGTCCCATCTGTTGCCCGTTCTACGGCAAAATCTACGTCAGCATCTAGCCCCATATCTGTGATGTCGGTGACGGTAAGGATATTGGTCGCGCGTTCTCTGCAAACCTTGACCCCTGGGCGAGGTACTTGCCAACCGCCAATGCCTAATTGCACTAGGTTTTTAGCGGGTGCATTGGCCATATTAGTCGCATGGAACCATGGACAGGTGTGCATCCGTTCATCTAGATCTGTTTCTTGGGTATCGACATGGCGATCGAAGTGGATAATGCCGACTTTTTTATCGCCTAAATGACGGCAGACGCCTCGAACAGTGGGAAACCCAATAGAATGGTCTCCACCTAAAAGAATCGGTAAAGCGCCGGATTGAAAAACATGCGCAACGCCTTTAGAGATTTGATCGAACGATTTTTCGTTGTTGGCAGGAATGGTGAAAATATCGCCAACATCGCAGAGCTTGATCTGTTCTCTAAGATCAACCCCTAGCTCAAAGTTATAAGGGGTATAGAGCGCTGAGATCTTGCGAATGCCTTGGGGGCCAAAGCGCGTGCCCGGACGATAGGTCGTGCCAGAATCGTGAGGAACGCCCACAATCGCAACATCGTAATCACCGACGAGTCGAACATCTTCTACGTACGGGGCCTTCATGAAGGTATTGATGCCCGCGTAGTGGGGCAGCTCGCCCCTAGAGAAGGTGGATATGGTGCGATCGCGAATACTTTGCGCGGCCTCTAGTCCGTAGGTCAATCCTTGATCGACTTCCTGCTGCCATCCAGTCAGGGGCAATTGATTTTCTAGTTCTAGTGCGTTTTCTGCTTCAGAAAGTTTATCTGAAGGCTGAGCGGCAGGGGTGTTGGAAGAGTCAGTAGCCATCGAGAAAAGCCTCAAACGTTGTCACGAATCAAATCAAAATAGTCAAATAGCGGAAGAATCAATTTGACAGATAATAAATTTTCGTTAAACAAAGCTTTATTAATTTAATAGACTTAATCGGAAATATTTTTTGGAGTCGGAGCGGAATTGCTAATTGGAATCGTTGATTGTCACAACAAAAGCCCAAGAGAATTCAGAAGTGACTTTACACTACTGATTATTTCTCCCGGGCTTTTGTCCCGCCGTGTAAACCAGCTATAGCGGCTAGTCTCGATCTCTCTCGGACCAGACATCGATGAAAAACCGACCGGAACCCTAGAAATCTTTTTATGTTGTAGCTTTAGCTAAAACCATAGAACAAAAAAACTTGCCCGGTCAAGCGATCGTTGCTAGGTGTTACATACGTAATTTCATTTCATCAAGCTGTAACAACAATTCTGAGTTTCGTATCAAATATCACTTTTATTCATTGGACTCGCTGGTAAGCTATGCATCAGATTAATAGGTGCATGTATGGCACATTATGGGTGCAATAAAAAGCCTAGAGACAGTGGCTTTCCTCATTGAGCTCTGCTGATATGAGTGCTTACTGATCTATATTTAGTTGAAAATTTTTGCTTCTAGGGTTCCGGTTTCTTGAGTGAGGCGTCTGGTCCGAGAGAAGCAGCCTGGGTGAGCTCTGCTCACTGGGTTCACGGCGGGATAAAAGCCCGGGAGGAACTACACAGCTCTTTGCGAGTTGTTACTTTCTTCTGGGCTTTTGTCGTTTTTGGTTGTTGCGGCAGTTAGCTCCAATAGTTCGTGGTGAACAACAACCTAGTTTATAAGACAGCAAGTTATAAAACAGGCAAGTTTAAGACAGGTCGTTCAAAACAGAAAAATCTAAGATGTAGGAAATTCAACAGATGGACAATCCGATTTTATTTTGGGGAATTATTGTATTCCTCTTAGGAACTCTGGGGGTCGGCGTTTGGGCCTCCAAACAGATTAAGGGAGATAGTGAGAATTTTTTGGTAGCTGGTCGAGGTTTGGTATTACCGCTTGCGGCCGCAACTTTGATGGCTCAGTCTGTCGATTCTAATGCGACTTTAGGCAATACCGATCTATCTTCTGAATTTGGCTTTTGGGCAGGGGCTTCTCTGCCAGTGGGTCTGGCTTTATGCTTGCTGCTAGCCGGACTTTTTTATGCCAAACCGCTCAACCGAATGGGTTTGATTACGCTGCCTGACTTTTACCTTGTTAAGTACAACCGCATCACTGAAGTGTTTGCGGCTGTCATTATGGTTGTGAGTTTCTCGCTGTTACTGGCAGGTAATCTGGTCGCGGGCGGCTATTTGTTCCAAACGTTTTTAGGGTTGAGCTACTTCGGTGGCGTTACCCTGATTGCTGCTTTGGTACTGGTTTACACCGTATCTGGGGGGCTGTTTGCAGTCGCCTATACCGATGCCGTTCAAGTCGCGATCGCCTTCTTCGGCTCTGTTCTTTTGCTGGGTTTTGTGGTCTTTAACTTTGGGATAGAGGCACCGGTTGGCATGGGGCCTTTCAACTTCGAGCAGCTCACTGTACCTGAATCGGGCGCAGTGATTAACTGGGCGACGATGCTGGCCTTAGGCATCGGTAACCTTGCGGCCATTGACTTTATGGCCAGAATCTTTGCAGCCGATAGTCCTGAAACTGCGCGACGCGCCTGTCTGATTGGCTGCGCAGGCACCCTCATCATTGGCATTCCATTCTCTGGGATAGCACTTTCTGCCAATCGAATTTTAGAGCAAGTAGGCGTTGTTGCCGATGGCCCTGTGCTTTTCGCACTGCTCGGTAGTGTCGTTCCTCCCTTCATCGGATTGCTGGTGATTATGGCGATTATGTCAGCATCGCTCTCGACGGCTGACGGCGCTATTTTAGGCACCTCTTCAGTGATCGCTCACAATGTAATAGGCATTCGCCATCATCACGATGCCCAGTCTGGACATGGTGATGGTGGCGATCAGCTGCTAAAAATTACCCGATTAATGGCGGTGGCGATTACGGTGCTCGGCGTTTTCTTTGCTATCCGAATTCCTCAAACAGGCGTTCTGCTTACGCTGGCCTTTGACCTAAGCTTTGCGAGTCTCGTTGTGCCGCTGACTGGCGGACTGTTCTGGTCAAAGTCGACTTGGCAAGGGGCTTTGTCTTGCATTATCGTTGGCGCTGCCACGCGGCTCATCATGTTTGTGCTTATGCCCATGATGTACGGCGTCGAGAACACGCTGCTTTATATTCCTAACAATTTGTTTTCAGCAGGTTTTGATGGTTTTCCTACCCTCATTTGTCCCCTAATCGGACTAGTTGTTTTTGTCATTGTCTCTAATATGACGTATGTTCCGATAACAACTCAAGCTGCTGACAGACAACGTGCCCTCTCTCAGCTGTAGGCTAGCCATTATAGAGAAAAGGATTGCATTAGCACGCGCTATCAAGGATGTGATTCAGCGATCGCATATGTCCCTCAGCAATTGAAACCTCCCCTACTGGATGTCAAGTTCCGTCCAGTAAGACCAATCCCAACTATTATTCTCATTTGGGCCTGGTAGGGTTTCGAGAACAATCTCTGTGTTCTCTGCGTTTTCTATTGCGAGGGTCACGCGCTTCTTCCCTCGATCATCCTCATTTACATGGGGGTCTAGCCACTGTGAAAATAAAACATTTTCTGTAACAACAGCTTCTGTACTATCGGTGCTTTCTCTATCATTAGCAGAGCGCGCCAAGATACGAAATTCCACACCATCTTGTCCCGTTGTGCCTTCCGCTTGTGCTTTTTGCCAAGCTTCATTAAGAATGCCATAGCTAATGCTAAGTCGCTTAGCGTTTGCAGGAAGCGGAAGGGCGAGTTTGGTCGTGGCATGGGTGAGGAAGACCTTCTTGCCTTCAGGCCCACTGACGACGGCAGGTTTATTTTCGACAGGGGGCATAACGCGGCCCCCTCTAAGCGTCATAAAGCGCTCAATGGGTTCCCATCCCGGAATGTTGGTTAAGTTCTGCCGAGGAAAATCGAGCTGACTTAACTTGAGTGAGTAGGTTGGAGAATATGCTAGTGCCGCAGCTTTATCCGCGACTAGGCGCATCCTGGTTACGGCGGAAAACGCCAGTGACTGCTGCCAGTTGGTAGAAGCCAGATAAGCAAAATCTTCTTGCTCTAGAACAAGCGGAGAGAGTAACTGTCCCGCCTTCATGACATCTCCAAACACTCGATATCGATTTACAGAGCCATTGGCCAACTCTACTTCTATGTATAGCTGAGGGCGTCTGAGTAGAGTTGTAATTGTCTTACCGCCCAAGGTCGGTGCTATCTCAACATTCATCCAAACCGGCGCTGAGCCACTTAGCGCTTCTAGATCTACCCACTCACCGACCTCAATAGTCTCTTCAAATTGAGGGGTTAGCTGGTAGGTCTCTGGTTTAGCTTTGCGTTCAAGCACAAGAAAACTGCCAGAAGCATCGGTAATATCGTAATGCGTCCATAGTTCTGGCCAAGAGCGTCCATCATCTGAGCTAGGTAAGCGGCCGTCTATGGTACGTGTGTCAAACAAAATAGTGTCGGGTGCGTCTTGCGCTTGAAGACTCCTCGCGTTTAGCTCAGCCAGCTCGCTGGTATAAGCTGAAAAACTCTGAATCACGGGTCTGGGCTTGTACGGTAAATCATAGGCCAGTAAAACAGAAAGATCATAGGCGTACAAATCCGTTGTTCCTTTTATTTCTGGTAACGGGTTAGCTGCTTTGATCTGCTTTGCGGATTCTTTGTAAATGATCTGAGGAGCTGTTTTACCAGCTGTAAGTTTGATCGCATGTGTAATCGTTCTAGCAATTCCTTCGATGCCACCAATGTAGCGATCGCGATACATTGCTTGTGGATAGCGGTTAGGGAGAAACTGCACGTTGAACTGTGTATTGGTAAGATAAATCGCCTGCGAATAGCGACTGGATATAAGCTGGGCGTTAACGATTACTAAAATCCACAGCAGTAGCAGCAGTGGAACTTTCCATAATAGAAAAGGAACTCTTACGTGAAACTGACTTAAGCGGGGAAACAGTATTGCGCTACATAAACTTGAAAGTGGAATAATAGACTCTGATGCCTGAAGCGCATGAAAGTCATGGCGGGTAAAAGAACTTTTGAATACCAAGAATAAGGCAAGCAAGAGACCCAGAAGCGGAAGCAGATGATAGACATTTCTAGGTTGCCAAGTAGCTGCAGACACAGCCACGAAAATAACTGACGCCACGATGAGATACACGACTATCTCATCAAGGTAACCTGGTATGCCCATTGTTTCTGAAAAGCCTTTCGTGATTTGAGCATTATTTGAAACATAAGCTCCAATGTTAGTAATTTTTTGATCTGCAAGCAGCCAAAAGCCTAGAAGGCTAGTAATATAGGTTATTAGAACAACGGGGGGCTGTCGCTTTCTGAAAATTTGATCAAAGGTAATCAACACCACAACAGCCGTACCTAGCACAAGAAAAGTTTGTTTGATTAGACTAATGAGTGCCACACCGGCTACGACAAAGAGGAGAGAAATCAAATAGGGTAGTTTGCTATTCTGTGAAGCTACGCTTTTATCTGCATACCATTCATCTACATAAAAGTAGAGGAGTAGCGGTAGCAACGTAGCGTAGATATGAAAACTATCTCTGTGAACCCCTAAATTAGGAAAGAATACTATGATAGGAAGGAGGAAAAGTAGCGACCATTTGTTCTGATTCCAACAAAAGGTTGTGATCAGACATAGCCCTACTCCTATCGTTAACCCAATAAAAGCTCGGCCAATGATAAGTGCAGCATAAGTTTCTGGCACATATCGGTCAAACTGGAGCATGCCGTAAGGCCCATAGGTGTAAACAAAGTCCTTCCCAAATTGAATATTCGCGGCAAACGCTTTGTATAGCATGACGCTATAGGACGGATCTAGCCCGGAGGATAGACCCCTCGGTAGCCAAGGAACACTCATCAGCACGCTGTAGCAGATGATGATAAATCCAGCTAAAAATTTAGGTTGTCTTCCCTTCAGACTTCTACTGATACCCATAGGTGCATGGAATCCTTCTAAACGTTTTATTATGACTTCATGTCTTTGCCTATAGGCTCACCTACACGAACAAATGCCTTTTGTTCTGGATAATAAAGGTATGTTGTCAGGCTGTGGTCATTTGCCTCAATATCATCTGTTATCTCACGTGTAAGCGCTGTTTCCCACGGCAGTTCATTCCCCTTTCCGATCTCGCTCAAGTCTAAGTCAGCAACACCTACAAACCTTTGTTCGTTTTCCACTGCGAGAAGAACTGCTCGAGGCTGTGAGGTTATTGTTGAATTGCTTGGCCAGGTGAGCTTTCCAGAAACTTTTGCATGCTCAATGTCCAGATTTGGATCAGCTAGACTGATTGCAACAGGTGCTTCTTCAGAAGTTGATAGGGTTTCAATATCAGTGAATTCAATATCATTTGGGAATTGTCTAAACCCTAATTGATTGAGCCTAATAAAACTCTCCTTATTAGCGCTAACATTTCTCTCAATGCATTTTTTAAATTCATCATCGCTCATATAAAAAACAAGCTCTGCGCAAATCGTCTGTCGTTCGCGGGTAATGGCACCGTAGTCTCCATAAGTTGCTTCAGCAACGGAAGCAGTCCCTGTTTTAATGTTGATAGCGCAAAATAATGCGATGATGCCAACCGCTATTTTTTTGCTTACGGGTACGCACCAGTAATTTATCAGTATCAGTAACATCTGAAGCAGTGCAATAGTAATGAGGCTATTTGGTGTTGTGTAGCGACTTGAGAGCGCTTGCGCGATGCCAGCACCGGAGCGGCCATAGCTATTGACTAATGAAAATATAATTGAGTATGTTCCTAATGAAATCCACGGTGTAATCAGTAAGAATAGATGAGCTCCATTTTGTCTATGAGTTTGTCTGTGAGAAGTGTGTATGTGAGAAGTCTTATTGATTCGCTTTATATTCAACACAACGTAGGATGTTATGGCTATGAATGAGAAAAATATGAGAATGCCATTAATGAGTACAATCAAGTTGTCCCATTGACTACTAAATAGTGAATGCCCTCTGAGTAAAGGTGCACCGATTGACACAAAGAAATGACCCACATAATTAGCTAACGATGTCGTGTAGTAATCCTGAGCGTGAGGAGGTCTCTGGTACCCCACCAAGTAGACTGCTAGACAACCCAAGAACATCACTATCCAGATAGCAAGTCGAGTTGCCCTTTTTCTGATACTTCCAGACATGGCCACTACGGAAGGAGTCGTGGCTAACCAGACAAACAGGCCATGGGCTGAAGACAAACTGGCCATACAGCAGAATAAGGCTCCGCCGATTAGCCGCCATCCAGCAGGTATCTTATTTTGGATGAGTACTAGAATGGTCGATGTTACGCAAACATTGATAAAAAACCAAGGGGGCTGAAATCCCCATAGCCAGTTCTCGTGTTGAACAAAAGAGAATAGTAGACAGCAGCTAATAAAGTTGACGACATGGAAAAGTATGCGCTGCTGGCTAGAATATGCTTCGGATGTCTTTGAGGAGATTAAAAAGACAGTACAGAAGCTAATGCTAGCAACTACAATACTCAGCGCCATTTCGCTACGGGTATTCCAGTCAGTTGCAAATGCCAGGGTTGAGAATGCTAACCTGGGCAGCACTATACGGTGCTCATTGTGCTGCTGGACAATGTCTAAAAAAGTGATCTCACCTGCCTGGATTTTCTCAAAGTATGGAAGTAAAGCCCATTGATCACCAAAAGGAATATTAACACCTAAGTTTGAGACGAATACTATTAGCAAAACTAACGGTATCAGATACAAAATCAAAAGAGAGATGTTTCTGATTTGAGTATTAGCGCTTGTGAGCTTTGAACGTATTCGCATAAATTCTCTGGCCGTAGTGTTTTAGCTTTGTGTCACTTTTTTAATAGCGTCGGTGGTCATGAAATTAAACCACAGGGTTGAGCGCTGATGTTTCTATTTTCGGATCCTTTCGTCAATGTCCGTGCGCTAAAATTCGTTGTATCTGTCAGAATTCATGCGACACTGAACCAAATAATACATAAAGATTGTGGGCAGTCGCTATTCTAGGTATGAGCATCGTACGCAGTTCAAGGACGATACGGTTTCTATTAGGTGGGGGTGTAGCCGCACTATTTAACTTAGTGCTCATCGCTATTCTGATTGAATATTTAGGATTCGATACGCCTTTGCTGCGCAGTGTTGCTAACTTCATGGCGATGGAATGCGCTCTGCTACTTAGCTTCGTTATCTATCGAAAATGGGTTTGGCCAGGTGGAAACTGGTCTACGCGTCATGTTTTGTTGCGTCAGCTGCCGCTGTATCACGTTTCGGCTGGCTTAGCGATTGTGGTTAGGACAATAATTGTTTTTCCACTGCTTGATTGGCTGGGCGTCAGCTACGGCGTTAATACGATTCTGGGTGCGCTGCTGAGTGCAGTGATTAACTACACCATGAGCGATCGCCTCGTCTTTACTGCACCTGAAGGAAACAAAAGCGATCTTTACGTACCCGAAGGTCTATCCCCTGCTGGTGGCAGTTTGCGACATGAAAGCAGTGTCGCGATCCATCACAATGTCGCTCATACACAGAACCTGAGTCTATCGATTGTCATCCCGGCCTACAACGAAGAGGGGTGTTTAGAAGACACCCTATCTGGCATTTGTACCCGCCTAGACGACGCTGAAATTGACTACGACATCCTGGTTGTTAATGACAATAGCAAAGATAAGACAGAGGCTATTCTCAAACGATTGACTGACACCAACCACCGGATTAGCTACATCAATAACTATTATCCCAATGGGTTCGGATTTGCGATTCGCTGTGGGTTAGAAAACTTCAAAGGTGATGCCGTTACGATTGTAATGGCCGATGCTTCTGATCCACCAGCATGCATTATTGACTACTATAAGGCGCTGCAATCTGGATACGATTGCGTCTTCGGATCTCGCTTTATTCGAGGGGGTAAAACCTACGATTATCCTCAGCATAAGCTGTGGATAAATCGGCTTGCGAATTGGTTCGTAAAAGTATTGTTTAGCTTAAATTATAACGATACGACCAATGCCTTCAAAGCCTATCGCCGAGAAGTGATTGAAGGCATTTCACCTTTAATCTCTCACCACTTTAATTTGACTGTTGAAATGCCCTTAAAGGCTGTTATTCGAGGCTACTCTGTAAAAGTTGTCCCCATTCAGTGGTACAACCGTCAAGTAGGCATCTCAAAACTGAAAATCAAAGAGATGGGTAGCCGGTATCTGTTTATTGTGCTGTATCTCTTCCTGGAAAAAACCTTGTCTCAAGGGGACTATGTGAGGACAGATCGCGCAGAAGTAGCATACGCCCGGCGCCGTTAATCACCACGGGGTAATATCGCACAAAGTGCAGGGACAGAGCGTCAGGGACAAAGAGAATATGACATACCAAAAAATATTAGTGACCGGAGGCGCTGGCTTTGTCGGCAGTGCGATGGCTTTTGGCCTGAAGCAGCAGTATCCCGATAGCCATGTGATCGCCTTTGATAATTTGAAGCGAAGAGGTTCAGAACTCAACTTATTGCGGCTTAAGGCCGCTGGCATAGCGTTTGTGCACGGCGATATTCGCAATCCAGAAGATCTGAGTATATTCTCTCCTGACTTAATTGTGGAATGTTCGGCTGAGCCGTCTGTCTTAGCGGGCTATAGCTCTCCGAAGTATGTGATACAAACCAACTTAGTTGGTACGATTAACTGCTTAGAACTGGCGCGGCAAGCCAAGTCAGATTTTATCTTTTTCTCTACGAGTAGGGTGTATCCGATTAAATCAGCCAGTCAGCTGGCATATCGAGAAACCAGCAGTCGGTTTGAGCTGATTGATCAAACTCAGATGGGGGCATCCCGTGAGGGGATTGCGGAAAGTTTTTCTTTAGAGGGCGTGCGATCGCTGTACGGAACGACCAAGCTAGCTTCTGAGCTACTGATTGCTGAGTACGCTGATGCCTATGGCCTACGGACGGTCATTGATCGCTGTGGCGTGCTCACCGGACCTTGGCAAATGGGCAAAGTCGATCAGGGTGTGTTTGCCTTATGGATGCTGGCACATTGCTTTAACCGCCCGCTGAAATATATTGGATTTGGCGGTAGTGGTAAGCAGGTTCGAGATTTTTTGCATGTTGACGATTTAGTCGATTTGGTGAAAGTGCAGCTTAAGGAGATAGAGACCATTAAAGGTCAGGTCTTTAACGTAGGCGGTGGAGTTGAGAACTCTCTCTCTTTGCTAGAGACCACTCGGCTGTGTGAAGAGATTTCAGGTCGCCGGATTGAGATTGAAGCCTCTTCAGAAGAGAGGTTGGGTGACATTCCGATTTTTATTACCGATAGTCGAAAAGTCAAAGCAGCGCTGGGCTGGCAACCTGTTCGAGATGCCAAGCAAACCCTCACCGATATTTATACATGGATTAATCAACATGCAGATGAGTTAAAGTCCGTGCTCTAAATGTTTTGCATAGAATGTTTTGCATAGTAAGTGTTTTACATATTTGAAGGAAAAATCTATCTATGACGGTTGCGATTATTACGGGTTCAGCTGGCCTAATTGGTTCTGAAGCGGCGCTACATTTTGGAACGCTAGGGTTTGATGTAGTAGGTATCGATAACGATATGCGTCAAACGTTTTTTGGTAAAGACGCCTCTACCGCACCCAACCTGAAGCGCGTACAGGGGAGTTTGGGTAAACAGTATCAGCATCAGGGGATAGATATTCGCGATCGCACTGCCATTCTCAGTTTGTTTAGTCAGTATGGTTCTGACATTAGCTTAGTGATTCACACCGCCGCCCAACCCTCTCACGACTGGGCCGCCAAAGAACCCTTTACCGACTTTGATATTAATGCTGGCGCAACGCTCAACTTGTTAGAAGCCACGCGTCAGCACTGCCCGCAAGCGCCGTTCATTTTCACCTCCACTAACAAAGTGTACGGCGATACTCCCAATCGCCTGCCATTGGTAGAACAAGAGCTGCGCTACGAAATTGACTCCGATCACCCTTATGCGGACGGCATCCGCGAAGATATGACCATTGATAATTCTATGCACAGCATCTTTGGCGCTTCTAAAGTGGCCGCTGATGTGATGGTGCAAGAATACGGGCGTTATTTTCAAATGCCCACCGCTTGCTTTCGGGGTGGCACCTTGACGGGGCCAAATCACTCGGCAGCTAAACTGCACGGCTTTCTCGCCTATGTGATGCGCTGCGCAATGACCGGAACGCCTTACACCATCTTTGGTTACAAAGGAAAACAGGTTCGCGATGCTATTCACAGTAGCGATTTGATTCAGTGCTTTTACGAGGTGTATCAAGCACCACGGATTGCTGAGGTTTACAACATTGGTGGCGGTCGCTTTAGTAACGTTTCTATGTTAGAGGCAATCAAAAAATGTGAGCAAATCACGGGTCGTAAAATGGACTACAGCTATTCAGAAACCAATCGCATGGGCGACCATATTTGGTGGATTGGCAGTAACCAGAAGTTTCAGCAGCACTACCCAAATTGGCAAATGAAGTACAACGTTGATCGCATCTTGCAAGAGATATATGACAAGAATAGTGATCGATGGACGGCCTAATCTAGCCACCTCTAATTGAGTCGGTTTATGATGTGATCGCCCACGCGCATAGCGTTGGCCATGATGGTGAGGGAAGGATTCACAGCCGCACTGGAAGGGAAGAAGCTGCCGTCTACGACGTAGAGATTGTCGATATCGTGGGATTTGCAGTTGAGATCGAGGACAGAAGTAGCAGGGTCGGTGCCAAAGCGGCAAGTGCCGACTTGGTGGGCGATCGCCCCAATCGGCAAAATCTTACTAAAATACCAAGACACTGGGAGCACCGCATCCTCTTTATCCACATCGCGCACCATCTCAGTCCAGCGTTTAATCAAGCGCTTAAACGCCGTCAAGTTGTTGGGCGTATAGTTCAAAGTCACCTTGCCATTTTTAACCGTTACTCTGTTCTTCGCTTCGGGGGCATCTTCGCCTGTGAGCCACCAGTCCACGGTTCGTTTTGCAGCTATTCGCAATGCCCAAGTTGGTGCAATCTTTGGCACGTCCAGCGCCAGCATTCGGTGGTTTACTTTCCCTAACAGCTGCACGTGACCCATGGGATAGTCAAATCCTGGCTCGCCCCAATAGTAATCATTAATGGCAAGTGTCTTTTGAAAAACGCTTTGATTTTCTTTTGTTGTCAGGCCCACAATTGCCGCAGCGAGGTGCTTCATAAAGTTGCGGCCCACCTGATCGGAGCTGTTGGCCAATCCATTAGGATGCTGTTCGTTGGCAGATTTTAACAACAACACAGCAGAGTTTACTGCGCCGCAGGCAACTACAACAATGTCACCCGAAAAGCTGTGAGTTTCTCCTTTAATTTCAGCTTCTACGCTTGTTATTTCTTTCCCAGACGCGCTGGTGTGCAGCTTTTTTACCTTCGCCTCGGTTATTAACCGAACGTTTGCGTTACCCATGGTTGGACGAATGCAATTTACATCTGCATCGGACTTAGCGTCGATAAAACAAGGGAAGCCGTCACAGGTGTTGCAGCGAATGCACTCACTTAAAAAGGCATCTTTTTCGTTGAGCTTTACTGAAAGCGGTAAATAAAACGGCTGTAGACCTTTCTTTTGAAACGCTTTGTCGAGTTTGGCAATGCGAGGCTCGTGGCTCACAGGCGGGTAGAGATAATCGTCACGGCGAGGGGGCTCAGTCGGATCGTCACCTTGTTTGCCGTGGACTTGATACAGCGCTTCAGCCTGGTCGTAATAGGGCGCAAAATCACCATATTTCAGTGGCCATTCAGGCGACAGGCCTTCGTGTAATTTCACTTCATCAAAATCTTTTTCGCGCAGGCGAAAGAGCGCACCGCCGTATACCTTTGTGTTGCCACCCACCCAGTAACCAATCCCAGGATTCACATCGTTGCCGTCACCATCTGCCCACACTTCGTTTGTTTGATAGCGACCATCACGAAAAACAGCGTCCGTACTCCAGTTGGCTTTTTCTTTGGGCAAAAACGCGCCTCGCTCAAGCACCAGCACCTTTTTGCCACTGGGCGCTAACCGATGCGCTAATGTGCCACCGCCGGCCCCTGTACCGATGATAATAACGTCGTAGTGCTCGGTTTCAGAGATTCCAGACATGGCAAAGTTGTAGATAGGATCAAGTCTATTCTTGCACTAGATTCTTCTGCTGTACGCTTTTAATGTCAATAAACCAAAGACTGATATCAGCAGGGCGCTCCATATAAGCGTGGGGATTACAAAGCTGGCAGCTGGTTCACCGGTCGCCAGTGCTCGCATCGCTTGCGAAACCATCGAAACGGGATTGTAAGTGACAATGCCCTGTGCCCATTGAGGAAATCCTGTTTTGGGTACATAGCCAATACTTAGGAACGTAAACGGCAAAATCCAGGGATTGAGCACGGCGGCGATCGCTTCAGCCGATTTAGCGCCGGCAGCAACATACAGTGCAATCAACGCAAACGATAGGGTAAAGAGCGTTGGCAGCAGAAAGAAACCCACTGCCCCTAGAACCCCACCTTGAAAACGAAAGCCTATGAGATGGCCCGCCAGCACAATGCCTGTAATTTGAAATAGCAGCCTTACGCCTGATGACAATAGTCGGCCGCCCACGGCTGAAAACCGTGAGATGGGCATGGCGCGCATTCGGGTGTCCCGGCCGCTGGAGAGATCGTTGTAGAAAGTGACGCCAATGTTGACGGTGTTGAAAAGAAGGCCCTGAATGAGGGTAAACGGCAGTAGAAACTGCGCGTAGGTGCCGTAGCTTTCGCTAGGTGCAACAACTTTGGCAAAGCTAGCGGTGAAAACGCACAGCAGTGAAATGCTAAAAGCTGTGGATACGAGTACTTCAGCGGGATTGCGAATATCAATGAGAAGGTTGCGGCGAGCGACGATGGCCACATCGTGGAGCGATCGCCCTACGCCCCCTTCTTTCCTTCGCTCTACCAAGTTCGCAATGTCTTGATTGGAGATGTCTTGATTAGATATGTTCATTCAGAAATAGGTCTATTCGATGCTGTCTCAATGATGTCCATCACAGTTTTTTGTACAAACGCACTGACCACGATCCCAATAAAAATAACAACCCCACTAACCAAACCAAGCTAGCTGCCATTAAAGCAGGCGCTGCTGTGCTTCCTGAAACCAATGCTCTTAGGGCATCGCAGGTGACGCTCACCGGCTGATAGCGAACAATCGGTTGAAGCCAAGTGGGAAAATTCTCGGTGGGGCTAAAGCCATTGCTGAGCAGCAAAAGCGGCGTATATGGAATTATCGCCACTGCATCTACAAGCGTGGCGTTGCGGAGTTTTAAGGCCAAAATGGTGTAGCCAGTGATGCAGGTGGCGGTAAAGGTAATCACCAGAATGAAATAGCCGACAAGCGCTAGCCATCCGCCCTGAAAGCGAAAGCCAAGGCCCTGGGCGACCAACAGCAAAATCATGGTTGCCAACAGCCCGCGCACCATGTAAGCCATTACTAGCCCTGCAATCACGGCCACCCGCGAAATTGGCATGGCCCGGCAGCGCTCCATCATGCCCGTTTCAATATCTTTGGCCAGCATGATGGCGGAACCAAAGCCTGCGAAAAACAGCGTTTGCAAATTGATAACCGGCACCAAGTACTGAATGTAGTCGATGCCTTGGGCCGCCATCAGCTTTTGGCCCACGACCCAGAAACCCAGTAGGAAAACCATCGGGAAGATAGCGATCGCCACTATCACAATTGGATTTCTCTTTAGTCGCAGTAAATTTCGCCAAGTAATCAACAAGCTATCGTGAATTGCACGACGCCAGCCCGTCTCTTTGCGCCGCCTAATCATTTGCTTAGCTGAGGAGGCAACAGAAGCCTCCAAGTTATGGTTATGCGGGCGCATCAATCGGAAAGCAATAAAAATGCAGATATGTTCCTTCAGTCATTAGAAAGAACATATCCACGTCATTGTATAAGGAATGGAAAACCTTATGGGGAAACGTTTAAATAAAAGTATAGAGAGCAGCGATTTGGCCAATGCTCATCAAGTCAACGCTGGTTAAGTCAACGCTGGCTACTCAATGCTGGCTACTCAACACTGGCTATTCAACACTGGCGAATGCTTTTTCAATCGATGCTTTGTTAGGGTTTGCCGTCACCCTTTCGATTTCCGAAATAAATCTTCGCGCAATAGCAGCAGAGTTGTACTGTGATAAAACAACCGCCTTACCCTGTTCGGCCATTTGTTCCCGTAGCGCAGCATCTTGTACCAATGTGGCAACTTGTTGGCTGAGCGCATCAGGATTGCCTTCTTCAAAAATCAAGCCTCCCCCGGTTTCGGTAATCAAGTTAGGAATCTCGCCTGAGTTTGAACCCACAACAGGTGTTAGGCAGGCCATTGCTTCAATAATGACTCGACCAAACTGCTCCTTCCAGTTTGAGCGCGTTTCCGAAGGTAAAACCAGCAAGTCAAATGCGGCTAAATAAGCTGCAACCTCTTCGTGCGGAATGTATCCGAGACAATCTACACGTGAGCTGAGTCCGAGCTGGTCAATCATTTTAAGGAATTCAGGCTGATAGTCACCTGAACCCACAACAACCATCCGCCACGGTAAATCTTGTATTTTTCCTAAGGCCTGTGCAAGGGTTTTAAATCCTTTTGACTCAACAATACGACCTACGTATCCGATGAGAACCTCATCTTCTGATTGACGCAAGGTTTCTTTCAGGGGTTGTGCCTGCGGGCAAGGAAAGTAAATATTGGGATCAACGCTGCCTGGTAACAGCGGACAGCTACCTGTATAACCCTTTTCTCTGAGAACTTCTTCAGCACTGCGAGAGCCTGCAAATGCAAAGCTACTTTGCCGAAATACAAAGGACTGCGTTTGGTGGAAAGGGGCAGGGTAGCGCTTATATATGTTTTGCCAAGTAAAAAATCCAATCGGCTTTTTGATACTTAAGGCATTGGCTAAATAAATTTGAGCTGTTGCAGCCCCGTAGGGTTCATGATGCACATAAATAGCATCCGGATTGACTTGCTTTAACAGATTAATAAAGGTGGATCGATAAACATGTAGCGGAATATGGCCGGGTAGCCAAACGGGAATGCTCAGCAGTTCTCCTTTATAATCAGGCCATCGTTCTGGATCGGTAACCTCTCCACCATACTCACCTTTCCAATTGGAGGGTACAGCAATCACTATCTCCCAGCCTGTTTGATTTTGAATCTCAACATAAAACTGTTGATAAACAGGTGTCACGCACGAGTGGCTTATAACGAGTACTTTCATTAGATGATTTTTCCAGTATGCAACAAATAAAAAACAGATAGAATACTTAAATGTCTGAGTATTAGAAAAGTGCCTGAGTGTTAGATAAATGCCTGAGTGTTAGAGGAATAAAGACTGGGACAACGATGATTGAGATAACGTAAAAGCGCAACGCTCGCAGTTTTATCAGGTGAGCTCGTTGATTATAAATGCTGTGATACAGGCATTTTTACAGTAGACGTCTCTAGTGAATTTAAGAGGCCATTGATTTGAGCATTCACAGCTGTAAGCGAAAATCGCTGTTGTGCGCTCACTTGACCTTGTTGGGCAATTGTGTCAGCTTGAACCGGGTGGACACAGGCAGTCGTAATGATATCGGCAAGCTTAGCCGCATTTCCGGGGGGCGTCAGCCATCCTGTTGTGCCATGCTCAACAATTTCTATGGCCCCGCCTGCTGCGGCTGCAACAACTGGACGACCGCATAACATGGCTTCAACAATGACGCGGCCAAAAGGCTCAGATGCGGTAGATGTATGTGCCACCAAATCACAAGCTGCCATCAAATCAGGGACATCAGTTCGAAATCCTAAGAACT
>JBCCOO010000073.1:0-25433 GCA_039025345.1 Cyanobacteria bacterium P01_D01_bin.105 | reverse complement strand
CGTTTGAGAGGTGTCATGACATGATGTTTTAATTACCTGTCTCGGTAGTCGCATCACTTCATTACTGAAGGGGGTGCCGAAGCAGACATCACCATTGCCGAAGTCACGCGAATACGCACTGAAACGCAGTAAAACACAGCCTCCTGCTGCAGCTGCTGTCTTTTTGTGAGAATCATTTACCCAGGGAAAGGGATAAAGCATTTGGAAAAAGAAGACAAACGCAGGAATCAACAGCAGTTCCCAAACACTCTGGCAGTTTAGACGTACCATTAGAGATACCAGATCTAGATTGTTTATTTCTGCTTTGGCAACCAACTGCTGAACACTCAATGAATCATGCTCAATATCAGCATCTGTGAACAAAACATAGTCCGTTAGTTGTTGTTATAAATAACGAAATCCCTGCTCCATAGCCCATAGCTTGCCAGTCCAGCCAGCGGGCAATGGTTTACCTGACAAAATTGTTAGACTCGTTTCTTGGCCAAGTTCTTTTGCGACCTGAGTGGCAATGTCTGCAGTGCTATCAATACTTTGGTCATCAACCAGAACCACGAAAAGCTGACCTGGATAGGATTGAGTCAGATGAGAGCGCACTGCCATTCCAATCAGCTCTGCTTCATTTCTGGCTGGAATTACCACTGCAACTGTAGGCCAGGAATTTGGCAAAGGTAGATTCTTCGTATCAAGCCACTGATCAGCTCGCCAAAACTGTCCCCAAACAGCCAGTAAGCCAATCCAAATAGCAATGGCAATAGCTGCTAAGCCAAGTAAGACACTTCCCATGCTAGTGAATTTTGTTGAGGGTTCGTATGTAATGCTATCTCAATCATTTCAACAGCGATTACTTTAAACGGTGATGTCTCAATAAAATGTGGGGTAGTAGCCACATCATGCCAACGACAAGGATTAGTCGCTAGTCCAGCCCTCAGTCTTTGGTTCGACTATGTTGCCATAGCCAATTGAACGTTTCACACGCTTCTTTAGTTCACGACCCTCTAACCGTAGTGATGATGTTTCTGCTTGATCTATTTCTAGCGTTATAGGATCGATGACTACACTGTAATCTCTCCGTGCAGATTCTACGGTCAGGAACTCATTTAGAACATCTTCTAAAACAGAGACTGGATCACGTTCTAAAGGATTACCATAGCCGCCACCACAGGGACTGATAGTACATAACGTATCACCGGTTTTTGTCTTACGACAAGGAAACTTAGATGGTAAAACTTGTACATCATCATCATCAGGATGGAAGGCTTCCACCCCGCCAGGAATCCCATCCTCCCCACCAAAAATGCCCCAAGGAGAATACGTATTAAGTAGAGGTGCAAAGCCTTTATTTGCAATACTCAAAGCCTTTGATTATCTTATTGGGGTTTAAACTGAATCGGGATGACTGGATTCGAACCAGCGGCCCCTTCGTCCCGAACGATGTCAAAATACGAACAGAACCACTGGTACTATTGAATTTTAACATTTATCGCTAAGGTTCCGTACCCAGCTCGTACCCAATTAGTGTCCAAAAACGACCAAATTGACCCATCACAATTAACTAGGACAAGCCATTACTCGCTCTGTGTAAGCATTTGAGGTTCATAGGAATACGCTAAGTGGTTTAACATTCCTATTTCGCGTATCTAGTCGTGTCCATATTTTTAGCGAAGTGGCTTATTAGTACAGAAGAACTACATTCAATGACCATAGAAGCAACCGTAGCAGTGCCATCATTCACTTCAACTCTCTCATGTGTAAATCTATGTGGTGGCTGTTATTAATTATGATGAGGATGCACTGCGCTGTGAATTACCAGCACTATTTCTAGGGGAGAAAAGCCCGCACTGTACCGATG
The DNA here is from genome assembly GCA_039025345.1 of Cyanobacteria bacterium P01_D01_bin.105. Lineage (GTDB taxonomy): Bacteria > Cyanobacteriota > Cyanobacteriia > Phormidesmidales > Phormidesmidaceae > Phormidesmis. The sequence goes on along the minus strand of JBCCOO010000073.1, from coordinate 23,584 downwards.
CTAAACTGTAAGGGCATATAACTGACCAAGGAGTATTGCTATGGGTTCTCCGTTCCCTGGCATGAATCCATATTTAGAAAATCCGACGACTTGGCCAAATCTCCACAGTCGTTTGATTGTTGCGATCGCCAATGTCCTCGGCCCACAAGTCCGGCCAAAGTACCGGGTTGTTGTCGAAGAAGCAGTTTATAAACGGGATGAGGCCGACCAAGCTATCTTAATCGGCGTACCAGACGTTTCGGTGCGCCAAAGCGGTTCAGGGTTGGAGCCGAGAGAAGACTTGTATGAAGGAAATATAGCTATTGCAAAACCTGAATCAGTCACCGTAACGGTGCCTATGCCTGATATTGTGAGACACCGCTATCTGGAGATTCGTAGTCTGCGCACTAGCAATGCAATCACGGTTATTGAGATTTTGTCACCTGTTAATAAGCGCGGCATTGGACGACAAAAATACGACAGTAAGCGCTTAGAAATTTTAGACAGTCAAACAAATCTCATAGAGATTGACTTACTCCATGAAGGACAACCAATGCCCGTGCTGAACTATGAACAACATAGCCACTATCGAATTTTGGTAAGCGAGAGCAGTGAACGGCCCCAGGCACAGCTTTATCCGTTTAACTTACAGCAACCTATCCCTGCGTTTTGGGTACCGCTGAAAGCAGAAGACCCTGCTATTGTGGTCGAGCTTAAGCCATTACTTGATGAACTCTATGAACTTTCTGGCTATGATTTAGATATTGATTACAGCCAAGATCCTATGCCCAAGTGGCCAGCGACTGAGGTGACATGGATTGACCAACAGTTAAAGTTACAGCAATTGAGATAAGGAAAATACTTTTCTCAATACCTCCCTCACTTAGCGAAACCAGATTACACCAGATCAGTTCGGAGTAGTGCAAAAGCACTATATTGATGACCATAAAAGCAACAGCAACAGTCATCTCTTGAACCTAAGAAGTAAGATATGCTTAAAGCTAAAGATATGTAGGTTGTATAAACTGGATTCCACAAAACACATCAAGCGCTATGACAGCCGTTGTTCCGTATCGATTACCTCAACCTGAACCAGACGAGCTAGAGCGGATTTTCAACGATTTAGTTCAAAAAGTACTGGCGAGCACACGTTCAGAGTCCTCGACCCAGCGCATTGCTCTTCACCCTGCCTATCAGCAGATAATTGGCATGGGTCAGCCAGCTGTGCCCTTCTTATTGCGGGAAGTTGAAAAGAAGTCAGGCCGATGGTTCTGGGCACTTAAATCCATTACTCGAGAGGATCCAGTCCCATCGAGTGATCGTGGTAGAACCAGAAAGATGATTGAAGCTTGGGTGACCTGGGGTAAGGAAAAAGGATATCAATGGTAGGCAAGAATGCCTGGAATACTTATCCCAAACAGCATTTAGAGCAGCAGTTTCCCAACTTAGCGCAAGCAGGTTACACAATTACCAGCACAGATACTATTGATTATAATTGTGTTGCGTGGGCTGCTGAATCAGATGAAGAGTGGTGGTGGCCCGATGCAATGGGGCAGGAGTATTGGCCTGAAGGTGCTCCCAGAGAAGAAACCCTTCCGGCTTTTGTCGCAGCATTTAATGTGATCGGATACGAAATATGCGACACGCCTTCACTGGAACTTGGCTTTCAGAAAATCGCCATCTACGCTGACGAGCAGAATCTGCCCCGGCATGTTGCAAGACAGTTAAATGATGGTCGCTGGACGAGTAAAATTGGCCAATATGAGGATTTCACTATAGAACGTTAGAGGCTCTAGCTGGCAAAGCACCTGCCTATGGACGAGTTGTTCAACTTATGAAAAAACAGATGCCTGTTTGAGCTGTCACATTACGCTAGTCCAGCTTCCATCATGGCCCGCTGAAGGTCATCTGCTATAGCCATTGCCTCTGCACGTCTATTCAAATAATCAAGATCAAGATTTCTTTGGGTTTTGAGAATACCCAACACATCACGCCATTGCTTCTCAGAACCGCTTTGTTGCCCCCAGCGTAGTTTGTTGAGAACAACATCTTCAGGTGAAGCAAAATATAGATTCCCTGCATCAGAGAAAGAGAGTGGTTGCCTTCTCTCAAAAAGCAATGCGTCTTCAGCTCCAGCAATCACTAAATCGGCGCGAGAAATGGTTTCCATATGAGTAATTTGAAGCGTCTGTAGTCGCCCTGACATCACATCTTCAACACCACGAACATAAAACCCTTCTAATTCTAAGGCCGTAACAATAGGTTCAATATCTGTTGGCTGCACAGCCAGAACCATATCAACATCACGTGTTGTTCGAGGCTCTCCCCAAGCGATCGCAGCTAATCCACCCGCAATGAAGTAGGGAGTTTCCAACTCCTCAAAAATTCGATGTAGCTGCTCAGCTAAATAGTCGCAGCCTTGCATCCACGTCATTTCAGAACCAGAGGGAATATAGCCTTCGAAGTAGTCTTCCTGAAGCCAGCAGCGAGCAATATGCTGAGCAAATTGCTCATAGGAGAGGTCAGGGCACTGCTGCCGTTGCGCTTCTAACGACATTTTTCGAGCGTTGAGCATCATAGCTTTGCCCATTTCTAAACGCTGTTGGGGCGATCGCTGACGCAATAACCAAAAGTCAAGTAAGTCTGCTTCTACAGAACAGGCCATGCTCTGAGGTCGATACCCTGGTGGGGCATTTAGCACAGGCGGAACTGTCATTGCCGGTTTTTCTGCCAATGTCCTAGATAGCATAGGGAATCTTCTCTATCTTGATTCTATGCCTAGCTTGCTTGCCAGACTCTTGAGAGTATCTATGCTAAAGTGGCTGATTTCTCCATGCATTAAGTCACTAATTCTAGCTCGGGCTTCACCTAAGACCTCTACAGCTTTTTTTGAGTCCACCCAGCTTTTTGAATATAAGCTCGCAAATCTAGCATGAGATCCGCTCGCACCTTTAAGCTCAACGCCTCTTGCGCATCAAAACCTAAATCTTCGAATACGTTGTCAGCGCCTAGCATATATCGTCGGAAGTCTTTCGTCAGTTATCTTCTGTTTCGCTCGCTGTTGCCAAGCATATAGGGCACGTTCTACAAAATTATGCAAACATTACGCATCAGGCATTCAACAGTCAGCAGTGCTGGTTGAATTTTAGGAGATGTATGAGAAATGGTCGCCTGAGCGGCTTTTGACTAAATTAGAGGTGCTAAGCGATATAATAGCGCTATAGGTTATAGACTCGAAGCACTTTGATGAAATCAATTCGCCTCAAAACGCATGTGGATAGCAATGGTTTGCTGAAAATTCAGTTGCCTGAGCACCATGATGAAGAAGTCGAGCTTTTAATTGTTTATCAGCCTGCTCAACAAGCGCAGAAGCGTCAGTGGTCTCAGAAGTTTTTAAGTCTTTTTGGTGCTTGGCAGGGTGAACCTTTGGAACGCCCCCCTCAAGACAGCCCTTCAGAGAGATTAGAGTTGCTTTAGGGTCTTCAAATAGTGCGCTATCTTCTGGATACCAATACTTGTATCGCGTATCTTAATCGCAGTAACCAAAGTATCTACAATAATTTGCTGGCTCACTCACCTGAGGAGGTTTGTATCTGCGATGTTGTCAAATACGAGCTATATTTTGGCGCATACAAAAGTAGCCGAACTGAGAACAACTTAAAAAAATTGACAGCATTTTTCGCAGAGATGAGTAGTCTACCGTTTGATGGTAAATCTGCTGAGCTATGTGGAAAGATCCGGGCAGAGTTACAAGCTCAGGGAACACCGATAGGAGCTTATGATTTGCAGATTGCGGCAATCACACTTTCTCATGGACTGACGTTAGTCACTCACAACACCAAGGAGTTTGAGCGGATAGGCGGGCTTTCACTAGCGGACTGGCAAATGGATGAGACCCAAATGTAAAGGCAGTCAAGATTTTGCCCTAGTTGGAAGACTAAGCGTTCAAGGATATTTTATTTCTTGAGACATGGGTAGATTGTTAAGCAATGGTGATAGGTAGAATGAGGGTTTAGAGCCGATTTATTGTCGGCTCTATCAATTCGTTGGCTGCTATGTACGATTAACGTTCCAGCCTGATTCGCTTGGTCAGGATTGCCATGACTTCATTGGGTCTGCCCGTAGAAATAGGCTGACTCCAGTCGTTGGGTTCGGCGTAGCCGCGTTTGTGTAGCACTCGGATAGTGCATTGAACGGCAGTGAGACTGCCAAATAGCAGGTGCCTTACGGTTTCGGTGTCATTGCCTGATGATGGTGTGGGATTGGGAGCGAGTGAATCCGTGGACGCGGGTGCGCCCTCAAGGGAAGTAATCAACATGAGGTCTGGTCTCCAGATAGGGTTTGGGAGGAAACCAGAACTCAACTAAACCCAGCCACCCCGCGAAGATGTAGTGCAAGTCGGGGTGGCTGGGTTAGAGTAACCCTAGCGTCCGGGATTGCCTGTGAATCCTGGGGGTTAGCCGTCGGCTAGGTGTTGGTAGCACCTGCCGATGGCGCTAAGTGAAATTGAGTTCTGAAAACGACTGTGATAGGCATCACAACCATGCCTTTGAAGATAGGCTGATTTTTTCTTGCCGTCAAGCCGGTGTGAATAGGATGGCTGCGACTCGCAAGATATTTTGCTCACTGATTGAGCGCTACCCGATAATCGCTACATTTCTAGCTGCTGTGTTTTGCGAATGACGCTGCGACGAGATTGCTTTTGGCTGAGACTGTTGAGGGTTTGCTGTATGTACAGCATGGCTTTACGTTTGCCGTCGCTTTGATAAATCCGTTGGACATTAGGGCTGCTGGCTATGAGCATTAGGCCAACCTCTTTAGGACTTTGGCCATCGCTCAAGGCTTGGGCTGCAACGGCTCGGTCTAAAACGTCTAAATTATTGGATTGGATGCTTTGACTATAGTGCTCCCATAGTTCTTGGTAGTGCTGTCTTCGATTGGGCTGGTCTGGCCTAAAGACCGATTTAAGCTGGCTAAGGTGTTGGCTAATTCTTGTTGATAGCTGTTGTTGCTGTCTAACTTGTTGTTCAAGCCGGTCAATACCTGCCCCAAGGTTTCTAAATAGCGTTGTAAGTAAGCCAAGCTGTCGCCAATCTCGTTGTTGTCTGAAGGTTCTGATAATTTGGTGAGGGTTTGATTGAGTTGGGTTTGCTGAGCGAGCAAGGTCATCACCTGCTTGCTCAAGCTGTTCAATAAGTCTTGACTGGCGGCTTGTGCTGTCATGGATGCGTTGACTTGCTGTTGCTGTTTCATGCTCTCTTGTCTGAGTGCTGCTATCTCGCCATAGAGTGGCTGTAAGGTTTTGAGCAAGACGGTCTCCAAGAGACTTTCCGACATCTCGACCGTCAGAGGCAGGGTTGTGGTTGAAGCTGTTTTCTTTCTGAGCTTTGGCATGATGAGTTACCACCTGAAATAAGGGGATATAGTCACTGGCATTTTCTTTGGCACGAGAGCGCTGAGCTTGTTGAGTTAGGTCAGCGATATCTGTGGTGTAGATGCTGAGGCGATGTTTGGCCCGAGACACCGCAACGTAAAAGGATTCTTGATTAATCGTGCTGTTCATGAGGGCCAGCACTCGGTTCGCGGTTTTGCCCTGGCTGCTGTAGATAGTGCTAACGAGGGCATGGTCAATAAATTGGTAGCCTTGGAGATTAGTCTGAGTCACTTTGCCCTGGTCATCCATGAGTTGGGCATTGCCTGCTGCGTCAATGTCAGCCACGGTAAATTGACTGCCATTGCGGCGGTTGGTGGCTCGGTCATTGCGTGTCCATCGGAGGCGATCGCCTTTCGCCACTTCTACTGATTGCACCCTATAAACTGTTTTTCGTTTGCAGCAAGCTGGGTCGAGGCTCATTAGTTGCCCTGCGGCAGTTTCAACAACTAGGCTTTGGGCCTCTTTATCGATCTGCCTCACCACATACTGCTGGAATTTTTCTAGGCTCTGCTTCTTGTAGGTCTGGGATGGAATTAGAACATCTCCTGGCTGATAGGCCGAAGCATATTGTGCTTGTACTGATGTCAGATCTTTTCGCTGCAAGCTTTTCACGGTTAGTGCATTCTCTCCAAGATGACCTTTTGCCTGGAGAGCACGCCTCATTTTTTGGGTGAGTGCCCGCTGCTCGCGCTTGGTGCCAACTAAGAGCAATGTCTCTGCTCGTGCTCCTGGTATTAGTCTCATATAGTCATCAACCATTTGGTTTGTTTGCTGTTCTAATTCAGGGGCTATATGCAAGCAATCAGCCTGTTCTAGGACGTTAATGCCCCGTGCTACGTGGCCTTCAGAAATAAGGTTGACTGCGAGCTGGAGTTCTTGCGTTTTTTGCCGTTGGCTATGATCTAACTGGGCTAAGGCGATACCACCTGCCTGCAAGCTTTTGAACGGGTTGCCTGCTTCCACGGAAGAGAGTTGTTTAGTATCTCCTACGAGCAAAACCCTTGCGTTGGCATTCTTAGCTCGCCGGAGCAACGCATGAGCATCTTTCATGCTCAGCAAGCCTGCCTCGTCAATAATCCAGATTTTATTTTCAGATGGTCTCAACGGTTCAGACACTAACAAACCTGCAACCGTTCCGGTTTCAATCTTGAGGGATGCACCCAAGACATGAGCGGCTTCTGCACTGGGGGCAAAGCCTTGGACTTGGAATTCTTTCGAGTCAAGAATGGCTTTCAGTTCACGTAATGCATAGGTTTTGCCTACGCCTGCTGAGCCTTGCCAGGCGATGACTGAGTCTGAAGTGGTGAGGGTGAGGGCGATCGCATGTTGCTGCTCATCAGTAAGCGATTTCTTTTCAAGCGACGGTTCAATTTCCTGAGGTGACGTGATCGCCTCCGACTGGCCCTGCCCTGCCTGCATCAGTCGAATGGTTTCCAGCTCCAATTGAATCGCTGCCTGCGTTGTCATTCGATGGTCGTCGATTCGTACCAGCTCTGGATTCTCTTCTATTGATTGCTGCCATTGCTCGAAACGCTGTTTGCCTAAGTGATGCTCGAAGACAAATCGCTCTAGCTGAGTACGTCTGAAGACAGACTGTCGCTCGCCGCAATGCTGTATTGCAGACGTGATGTCGGCTAGTTTTTCTACTTCTAGCGTTTGGGATGCTGGGTTCGGTGGCTCGGGTAAACTCATCCCTTCTACCTTTACCAATGCATTCCATCCTTGTCGCAATTGCTCAGGCTGCATTGGTTTTGGCTTTTGCTTGCGAGACTTCAGTGCGGCTGCTTCGTAGACGGCTAAGCGGGATCTAACCATTTGCCCATCTTTGTTAAACACACCTTTGCCTTCTGCTTCCCACAGGGCTACCAGTGCTTCAATTTGCTGTCTGCGCGTGGAGAAAAGTTTGAGCAGGTCGGGTGAGTAGTCCTTAAGTTCAAATTGGCCATGAGCTTTCGGGTCAATTGCATAGCCTTGTTTTTTGAGGGCAATTGCCAGCTCATTTTGGTAAATCTGACCCAGGAGTTTCTTGTTTGAGATCGCCTGCTCATTGGCAAAGCTAAACCACCTTCCATCCGGCAACTGAGTCGCATTCATCACCACACAGTGAGAGTGCAACTGGGGTTCTGCTTCCCGATTTGTCGCATGAGGAAAGACCGCCGCAACAAGATTACCCGTCGTCAGCCGTTGCCTTCCCATCTCAGTTGAGATACGGGTCTGTGCATACCTCTCTTCCAATACGGTCAATGCCTTCGCTACTGCCTGATGATGTGCTGCCAATACGCGATCATCGTCCTGAACTAGTGCCGCAATGCTCACACTCTTCGGCGCACTAAAGGTGAAATCGGTTGCTGCACGTCGCGTTTTTGGATCAATGCCCTTCCCAGAAAGCGTTTCGCCATTCGGCCCCGTGCCACTCAGCAGCTCTCCAAACACAGCTTTCTCCACTGTGCCAGTTAGGCTCAAATTCGCAGCACCTTTCCCCAGCCAGAACGAAGCTTCATGCTGTTCTTCCTCGGTGTAGTAATCATCTTTGACGAAATAGTTCTCAGCTTGAGCCGCTGAGAGGTTGCTAGTGGAGAGCATGACAATTCGCACCTGAAACGAAGCGAACGATTAGTTAGAGCAACAAAAAATCCTTAAACCGGTTGATGCGTGAGGTTTATGAGATTTTTTGCCATGAACATGGCGTCCTGTGTGGCACTTCCGGCGAAGCCCCCAAAAGGGCGTAGCGTCGTGACCGGATTTTTTGCCATCAGCTTCAGTATAACCACTAATTACCAAATAACAGTAAAACTGTTGTCCAGATATTTTTGTTAACCGAAATTAACCAAAGGCTTGTTTCGTTTCTATGTATAGCGAATGAGGCGTTTTCTCCTCATGATGTCTCTGACAATAGAGATTTCATCCGTGTGCGCTCGTTAGGTGGAATGGCACATCAACATTGCAGTTTTTGCCTAGTATGACCATTGAGCCGACTGTGCCAATTTTCTGAAAGGATGACACAACGTCTGTAACCCAGTAGTGTCATTAAAGAACGGTTCCTTGCACTGGGTGTCTTCGCTTTGGAGCATCTATGGCTCAGCGTATTTGAGGAATGGCAACCGCAAGTAAGGTTTACAACGCCGTGTTAGGAGGTAGACCTTACTTGCGGTTGCCTCCTTGTCACACTCAACTTATTCAGATCGCGCCGCTTTCACCAACTCAACGACCACAGCAACAAAGCTCTCTTTATCCAACATCTGATTCAACAACTAGGCACAGCTCATAGCACGAAGTTTTGATGCGGTCTCGACCATATTAATGAGTGAAGGCTTCACCTCCGACCATTGACGAGTCTTGAGACCACAATCCGGGTTGACCCAGAGGTTCTTGCGCGGCAATACGGATTCTGCTTTTGACATGAGATTGCTCATTTTCTCGGTGGGCGGCACCCGTGGCGAGTGAATGTCATAGACCCCTGGGCCGATCTCATTGGGATACTCAAAGTCTACGAAGGCATCGAGCAGCTCCATATTTGAGCGCGAGGTCTCGATTGTGATGACATCGGCATCCATAGCAGCGATGAATTCGATGATGTCGTTGAACTCGGAATAGCACATGTGGGTGTGGATCTGAGTGTCATCCTTTACGCCGCAGGCACTGAGGTGAAATGCCTTCACGGCCCAGTCGAGATAGTCATCCCACTCGCCCCGACGTAGCGGTAGACCTTCGCGGAAGGCCGGTTCATCGATCTGAATGGCGGCGATTCCGGCAGCTTCGAGATCCACGACTTCATCACGAATGGCCAAGGCGATCTGATGCGTGGTGACAGAGCGCGGCTGGTCATCGCGGACAAAGCTCCACTGGAGAATCGTCACCGGGCCAGTGAGCATCCCCTTCATCGGGCGCTCGGTCAACGATTGAGCATACTCAGACCAGTAGACCGTCATGGGTTTGGATCGACTGACATCGCCAAAGACAATCGGCGGCTTCACGTAGCGAGTGCCAAAACTCTGTACCCAGCCGGTGCTGGTAAAGGTAAAGCCTTCGAGATTTTCCCCGAAGTATTCCACCATGTCATTGCGCTCGAACTCGCCGTGAACGGGCATGTCGATTCCGATCTCGTCTTGGAAAGCAACACATTTGGCAATTTCTGCCTTAATAAACTGGTCGTAGTCCGCATCGCTGAGTTTTCCTTTTTTCCACTGGGCGCGTGCTTGGCGGACTTCCTTCGTTTGAGGGAAAGAACCGATGGTTGTGGTTGGGAATTCTGGTAAACCGAGTTTTTCCCGCTGCTTGGCTTGGCGTTCAACGAAGGCTGAAGCGCGATCAAAATCGCTAGGCTTCACCGCAGCAAGGCGCTTTTTCACGGCGTCGTTGTGGATACGATCACTAGACTTTCGAGAAACAGCAGCGGCACGGTTAGCTTCAAGGATCTCCGTACTTCCAGCTCCGTCAAGAAGTAGCCGGAGTTCAGTTACTTCCACAAGTTTCTCGTCAGCAAAGGCCAGCCAGCTTTTCAGCTCGTCATCTAGCTTCCGTTCGTTTTTCAGAGTAACAGGCGAATGTAGCAGCGAACAGCTTGGTGCCACCCAGAGTCGATCTGCGCCAACAGCGGCTTTGGCTTTGTGCAAAACGTTTAGCGAGGCATCGTAATTGTTCTTCCAAATATTGCGGCCTTCAACAATTCCGGCAGAGAGAATTTTGTTCTTCGGGAAGTTGGCTAGAACAGCATCAATGTCTTCCGAACCCCGCACGAAGTCAAAATGCAAGGCATCCACCGGCAACGCGAGGTAATCGTCAAGATTATCTCTCACACCACCGAAATACGTGGTGACAAGCAACTTTGCTGAGCCTTTGGCCTTGGAGAGGCGAGCATATGCTGCCTTCAAAGCATCGCGCTGCAAATCGCTCAGATCGGTGGAAATAATCGGCTCATCAAGTTGTATCCACTCCGCGCCTGCGGCTACCAGCCTACCGATAATCTCTTCATAGACGGAGACAAGGTTATCGAGGAGGGTCAACGGCTCGAAGTCCGAATTGTTAACATCCTGCACCTTGCCCAGGGAGAGATAAGTCACCGGGCCGACGAGTACTGGCTTCGCGTTAATCTCCAGCACCTTGGCTTCTGCAAACTCATCGAAGACTTTGGTGCCGCTCAGAGAAAACGTTGTATCTGCCCGAAATTCAGGCACGATGAAGTGGTAATTTGTATCGAACCACTTTGTCATCTCGCTGGCGAACGTGGAGACTTTGTTGGTTTGGCAGTCCTTCTCATCCTCAACCAAAGAAGCGCCGCCTTCCGTACCGCGAGCAATGGTGAAAACGGTGTTGATATCTGTCTTATCGCCTTTCCACTGGAAACGCGACGGTACATTGCCCAGCAGGCAACTCATATCGAGCACTTGGTCATAAAAAGAGAAGTCATTGACCGGGATGAGCTCGATTCCGGCAGACTGTTGTTTCTTCCAGTTGATTTCGCGTAAGCTCTTGCCCGTAGCGAGCAGATCGGAAAGAGACAGTTCACCTTTCCAATAGGCTTCGGTTGCCTTTTTCAATTCACGTTTGGCCCCGATGCGTGGATACCCGAGTGAATGTGTCTTGATAGCTGTTTCATTGCCTGCATTCATAAAACCTGACTCCGATATGAGAGTATTTCAGCGAATTTCTGTTGATGTTGCCCTTGTTGCTCTTTAGCCTTAAGCGCTTCGGCATTCAGCTTTCTTGCCTTAAGCGCTTTGGCATTAAATTAACGGTATCAGCCTTGACCGATGAATAAAAATGGTATTTATTCATGGAATAATGAGTGAGATTCATTGAAAGCTGATGACATTTCTCGAACGCAGCCACCTAGAGATCATCCGCGCGGTTGAACTGCACGGGACGATGACCGCTGCCGCAAATGCGCTACACCTGACACAATCGGCACTGAGCCACAGTATGCGTAAACTGGAAGATCAGATAGGGGTGAAGCTTTGGTCTCGGGAAGGACGCAGCCTTCGCCCCACTCCGGCGGGAACCTATTTGCTGACCACAGCCAACCGCCTGATTCCTCAGTTCGTCCACGCAGAAGAACGATTGGGACAATTCGCCCGTGGTGAGCGGGGAACCTTACGAATTGGGATGGAGTGCCATCCCTGTTACCAGTGGCTACAGAAAATCATCGCCCCTTACTTGCGGGCCTGGCCATCGGTAGATTTTGAGGTCAAACAAGCGTTCCAATTCGGCGGCATCGGTGCCCTCTTTGCGCATGAGATTGACTTGCTGGTGACCCCTGATCCGCTGCGAAAAAAGTCACTGCACTTTGAGCCGGTCTTTGATTACGAGCAGGTTTTGGTGGTCTCTTCGGAGCATCCTCTCAAAAACAAAGATTACGTCATCCCCCGGCAGCTTGGTGACGAAGTGCTGTTCACCTATCCGGTGCCTCGCGATCGCCTTGATATCTACAACCACTTCCTTACTCCGGCAGGCAGGACGGTCAGAAAACAGAAAGTGGTCGAAAGCACGGATATGATGCTTCAAATGGTCGCTTGCGGACGCGGCTTGGCGGCGCTGCCACGTTGGCTAGTCGAGGAATTCTCTGAAAAATATCCTGTGTGTGCGGTGCAACTGGGGCCGAACGGTGTCCAAAAGCAAATCTTCTTAGGTGTCCGCCAAGCCGATCTCGAAGTCGATTATCTCAATGCATTTATGGCGTTGGCTCGTAGCTACCATGAACATTCATGAATATCTGCGAGGTACGAATGCGAGGCACGTGTTTTAACCTTGAGTCATTTCAAGGCGGATTCTTCTTTTAGTGCGAGAAAAAGTACACGATTGAACTTCGCTGCAACTGTGTTACTGTGATGTGAAAGTCGGTTTTGGTGGGGAACAGCCATCAGACGCAAGGGGGAAAGTCCGGTGTGAATCCGGCGCTGTCCCGCAGCTGTGAAGAGAGGCGCAACTCTCTGAGTCAGAATGCCCGCCGATTTGTAAATTCGTTACATATCCATCTGCGAGGTACGGATGAAGCTTAATTTTGCCTGTTTACAATATTTTTGCGGTCGTACTAACACCGCTGCTAAAGGGATTCACGATTTTTCTCATCCCTCTGAGCAACCTTTCAAGTTATCACGTTCAAGTTTGATGGGCTGACTTCAGCCTACTCACGCAGAATTTAATCGTTTGGTTGTCCGCGTAGCCTGTTGCTGGCGGAGTAGTTATTGTGATGCTCATTCAAATAGCGCCGGATAAAGTGCTATCAACTCGATAAAAGCTGCAAAAAACACTTACAGAGCGCTGTCTCTATGTTCATGGTTTTGTTGTTCCTCAATGAGAATCAACGACTTACATAGCATTAGAAACACAATTGAAATAAGAAAATGAAAAAATCGACATGATGCAACCACCCGCTGACGTCTGGCAGAGCTGTTCGGACTACTGGCAATCTGCCTTCATTCGAGAGAACTTTCTGCCTCTGGGTCATGCCGCCTGGCAGGGCTACCTAGTTCAGGGACGAGGGCTAGTGATTTGTGATGTAAAGGTCGTTGAGGCGCTGTCAGTAGATTGGAGCAGCGATGTGGTGAAATACCAAATTCGCTATATCCCATCAGCAAAGATGCCCGATTATCTCCAAGCGCAGGGCTTGATGGCAGATGACGTGAGTCGATTGATGGATGCTGTACAAGCCTACCGTCCTGAAGGAGAACTGCTTATTGGGATCGCCCATGAGGAATCAGTCGAAATCGACTGGCTGCGCAATTTAGCTATTTCGCCACCCGATTGCTATCAACAGGTCTGCAATCGCTGGGTAGAGTTCAACATAGCATCCCCCGTCTGACAGTAAGGTCTGGCAAGAGGTAAAACAATGCCGAAAGATGAATCAATGTCTCGAACCAACAGCGATCTAGAGAAAGATTCACACATCAAAATTCGCCAGCTTCAACAATATCTTCATCGTCCTGGGCAAATTCCTGCTGCACCTCACCCTTTTGTTAAGCAAGCGATCAAGCAAGCAGCCAAACAGTCGGTCTACCCTTTGAAGCCGCAATCTTCCGCCTCTCCTTTGCGATGGATAGCTCGGTGGCGCGATCGCCTTTTTTTTAACCCTCTTTTTTCTCAGACACAAGATCCTAAATCTCAAAACAAATCTCAAAACCCAACTGCAAATAACCCGTAAATTCAATGAATCTTTTACTTTGGAGTCTAAGTATTACCCTCTTGTTACTCGTTGCAAGTCTGGCAGCTTACCTGCTCACCGCCCGTCGCTATCAATCTTCTGAATCGGTTGCGACCTCTTACGACAACTGGACTCAAGATGGCATTCTGGAGTTTTACTGGGGAGAGCACATTCACTTGGGCCACTATGGCTCGCCGCCCCGGCGCAAGAATTTTATTAAAGCTAAGCATGACTTTGTTCATGAAATGGTGCGTTGGGGCGGTTTACAGGGCTTATCCTCCGGAACAACAGTGCTGGATGTCGGCTGTGGCATCGGCGGCAGTAGCCGCATTCTGGCGCGAGACTATGGCTTTGCGGTGACGGGCATTACTATCAGCCCCCAACAGGTGAAACGGGCGCAGGAACTAACGCCTCCAACTGTCAGTGCCCAATTCAAGGTCGATGATGCGCTGAATCTCTCTTTTCCAGATGCTAGCTTTGATGTCGTTTGGTCGATTGAGGCGGGGCCGCACATGCCCGACAAAGCCCGCTATGCCCAAGAGATGCTGCGTGTCCTCAAACCAGGCGGCACGCTGGTAGTAGCCGATTGGAACCAGCGGGACGACCGCCGCAAACCGTTGAACTGGTGGGAGCGTCCGGTGATGCGGCAACTGTTGGATCAGTGGTCTCATCCGGCGTTTTCTAGTATTGAAGGTTTTTCAGAACAACTCGAAGCAACAGGATTGGTGGCTGGCCGGGTGAACACGGCTGATTGGACTCAGGAAACCCTGCCCGCTTGGCTAGATTCCATCTGGCAGGGCATTATCCGCCCAAAAGGATTGATCAAATTTGGCATTCTCGGCTTCATCAAGTCTCTGCGGGAAGTGCCCACCTTCTTGCTGATGCGGCTGGCCTTTGGGGCAGGGTTGTGTCGCTTTGGCATGTTTCGGGCAGAGCGAGCAGTCTCCCAGAACACTACGTCTGTGCAAAACAGAGAAACCCTGGTGCGTTCATGAGCGTATCTGACAGCTTATCTAACTATGATGTCATCATCGTTGGCGGCGGTATTCCCGGACTGACCCTAGCCTGTGGGCTGAGAGGGGCAGGTCTGCGCATTGCGGTGATTGAGGCTCGCTCTGAAGCTCAAGTCAGTGATCGCCCTCATGCCTATGCCCTCTCACCGCTGTCTGCCAAAATTTTCAGCGCCGTTGGAATTTGGGAGAAAATCTCGCCTGCCATTACCCATTTCTCTCAAGTTGCGCTGTCAGACGCCGATTATCCCCATCGGGTCATCTTCACGCCAGCAGATCTAGGCGAATCTGCCGTGTATTACTGCGCTGAACATCGGGTGTTGCAAACAGCACTGCAACAACTCGCCGCTAGCGATTCTCACATTACTTGCTATTACAAAACGCGAGTGCAGACGGTCACCTATGGCCCTCAGCTTGCAGAGGTGAGTGTGGCCATGGGAGAGCGGCAACAGGCGCAGAGACAACAGCATCTGACCGCTGGATTGGTGGTCTCGGCTGACGGCATAAATTCCCGTATTCGGAAACAGGCAGGTATCCCAACCGATGGCTGGAACTACTGGCAATCCTGCGTGACCGCCTTTGTCTCCCCCACACAATCTCACCAGAACATTGCCCATGAGCGGTTTTGGCCCAGCGGCCCCTTTGCCATCTTGCCCTTACCCGGTAATCGCTGCCTCTTTGTTTGGGTTGCACCACACAAAGAGGCAGAGGCGATCGCGAATCTCCCCGCCGATCAGTTCATTGCTGCCATGCAAAATCGCTATGGCGACCACTCTGGATCGCTGAGGCTACTGAGCAAACCCTTGGTCTTCCCAGCACGCTTAATGCACAGCCGCCGCTACTATCACCCTCGACTAGCCCTCATCGGAGATGCTGCTCACCACTGCCATCCCGTAGGCGGGCAAGGGCTTAATCTAGGCATTCGAGATGCTGCAACGCTGGCACGAGTCTTATCAAACGCGCAGCAACAACAACAGGATTTGGGCGATGTCAAAGTGTTACGGCGCTATGGTCGCCGTCGCTGGGAGAACTGGGTGATACTGCTATTCACAGATATTCTCAACCGCACCTTTTCTAACCGCTGGCCGCCCATTGTGATATTGCGGCGGTGGGTACTGCGCCTGATGATTAGCTGGGCACCCCTACGCCGCTTAATGCTGCGTCTGATGACAGGCTTGTGGGGCAACCGTTTATACAAGTCTGCTGCCGCTCAGGTTAGGGAAAGTGCCATGACTCCAACAACACCTCATCCCAGGCATTCTGAACCTGGCACGCTTGTAAGTTCTCTCAAATCTAGAGGAGGGGCTAAATGATGACTAATCAAACCCAGACAAACTGGCAAGACGCTTTTGTTGCTACCAATCTCCTGCCTCTGGGCTACAACGCCTGGAATGGCTTTTTGACGGCGGGCCGGGGAGCGGTGGTGTGTAGTCTCAACTCACCTCAGCTGGGAATTGTCGGGGAAAGCTTTCGGGCGCATTACGTGTCGCGATCTCACCTTGCACCTTTTCTCAATGCCTGGTTAGCCACGCCCGACACGGTGATTTTGAATCATCACCACATCACGGATCACATTTTGCAGGCGGTCGATGGCTACAGTCCTGAGACCGAACTAATTTTGCTCTTGGAATCGGGCGATCTCGCTACGTTTCTTTACCTGCGAAACCTGCCGATTACGCCGCCGAGCGGCTACGAAATTATCTGCAAAGGCTGGAAGGAGTTTCAGCTTGACTCCACCACCCTTGAGGCAGCTGCTTCAGTTTGATTTGACAACGCCCTATCCGAGGACTAGATGACACCAACGACGTTATTTGTTTGCTCACTCTGTCGGTTTTCGGCCGAGGAACGTAGTCGAGACGGCATTGCCGGTGGACAATATTTGATCAATGAACTCCAGCAGGCTCTGGCTGAGCGGGACTTGCAAACAACCGTCCGCTTGGAGCCGGTGCGCTGTATGGCTGCGTGCCAACAGCCCTGTAATGTATCGCTAACTGCACCCGGTAAGTTGACCTTTATTCTCAGCTGTGTGAGTCCCGAAAACGGGGCCGCAACCGTGGCTGAGTTTTGCTAACAATACACCGACAACGCTAATGGGCGGGTGCCCTACCGAGAGCGAGATCCCGAGTTCCGGCGGGCCACTGCGTTTGTGTTGCCGCCCTTGCCCACCGATTCTGCCCCTCAATCATAGGAGATTCTCATGCATAAAATTCCCGTTACGGTCATCACTGGCTTTCTCGGCTCTGGCAAAACCACTCTGGTAAGGCATCTGCTGCAAAACAACCAGGGGCGTCGCATTGCTGTGCTGGTAAATGAATTTGGTGAAGTCGGCATCGATGGCGACATCCTCAAATCCTGCCAGGTTTGCGATGACGACGACACAGCAAATAGCAGCATCAGCCCTAACATTCTGGAGTTGGCCAACGGCTGCCTCTGCTGCACCGTTCAAGAAGAGTTTCTGCCCACGATGCAGGAACTGCTGCAGCGACGCGAAGACATCGACTGCATCATAATTGAAACGTCGGGACTGGCGCTGCCCAAGCCGTTAGTGCAAGCCTTTCGCTGGCCCGAAATCCGCACTGGAGCTACGGTAGATGGTGTTGTTACCGTAGTGGATGGTGATGCGTTGGCTAAGGGTCACATTGTCGGGGACTTGGAAGCGCTAGAAGCTCAGCGGCAGGCCGATGACAGTTTGGATCACGAAACCCCGATTGAGGAACTCTTTGAAGATCAGCTCGCCTGCGCCGATATGGTGCTGCTGACCAAGACCGATTTAATGAATGATACTGAGCGCGATCGCGTACAGACCTGGCTACAATCTCAATCCCCTACTGGCATCAAAATTGTGCCTTGCCATCAGGGCGAAATCCACCCCGAGGTGATGCTCGGCTTCAACGCTGCTGTTGAAGATAATCTCGATAGCCGCCACAGTCACCATGACCATGAAGAAGAGCACGAACACGATGACGATATCAACTCCGTCTGCATCGAGCTAGAGCAGTCCTTTGACCCCAAAGGTTTAGTGCAGCGGCTACAAGCCTTGGTGCAAGACCAGGACATCTATCGCATCAAAGGCTTTGTGGCCGTGCCCAACAAGGCCATGCGCCTAGTATTGCAGGGCGTCGGTCAGCGGTTTGACTACTTTTATGATCGCCCCTGGCAACCCAACGAACCCCGCCAAACTCGTCTGGTGTTTATCGGTCACAACCTAGATCAAGCCAGCATTCAACAAAGAGTTGAGGAAGACTCTGTCACCCTCTTGGCTATTTAACAAACGGCTCAAAGGCTATATGCACCTCCTACCCAATCCGTAAGGTAATGGCAGGAGGTGACATTAGTTGGGCTGATTAGTATTTTGGTCGTTGGGTGAGCGATTCTCCTTACGGAGAGGCTTCGCCAACGCTAGCTGAAACCGCCATTTTATGCAGCAACGGGGATACGAATGAAAAATTCTGTTCCTCTTCCTACCTCAGACTGCACAGTCAGCTCACCACTATGGGCTTCTACAATAACCTGATGAGAAATAGCTAAACCTAGACCAGTGCCTTTCCCGACACCTTTAGTAGTAAATAAATGTTCAAATATCTTATGCTTTACAGACTCTGGCATGCCCTTTCCGTTATCGGCAATACGAATTTCTGCAATATCTTCTCCAACCAATGCCGTTGTAATAGAAATTCTCTGAGGGTCGGTTTCGAGTACTTTCAAATCTGTATCTGTGGCCGCCTCATCAAATACATCAACGGCATTGGCTAAGATGTTCATAAAAACTTGGTTGAGTTGACCTGGAAAGCAGTGAACTGATGGCAGTTGTCCGTAATGCTTGTCTATCAAAATTGCCGGACGATGTTCATTAGCCTTAAGTCGATGCTTCAAAATAAGAATAGTGCTGTCTAATCCTTCAGATAGCTGAAAGCTTGTTTTGCAATCTTGATCAGCCCGAGAGAATGTGCGTAAACTGTTGCTAATGTCACGAATACGATCACATCCTGTCGTCATCGAACCTAGTATCTGAGGCGTATCTTCTAAAAGGAACTCTATATCAATTTCTTCAGCGTGCTCATTGATCTCTTCGCGTTTAGCCTGCTGTTGATAAAGCGACAGATGCTCAAATATCTCCTCAAAATTTGTACTCAGTGCTTTTACATTACCTTGCACAAATCCTAGTGGATTATTAATTTCATGAGCGACACCAGCAACCAAGTTGCCTAACGCAGACATTTTCTCGCTTTTAACTAACTGAACCTGCGCAGATTTTATCTTTTCTAGTTGAGTTTCACTTTTTTGTAGCAACATCCGATTTTCTTCAAATGCATCCGCAACCGTTTGGAATGGGTGATGCCACACCCGTGGCAATTTGGGGGGAGTCGGCTTATTGATACCTTTGCTCTCTTCATCAATCTTCTCTGCGAGAGCACAAGCAGGTTGAATGAACACATTATCGAGCAACTGGCTGGTCACCCACAAACACCCCAGTAATCCTAATAGCGGAATAGCAGTAACCAGTAAGCCATTCATCACAATATTTTTATAGATTGCTCGTTTAGGCACAATGCAGACAAACTGCCATGGTGCATATTCGCTTTTCTGGTGCATGACCCAATAAGATCCCACTGATTGCAGCTTTCCTGTAGGATTGTCAAAAATAGAAGTGACTTGTTGCTTAATCTCAACCGGTATCGTATCTATCAGCGATGCGATCTCATCACGACCTTCTGAAATAAGGTGTGGGTGCGCTAGAAGCTGTTGGTCAGTACCCGAAATCATTAAAACGCCATCACCGTAGGAAAAATGATTCACGATATCCGTGAGTGAGTTCAGAGTAAGATCAATCGCTACAGTTCCTCGGAAATCTTCTTCTTCATAGACAGGAGCTGCTGTTGTTACCATTAAGCCTTGGCCTGCTAAATCTTGATATGCTTCTGTCCAAAAAGCTTCTTTGCGTGCGTTTTGAGTTGGTTTTCCGCCGACAAAGAAAGGGGCTTCCAGCATTGATGAATCAAACTCGAATTCCTCATTGTAGGGATATAAGTTCATGAATTTTCGAGCAGACGTATAGTAGACCCACGTCACATCGCTTAAGTTTTGAACAATGGCCTTGAAGTTAGAATTCAAGCTTAAAGCTATATTGACTTCCTGCTTAAAGGCTAGATTTTTCTGTAGTGTTGCAAGATTTCCAATACCGCGAAGATTTCCCGTGGCCTGCTGTTCATAGGCAGTCTGAGGTTGGATTCCATAATGCCTGTTATCGTCGGTGATTAAGGATGGCATGAGAGCAGGAGAACGCCTACCTGATTCTGAGGGGTTTTCCATGGCATCTTCCGCAGCGACTCTCAGAATATTGAGATGATCAGCGGTCGATTTAATCAGACTTTCTAAATTGACAGTGCTTTCGGTAAATTTATCTTCAATAATTGTCAGCTCATGTTTATAAGCTGCATGCCATTGGAACCCAAACAAACTAATAGAGATCAGCATGACAACCAGAAACATCCCCAACAATAGTTTTCTGTAGCGATTGAAGAGTGTCATGTTAATGGCTAAGTAATAATGCTGATAGGTATCTCGGGTATTTTTAGATTTCCCTCTATATTGGTCCAATCTGCTCCTGGTCAAGATACGCAAAAACGCTAACCTCTCTCCACATCCTTGACATCACAGGATTTCCGAGATCGTACACGACCGTGACTTAGAGCTTCTGACACATCCATACGCTAGGGATTTGTACCGTGAAGCCAGCTTTCTCGTAAGCTCGGCGGGCTGATGCATGACTGGGATCTCCACCTGTTGCAACCGTCGCGACTTGCATTCCCGCTTCCTTCATCTTGGCCACTGCAAAGTTATACATGACCGTACCGATACCTTGTCCAGCTTGCTCTGGATGGACAGCATTCAGTCCAATTTCTCCAACCCTGATCTCTACGTTGAGCTGAATCGACACGAACCCGGCGATCGCACCGTCTACTTCAGCAGCATAAACCTGCCAATCAGAGTCTGAAGCGAGAGCGGAGGCTAGAAGCTTGTCCTGTGCTTTATCTTCAGCCGCTTGAGCCAGCTGGTAGATCTCTTCCCCTAGAATGGAGCGGAATGAGTCAAAGACAGGAGCAAAGGCAGCTTTGCGTATGGCTTCTAGCTCAGCTAGAACTTCGGTGGTAGCTGAGCGCATCACAACGTTTAATCCGGAGGCAGTTATAGTCTTCATGAGAGGAAGGTGCGAGAACACTGTCGTATCGAAATTACTTCAGGCTAGGCAATTTCTAACAACCGATCTAGAGCTTCGCACATCAGTCATCACAGCCTTATGGCTTAAAAAAAACACTAGGGGCTGAAGTCTCTTCGGCTCCTAACCTTGAGATTTCAGCCCCTAGCAAAAGCGACTAACTATCCCCATCGCTACCTGAACAGTGCAGATGATGGGTGTAGTTAGAACAACGTGGTTCTATGCGTGGTCATGATCGTGGCTGTGGCCCTGCTCGTGAGCGTGGTCGTGACTATCAGCGTGGTCGTGACTGTGCTCTTGCCCATCAGCGTGAGCGTGGGAATGGCTGTGGGTGTGCTCGTGACTGTGCTCAACGCCGTCAGCATGGGTATGCACGTGCACGTGCGCGTGGATATGGTCGTGAGCTTGGTCGTGGCTGTGAGAATGGGTGCCTGTAGTAGACGGTTTTTGCGGAGCGCTAGTTGTCATAAATGTTAACTATCCTTTGCTTATATTCAAGCATTGTAAACAGCCTTGATAATAACGCAGCTCATTTTGCCTCGCATTGTCAGCATCTGGTGGAAGCGACGACAACTTTATTCAGCGTGAGAATCCCTATTCAAAGAAGTTCGGTATAGTATGCTGCCGCTCATAGACAGCCTGAAGAATATAGCAAGTGAGGATAATTACTTGTTTGACGTTGTATAGAAACTGTCTGCCTTTGTGACGGCTTTTTCAGAGGAGAAGGAGAGTCCAGATTTTTTATACTGCGAGGGTTGAGTAGTCGCGGATATTGTTGACGCCTCGTCGCACTTAGAAGTCTGGCTGAGAGTTTAGACTTGCCAGAGGCTAAGAGACTTATCCCATACCTTTAGGTTCGCTGTTATGACGAAGTTACGACTCTCTCAAAGACACGGTCAGTCTGGGCGGATGAGCTTACTATTCGGTGTTAGTTTGCTGTCTGTTTGGCTATTGACAGCGATGCCTAGCGCCGCTCATTGGGATGATCTGACGACAGCTAAAATCACAGTACAAACGACCAGCGCTCAAATTTCTCTCATTTATCCTGGCGAGCTGACTGCCTTTGCCGATGACGATGGCGACAGCAGACTCTCAGACGCAGAGATCGCACACCATAGAGAGGCCCTTCAAAGCTTTTTTCAAGATCATATTCTTTTAAAGAATGAGGGCGATCACACACCCGTTTTGACTGTGCAGTCCCGTAGCGAGAGCCTAGCTGCCACTGACACCCTGACTGGAACGATAGCGCCTAAAACGCATACCAGCCTGCTATTAAACTATGCCTGGCCTGAGCCGTTTCAGACCCTGACGATTGACTATCACCTGTTTGTGCCTGACGCGCCCAAGGCTAGCTGTGTCGCGACGATTGCTCATGCAGGGGAGCTTTCCAATCATGTATTTACGCCTAGAAAAACAACCTTAGCCCTAACGCCAGAAGGCATCACAAAAAGCGCGGGGGGCATTTCAGGAAAATGGCTACTGTCGCTAGCGGGTGCCTTCTTGTGGGGAGCGCTTCATTCAATGTCTCCAGGGCACGGGAAGACACTGGTCGGTGCTTACTTAATCGGCGAGCGGGCAACGCCACTCCACGCCGTATTTCTGGCAATGACAACAACAATTACCCATACGTTAGGCGTATTTGCCTTGGGGTTCGTGACGCTGTTTGCGGCCCAATATATCTTGCCCGAACAGCTCTATCCCTGGCTGAGTTTGGTATCGGGAAGCATGGTGGTTGTGATTGGGCTGAACTTGTTGTGGCAGCGGTGGAGGCGATGGCAAAAGCATGACCATCATCACAGCCATCACCATCATGACCACGGCCATCATCACAGCCACAGCCACAACCATCATGACCACCATCACGAGCACGACCATCACCACTCGCATAATGAGCACGCTCACGGCACTCATACCCACTCTCATTTACCTGCTGCAAAGGGAGAGCCAGTGACCTGGCGGAGCCTATGGCTGCTGGGAGTGTCGGCGGGATTGGTGCCTTGTCCAGCGGCGCTGGTGCTGTTGCTAGGCGCGATCGCAATCGGCAATCCTTTTTCGGGTCTCGTGCTGGTGCTGGTGTTTAGTCTGGGGCTGTCGGTAGTGTTGACTGCGTTAGGGCTAATACTGGTTTATGCAAAGCGAAGGTTTGAGCAGTTGCCAGCGCCTAAACGGGCCATCGTAGAATGGTTACCAACGGCTAGCGCCTGCGGAATTGTTGTTATTGGGACTGGTATTTTTACTCGTTCACTGCTGCAGATTTTCTAGACAAGAAATATTCAGCAAGGGAAAGATCTAAAATTAGACAGCCTTGCGGTGACTGCTGCGGGCACAGCGGCGAGCATAGTCATGGCTCAGGCGAATTTGATTTGCTCGCTACTTACCCCCCGATTGTTGTTCTTTCTCTATGGGCTGGGATGTAATTTCCAAGCTCTTTGTGAAGCAGATGATGTGGGGTGGGGCGATCACACTCGGACACGGCGTAGCGCTCTGGCGACAGATTTCTCAGCTTCGCTCCGTACAGAGCTAGCAGAACAGTAACGCGGCTATCCCATCTTCAGCGGAGCAAGGCGGGGCAGGATAGCGGGCTGAGGTAGCGTAGCGGAATTAGCCGTAGCGATGATTGGAAGTATAGGCATGCAAGCAACTGTGCTCTAGGTACAGGACTATCTACGGGCGCATCTGAAGGTTCGGGGAACCGCTAGAGCGAATTTGCGAAAATAGAAGCAAGAAAAGGCTGACCCCTTGTGGAGTCAGCACCATCAAAAATCATCTTTATGCTAGCAACCCCTCTCAACGAGCGTGTTGAGTCT
>JBCCOO010000072.1:0-26481 GCA_039025345.1 Cyanobacteria bacterium P01_D01_bin.105 | reverse complement strand
CAGCTAGCGAATATCGAAAAAGACATCGCCCGCCAAGCGACTCCCCAACCTGGCGCGCTTGAGCTCCTGGCTACGCTTAAGGCTCAAAACAAACGCATCGGCATCCTCACACGCAACACCAAAGAAATAGCGCATATCACGCTCAATGCCTGTGGCCTGGCTGACTTTTTTCACGTAGACGATATTCTCGGGCGTACCTGCTGTCCACCAAAACCAAAACCGACGGGCATTCTATCCTTACTGAGTGCTTGGTCACTGACCCCTGACGATGCTGTCATGACCGGTGATCACAAATTCGATCTCATCACAGGTCGTAATGCCACCGTTGCTACCGTTTATCTTGATCCAGACGGGAGATTTCCCTTCCGGGACCATGCCGATTACAGCATTACCCATCTCGATGCGCTACGGCGACTCAGCACTCGCGCTGAGGAAACCCCTTTATAAGACATCTTTACAAAGATGTTTTGCTAAATTACCTTCTTTCGCAAGACACCTTTGTAAAGGAATGTTGTGAATAATTCTTTGTTGAAGGAAATAATTGTGCAGATCCTATGAAAAGTATCGAATGCTTGCCTGAGGGCCTGGTTTACTTCGTTGTGTTTCTGTCATGTTGGGCATACTCCAAGCGTGTTCCAGACCTTAAACAATAAGCATAAATACTCTTTTGGCTGGTTTGTTTTTAAGAAAGAGTATTTATGCTTATTGACATTCAATTTGACATTTGGGATTCGATCTCGTTACATTTGTTAACGTAGACTCTGATGAAAATCCTACCTGATGGACTCAATTGATGTGTGCGGGTCTGGGGCAGGAGTACATCATACCTACCCCTTCAATACAAACCCCGTTTCCTATCCGCTAGGAGGATTTTAAAGTAATGGCTATTGTTTTGGCTCTGCTTATCGTCGGTTGGCTCGTTGCATTTGCGCTCGGAAATCAAGCCGGTTTCGACACACCGCCTGTTGAGGCGGCAGTCCCTGCACAGGGAACAGCAAATACGGACGCTGCTGCCTACAGTGAGCCTGCTTCTGTTTCGTAGTTATTGGCTGGCTTCATCTAGTCGGCTTCATGATTAGAAAACTTAGAAAAAGCGCCGCTGGGTCTTTGCCAGTGGCGCTTTTTTGATTAGGTACTTTGGATAAGTGCCCAATCAAAAATCGGTCAAAGCTGTATCGTTGGAGTCCGTTCAATGATGAATGTCGTTTAATGATTGGTGGCCTGAATGAAGGATAGGGTCGCTTCCGGCGTCATTGGTTTTGCAAAGTAGTAGCCTTGAATGTGACGGCACCCTAGCGCTCGCAATCCTTCTAGTTGCCCTTTAGTTTCGACACCTTCTGCTACGATGCCCATCTCTAGGCTATCGGCAAGGTCTATGATGGTGCGGACAATCTCCGTGTTCTGACCTTGCCCCCTAATGTTTTGCACAAAAGAGCGGTCGATCTTGAGGATGTCGATGGGCATTTCTTGCAGACGACTCAGGGAGGAATATCCAATCCCAAAGTCATCTATGCAGAGACCGACATTGAGTGCTTGGAGTTCTTTTAGAACGCTTAATGCTTCTGCGGAGTTGTGCATAATGGCCGTCTCAGTGATCTCTAGTCTCAAGTCTTTAGCTAAGAAGTCGGTGTCTGCCAAGATAGTTGCAACTTGTTGTGTCATGTCATTTTGCATAAGCTGACGAGCCGATAGGTTGACGTTTAGCTTGATAGATTGTTTTGTGCCTGAGGCCTCTAGCGTTTTTCTCCAACGGCCCATCTGTAAACAAGCTTCTCTTAGCACCCATTGTCCTATTAGCGTAATGACCCCTGTTTCTTCCATCACTGGGATGAACTCCCCCGGTGAGATAGTCCCGTGGATGGGGTGATACCAGCGAATCAGGGCCTCAACGGCAACGACCTGATTTGAGTCAATATCTATGATGGGCTGATAGTGAAGCTTTAGCTCTTCGCGCTGTACCGCAAACTGGGCTTGGGTTGCCATTTGCCAAAGCGCAACGGCTCGCTGATGCATGGTCTGGTCAAATACCGTATGGCAGGCGCCGCCCTGCGCTTTTGCTCTGTATAGGGCGGTATCTGCGTTGCGTAGCAAGTCACTGGACTTTTCATAGCCTACGCTGCTGCACACCACACCTATGCTGATATTGGCGAATACCTCATAGCTGCTCAGTTTGAAAGGGGCAGCAAGGCAATTATGAACGCGATCGCATACTGCGATTGCATCCTCCAAGCCATCAATATCTTCTAGCAAAATGGCAAATTCGTCTCCGCCTAGTCGGGCCAGCGTATCGCAGCGACGGATGCAAGATTCTAACCGTCCAGCTAGCGCAGTCAATAGCTGATCGCCAATGGTGTGCCCCAAGCTGTCATTGATGACTTTAAAGCGATCAAGGTCTAGGAAGAGGACTGCGCACTGCATGCTGGCATTGCGCTCTAAACGAATAATGGCCTGTTCTAAACGATTGACAAACAAGGCGCGGTTGGCGAGTCCAGTGAGTTCATCGTAAAAGGCACGGTGGCGAAGCTGCGCTTCCATCCATTTTTGCTCAGTTAGGTTAATCACCTGCAGTAAAAAACAAATAGGCCGCTGCTGGCTATCGCGCACCATCGTCACCGTAAGCCCCACATGCAGCGGCTTTTCCTCCTTGCTCCAGTGCCTCGTTTCAATCTGAAAATGCTGACGCTTGCCCGCTAACAGCTGCTCGCCTAAAGACTTGAGCAAAGGCACATCTTCAGGATGGGTGAGGTCGCTAAAGGTGAGCATAATCAGCTCGCGCTCTGTGTAGCCCACTGCTTCGCAAAAGCTTTGATTCGCGCTCAAAAAACCGCCTTCTAAATCTAAGATGGTCATGCCAATGGGCGAAAGCTGAAAAATTTGCTTAAGCGTTTTTGTATTCAGCGAATCTTGATTTTGGTTTGCGGGTGGCTCACTAGGCGCGCGTTTTGCCGGTGCTGGTTCTTCAAGCGCTGATTCAGGTGCTGATTCAGGCGCCCATTCTTCACGAATTTCCTGGGTGTCGACGAGCTGTGCAGCGGCGGCATGATGACTTTTATCAGTCGCTTTATCAGGCTGACTGCCTCCCTCTTCTAAGGATTTTTCGATAGATTGGCTCGTCCGTTGTTGCTTAGAAAGAGAGTCTGCCACGCTCGAGTGGGTGTTCATAAGTGACCGGGAGGAACTGAAGTGAAGATGGGTGCAATCCCCAAAAGGCAGCTGCCTATCAAACATATAGCGTGGGTCGCTTTGCTAGCATGCACTGGCACCAGCCGTAGGCCGATGTTGCAATCTGCAAAGAACCTGTCGTGTCTCGAATACATTCGAACACCGCTAGATTGACAAGTACCCTATGTTGGATTCCTTAATGAGGATGCCCTGGAAGCTTTTGGACTTTCCTATATTTGAGTAAATTCCGTGGTGTGGCGCTTTTTGACGGTAGCTATTCGCTATCTCGCGTCACGGTAACTACGGTTTCAGTGACCTGTTCAAAGGTGTCGTCGTGGCTAATGACAAAGAGCTGATTGAAAGATTTAATCCGAGCGATCGCCTCCGCCAACCCCACCCGTCTGGGCTTATCCATATTCGTCGTGGGTTCATCAAAAAAGGCAATATCAATATCGGCGAGCACTTTGAGTAGCGCGAGGCGAACCGCTAGGGCCGCGCACATTTGTTCGCCACCAGAGAGGTTAATAAACCGGCGGGTGTGAGGGCCTTCTTGTACCGTGATGTCATAGTCGGCGCTCCAGGTAAGCGCAACGTTTTGACGGTTTAGCAGTTCGCGGAAAAGGCGGTCGGCTTCACGGGAGATATTGTGGACGTAGCGTTCGGTAATGCGGGGACCAGCAGCTTTGTATACCTTGCGGGCATAGTTGACGAAGCGCTTGATGCGATCACGCTGTTTTAAGTCCTCCTTTGCCTGGTCGCGTTTGTGAGCCGTTGCTTCAAGCCCCTTAATCTGCGCTTCTAGCTCTACAAATCGCTGACGCTGCTGTGGGAGGCTGCCCCGGAGCTGATCGGCTTGGGAATTAACTTGGCTAAAGCGCTTATCCAGTCTGACAAAGGCGTCTGGATCAAATTCAGCCGTGAGGGTTTTAATCTGCTTATCGAGTTCGCTGCTTTGGCTCTGAAGTTGAGCAAGCGCTTTAGCCGCAGCTTTAGTTTCAGCCGTAATGGCTTCCACTTGCTGAGCTGCCTGTTGATTTTGTAGATACAGCAGATAGCCAGCTTGGTGGGTTTGTTTGGCTGTTTGCTGAGTTTGGACTTGAGTATCTAACGATTCGAATGTTTTGAGCTTTTGGGCGATTGCCTTCTCTTGCTCTTTGCCATCTGTCTGAGCTACCTTCAGTGTCTGATATTGCTTTTCTACTTCAGGCTGCTGCTGCAGCGTTTTTTGCAATAGCTGCTGCTTTCCCTTGGGGTTGTTCAGCTGCTGTAGCTGAGCTGAAATCTGATCCAGGGAGTCTGTTGTTTTTGATTGCTCTGCCAGCTGCTTTTCTAAGTCCGCTATTTGCTGGTGTATCTGCTGTTGTTGTTGTTCAAGCTGCTTGCGTTTTTCTTTTTGGGCGTCAATACTCATTAATTGTCCCTTACAAGCATAGGCGGATTTTAGATTCAGTCGAAGCGTGCGCTGCTGCTGTTCTAACTGCACTTTGTCTGTCTGCTCGCTGAGATCAGTAAGAATGCTGTTAAGGCCACTTAACGTTTCTTTTGAGATGATTCCACCTTGAAAAAGCGCTTCTCTAATGGGTTGAATAGATGCTTCGTCTAGTGCTGAAAATTCCTGTGTCCATTCTTCCAACGTCTTTAGTGTATTTGCAACCTGTTGTCTGTAAGCATCCTGCTTATCTTTCCCTTTTGCTGCAAGTGCTAGTATTTCCTTCTCAAACTGCTGCGCCGCCTCAACTCGGCTGAGCTGCTCTTGCAGCCTAGCCTGCTGTTGTTCCCACGTTGGAATTTGCTCTGCGGTGCTTCGTAAGTTCTCTAATCGTGCGAGCTCTTGTTCAACTTTATTTCTGTCTTTTTCAATGCTATTTGCTTGCTCGGTAAGGCTTTTTTGTTGAAAGCGTACGTTTTCTAACTGCTGAAAAACCTGCTGTAGTTTCTTTTGCTCAGCTTCTAGGTGCAGTTGCTTTTCTGCGTCTTTAGTTAAGCTGTCTAACGCTTTCTGAGCTGCTTCAAATTGTTCTGTCTGAGCCTCTAAACGTGAGAGATCTCCTTGACTGTTAGACAGTTTTTTTTGTATCTCTTGCTGCTGTTGTAGAAGTGTTTGTCTTTTTTGATTGTGCTCATTCAGCGCTTGAATTTTAGCCTCAGCTGCAACAAAGCGATCATGAGCGAGCTGTTGCTGTTTGCAGATGTCTGCTGCCTGCTGTGCTTTGGTCAGGGCATCGGCAATTCGAGCTTGCGACGCTTGCTGAGCTGAAATCTGAGCAACAATTGATTGCTTTTTAGCTTTCGCAGCGCTAACCTTCTCAGCCTGCTCTTGCACTTGCTTACGCTGTTTGGCCAGTGTTTGGCTTTGCTTGTCGAGTGCAAAAAGCTGATCCTCGTTAGCCTTAATTTCTGTGGATAGCTGATTGTAACTAGCCTGCAGTCCATCCCAACTTTCTAATGCTGTTTCGTACTGTTCAATGAAGTCTTTCAGTCTTTGCGATTGAGCTTCGCTGTACTTGCGTAGGCTATTACTTTGTTTGTATGTTTCCCTATACTCTTCAACTTTCAGTACCGTATCGAAAATGGGCTTACGCTTTTCGGTTGGCAGCAAAAAGTCTGCGGTAAACGTACCTTGAGGAACGCCGATAGTGTTGGCAAAGAGCTGGGCAAGGTCTGTACCGGGTGAAACCCCTAAATGCTGCCGTAGCCAGGGCAGCACTTCGTCTTTGGTACGGGTGTAGGGGAGCCGCTCGTTAAGCTGTGGGTCAAAGAGTAAATAGCCCTGAGTGGTAGATCTCTGAACTTCGTAGGTGCGGCTGTCGCGGCTGGAAATAAAGGCGACGCGCACTTGGGCGCTGCTGGCGCCGTTGCGGATTAGGTCTTCTTTTTTGTAGCTGCCTTGGTAGTTGAAAAGAACCCAGGCGATCGCCTCCAAAATACTTGTCTTACCCGCGCCGTTTTCCCCGCATATAGCATTTGTCCCTGGCTGAAACTCAAACTGCTTATCTTTATGCGTTTTGAAGTTGTTCAGCGTAACGGAGAGAATTTGCATGCTGGCCCAGGCAAAAAGCGGTCATCCAAATCATACAGGCGTACTATGAATTTAGCCATGCAGGATTTAGCCATGGATTTAGTTTATGGATGTAGCCCTCGAATTTAGCGCTTTTGGCCGCACAATTTATGGCTTACTTACTACTTAGGGCTTACCACTTAGGGCTTACCACTTAGGGCTTACTGCTGGCCGCTTGTGCTTTCAACAGTTCAATAATTTGGGTATTCGCCTTTGGAAAAGGATAGTCGCTGATTTCATCCAGCGTGACCCATTTCACCTCATCGCACTCAATGGGCTGAGGGTCGCCGCTAAGGTGCTTGCAGTTGAATACATTTAGCGTCACCTTAAAGTGGGTGTAGGCATGGTCAATAGTGATGAGTTTGCTACCCACTTCTATTTCAATGCCCAGTTCTTCTTTGATCTCTCGGCTCACGCATTGTTCCATCGTTTCCCCCGGTTCAATTTTGCCGCCTGGAAACTCCCAAAGTCCGCCGAGTAATCCCTCTTGCTTTCGACGATCAATGAGAATATTTCCTTGCTTGTCAGTGATGACAGCAACACCGATGGTTTTCTGTGGGAGCGGCTGGCGAGATTGAGTCATAGGAAAATCAGTTGTAGCATTTTGATTGTACGCTGCGCAGTGAGCTTGCCACGGGCAAAGCAAACAGGCTGGATTGTGACGAGTGCACAGCGTTGCACCCAAGTCCATAATGGCTTGGTTAAAGTCTCTAGGCTGATTGGGATCTAATATTTGCTCTGAGATTACCCATAGCTGAGGCAGGGCTTTATTGGGGATAACCGGAAGTGCAATGAGGCGAGCAAGGACGCGCTTCACGTTGCCATCAAGGATGGGGGTTGGCAAATTAAATGCGGCACTTAAGATACCGCCTGCAGTGGTGCGACCGATGCCTTTGAGGGCGATCGCCTCCTCTAGCGTCTGCGGAAACTCGCCGCCAAACAACTGAACAATCTGCTGGGCGGCCTTATGTAGGTTTCTAGCCCGAGCGTAATAGCCTAGCCCTTCCCACAGCTTCAATACGCTTTGCTGCTCGGCGACGGCTAAGGCGTCTACCGTTGGAAAAGCTTTTAGCCATCGCTCGTAATAAGGGATAACCGTTTTTACCTGCGTCTGCTGCAGCATAACCTCCGAGATCCATATAGGGTAAGGATCTCGTGTCCGTCGCCAGGGTAAATCACGGCCTTGAGCCGCGTACCAGGCTAAAAGGCGCTGCCTTAAATCGACAGCTATATTGGCAACCGTTTCAGCGCTGAGGTGAGTGCTAATCTCAGCGTCAGCACTACTAAAAGACGGTATAAACGCATGATGACTCGGAGGCGTCAAAGCCTCCGAGTCATTATCTTGAACTTTACTAGATGATGGCTTAGGCACAGACAGATCGTGCCTAAGCCTCGGCGTCGGCGTCAAAGCCATCGTTAAACAGGGTCGCTGAAAACTGCTCTTCGAACGCGAGTCGTTGCTCCGCACCCCGTAAGAAGTATCCACTCATCATTGCTGAGGCCAGTAGCCTACCCAGGTTTTCACGGTTGGTCGTTACAGAAACATCGAAGCTCTGCGAGGGCAACCCGCCTAGTAACCCGATGACATTGTGCTCAATGACCTGCATCACTTCATCAGAATCCGGGCGAGAAAGCTGCGTGATGGTTTCTGGATCCATCGTTTTCACGTAGCTGAGCAAAGAGTTTTCTTGTGAGGACGTTTGAGCTGAGTTAGGTTCCATAAATTCTGGCAACTTCCCGGTTATATCATCCATGTTGAGTACCTATCGTGTAGACGGATAGAACGCGATTCTATAGGGGGGTTCGCTATATCTGTAGGCTAACGGCTTGATCGTGGTGAGCAGCTGAACCGTAGTAAACGGTTAATGCTGAGCTAAACCAATGTCACTTGAGTGCTGTCTCTTTAGCCTGTTCGTCTTTGTATTGCTACTGTAACAAGCTAGTTTACGTTCGCCTATGCGTAAAACCGAACAAGCGTAAACCGTAGGCGAGAGCCAGCAATATAGCCCTGCTCCGAACCGGTTTTCTAAACCGATTGTCTGAACCGACTTTTAACTAAAGACGGCGATCGCCTACCAGGTAGGGTCGCTAAACAACTTGACTTCTATCTGTTTCGGTTCTGATGGAACAGACTGCAAACAGGCCAACACAGGTTCCGCTTCACCGGCAATCTCAATCTCACAAGCGTGGCAAGATCCAGCCAGACAGCCGGTAGAGATTTGAACGCCTGCTCTAGCCGCGACTGCTAGCCAGGATTCGCCTGCTTCGGCTGTAGTAGTCACATCGTCTGGTAAAAAGTGGATTTGTACAGTGGTCATTTACACCATTTGGTAACATCTACACCCTTTTGCAAGCATGCTGTTAGTTCTATGCCTTTAACTTTGTGGGCCTTTAACTTTGTGGGCCTTTAACTTTTTGAGCCTTTAGCTTCTGAGCATTGCTACTAAAGTATGATGCGCATCGGCCGCGTCTTTAAGTTCATGCTCAAATGTAATGCGCACAGGCAGCGTTTCTCCACTGACCTCAGCTTGTAAATCCATTCCGGTGTGGTCTATGGCGGTTAAGGTTGCGGCTGTAGCAGATTGCTGGTGACCATAGCGCTGAGCGTAGGTCAAAACAGCCGCAGCGTGGTCTTTATTCATATGGCGGCAAATGCGATCGCTGACCTGGGGGGTAATGGTCTCCGACTGGCTTGCCGACGGTTTTTTTGACTGATTTTCCAATTGATCTGACATAAGCCCTCTTCAATACTCTCCTTACACACTACAATTCCATCAGCCATTCGACATTGGATAGCCTCCCACATTCCTCCCATATTTTATGAGCGCTCATCCTACGCAGTTACCCCGTCAGCAGTTTTCGTCCGCTACTAATCAGACCAGCGGGCAAGGCCAACCCAGTCAGTCCCAATCCGACAGATTCGATGTGCCCCATCCCTGGCCAACAGGTCACATCTTTGAAAGCTTAGGTGCGCACCTAAGCTATAGAGTCACTGGGCCTTGCTGCCGTCTATATGATCGCGAACAGCTGCCCTGGCCCTGCTGTCGCATTCAATGGCACAGTAAAGAACCGAGCTGGCGACGCATTGGCAAGCGTTTTATCCCTGACTTAGCCACCCGCAAGCACCCTTCCTACTGTGTTGAAATTGTCGGACAAAGCTATCGTAGTGAACCGATTGTGATGACGTTATACACCGAGAAGCTTCCGGCGGAGTTGCAAAACTGGTGGCATACAAAACGGTGTAAATTTTAGAGGCTCTGCGAATTTTAGAGGCTCTGTGAATTCTAGAGGTTCTGCAAGTTTTAGAGCTGGTTATCTATTTCTGTCGGAACGACTACTTGACAGCCCTGGCGGTATTCTGTGCCTGCCCAAGTAATAGCGCCACAGAGGCTTGCAGCTACT
Organism: Cyanobacteria bacterium P01_D01_bin.105; assembly: GCA_039025345.1. GTDB lineage: Bacteria > Cyanobacteriota > Cyanobacteriia > Phormidesmidales > Phormidesmidaceae > Phormidesmis. Next base: position 16,859 of record JBCCOO010000072.1, on the reverse strand, counting down.
GAAAAATCCGCATTAAAAAATAGCGTGTCCTGCATGTTTGCCCCGTCTAGAATGGCGTTCGTAAAGTTGGCATCATCAATGTATGACTCACGCATATCTGCATTGATGAGTGAGGTGTTTGTAAGGTCAGTGTGATCGAAGATAGCGTAGCGCAAATCTGCGCCGTCTAAATCAACCCCTCGAACGCTTGCATAGCCCAAATTGGCATCGATTAACTTAGCCCCTTCTAGCTGTGCGCCATCCAGATTGGCATAGTATAAGTTGGCCCCTTCTAAGTCGGCTCCGCGCAGATCTACGTTCGATAAGTCGAGCCTTCTGAAGTCTGCCTCATGGAGGTCACAGCCACGACAGACCCTATCTCTAATCAATCTTTCGATGGCTTTTTCATCTGCGGCTTTCGCGTCCAAAGTTGCGCTAAGTGTCACAACTGAAAGAGCGGTGATGACCCCAGCGAGAAGTGTGCCGCCCACAAAAGCGACACGGGGAGGGGCAAACTGACGTATCAAATTGATTATTTCTATAGGCATGACAGGGATAGACATAGGGAGGGCCTCCGAAAGGCTTTTAGCGCGTTTCTTTCATGGTGTTTCAGATGCCATGAAGGGAGTAAGGCTAGGTACTAAGACTACAAGTCTACGCTCACCGTTCGCTCACAAAATACTTACAAAGGTTGCCCCTCTCATACAAAAGAACATAAATGGCCTCGACAAATCGTTTCCCTCACTAGTTTTCAAAACTAGCTTTCGAAACATTTTTGAATATGCATCCGAAAATGTTTGGTTGATGGTGGCTAAGTCCATCTGATGGTGGCTATAGCTATTGCCAGAGAGCGATTGAAAGGGCCTGTGTTTAGTCAAGACGAACCTTGTTTAAGATGACTTGGTGATGTTTGTCGCTATTTTGTGAACTATTCGTATCAAGAAAAGTCAAAACGTTCTCTAAATCTACACAGCCTTCATCTAGCTTGATTGAGGTTAAGACATTGAGCTCAAACGAGAACTTTGTCCAAACGAGAACGCTTGGCGTTGACTCATTCCCTAACTATGTATCGGGGCGCAAGCGCTATCGCCGATATCGTGAAATCTACTAATTTTAAGGACATGCAGAAGATGAAATCACTCCGTCTCACACTTGCCGCTTTAGCAACAGCTGCGATGACGACCGCTGCGGGTAATGCCTTGCCTGGTGCGATTCCCGGCGCTATGGCCCAGCACAGCACAGCCCCTATTCAGCTTGCTCAAGCCTCTTTGTTTGGCATGAGTGAGACGAGCCAAGCACCCTTTATCCTAGTTGCTCAGCCGACTAGCCGTTTGGGCGGCCGGCAGCGCTATGGCCTGATGATTATTGAGCAAAAAAAAGCCGATCCGCTTTGCTTTAGCACCACAGGTGCTAACCCCACACAGGTGAACGTACTGCTGCTCAACTTTGATTTCTCTGGTATTTGCGGCAAGAGTACCGATACGAACGGTTATTTGTTACGCGCTGCGGGTGAAGATATTAAATACGACCCGGTTCTTGAAAACGAAGATGGTGTACTCGTTTTATATGCTAGCCCTCGCCGTTCTGCGGGGTCAGGTGCCGAGCGATTTATTATTGGTCAAACAGACGGCATCGCGGCAAATGGCTTTACTCAGATCTCTCTAAAGCCCGGTTGGCGCCTTGCTCGTCAGACGTTTAACGATGCCAACACGGGCCGTACTTATATTGCTAATGACCTTACGCTCGCAGCGCTAACGAATCAAGACGTTGCGGTAGAACCCGGTGGTGGCGATCAGTCTGGCGGCGGCGGTACACCCACACCTACTCCGCCCACTACACCCGTTACGAATAGCTTCCCCGACGTCGAAGGCGATATCTACGCTAACGAGATCAACCGGGCTGTGCAGCTTGGCTTTATCTCCGGATTTGCTGAAGACAATACCTTCCGCCCTAAGGCCACACTCACCCGTGAGCAACTGGTTTCTATTGCCATCGAAGGCTTAGAGCGTGCCCCTCAAGGCAGCGTTTCTAGCAATCCTTTCCCCGATGTGCCAGCTAGCCGTTGGAGCGCAGCTAAAATTAAGCAAGCTCAAGATTTAGGGCTTGTCGCTGGCTACGGGGATGGAACGTTTAGGCCTACCCAGGCAGTGACTCGCGCTGAGCTGATTGCCATCATGAACAAAGCGGCACTGCTTAAGAACAATCTCTCTAGCATTAATGCACCTGATCCCAGTGCCAGCTTTAGTGATATTCAAGGGCATTGGGCAGAGTCTGTTATCAACGATCTGGGCGGCTACTGCTCGATTGCGACGCCACTGAATGAATCGGGTAATGTCTTTGCACCTGATATCGCGGCTCAGCGCAACTACGCGGCAGCAGCGATGGTACGCCTGCTAGATTGCTCTCCAGCTGCGGCAGCGCAATAGATGCGTCCGATAGCAACGAGATGAGCCGGTAGAGAACCTCTGTAAGCAACCCCGATGATCGGTCGGGGTTGTTTTCTATTTTGTGCCTTTCAGTAGGCCGTAGCGGATGAGACCTCGGCTAAATCCAGTGGTCATTAGTGCGATCGCAGCTGTTCCTCTGATGGTCTCTGTCCCCGCCTGCAAAATGCCGGCAATAACTTGTAGATCCATGGCCGATTGCACAACATCTTGCCAAAAGAATGCTACCTGCTGTGACCAGTCGGCACTGGTTAAGTTGCTAAAGCCAACATCATCTGCCAGATCTCGATAAGCCGATAGGGAAATAACGTAGGGCAAATGGTAGAGCTGATAGAGCTGATTTAGGTGCATTTGTTCATTATCTGTCAGCGAGCCGGCTAAGTTATCGGTTTCTCTGTGACACCAAGTTGCCATCAAAAAAGTACCTCCCGGTTTGAGCTGACGGTAGCACTCTGATAAAAAAGCTTGCTTATCGGGCATATGTTCGCCACTTTCCATTGACCATATAAAGTCAAAAGATTCATCGGGGAACGGCGTTGCTAGTGCATCTACCACTTGAAAATCGACTGCAGCCGGTGAATTGATGTCGGTGAAGTTCTTCCAGCTCTGCAGTTCTGCACCTTGCTCTTGGGCTCTTTCTTTGGCGCGGTTTGCCTGCACCGGGCTCAGTGTAATGCCCACAGCCTTAGCCTGAAACTTCTCCGACAGGTACAGGGTGCTGCCGCCAATACCACAGCCGACATCTAAGAGGGTTTCCACATTGCCAATGTCACCCCACTTTAGAAGCTCTTCTATCAGATCAATCTGTGCTTGCCGCCGATTTTTTCGATGTTGACCGCTTTTGCCGTAGTAGCCATGGTGCATGTGCTCGCCCCAAGTGCGTTCCCACAGTAAGGAAGACTCATCGTAAAACTGCTGAATTTTTTCTGTGATCGTACTCATGGGGCTCTATGTTTGCTTGGGTCAACGCAGTCAAGCTTAATTCTATCGGTCCTTGCTTGACTAGGGCTTGTTGGGGCTTGCGAGGCTGCGCGCATCTGGCTTGCTGGGGCTTTCGAGGCTGCGCCCATCTGGCTTGCTGGGGCTTTCGAGGCTGCGCCCATCTGGCTTGCTGGGGCTTTCGAGGCTGCGCCCATAAGTGAAAGGATATGCTGTGTGCCAAAGGGTAATTCCATGACTGTTCCTAGAACTATTTGTATTGGCTTTTTGACCTTGATTGTGGCGGGTACGGCGCTGTTGCTGCTGCCGTTTTCTTTGGCCAGCGGCGAATGGAATAGTCCCCTAACGGCTTTGTTTACGGCGACGTCAGCGGTGTGCGTAACGGGCTTGATTGTGGTGGATACCGGGACGTATTTCTCTGCCTTTGGTCAGGCTGTCATTTTGACGCTGATTCAGTTGGGGGGGTTGGGCTACATGGCGGCAACGACGTTGCTGTTGCTATTGATTGGTCGCCGGTTGGGGTTAAAAGATCGGCTCGCTATTCAGCAAGCTATGGAGACAGCAGAACTCGCAAATGTGAGAAGGTTACTGATTTCCATTATTTCGATGGTGATGACGTTTGAGCTGGTGGGCGCGTTTTGCTTAATGCCAACGTTTAGAGAAGACTTTGGTGTGGGGCGATCGCTCTGGCTTTCTATCTTTCACAGCATCAGTGCCTTTAACAATGCAGGGTTTAGTCTGTTTTCAGATAGTCTGATAGGCTACGCCGAAGATGTTTGGCCGATAGTTGTCATTTCAGCGCTGGTCATTATTGGGGGCATTGGCTATCAGGTGATCATGGAAGCGTTTATGTGGGCCAGATCAAGGCTGATGCGCAACAAAATCCGTACTGTTTTCTCGCTTCACTTTCGGATTGTGACCAGCACCACGATATTTTTGCTGGTTCTTGGTACACTTGCCTTTCTCTTTATTGAGTTTAACGATCTCGGTACGTTAGGCGGCAAGCCTGTGGGCACTAAGGTTCTGCTGGCGGGCTTTCAGTCGGTCGTGATGCGTACCGCTGGGTTCAACTCGATTGATATTGGTGCCATGGAGACCAGCGCATTGTTTGTTGCGATCGCGCTCATGTTTGTGGGCGCAAGCCCTGGCAGCACAGGTGGTGGCATCAAAACGACTACCATGCGCATTTTGCTGGTTTCGACCTACGCGGCCTTGCGCGGCAAAGAAGAAGTCAACTGCTATCAGCGGCAAATCCCCCTACCTCGAGTGCTCAAAGCTATTAGCGTTGTGGTTGCCTCTGCCATCAGCGTCGTCATTATCACGACCTGTATTTCGCTTAGCGACCCAGGCATTCCCTTCATCCAACTGCTCTTTGAGTCTGTTTCGGCCTTCGCGACTGTGGGGCTTTCCACAGGCATTACCGCCGATCTTTCTACACTCGGTCAGCTCTTCATCATCGTCACTATGTACATCGGTAGAGTCGGTATTCTTTTGCTGATGTCTGCGCTCCTTGGCGACCCTAGCCCTACGGCTATTCACTTTCCTGAAGAAGACTTACTTACAGGTTAAAGCAGAAGCCCTGGTGAACCTGACCCAGTCTCAACGCATGTATCGAGCGAGGTCTTCTACGCGATGACAATCACGCGATGACAATCACGCGATGACAAAAATCTATTTATCAACAAAAATGTATGCACTGAGAAGGCTCCTTCTGTAATAGATGAAGGAGCCTTCTCAGTGTGTTATTCAATTTCAGGTCCGCGAAAGTTTAAGTGTAGGCCCACGAAAGTCTAAGCGCTACGAACTTAGACTTGTGTTGTTTCAACCTATCAACGTCACTTATCCTTCGGTTGCGAGCTCTGTGCTGCCGCGGCGGCGGCCACCGGTGAGGCTATTGAAGAGCATCACCCCTACGGCCTTAATCAAGTTGCCTTCTAGTTCCTGGAATAGCTCCATGTTGATACCAAAAGCATCGTTGGCTTCCTGCACAATCGCATCAGCCATCGCATCGTCTACAGGTGCTTCGCCTAGCGACTCACGGTAGTTGTTCTTGAAGGCTTTTTCGTCTTTGATGGTTGGGAACTCATAGAAAGCGACGCCATCACTACCCGTAAGATTCATGGCTCGCTGGGAGATGCCCTTGAGGATTTGACCGCCGGACAAATCACCCAAATAGCGAGTGTAGGAGTGACCTACCAAAAGCTCGGGCTGAGTCGCAGAAATTTCACGAATGCGAGCCACATACTTTTCACCACCCTTAGACAGCTGGATCTGCTCTCTCCAACTAGGGCCATAGTAAAAGGCCAGATCTTGCTCCAGACTGTGCTTGCGATTTAGCTCAGGAAAATACACTTTGGACACAACGGGGTGATCCTTGTGCTTTTCAAGTTCTTCTTCCATGGCGCAGTAGATGTAGTAGAAGTTACCGACAAGCTTGCGGTAGGACTTCTTCTCGACCACACCACGCAAAAAGCATCGGACGAAGCCAACGTTTTCTGCCATAGTGTGAGCTTTTTTAGTGCCCTCTCGGAGCTGGGTCGCTAAATTGTTGCTCATGTGTTTGGGATTCTTTATTAATGTGTTTTGAGTCTCTTTGGCCGAATCTAAGGAAGATGGATTGATTAAGAGAAATTGAATTCAGTGTTCTTCATCACTTTAAAAGCTTAAAGCCGGGTCTCTATCTAAAGAAAGAATCCGCAACATTTTTTCATGTTGCGGAAAAATAGAGTCAAAGTTGGGTAAGCGACAGCTCAAATATCCAGATGCCAGACTCCAGATATCCCACGCTTAAATATCCAGGTCGGTCATATTTAGTCGCGGGCCATGGGTTTCAATAAATTCGCGGCGAGGGGCCACGCGATCACCCATCAACACCGTGAAGATCCGATCCGCTTCAGCCGCATCCTCAATTTCTACCCGCTTTAGTGTTCGTGTCTCTGGATTCATCGTGGTATCCCAGAGCTGTTGCGGCATCATTTCACCAAGGCCCTTAAATCGCTGGATATTGTACTTTGCGTTATCGGGCAGTGCGTTAATGCCGTCTTGCAACTCCTTGTCGCTGTAGCAGTAGGTGTGGTTTTTGCCACGCTCCAGCTTATACAGTGGCGGGCACGCAATGTAGATGTAGCCTTGATCGACCAGATCGCGCTGATAGCGGTAGAAAAAGGTGAGTAGTAGCGTACGGATGTGTGCGCCGTCTACGTCGGCATCGGTCATTAGACAAATGCGGTGGTATCGCAGGCTATCGGCATCGAATTCTTCGCCTTTAATCCCCAAGCCCAGTGCGGTGATCAGGGACTGAACTTCGTTATTTTTGTAGATTTTGGAGTCGTCGGTTTTCTCAATGTTGAGAATTTTGCCTCGCAGTGGCAGAATAGCTTGAAAACGGCGATCGCGCCCCTGTTTTGCACTACCGCCCGCAGAATCTCCCTCCACAATAAAGATTTCTGACTCCCCCGGATCTCGGGAGCTACAGTCCGACAGCTTACCCGGTAGCGTGGAAGACTCCAGCACTGACTTACGTCGCACCAAATCACGTGCCTTCTTCGCTGCTTCAGCGGCGTTAAACGCCTGAATTGCTTTTTCTAAAATGGCATCTGCCACATTCGGATTAAAGTCGAGATACTCTGTCAGCGCTTCGCCGACCAACGAATCGACAATGCCACGGACTTCGGTATTGCCCAGCTTGGTTTTAGTTTGACCTTCAAACTCAGGTTCAGGCACCTTGACCGAAACTACCGCTGTCAAACCTTCACGGATGTTTTCACCCGCCATGTTGGACTCGCCGTCTTTACGCTTTTTGCGTTTGCGTGCAATCACATTCATCGTACGGGTGAGCACTGCTTTGAGTCCTTCTAAATGAGTGCCCCCATCCACTGTACGGATGTTGTTTGCAAAGCCCATGAGGTTATCTGAAAAAGCATCGCCGCACCATTGCAAAGCAGCTTCAACCGTCACGCCGTTCTTCTCCGAGTTCACATAGATAATCTCGGGGTGTAGCGGCTCTTTGTCCTTATTAATGTATTCAACGTATTCTTTAATGCCGCCTTCGTAGCAGTAGTGAGCCTTACGGGGCTGCTCAGCCTTAATCAGCTCTAGCCGATAGTCTGTAAAGGTGATATCTACGCCCGCGTTGAGGTAAGCCAGCTCGCGCAGACGCCTCGCTAACGTATCGTAGTCAAACTCAACGGTATGGGTAAAGATCGTTGCATCAGGCTTGAAGACAACCTGCGTTCCTGTCTTGCTGCTGCCTTTTTCGGTTTTTAAAGTGCCGATTGGGTTACCTTGCTCAAAGCGCTGGGTATGCACCTTGCCGCCACGCCACACCGTGACTTCTACCCACTCAGAAAGCGCATTGACGACCGAGACACCAACGCCGTGCAGTCCTCCCGAGACCTTGTATCCACTATCTCCTCCAAACTTGCCGCCGGCGTGGAGCACCGTCAGTACAGTTTCGAGCGCAGACTTACCCGTTGTGGGGTGAATATCAGTAGGAATGCCTCGCCCATCATCCGTGACTGTGACTGAGCCATCGGGGTTGAGTGCGGCGGTAATATACTGGCAGTGACCTGCTAAGGCTTCATCAACGGCATTGTCAATAACTTCGTACACCAAGTGGTGCAGACCACGTGGGCCTGTGCTTCCGATGTACATTCCCGGACGCTTCCGAACAGGTTCAAGCCCTTCTAACACTTGAATTTGCTGAGCGCCGTAGTTATCTGCCATACATATTCTCCTGAGTCAGCCTTTTGTAAAGCTCTATAAAGCTCTACACAGCTCTTAAAAAGCTGTTTTGCCAGGGCTAAGTGTTATTTGCCTGTGAATTCTAGCACAAAGGGGTTAAAAGCGATTTTAGGGCTATCTGAGCGCATTTATTGAAATAGGGTCATAGCCTGACTTTTGACATTCGCTCTTGTGCTGCTGTAAAACGAGCTGTTCAGGAGCCCTCTATATTAATAAGTGAATGATGAAAGATAGGAGCTGAGCGAAACTCGCTTTTTAGTCTATTTGTACTATTCTACGCCGCATCTCATCATCCTTGCGGGGCCGACGGCTTCGGGTAAATCTGGTTTGGCAATGGCGCTGGCCCAGCGGCATCCCTCTGTTATTTTGAGCGCAGATTCGCGGCAGGTTTATCAAGCGTTTGATATCGGTACGGCCAAGCCTCCTTTAGTAGATCAAAAAGCTGTTCCCCATCGGTTTATTGATATTTGCGAGCCGACTGAGGTGCTAACGGTGGCAGATTATCAGCAGCAAGCGCAAGATGCGATCGCTCAAATTCAAGCTGAGCGCAAGCAAGTTCCTTTGCTGGTCGGTGGCACGGGTCTTTACATCAATGCGATCGCGAAAGGACTGAAAATTCCTAAGGTCGCACCGAATAAGGACTTGCGATTGCAGCTCATCGCCCTCGGTCAACCCCATTGCCATGCACTTCTTCAACAAGTGGATCCAAAAGCTACCCAGCGGATTCACCAAAACGATCAGGTTAGGACGCTCAGGGCATTGGAAGTTTTTTATGTGACGGGGAAAACGATTTCGAGCCAGCAGGTGGAAGTTCCGCCCACCTATCCGATCTTATATATAGGGCTGGCGTGCAGCGTAGATGCTTTGCGATCTCGTATCACCCAACGTACCTACCAAATGCTCGAGGCTGGATTAGCTGAAGAAGTCGCCCGCCTCATCGAAAAATACGGTGAAGGCTTACCTTTACTCAAGACGCTAGGCTACGCCGAAATGCAGCAGCACTTAGCGGGTGAAATTTCTCTAGAGAGTGCTACTGAACTCATCATTCAACACACCTGTCAGTTTGCGAAACGTCAGCGAACCTGGTTTCGTAAAGATCCAACGATTGAATGGTTTCCCTCAGGCGATCCGACTTTAGTCGATCAAGTCTCAGAACGTGTCGAAGCCTTCTTAAAGGAATTAGCCTAAGCGTCGCTTAGGCTTTGCCTGCTCACAGAGGCGTCACAGTTCTTCAGTTTCTAATTCTTTAATAGGTACCGCCAGCTTTCTTTCTTTCGGTAGATCTAGCTCAGGTGCACGCGCAGGAATCAATTCTTTCTGCCGCTCTGGCTGCTGAGGCTGCCGCTCTTCTAACTTCAGCGGTAGCTTCATCGGTTGCTTTTCTTCCATCTTGTTAGATTTTGGCAAGCTCTGCTCGAGCTCACCCAACGGACGAGGAATCACCATCACTGAATTCAGCTCGCCGATACGTTCAGCCTCATTCATTCCAGCTTCTACCGCAATCACCACATTAGATAGTGAGCCTTGGATAATAATGGTGCAAAGTCCTTCCCCAATGGTCTCGTGAGAGAGCAGCGTAATCTCAGCCGATTTGGTCATCGCATCTGCTGCGCCTACCATTGCTGGAAACCCTCGGGTTTCTAGTAGGCCAATGGCCTGTCCTCCGCGAGATTGGCCAACGCCTTCCAACGCTTCTAAGCGTGTATTAATCGGTAAAACCTCTTCCAAGTTTGCCAGCGGTCGTGGAATCATCGTCGCAGAGACAAACTGGCCAAACTGTCGCGCTGTTTCTTCTCCCGCATGCACGGCCATGCGAACATCGGCGACGCCACCGCGGACAATGGCTGTGCAATGGCCACCACCGGTTTTCTCGTAGCCAACTAAAAATACATTAGAAGACTTCATCATGGCATCAGCAGTACCAATAATGGCTGGAAAGCTCGTTGTCGCTACCATCCCTAGCGCCGTATCGTACAGCCAGTTGCGAGTAGCTGTGATGGCAGGTTTTCGGACGGGGGTAGCTTCTGAGTGCATAGGTGCCTTTGAAGAGAGTCGTTAAACCCGTTTTTCAGAGTTGTTATGCTCCATCGGTTAGCCGTTTGGTGGCTTTCGATTCGGAAACAGCGCAGAGATGAGTTTCGATACTTGCTCGCGACCATAGACCCGATCGTAAGAAGATCTTACCGTTATTTGCGATGAGTCGCTGGCGTTGCCGTTATTGGCATTGCTGTCGCTGCTGTAGCTGCTATTGTAGCTGTTTCCATTGAAGCTGTTGCTGCTCTGGTTATCTACAGTCTGATCACGTTCACTTTGATAGTGACCATTTTGGTAGCCGTAAGCTGGATTTTGGCCCTGGGTATAGGTCGATTGTACGTCATCGTTCGTAGAACTGTTATGAGTCTGAAACGTACTGTAGCTTTGAGATACTCCGTTTTGGTAGCCGTTATTTTGATAGCTGTTAGGCTTAAACCCGCTAGGTTGAAAGCCATTGCTCTGGAATCCATTACCTTGGGCGTTGCTAGATTGACTGCCATTTACTTGCGAGCGGTTACGCTGAATGCTAGCCGTAGAGCCATCTACTAGAGACCCTGGCGGTACAATGCCACCCGCCTCAACAGACGGATCTATAAGCGTAGCCCCTGCGCTGATACAGGCGTCAGCACCTATTTCACCACTGCCTACTACCAGAACATTAGCGCCTAAGCTCACACCGGCTGCAATTGTCAAAACCCCTTTACGAGACTGAACACAGACGCCTGCAGCAAGACAGGCGTTTTTGCCAATGATAATCCGACTACCGCTGCCAGCTTGAAGTACGACGCCAGGGGCGATCGCGGCAGTTGCATCCACCGAGACATCACCCACCAAACAGTAGTGGGTGTTGCTCACAAGTTTTGGCGATTGCTGAGACATTCGGCAGTTGCAAAAGGTGTTCTAGCGCGAATCGCTATGGACGCTGAATCGTGGTTTCCAGCACACGGCGCTTCGCTTGTGGATCGACACCCACTAACCGAACATAATCCCCTGAATGTGCTGCAAGCTGCTGGCCTAACGCAGAGATAGCCTCGGCCGGCCGTCGTGCATCAATTGAAGGGCCAGTTTGCCAAATGCCGCTACGGAAACGGCGCTTGTCTGCAAACTCAATGGCGATTCGACATCCTTGATTAACAAGCTGAGTAACCTGATTCATGACTTCAGAATCAACCGTACCACTGCCGTTACTTTGGCTGTTGCTACCATAGCCATTGCTGTAGCCGTTACCATTGTTGCGGTTTACAAACGCTGGATCATCGTAGTGAGGCGGGTTGGCATTCAGATCATTAGCGCCTCTTTGCGAAGATTGCTCTTGCCCAGCAGGCGCACTTTGTCCGGGCTTTTGAATGGTCGTAGAAGAACCGCGTGTCTTCTGTGCCTTGTTAACGCCAAAGATTCGTACGTACTTATCTGCGTTTTGGGTCAGAAAATTCTGAAGCTGGCTCGCTGATTGAACGGAAGGTGCCGTCTGCCAAATGCCGCTGCGGTATCGTCGAGCATCTGCGACTTCCACACCTACCTGATTACCTTGACTCAAGATCTGGTTGACGGCCTGAGCCAGCACGCCGCCGCCTTGAGCGGAGCTTCCTGAGCTGTATCCACTCGGCGTAGCGTTTTGAGAAGACCCATAGGACTGATTACGAGATGCGCTGACAGCCGGCATGCGAGTGCCGGAAGTATCCACGGGTTTACCATCGGCTCGTTGAATGGTCGTGGGCGCAATGCGGCACTTTGCCTTAGGGTCGATGCCAAACATGCGGACATACTCGCCGCTATGTTCTGCGAGACAATGCTCTAGGTGCGCAAGTACATCTCGCTCGTTCGTAGATTGGATAGGAGAGCAACTTTTCCACACGTTGCTGCGGTAGCGGCGGGCATCCGCATGTTCGGTGCCTATCAAGAAGCCACCCCGCAGTAGATTTCGAACCTGCTCAACAACGTTTGTTGTCAAACCACCGCCGCTGCTGCCGCCATCATTAGAGGTATACGAAGATGCAGAATTCCCGTAGCCAGAACCTCCGTTAGCGCCAGCAGCAGGCTTAGCATTAATCGAAACAGCTTGACCATCAGGGCGCTGAACGGTGACCATGCCGACCCGACGCTTCATCTGTGGGTCAATGCCAAACATGCGTACATATTCGCCCATGTGCTCAGCAAGACAACGCTCCAAGGCTTCGAAAACAGCTTGCTCGCGTGTGTCTTTGATAGGCGTGCAAGTTTCCCACACACCGCTGCGATACCGGCGCTTATCGGCATGTTCCATACCCAAGCGATAGCCCTGGGAAAGGTACTGACGCACCTGCTGAACAATTTCGGGGGAAAGTCTTTGCATTTGCATGTTGGCTCCTTCGGTGTCGTAGGACGAGTTACGGGTTGAGTTGTAGGATGGCTGCGCGTTTGCGCTGGAGGATGAAAAGGCTTGAACGGTAGGGCGGCTACGTGGCGAGCCGGTTTGAGAGGGTGAAGCAGGCGATGACCCTCGGATAGGGACTAGCCGAGGGTTAGAACGATTACTCGATGCGCCGAGCGAACTCTTCACAATTTCTCGAGCAAATTCGAGGTCTTCGGCTCGGACGTTGGGAAGCTGATCGGCCTGATGCTGACTGGTGATGACGCTGCCAGAGGGGACACATTTGCCGGGAGGCACTTCAACATCCTGAATGAGTGCGTGCATCATGACAACGCAGCCATCCCCCAGTCTGGCGTTATAGATAGTTGAGCGAAAACCGACAAAACAGCCCTCACCAATAAAGGCAGGGCTGTGGACAACTGCTTTGTGTGCCAGCGTTGTGCGAGCACCTAAGAAGACAGAACAGGCACTGCTGTCTAGGCCCGTCACCTTAGGGCCACCAGTGCCTTCCACCAGGACGCCTGGCAGTAACGCGCAGCCTTCGCGAATAACCACGGAAGCACCCTGGTCAGCTGTAATCGCCGTACCTGGAGAAACTTTCGCATCCGCAGCTATGCTAACGTCGCCCTCTACATAAGAGAACTCATGCACGTCAACAGACTGGTGCACTTTAGGCGTTGCCGATAGGCTTAATCGTGGCATAACAGTGGTGACCTACATCTAAGAGGTCGGATTAACTAAAATCTTCTCGCTTGTCATACATCAGCCCAGAATCCAAACTGACCGTATCGACAATCGCAATGACAGCAGCATCTACAGGTCTCTGGTTATAGCCCTGATGCTGACGAGCAGAACTGCCCCTGCTGATCAGTACCCACTCACCGACCCCTGCACCTACTACATCAGCTGCCACCTCGTATTCATCTTGAAGATTACCGGACTCCTCAATAAGCTGGACAAGCAGAAGCTTGACGCCTCTCAAACTGTCATCTTTAACGGTACTGACGACAGTTCCCCTAACCTTCGCTAGACGCATATGGGCTATTCCCCAGGATTATCTACCGTAAGGACGGATACCGCTTACGCTTTCACGGAACTGCTCAACAGCCTCGGTGTAGCGAATGGGAAGCACAAATTCTAAGTTCTCGTGAGGACGGGCGATGATATGAGTCGAAAGCACCTGGCCTCCGTTCACACGCTTAACGTTTTCTACGCCAGCAGCAACCGACGCTTGAACTTCTGATACATCACCACGAACAATAACGGTGACGCGGCCACTACCGATTTTTTCATAGCCAACCAACGTAACGCGAGCGGCTTTCACCATCGCATCGGCAGCTTCAACGACTGCGGGGAAACCTAGGGTTTCCACCATACCTACTGCAATTGCCATATTCTTTCCCTAACTGTGTTGTCTGAAAAATCAAGCGATAAGCCTAGGTCGATAAGCCACGCCTGTAGACCTGACCTGAAGATGATCTGATCGTACGATGACTCTGATCTAGGCTCTGTCTGAATCTAGGTTCTGTCTGAATCTAGGCTCTGAGCGATATCTACGATCTGAACTGCTCGACGGCTTCGGTGTAGCGAATCGGAAGCACAAATTCCAGATTCTCGTGGGGACGAGCGATGATGTGTGTGGAGAGAACCTCGCCGCCATTCACCCTTTTCACAGATTCGATACCCGCTGAAACAGATGCCTGAACCTCTGATACGTCGCCGCGTACGATAACAGTCACGCGGCCACTGCCGATTTTCTCATATCCAACTAGCGTGACGCGAGCGGCTTTCACCATGGCATCAGCGGCTTCAACAACTGCGGGGAAACCCTTGGTCTCAATCATTCCAACAGCGATAGGCATTAGTCAAAATCTCCTTCCAATAAATCTCTTTAAAATCACGGCCCAATGTGTTATGGCCAAGTGTGGCGCATGGTGCAAGGCTCTCAAAGCAATCAGCACCAGCCAACCATAGTATTTGAAGACGTTTATTCTGAAGACTTTAGACCGTTCACTCGGTTCAACTCTTCAGGTTTTCAATTCTTCGAACCAATGGTGATTGCAAGCACACAAAGCGGGTTGCCAATTTAGCTACTAAGATCATTAGCCACTAAAACTGACTGTATCTGAGGTTACTTTCGATAGGCCTATGACAGGTTCGTCCAAAGGGCTCAGGTAAATTCACGTCAGGCAAGCTTAGTTTATTGCTGCGTCATAACTCACAATAAAATGGCGTCGTCACCTTTGACAATATAAGTCTCAATGATTGTTGCTAATACCGAGCATTATTTAAGCTTATAGAGAAAATATTTCCTTTTGTGTTTAAATGTAACGGATTCTCAGGATGGTAGTTGCCTCTGAATTGGCGGTGATTTCACTTCACTGGTGTCCTGTGAAAAATAATATGGATGACCTAGCTATGCTTTGGAGGTTCTGGGAAATAGGGCTTTCGAGACGGGCAAGAGATAGCGCAAGAAGGTGAAATGAGTGTTCGATGGGAGAGAGTGCTCGATGGCTATTTATTAAGGTCGATCGGAAATTGGGGCAGACCCTGGTCAGATAGTATGAAAAAATATGAGAAATTCAGTTGCCTATGTAAGAACTTTAGGTAAGAGCTAGGGCGCAGCTACAATTTTTCTCAAAGGTACTTTCTGTCATTTTTCTAGGTGTTACGAGCGATAGGTCGCATGCAGCCACTGAGGAATTTGTCGGGGCGTTTTTTGGATGGGTTTTAGTCTCTGCTTGAATCAATCTCTTGAATTGAATCAGTTTTAATTTGATTTGATTTAGGGAGTTGTTCGATTTTAGGTCGTGCGAGTAGGCGGTTGTGGCCAGGTAGTTGCGTGAAAACGTAACTTATTCGCCCATCTTTTTTGTCTGTTGCATCCTTTTTGGTGTGTGAATGTCAATGTGATTTGACTGAGTTTTTGCCTCAACTGAACCTTTGCATCCAGTCTCTAATTTTTCTGACGTGCCTACAATGCAGTTTTTAATTCAGTGGAGTTGGTTGATTCCAATGTACGGCTTGCTTGGGGCACTATTGGCGCTGCCTTGGGCAACCCGACTTATTCGCCAGAGCGGGCCGCGTCCGGCTATGTACATCAATGTGTTGATGACGTTGTTTGCCACGCTGCACGGTTTTTTCCTGCTTCAGGCTATTGAAACGCTGGGGCCACAGGAGGTTAGTTTCGAGTGGTTAAAGGTTGCGGAACTGAATCTTTCGGCCTCTTTGGATCTCTCTCCTGTTAACCTCATTTTCTTGGAGCTAACCACTGGCCTTAGTCTGTTGGCTCAGGTCTTTGCCATGGGCTACTTGGAGAAAGATTGGGCGTTGGCTCGATTCTTTGCGCTCATGGGCTTTTTTGAAGGGGCGATTAGTGGCGTCATGTTGAGCAGCTCGCTGTTCTCCTCTTATTTTTTGTTGGAGATGCTAACGCTCTCGACCTACCTATTGGTTGGTTTTTGGTACGCACAATCTTTGGTGATTACGGCGGCTCGAGATGCCTTTTTGACCAAGCGGGTCGGTGACATATTGCTGTTTATGGGTCTCATTTCACTGAGTGCCTATGCGGGCAGTCTGCGCTTTGATGACCTATCGGAGTGGGCCAAGGCTGCTGATATTACACCGTTGGCAGCAACTTTGACAGGGCTTGCGCTGATTGCTGGGCCTACGGGTAAGTGCGCTCAGTTTCCTTTGCACCTATGGTTGGATGAGGCCATGGAAGGGCCAAGCCCTGCCTCTATTTTGCGAAACTCGGCGGTGGTGACAGTTGGCGCGTATGTGCTGATAAAGCTGCAGTTCGTTGTTGACATATCGCCAATCACGCTGGATGTTCTAATCGCCATTGGCGCAGTAACAGCTGTGGGTGCTTCGCTGGTGTCGCTGGCTCAAATCGACTTTAAGCGTACGTTTTCCTACTCCACGAGTGCCTACATCGGGTTGGTGTTTATTGCGGTGGGAACAGATTTGCCGAATATTGCGTTATTGCTGCTGTTTACCCATGCGATCGCTAAGGCCCTCATTTTCATGAGCATTGGCGCAGTCATTTTCTCCACTAACAACCAAGATCTCACTGAGTTTGGTGGTATTTGGTCTCGGATGCCGGCAACGACGATTGCCTATATTACGGGCGGATTAGGGCTCACTGGAATTTTGCCGCTGGGCTGCTTCTGGTCATTTTCGCTAAGTCTGGAATTTTTATGGGATAGGCATCCGCTGCTGGTGGGTGTGTTTTTGCTTGTCAACTTCATTACGGCGCTGAACTGGGTTCGGGTGTTCCGTTTGGTGTTTTTGGGGAAACCGCAGCCGAAGACGCGCCGAACGCCTGAAGTGGGCTGGTTGATGGCGATTCCCATGGTGACATTGTCTAT
>JBCCOO010000071.1:0-26770 GCA_039025345.1 Cyanobacteria bacterium P01_D01_bin.105 | reverse complement strand
GGGGTATGGCCCCGACTCGTGCAAAATCCAGCCATATGCTGAAAGCGTTGTGACGACTGGGTTACAGCCGCCGAAAATTGAAGCCCGCAGAAAAATACTAACTAACAGACACTTTTGGGCAGATGAATAGTACATTCGCTCTTAGCCATAGTTTGTTGGCGCAGAGAAACCCCAATACTCCGCATATCCAAAGAAAGTAGAGAAGTATGCTCGGAAATTATGTAGCTTAATTAGCTAGTGTTTTGAGAGCGCGTTGAGCCACAGTTTCAGCGCGTGCTGAGGTGACCTTTTGATATCGCAGCGTGGTCATAATCGACTCATGCCCCATTAGTGCTCTCAGCTCCTCAATCCCCATCAACCCCACCCGCTCAGTGGCAAAGGTATGACGCAAGTCGTGGAGCCTCGCACCTTCTAACTCAGAAATGCCTGCAATCAACCGCCGCCAGTTCTGATGAACCGTGCGGTAGCTGAGACGACTGACACTGCCCGCTATCGGCTGCTGTGCTGTGAATAGAGCAGGGCATTGATGATGTCGATAGTGCTTGAGATAGGTGTTGAGCAGCTGGGCTGCATCATCGCTGTAAAAGCACCAGCGCTGCTTGTTGCCTTTGCCAATAACCTGGAACTTCTGTTGTTTGAGATCGACTTGTTCAAAATCAAGTGCCAGTAGCTCAGAAATTCGCGACCCACTGCGATGCAACAATCTCACAATCGTATGAGTACGACAATCTATTTCAACCGCTTTGTACATCTTCTGAAGCTGGTCTGGTGTGAGATAGCGAATGGCTTCATCAGAACCGTGCTCGCCCTTGTCCGCATCAGGCTTACGTCGCTTCAGCTTGGCAATCGGGTTCGCTTTGATGTGTTGTTGTTCTACCGCATAATTGAACAAGGCTTGAATCGTCGCTTGGTGCCGATGATGAGTCGTGTAGGCCAAATGCGAGAGACTGTCGAGGTACTCAGTCAGGAGGGTACGATCGCAAATTTCTATCGGCCAGCTGCCGTACTCAGCGAGCAAGGGCATCAGCGTATGCTCATAGGATTTCACCGTCTTCTGAGCCAGGCCAGGTCGGTCTAAAAACTGCGTGGCTACCATCGCTAGAGAAATTGGCATAACCCTGAAATAAACGTAAACGCCAGCAGCAAACACTAGGCTTCACTCTATCGTTTAGACAGATGGTTTTTACAATATTTTATTAAAGCTTTGAAATCCTCAAACGTCCCAAAGCCTGGAGAATCGCTGGCCGAGTACGTTCACCGGCTGCGCTCAGCCCTCGGTATAAGCCAGCAGGCTGTAGCTGAGAAGTCCGGCATCCATGTTCAGAGCATCGGCAAGATTGAACGTGGCCACACGACGGTGCTCAAGGCCAAAACCAAACGCGGGCTAGCCTACGCCTTGGACATTCCCGAAGCCCACTTGGAGGCAGCGGCCAAAGGGATCGCCGTCGAGGAGACTGGCGCACTGAAGTTTTGCCCGCAGTGCTGGAAACCGGGCAATGCACCTGACCCCATGTGGCTGCACGTTCACGCGCACTACTGCTTTCGCTGCGGCAGTGGCCTGCGCCATCAGTGCGTTCAGTGCGAGGCTCCTATTACTTCTCTGAAACACCGCTTCTGCCCCTACTGCGGCACCGCCTATACCGCGCCCGAAAAAACAGAGTAGAGGAATCTGCCCATGCCTAGCGTTGAAGAAACCGCCTATCCCAGGCTGAAGAGTAACCCTAGCCCAGAAGCCTTGGAAACCCTCTATACACCCACCGATGAAGAGATCGCATTAGCGAAGCAAACCACAAAAGGCGAGCTGGCCATCGTCAGTTTTCTAGTCCTGCTCAAGACCTTTCAAACAGTAGGCTATCCTATACAGCTAGCGAAGGTGTCGAGCGCTATCATTCGCCGCGTCGCCGCCAGTGTTGACAGTCAGCTGACGCCAGAAGATATCGCTGGCTATGACACCTCTGGCACCCGCCAGCGTCATGTGAAGGCTATTCGTCAACATTTGGCGGTGCAGCCCTTTGCCACGGCCGCGCGCCAGGTGATGTTGACCGCGATGGAAACAGCTATAGAAACCCAGCACGACCTGGTCGATTTGATCAACGTTGCCCTGGAGGAGCTGGTCAAAGAACGATTTCAACTGCCTGCCTTTTCGACGCTAGAAAGCGCGGCTAAAAAGGTACGTGTCGCTCATAACAACAAACTTTATCAAAGCGTGAGTAATGCTTTGAACGGCGCAGAACAGATGCAGCTCTCTGAGTTGTTCTACTGTGCGGTGGGTGAAACTACCACACTTTGGCATGAGGTGAAGCAGGAGCCAGGGAGTCCAAAACTGGGTGAATTGCAAAGTCTGGTGGAACGACTACGCTGGCTACAGCCTTTGCAGGTGGCAGGCAAAGCCTTCTCAGCGATGCCTGAAATCAAGCGAATGAACTTTGCGGCCCAAGCCCAGGCACTAGACGCCAATCAAATGAAGGAGCTGCCGGATGCCAAGCGGCAGACGCTGGCGGTGGCACTCCTGCAACGACGCTATGCGCAGACGCTTGATGACATTGCTGATGTGTTTATCAAACGCATGAGGCGGATGCACTACAAGGCCAAAGAAGCACTGGAGAACTATCGAATAGAAAGTCAGCAGCGCACCGATGAGCTGATCTCAAAATTACGACAGGTGGCGATCGCCCACAGCACCGATGGTGAGATTCCAGATCGCTTCGCCGCTATCGGTTGTGTCCTTGGTGACGATCCACAGGAGCTGATCGCGCAGTGTGACGATCACTTGGCCTATGCCGGGAACAACTACCTACCGTTCCTGCCGAAGTTCTATCGCAGTCACCGGGCGGTGTTGTTCCGTTTTTTGTCCGTGGTGCCGCTCTATGCCAGCACTCAAGATGATTCACTGGCAGCGGCGATTGACTTCATTCGACTCCATCGAGGAGCACGGAAAACTTGGCTACCGTTAGCCAACGAAAACGCATCAGAAGAGACGGGCGATGCCCCTTTACCTCAGTTTGAGCTTAGCTGGGTGCCGACCAAGTGGTGGACGCTCGTAACCGGCGAGAAGAACCGGGCAACGGTGCCCACCCAGGTGCATCGTCAGTATTTTGAACTGTGTGTGTTCTCTCATATTCTGCTGGGCCTCAAGTCTGGTGACCTTTACATTGAAGGCAGTTCAGCCTTTGGAGATTACCTCGCACAGCTGATCTCATGGGATGAAATGCGAGAGCTTCTGGCTGACTATGCCGAACAGCTTGGCTTTCCCACCGAGGGCGAAGCTTTTGTGGAACACGTCAGAGCGTGGCTGACAGACAAGATTGAGGAAACCGATGAGGGTTTTCCCGCCAACACGGACGTCTACTTCAAGTCTGACCGTTTGGTGATTCGCAAGGCGAAGGCAAAGAGTCGAAAAGGGGCTAAGAAGCTTAAAAAGATGATCGCCGAACGGATGAAGCCGGTCAATCTGCTCGATGTCCTAGTCGATACGGAGCAATGGCTCACATGGACGAAGCATTTCAAGCCGGTCTCGGGCTACGAAGCTAAAATGGAGAATCCCGTTGCTCGCTATCTGGCGACGACCTTTTGCTATGGCTGTAACATCGGCCCTTCTCAGTTAGCCCAGTCGCTTTCGCTCTTTGACCGTAAGCAGATTTCAAGGGTGAATCAGCGCCACATCAGCGATACGCAGCTGCACTATGCCGTTGAGTCTGTGGTCAATGGCTATAACCGCTTTGCCTTGCCTAAATTCTGGGGCGTGGGCAAAAGCGCGTCGGTCGATGGCACCAAGTGGGATATCTACGAGAACAATTTGTTGGCTGAGTACCACATTCGCTATGGCGGCTACGGGGGGCTTGGCTACTACCATGTAGCCGACAACTACATCGCGCTCTTTAGCCATTTCATTCCCTGCGGTGTTTATGAGGCCCTCTACCTCTTCGACGGGTTGTTGAATAATCACTCAGATATTCAGCCTGATACGCTGCATGGCGACACCCATTCCCAGAGTCTAACGGTCTTCGGATTAGCCTATCTGCTGGGCATCAAGCTGATGCCGCGTATTCGCAACATAAAAGAGCTGAACTTTTTTCGAGCAGATACAGAGACGACTTGCCAACACATAGACGTGTTGTTTTCTGACTCGGTGGATTGGGATCTTATTGAGACCCATTTGCCGGATATGTTGCGGGTGGTGCTCTCGATTATGGAGGGGAAAATCAGCGCATCAACCATCTTGAGAAAGCTGAGTACCAACAGCAGAAAGAACAAACTGTTCAAGGCGTTTCATGCCCTGGGCTCGGCTGTCAGAACGGGCTTTTTGATGGAGTACATTCACAGTGCCAAGCTCAGAGCCAGGGTGCAAGGAGCGACAAACAAGAGTGAATCATTCAACGCTTTTGTTCAGTGGTTAGCTTTTGGCAATATGGGACGACTGAGAACGAACGACCGGGAAGAATTGCGTAAGCGCATCAAGTACAACCATCTGGTCGCTAACTGTGTCGTTCTCTACAACGTCTTTGAGATGAGTCGCATTCTCAATCAGTTAGACCAGGAAGGGCATCACATTGATCCAGCAGCGGTGGCTGGCATCAATCCCTATGGCACTGACCACCTCATCCTGCTCGGGCAGTACCATCTCGATGACGCACGTCAACCGCCGCCGCTGCACTACGACTTGGCGATCCAGCCGCCATCAGAAGTAGCCTAATTTAATGTCTGTTAGTTAGTACTTTTATGGAAAGTCTCATTTCCAGCCGCTGTAACCTAGTTACCACAGCGCTTTCAGCATATGGCTGGATTTTGCACGAATCGGGGCCATACCCCTTCTTCGTATTCCTTGGCCTTCTCTAGCAGCCCCATCTGAATAGCTGGTTTCTTTAGCCTTCTCCAGAATCCTGGCTTACAGCCGAAGTTCATCGCAACCTCTGCCAATTCATCTAAAGCAAGCTCCAGCTCGTTATGTTCTAGAAACTCTTGATATACAAGCAACTGTTTCACCTCTGATGTGACCTGTTCTGGCTCTTGCAGAAACTGTGCTGCTTGGTCGAGCTGAACCTTAACTATCTCCCAGTGCTTGATAAGTTGTTCTTTCTCCATTGTGTTACCTAGTCATGTGCAAAGGAGATGCTTCGCACGATTTGTGTCTATTCAATATAACTAACCGCAAACTGAAGCCCCTGAATTATCTGCCTCACGCTCTGTACTACCGTCTTATAAACGACCGTTTGCAAGACACTGTTAGAGTACCGCTTTTGGTGTAAGAGCCATCAGCACCAGTAGATTCAGCCGTTAAATGAGGATCGGTGAGCGTGTTTACATTGTAAATACGCCTGGCTATACTGGTCTTTATGGATGTGTACTTTCCGCTCAACGGCATCACCTTCGTCTGGAACGACCAGAAGGCAGCAGCTAACCCAATTAAGCACGACGGCATCACATTTCCTCAAGCCGCCGAAGCTTTCTTTGACCCCCTTTTAGTTGTCGTCGATGCCAGTCGCAACGATGAGGCTAGGGATGCTGTTATCGCGCTAGACAAGCGATGGAACCTCCTATTTGTTGTGTTCGTAGAACGCGAAGATGACTACATCCGGATTGTGTCCGCTCGCAAAGCGACTCGAAAGGAGCGCGAATACTATGAAGCCTGAAGCCCTCAAAAAACGACTCAAGCGAGATCGCCCGATGACGACTATTACGATCCGTATGCCCGAGGATGTGATTGAAGACTTAAAGCGGATAGCGCCTATCTTAGGGTTTTCTGGCTATCAACCGCTTGCCCGGACTTATATCGGCCAGGGCCTGCGCAGCGATCTAGAACGCCTAGAGAACGATACTGTTTCCTCCCTGATTGAGAGCTTGAAGCGTCATGGCGTCGGCGATGATGTCCTACAGGAAGCGCTCAACGAAGTCGTCAATGGATGAGTATGATTCTGCTTTCCCGGTTGCACTCCAATAACTTGCCGGTGAACACTAAGCCACTCCTGGCGGCACGTACACGCTCTGATCTAGATTCAGCGTTGGAGGTTTCCTTAGTGCATCGCCCACATCGGGCAGTATACGGCCCATGTAGCGCTTAGCGTTTCGAGACGAAGTGTGTCCAAGCCACTGCTGAATTTGGTGCTCCGTCTTGCCCGCCTTCGCCAGATAAGTGGCGCATGAATGCCGTAACCCATGGGACGCCCGGTCCTGCCGTACAAAGCCATCGCACCGCCTGATAATTCGCTTCAGCAAGTCAGATAGCCCAGGCGCACTGTAAGTTTCTCCCCAGCGTTCTTCGCCATCTTTGGTGAACCATCGTTGTTGTTTTACCTTTATGTAGCCTCGCCCCTTCTCTGTTTTGAACACTTCACGAGTGGCAACAATACCTTTCCGTTCATACATTTCCTTGAGATCCAACAGAACCTGACGGTCCCCTTCAATCATCGGGTGAAGGGTTTCAGCCGCTCCGCCCTTTAACCGAGTGATCGAAATAGTATTGTCGTCAAAGCTGATATCTTCCCATTGCAACAAAGCAGCTTCGCTACTCCGCAGGCCGTGATTAAAAGAGACTTCAATTAAGGCCGTGGCTAGCTCGGGGCGCTTGCGTAGCGATCCGGCTTCATTCAACAGCGCTTTGATCTCACCCATCGTAAAAAACTTGGTGGGCACATCCTTTTTTGTTTTTCGCTGCGTTTTTCGCTGCGGAATATGCGATCGCGCGGGTGAAATGGGCTGATTCATGGCCGTTTTTCGTATGTCCAGAATAATATACGGCATTATTCTGGAGATTCAGACTCGGTTTTGTGGGGTAGGGGATGTGGGGCTTATATAGCCGACTGTTTAGATTTTCTTATCAACGTGGATAGGGGCTTTCAGCGATCTGGAAAATGGCGATTTATAGACTCAGCTTATGTATTCAGTGCGAATGGAATCAGTGCCAAGCGAGTATATTTTCGTCATAGCCAACAGCATGAACTGACAGAGGTCATGTTGGGCCTTCTTCATGTCTGATAAGTACTTATAATTTCTGTACTAATTAAGCCTATCTGACTGAAGGGAGCTGACACCCTTTGTATATGACTCTATTTTTGTGCCAACTAGGACACTGCTTAACGGATACAGTGCTACAAGTTTAAACGTATCCAAAAACAGAACCCTGAAACTATGAATATGAAAGACTTTCATCCTTAATGTGGTTTTCTGTCCCACAACGACTTGCACCCCTTTACCTAGTCTCTGTTACTTTTAGCACTGCTCGCCTGACCGAAAAAGTAACCAAGTATCACTAAAAAACTATTATTCAGAATCTCTGATGTCACTACATCAGAGAAGATGGCAATTATTTGGGTGAATGTAATTACTATTAGCAGTATCGCTCCTATAACAGTTGCTACAGACTCTCTCTCGATAAAGGAAAGCCACACCTTCGATTTTTCTTTAAAGACGTTTATTCTACTCAGCTCAAGCTTTATCTTTTCGTCTTCTTCTAATTGTTTTTCTGTAACCTTGTCTTGCTCGATCTGTATCTTCTGAGCGTCTTCCCGAGAAGATTCTAACTGAGTAATTTCATCTAAGAGCTTGTTTTTAAATTCCTCATTGTCAACCTGATTTACCAAATCACGTAGGCTTTCAACTTGCGCTTTATTCTGTTTCAGGTCTTTTATTTTTTCGAGTATTAACTTTTTTCGTTCTAAAAGGAATGGAGTTATGCCTATTTCAAAGTTTGAATTTTTCCGATCTTTAACTACAACGACCCCTAGAGTGCCAGCCTCTATGGTCATTGAAAAACCTATAGTCTTGAATGACTCAGACTTTTTTAAGCTATCATCAATTCTTGCTAGAGCTGCTTGTAGCTCCTGCAAATCATATGTATGAATCTGATCTACTCCAAAACCTAAAGACTTAAGTTGAGGCTCAAAAAATTGTTTTGCAACTTCAAGAGCTTGAGCGGATGGATGGATTGTGCTCGGCAAAGCCTTGTAACCCATATAAAATACCTTGCCTATCAATTAGTGTCCAAACATCATATCTTTTGTTCCTTAAATTTATACTTTCTTCTGACATAATGACTAAATTCGCTGGCGAGAGAAACCTTTCAACGATGAGGTTAAATACAACTTCTTTCTATTCAGCATCTTAAAAGCTTTTGCATATTGCAACTCGATTGTCTCGACTGGGAAGAGTTACATGTGTGTTTATAGTCTGTGTATCGATGTATTGTCGATCTATATCTACGAATCTCTTGTGTCGGAGTTGTCTCAGCCTCTCGAAGCTTGTTGATAATGACCTCATTAGTCTTTCTCTTCTATCTGTATCGTAATCACCGTTTTTGGAACGTGCTGACAGAATGGCAAAAAATTGACTTTTTAGCTCGAATTCACGTTTCATAACTTATGTCATAATCAAAGTGTCATAAGTGAACGACCTTTGCGAGTTTTGGGACAGTGAAGATAGGTTACGCCAGAGTTTCGACCCCTGATCAAAGTTTAGACCTCCAAACAGATGCTTTGAAGGAATCAGGTTGCGAGAAGATTTTTAGTGATCACGGGGTAAGTGGTGCGAAGGCTGAGCGCCCTGGCCTGGATAAAGCGCTCGATCATATTAGGAAAAAAGACACGCTGGTCATCTGGAAGCTTGATCGGCTGGGTCGCTCGCTGAGTGATCTGCTGAGTATTGTTGAGGGATTGAAGGAGAAAGGCGCGAACTTTGCCAGCATCCAAGATGGCTTCGACACCTCCACTGCGTCAGGGAAGATGGTGTTTTCGGTGATCGGCGCGATGGCCGAGTACGAACGTAACCTGATTCGAGAGCGGACGATGGCAGGATTGAAAGCAGCCCGCGCTCGTGGTCGTCTAGGTGGTCGCCCGAAGTCGCTGGATGAGGGACAAGTCAAAGTTGCGATCGCGCTGGCTAACGAAGGTGAGCTGATGATTAAAGAAATCTGCGAGCAGGTTGGATGCTCACGTTCCACCTACTATCGTCAGGTGGAACCTAGACTTAAGAAAACTGAGGATACGAGTGATAAACCATCTGCTAGAGGTCTTAGTCAGAGCGAGATTGAATTAGTTGGGTTTGACCCATACGACCCGAAGCACTTCGAGTCGCGTCAGCTGGTGGCTTGTATAGAGGCCGCTCGGGAACTAGCATCTCAGGGTAAGCGTCTGCACTGGCTACAAATACGAAAGAAAGCGCAGAAAGACTCTGACGTACCCATCAAGTGCTACTACATTAGTCCGCCTGGGATGTATTCCGGTAAGCATATCATTCCTTTGATTCGTAAGATTTTTGCGGACGCCAAAGAAGCAAGAGCAGGAAAAGTGAGTGACTAGTTTTGCCCCCGGCAACTACTCATAACCTGTTGTTCAGTCCTTTGCATCTGAGTTTTAGGGGTCTCGCCTAGCTAACCGCACGATGCCTTATGGCACTTCGTTGCAAGAACCCTTCAGTTACCCCTCGCAGCTACGCCTTCAGTACCCCTTGCATGCCAGCATCAAAGATTGCGCCTCTCCTCTTCAGCTCTGCTTTGTCTAGCTCCGACAGTCCTTTGCCTGAACCAAATTGAGTAGCGGTTACATTGGCTCCGCGCAGATTGGCTCCGCGTAAGTTAGCATTGCGCAGATTGGAGAAGCTCAGAATGGCGAAGCCCAGGTTGGCGTCGTGCAGGTCAGCGCTGTGCAGGTTGGCTCTGCGCAAATCGCTGGCGCGCAAGTCGGCATCGCTCAGAATGGCGAAGCTCAGAATCGCACTGCGCAAGTCGGCGCTGCGCAAGTCGGCGAAGCCCAGGTTAGCCCTGCGCAGGTATGCAAAGCCCAAGTCGGCGAAGCGCAGGCACAAAGCTTCTCCATTGTGCTCTCGTATCCACCCAGCCAGATCTACACGCTGAACACTTCGAACAGATGCAGATAAAATCGCTGACAACTCACCAGACAGATGAATCGCATTGATGGCAGCAATATCTTCCGGAGAACCTTCTAACAGAAGTCTGATACTCCCTTCCGTTACGTCTCTTAAGCTCAATCCATACTTAGCCAAGCGTGTTACTAAAAGGTGCAAATCTTCAGGCGAGATATCATCCAACCTAACATCTAGCGTAATAACAGCGTGGCTCTTCCCGCTTCGCCCGTAGCTTTCTTGAAGTCCTTCAGTACTCACAAGCTCCTCCCAATCTGACTCCGCTATTCCTACGGCTAAACAGATCTGTTTGAATGTCTCGGTAGAAATTGGAACACCTGACCAAAAACGCCCCAAGGTAGATTTTGAAGTCGTCGCCAGCCCCGCCCAAACCTCATCGCGCTTTGTCCACCCTTTCTTTTTCCTCGCCGCATCTACCAGATTCAGGCCCGCTATAGTTGCTCGTACTGTCGCAGCCATTCTAATCGTCTCTTTCAACTTCATAGGCGCTGCTCTCAGTCAGTTTTGTCTCAGCCACAGATGAGGTATTGCCTGAGCTTTTTCTGACTGCTCTACAGCACACCCAAAAACGATACTAATGCTATCGCACTCTCTAGCAAGCTCATGCTTAAAACTTCTCGCTTTCTATTACCCTCTATCGTCCTTTGCCTAACGATTCTTGGCTTAGCCGCTATCTACGGCGGCGGCCTAGTCGATGTCCAGTGGGGTACCGATAAACACTTCAGAATCGAAGGCATCGTTCCAAATCAGTAACTAGCAATTACACTCCGCCCCTGGCAGCATCTGCCGCCGGGGGCTTTGTCCTGTGCTCTGATACATTACCCGGCTTGTCGTCCCATTCTTCTGCCAGCGCGATCGCATCGCCGCCTGCCCTTTCCCCTTGTCACACTCGACTCACTTACATGGCCTAGCTAATTGCAGCACCCCTTCTACTGCGTCAGGGAAGATGGTGTTTTCGGTGATCGGCGCGATGGCTGAGTATGAACGAAACCTGATTCGAGAGCGAACGATGGCAGGTTTGGCTGCGGCTCGTGCGCGTGGCCGGATGGGTGGTCGTCCGAAGGCGCTGGGCGAGAGCCAGGTGAAGGTGGCGATCGCACTGGCTGAAGCAGGCGAGCTGACGATCAATGAGATCTGCGAACAGGTTGGGTGCTCGCGCTCTACTTACTACCGTCAGGTTGCGCCATTACTCGAACCCAGCACTGCTTCATAAGCGTTCTAAGCTTACCAAGAGCTAGTATAAAAGCCAAAATTGTCCATTCACCCGAGAAGTAATATTGATAACTTATACAAATACGAAGACCACGTTACCGGGATGGATTAATACAGTTCACCAAGGAAATCCAGTCGGCTACGCCTATGAGACACAGTCTCATTTCGTGCATTTATATGGAAGAAACATAGGATGGTGGGTGATTTCTCCTGGTCTAACAGTTACTGAAAAGCAAAATGGCAGTATTGAGGAGTGGGTAGAGCGTGTCTTCGGAGCTATAGATATTGAGCCTACAAATATGTCTCCTGGAGAGTCGGTAGAAGGGGTGTGGCGTCCTGGGATGCTTTTTCAAGAAGAGACAAAGCAAGGCTTAAACGTTACTACCCATCAAGAACATTCATCAAAAAGAGCACTTCAACTGCTGATAGAAAGACTGGATGAGCTATTTTTCTATGTGGAGCCAGATGCTCATGGGCTGCAAATTTACAGCCATAAGACTAGAGAGCTTCTGCTGCTTGCAAGCATGGAAGTAGAAAACTATTGGCAGCGATATATGCGATCTGCTGGTGTTCGCCCTACAGGAAGGTATTTTAATACTAACGACTACATTCGACTGCTCGATCCGTTGCACCTACAAGACTATGCTTTCACATTCCACGCGTTTCCATCGCTGCCTGAGATATCTCCATTCTCAGAATGGTCAATGGATGCCCCTACCGCGTCGTTATCGTGGTACGACGCATACAACAAAACCAAACATGACCGAGATAATCATTTCTCGGATGCAACTCTTGAAAGGTGCCTAGAGGCTGTGACAGCAGTTGTAGCCATGTATTGTGTTCGGTATGGGCCATACGCAATTTTTACAGGGGGAGGTAATGCTCAATCCTTTGTAGAGCAAACGTTATCACTAGAACTGCGTAATCCTAATCCGGCAACATTCTACGTACCTAAGATCTCTCCAGAAGACAACCATCGAGATGATCTGATTTGCTTTGACTGCAAAGACATCAGGCAACCTTGGCAGGTACAGTCTTTCGCTGCTTTATGGTGCTCAGCTAAGTATTAAACTTTACTATGGAGGCTCAAAATGTCTTAGGCTCTTTGAGCCATAAATTTTGAGGCATAGTAATGAGACACGGTATCGTGTAGTCGCGGAAGGTCTAGATAATGAGACTGTCTAAGGCCGGAATTATTCTTGGGTTTCTTTTGATGCAACGTATTCGTAATAGGGTTTCTTCGAGAGTCGCTGTCCCTAGAGACAATTAGGTTAGGGCCAGGCGCCACTACAAATGTAAACAAACCAAATTGTTGTTATAAGCTTTTAGAATTCAACCAATAGTCCAGCTGATTAACTGAGGCTGTCATCCCCAATTTTTCAAACTCATTTTTAGCCAGTCTAGCCCACTTACGGAAGAGGTCTCTGTTACCTCTTCTTTCAGCTAATACGGCGAGTCTGTAGTAACAGGTAGATATCAATGATTTGTCTTGGCTTAATCGAGCCGACTGTAAAGCCTCTGCCAGCATATGTTCTGCTTCACCATACTCACTTCTTCTCAGGAGAATAGGAGCTAGCCATACTCTGATATACGCTATCATTTTTTTCCATTGAGCCTTCTCGGCTAAGTCTAGAGCCTTTCGGTAGTCACTCTCAGCAGCTATCTGTCTCCCTTGCTGCTGAGCTATTTCAGCAAATGTCGAGTAATATAGGCACTGCTTCTGTTCTTTATTGAACTGAGATGATTCAGGTATGCAATTTCTTTTAGATAACCATATCTTTGCTTCATCATATTGATTTTGCCTTAAGCATGATGAAACAAGGCATGTCAGAATACCAAACTGTACATCAGGTTCAACTTTCTCACGTAACTTCCATGCATTCTGGAGTAACTTTACTGCATCCTCGTCAGAGCCGGAATACAATAAAGTTTGCCCTTGATAGAACATTGCTTCGGCTAGGCAAAAGCTATCATTTTGCTCCTTTGCTATCCAAAGTAGGATCTCCATCCATGCTTGACGTTCTTCCCAATAGCCTCGAGTGAGTGTGTATCCTCTCAGGCCTAGCCATAACTTATGAAAGGTCTTATAATCCTCTGTCTCGATACACCAGTTAACGAGTGTGCGGATGTTATTCCATTCCATTTCTAGTTCTGTGTAGTCTTGCCAATCAAACCAATCCTCAGCCAGTGGCGATAGGAATTTTAAGTACCAGTCAACCCATCGTGCTTGCGCAGCTTGCTTGAAGGTGAGATTTTCCTCCAGTCTTGTTCTCATAAATTCTTGGGTGAAGGCGTGCATTGAGTAATAGACCTCATCCAGCTTGTTAATGAGAGATAGGCGGTATAGGCTGGAAAACCCCTGACAAGAGCCTTCTGAGGGGTGAGGAAGATCAGCAATATAGGCAGCGGCCTTAACCGAAAACTTTTCAGTGAATAGGGTCGCTGCCATCAGTAACTTCTGGTCAGATGGTTTTTTCAGCTGGTCTAGGGCGGCTGCCACGCAGTATTGGGCAATTTCGCTGGGGGGCTGATTATTATGGTGCGAGCTCTTCAATGTTGGCAAATGCCGATGGACGGACAAATACCCCACGCTATAGGCCATTGCCAAAGGTAGTCCACCGCTGAGTTGATAGATTTCTTGCACTTGAGAAGCTTTTAGGTCGAGCAACTTTTGTTTTGCCTGCTGCTTAATCAAAGCCTCTCCTGATTCTGAGGAAAGGTAGGTTAGCTCTATGCTCTTCCCTACACCAAATCGGGTACGGCTTGTCAGAATTACCTTGACCGTTTTGGGGAGTGTGTGAATAAATGAAAGCAATCGATTTGGATCTGTGACGGTCTCCAAGTTATCTAGAATTAGTAATGTTCGATGCTCTCGTAGGATTCTGTACACATAGTCAATTTTCTCTACGAGATCTAGCGGGGCTCTTTCAGCACAGTCAACTGTCTTTAAAATCTCGCGAATGATACCTTTGAGCGTGCGGTCAGCCTGCCACCGTTCGGATAGATACGGCCCCAAAAATTCTCTGGGTTGAGCAGAAACAAACGTAATTACATCAAATTCAGGCAGAGATGACGTAGGTGATTGTTTGCTCCGTTGGTTTAGGCACCGATGGGCTGCTTCTAATGCCAAGGTTGTTTTGCCAATTCCACCAGGTCCGACAATGCTCACAATCGAACTGGCTTTGGGGTCGCTCAGCGTTGCCATCAATTCACTTAGCCCAGATTGAGTATCGATAAAAGGGCTTTCTGGTCTCAGGGTAAGATTGTGAAGCAGACGTTTCTTCCCAGGAGTTTGTACTAGGGCTGTTGTTAAATCAGGTGTCTTAGCGATTTTCTTGTTTAGTTGCCCTGATTTGTGCTGTGTCCATAGCTGCTCAAATTTTCTGAGATTACGATTTGGCGACGTGTCCCATAACTTGAGAGTGAAGTCCCAAATATCTGACCCTTGAGTCTTTACTCGGTTATCTTCCAAAATACCAAGCTTTTTCTGTAAAACGAGCAAAACTTCTCGAATATGGCCTTTAGAGACAGGTGTCGCCGACTCACTGGAAATTAGCTCTGCTAGAAACGGGAGCCTGGTTTTGATCACTAACTTTGGACAAGCGGTTTCTTCATCGAACCACCGATATTCGAAGATGTCTGGTGAATACTGAGAAGCAGCCAAGCCCAAATCAACTTGCTCTAGGATTTTGAACAACAAAATCCTCGTGCGTGCTTTTACTCTTGGGCTCGTACTTAATCTAGGCATGCAAGAAGATGAGGACTAAATGTGACAGCGAGGATTTCAACTTCCTTTGTTTATATCCTCCAATTGACATACTATTGAGAATATTCTCAATAGTATAGAACAAACAGCTTGATTAACTAGCGTAGGAACCAACTATTAACGGATATACTCAAGTCCTTAAAACAGTAAAGGGAAAATATACTAGACTGAAACCCCTTGAAGGAAAGGGGTTTCAGTGTAGTGTGTGAGGCTCTAGACTAGGTGCCGTACCTTATAAATCAACTTTGGGTAATTCGTAACTCAATTAATACGACATCCCTTTTTCGCTTATCTAGGAGATGGAGTAGGTTGCTTATGCTCACTGGGTTCCGTACGTTGCGAATAAACTTTGAAGAGTTCCCAAAGTGATAACGGGAAAAAATAAATGTTTTCCCCGTTATACGGTCTTTTGGGCGACTTTTTTCTATATTTGCTTTGGGAATCTGTGTGCTCTTAGAATATGTAGGAATCGATGTTCAGTCTTACAGTTCGTTTTTAAGAGTTGCCGCTAAAGTGTAAATTTCAATTGACTTGCACTCTTTGGAATTTAGTCTGCGTTCTCAGTTTGAAAATGATGTCTGTAGTAGTTTTTTTCTGTATGGAGATTATTAAAGAGGGCTGATTGTGCATCGAATCCAATAGTAAAAGGGGCCAGACCAGGAAAGCCTAACCCCTTTACTCATATCCTCATGCTTCTAGCGACTTGCACTCGTTAGAAGTAGGTAATCTACACTAAAAAGCAGAAGTTCTGTGCAGCTTGATACCCACGAAGGGAACCCAAACGAGCAGAAAAAATGCAAAATAGCGAAAGCTAGATATACCTTAAGGAGAATACGAGGGGTTCTGCGCAATGAGCCCATAGGTCCCCCTATATGTATTCACTTAAAAATATAGCGTTAAAGGCAGGCCTTGTCATGGTGACAAGGCCTGCCTTTAATCTCGTTTGGGTCTAATTCCCCGCCGCAAGCGGCGTCCGGGCAAAGTAGTGTCCGAAGAGCTCTGCTGAGCGACGATGAGCTGCATAGCGTGTGAGCATCGAGCCGTCCGCTTGCGGCGAGGATGTTCATTTATTTCCTATCTACCCGACTCCCCGCTGGTCCTACTTCGTCGCCTGAAATGGCGAAAACTCGTTAGAATTTGCCCCTAAATTTGAATTCTTGGTAAAAAGATAGTAAAAAAAATTGCCTTAAATCCCCTGTATATCAATACTTTTGAGCTAATTGACTCAAGTGACAGCTACGCTTATACGATGACCTGTAGAGCAGCCTGCAAGCTCTTTCATTCCACTAGCTCATCAGATTATAGTGACTGAGTGTTGTGCAGGATGACGTAGGATGCAAGGAAGTGAGATCCCTCAAGAGATTATAACTGCATTAATTGCCTTGGGTGGAGTGGTACTTTCTGTCGCAGTATCTGCATATCTCAGCTTGCGGCAAACTAATGTAGAGATGCGAAAATTAAGGTCTGAAACGGTTCAATCTTATGCAGACAGACTTTTAGATGAGCGCCTCAAGGTTTACCCTAGCTTTTACTCTATACTGAGTAGTTTTTCCAAACGTGTGTGGAGAGAGCCGATTTCTAGGGAAGCACTCTCTAAATTTCATGAGGCAATAAATGACTGGAATTCAGAACACGGGATTCTCTTGAGTGGTCGTACAAACATAGTTGCGTATCGTTTCTATAAAATGACATCTGGGTTAGTTGAGAAGACTGAGGATGAAATTAGAGAGCTATTTTTTCTTGATCAAGAAAAAGCCCATCTAGTACGTAAAATCAGTGAGCTAGAGCTTTCTCTAAAGAGTGATATTGGGATTTACATTGCTGAGAACAGCTATGACGATGACGAATTCCGGTCATATCAACAATTAGCAGATGCCGTTGAGAAACGGTGGGCCGCTAAATCCTCCAGGAGGCGATAAGAGCGATTACTTTAGGTACCGTTTTTTTGCACTGCCCCTCAAAAAGGCATAGTCCAGTTTGAGGGGCAGTGCAAAAAAACATGATTGGCATCGCCAAGACTGGCTAAAAGGCTCTCGTTACTACTCCTGTGAATTGCGTCAAAAACTATTCGGGCAATGGGTCGTGCTGAGGATATGAGGCCGGGTGCGAGCCAAGCCAGAGCCTAGAGCATTCCTGCCAGAGCTATCAAGAAGGTTTAGCTCTATTGAGTGCCATCTCAAAGCGCCGAATACAACGTGGCTACGATAGCGTATAGAACTAACGAGCCCGTCTGGAGTTATACTCATAGCCCCAGACGGGCTCGTTGTTGAGTAGAAAAGGATGCCTCAGCTAATGAAGCATAAAACCCTCACAAGAGAACTTACAAATAGGCATCCAAAGCGAATGAGTATCCAGCTTTGAACCGACCTACCTCGATTCAGAGCTGGATACTCAGCGCCTCCTCCGTCAGTGCATACCAACCTGACAGCATCAGAGGCATGAAAGCTTAGCTTAACTTAGGTTGCTTTTGTTACGACGAGCCCTTTCCTCAAGGCGAGTCTGGTGAAGATTTTCGATGGCCTTAGTCTGATTCTCAAGGAACTCAAGCCGTGTGGCTTGGACATCTTCAATAGCCTTAGACTGGTTCTCTAAGAACTCGAGGCGTGTTACTTGGATGTCTTCGACAGCCTTGGACTGATTCTCAAGGAATTCGAGGCGTGTGGTTTGGATGTCCTCAACGGCCTTGGACTGGTTTTCGAGGAAGGTTAACCGTTGTTGCTGAATGGAAGGAGCAGCGATGTCAGCGGCATTGGCGATAGGAGCGAAAGTCAAAGTAGCAGTGGACAAAGCGAGAGCGGAAAAGAAGAAGTTTTTCATGAGTTGTCTCTGTGGGAATCAATGTGTTTGCTTCATTGATTCAAGAATGCCAGGAGCGGCGGCATGCGATCTGAGTAAGACTTAAGGGGTATCTGAGGATAAGGGAAAAGGATTAGGTGAACCGACCCAGGAAACCTTCAGTGTCCTCTCAGAAAGCCTGAAATCCAGTCATAACAGTTATTTCAATGATGAGAGGTCGCGTATTCACGCTGATTCGATGCCCGAGTTTTGTCTATCGCCGAGGGTTTTGGTGAATCCATTCACCAGTTGTTCCATTGGGGAGTCGCCCCAATCGATAGCAAGAAAAAACGCTCAGGTTATAGTGCCAAGTTCAGCAACCTGAGTATAATGACGAGTAAGAACAGGTTCGGCCTTCCTTTCAACCGCCGACCAATCGCCCCGCCCTCTTCCTTTCTATAAGAGCAGGCGACCCCCATACAGCCTTTGGAGAATTGAATAATGTTTGAACTGTACTTTGGTGCGTTCGACGTGGTGCTTTATGCCCTCGCCTTCATCACCGCGATCCTGATATCTGGCAGCATCTGTGATGCCCAGGAGCCAGGAGCCTCCGTCCCTGATCCTGATTCCCTCCAGTCCTCAGCCCTGAGCTATGTTTCCTGTGAACCATCGATCCAGCCAATCGCAACGAGCGTGATCTCGGAGCAAGTTGCCGCGATACCGATTACTGAGCCTGCCCGCCCATTAGAGATCACCCAGAGCAAGCCAGTCTTGCGGTTGTCGGATATTCGGCTCTACAAGCTACACCAGCACTCGGTAGTGCTCTTGAGTGCCTTGTCCTTCTCAATCCCCGATCGCATAAAGCGGTACATGCTTCGGGGTGAACAGGTGGTGAGGCTGACATCATTGCAGGAGATTGCCACGGTGATCGCCTAATTTGTCCTGTGGTCATCCCTATATGCTGCTTTGCTGAACTGCGTCAAAACCTATTTGGCGAATGGGTAGTAGTCTTGCGGTGCTGGGGTTGAGTGCGTGCAAAACAAGGCCAGAGTCTAGAGCATGTCTGCTCAAGCTATCAGGAAGGACTCACGCCTCTGACTGCGATCAAGAAGCTCCGAACGCAGTGCGGCTATAGAGACATATCAGCCTGCAACGAAGTAATGCATTCTCCGTGAATTCTTTTTGAGTTTTACAGATTGCTGAGAGCGACTATATTGATTGAACTTTGAACATAACCAATAAACCAATAAACCATAAAAAATATTGGTTATGGAAAACTAAGAAAGCGCCAGCTTCAGAATACTTTGATCGTTGATGAATCAGGCTATCAAGCCGCAGAACTGACTGCTCAAAACCATAAAACCAATAAATGGGTTTACCAAAATATTGGTTTTATGGTTTATTGGTGAAAGTTACACAGAGCAACTATGAAAACCGTTAGTTTCGTGTCAAAAAAAGGAGGCGTAGCTAAGACCACGAGTGCTATTCACTACGCTTACTGGTTGACCCTCAAGGACTACGCTGTCACGCTCATTGATGACGACAATAACCGTACAGCTAGTAACTGGGCTGACAGAGCAGAAGGGAACGAAAAATTTGAGGTTCCGTTTAAGATCGCTAGCTTTCGTTCTATGAGTAAAGCTGTGTCAGGGGCTGACTACGTTGTAATCGACTCACAGGCTAGCCGCACTGACGAAGACTTAAAAGACTTTGCCGAAGATTGTGATCTGGTCGTCATTCCGACAAAGCCAGATATCAATAGCGCTAGAGCTGCGACTGAAACAGCTGACGCTATTAAGAGGCATGGTGGTGACTACCGTATCTTGATCACTGATGTCCCAAGCTACAACACGACAGGCTCCGAACTGGCCGATGACCTAGTCGAAGATGGCTATTTGCTCTTTGAGCGAGTTGTACGACGTAGCGAAGGGGTTAACCACGCTAGCTTAGCCGGTACTACTCTTAAGCAGATGACGGGCAATTACAGAAGACCGTGGCGCGATTATGAGCAAGTTTTTGATGAAATCGCTTTTATTATTGGAAAACCAATAAACCAATAATATGGTTTGCCATAAAAATGGTTAGGTCAATTTACGTGTATTCAATATTGAGAGGTAGGCTATGGGCCGGTTTTCAGAAAATGGGCTTAAGAAGGAAAAGCAGAATGTCACAACAGCTGAATCAGCTAATACTGACAATAAACCAGAAAACCAAAAGACCAATAATTTGGTTTTAGAAGAAACCAATAAACCAGAAAACCAATATACAGAGGCTCAAATGAAGCCAGTGAATGTAGGTGGGTTTCGAGTTCCTTTGGTTGTTAGAGCGCACTGGCAGTCTTCCGCCAAACTACAAGGAGACAAGGTTGCCACTATCCTCAGATCTTTCCTTGTAGAGCGCTACGGTTTGCCAGAAGGAGTTACGGAAGATGATCTTCTTTGCTGAAAACCAATAAATTGGTTTATTGGTTTATTGGTAAGACTGGCTGTAAACCTTATTTCCCTACGTTCCGGGCGCATCCAGGAGATGAGGGAGTGGGTTGCGCCCAAGAAAAAAGGGATGAGATCATAGACCTCGTCCCAACAAAAAAGTTGTCATGATTGTATCGTCTATCCAAGCGCATTACCCAACCACCCCAGAATGGCAGCGCCAGTGGTCATCGCTTGAGCAAACTGATAAATTGCCAGCCCTAGTGTGGAGTGCGTTGCACCTGGGTTTGCTGTTTTCTCGTTGGGTGCTGAGCACGGCGCTAACAGAACGCGCTCAAGCGCCTCAGACTTGGCCAGTGTGTGAACAATGCGGTCATCGCCACCGCTCCAAAGGCTTTCGTACGCGTCAGGTGAAAACGTTGATCGGTGTGGTGCGCTGAAAGCGTCGGGTCGGCAGCTGTCCACAAGGCTGCAAAGGGTCGCTGTCAGTGCCATTCGATAGGGCCTTGGGGATATCACCCCATCAAAAAAGTAGTGATGAGTTAGTGCGTATGGGCTGCTTGTTCAGTTTGTTCGTGCCCTATGAGCTGGCGGCTTGGCTGCTCGGTCAATTCAGCGGTCTCACGGTGAGTGCGAGCAGTCTATGGAATTGGGTGGAGCGCTATGGCACGCAAGCGCTAGCCGAGCTGTCTGAACAATTGTCACAACAGCAAGCTGGAGAGCCTATCGCACCAGACGCTTTGTCCACAGCACTAGCGGCTCTCCCTTTAGTCGTCTCGGCAGACGGGGTGATGGTGCCGATGCGCTCGCAGCCCAAAACACCTCAAGGCAAAGTTGTCTGGCGAGAGGTGAAAGTGGCTATCTTGGCGCGATTAGGAGAACGACTCACGCAGACGGGGAAAGCGATGGTCAAACTCAAACAGCGACGGCTGGTGGCTGTGCTCGGTGACCTTAAGTCCTTTATCCCGAGGGTAGAACTCGAAGCCAAACGCCAATCTGTTGAAGACGCGCCGAAGGTCATCTGGCTCAGTGATGGGGGCCGAGGCTTCTGGCGGGTTTACCGCCAATGCTTTGCTCACTGCGCGGTGCCCGTTCTCGATTTCTATCATGCCGCTGGCCATCTGTGGCGTGTGGCCACAGTGCTCTTCCCCAACCAAGCGGGCCGGATGAAATGGTTCAAGCGCTGGCGGCATGCCCTCAGGCATGGGCAGCACAGAACCGTCTTGGCGATGCTCACCTCGCTGGTCAATACCGACCTATTGGCCGGCAAACAACTGGCAACGCTCATTCAGGTACAAGCCTACTTTCAAAGGCACCATGCCCATATCCGATATCAGCACTTTGAGAAGCAACACATCCCCTTGGGTTCTGGCATGATTGAGAGTGCGTGCAAATGGCTAATTCAACAGCGCTTCAAGGGAGTAGGGATGCGCTGGAGTGAGGACGGGCTCAACCATCTTTTAATTCTCAGAGTCGCTTGGGCCAATCAACGCTTTGATGCGTTGTTTCCTGACGTATCTAAAACGCGACTAGTTCACCCCTCCCTCAACTCCTAGATGCGCCCCTACGTTCCTTGCTGTGTAGCTGTTACACGCGAAATTTCAACTACTAATCTTGAGACTGTTTTTCTATGCTTGAAGCTGGTCAACTTGTGCCGATTGAATTTAGGGGACGCCAGTTCAATGCGATCGTCATTGATCCAGATGGTTTAGGAGCGGGAAAACCTACTGTTGGCCTTGGTTATCGAGGAATGAGTAGGCATACTGATGTACCCGCTCAAACCTTTGTTGATAGGGTGTCAGAGATAGAGGGAGTTAGTATGCTGAAACTCCCTTCAGGTAAGACTTTTAGGGTGTCAGAAATAGAGGCGAATGACGGTAATACTTACAGAGTCGTAGAGGCGTCTGACTGGGTTGCTTTAGTCAGCGACTGGGCTAAAAATCCTGGTCGGCTGGGTAAAAAATCTAGGAATGGACTGATTGACTTTTTGACTTGGTACGCCGCAGAAGGTTTGTATGCTGCTGCATACACTGTGATCAAGCGGGCTTATACATATGAAGACAGCCAGATTATTCAACAGTGGTTGATAGCTAGAGAAGCAGGAAAGCCTGCCCGCAAGGACTGGGCGTGGGCTATCTCTGAGCAAGGTGGGAACAACCCCTACAAATACGGAAAATGGACTAACTATGTCTACAAGGGCCTTTTTGGAATGGACGCCTCCCAAATGAAGAGGCTTTGGGAAGCGCCTGTAAGTGGGTCTAAGCACATTGCTCGAAACTACATTCCTGAATCCATGGGGCTAGAAATGATCAGGTACTGCGAAAAAATGGTCTCAGTGATGGAGTTTGATGATCTTGAGAGTGCTCATGATGAAGCAATCCGACTCACCCAGATAAAATTTAGGAAGAAGACGGATTCATTTAGAACGGGTAGTTGAGTACGTGCAGAAATGCGTTAGTAAACACCCTCCAAATAGGGTGTCAGAGTAATCGAACTTAAATGGCTGTAAGACTCTATGTGTAGTGGTTACAGGGTGTCAGGATAAGTTTAAAATAACGGTCGAAATACGTTTCAGCTTCATATGCCAATTGTCCAGCGAGCCGCTGGACAATTGGCATGAGATCGCACCCTCCCCCCTTCGCCTCACTACATCTCCCCAACCAGCGTGCACAACTGCCCCCAAGCTTGAGCCGTCACCTGATCGCGCCTGACCGTCCAAAGACCAGGGCCAACAAAGGGACAAGCCTTACCCAGCACCTGAACCAACTGAGCCGCCGTCGCCTTAATAACGGCTCCAGTCTTCTTCCCAGCCTCTCCAGGCACCTGAGCCATCGCACCTTCTACAAAGGCCTGAGAGCCCTCAAAACCCCTCTCAGCATCATTCCCCTCAACCGCCTTCCGAAGGCGCTCAATATCCCTCTGCCCCCCTTCCTGGCCCTCCCCCCTTTGAATAGGGGTGTTAAATGAACTCAATCCCTTGCCATTACTGGATGTCACACACCTAGAGGTTAATAACTTTGTGGGGGCGTTTTTGCGCTTCTGGATACCCTCAGATTCTCTAGCCGCTCTCTTCTCTTGATTAAGCAATTTTTTATCCTCTTCATTCCCTCTAGAGAGGCCTAGATTCCGAGAACCTTCAACACTGGCTAACACCATCCTCTTGTACTTAGAAAAGACCTTCCAACTCACCCCCATGCCATACAGCCGCTGAGTCACCTCAGAGAGCATCCTCCATAGCTGAGTTACCCCCACCTTCCCGATAACGCCCACCTCATCTAACGCTGCCAATAACCGCCCCTTCGCCTGAGCCGCCACCGTCGCGTTGTAATCGAGACTCACCTCAGCCGCATACTGCCAACAGCTCTTGAAATGACTTTTCGCCCATCGATAAGCCCAATCCTTCCGAGATAAATCCTTCTTCGTCTCCAGACTGGCAAAGCGGTCATACCCCGGTAACCGAGGCGCAATCTCCGTCATCCAATCGCCTAACTCAGGAATCGTCTTCAACCCCATCACCCGGTCACCATAATTCACCAGCTGCCTAAGCACATCATTCGACTGCCCCGGCGCCGTCCAAGCAATCGGCGGAAACACCCTTAACTGACTCGCCGTCACCCTAGGCCTATCCTCAAACGCCAGCGTCAACAACGCCTCATCCTGATTCGCCGCACAGAGCTGCCAGTGCCGAAGAAAAAGCGCTCTATCGTTGCCAATACAACGAAAATCCTCATCCAGTAAGAAAGACCCCGCCTGCAACGGCAACCGATGACCATGATGCTCAGAGCCCAGCATCTTCTTATTGGGAAATAGCTCACACTGCCCATTCCTGACATGTACCCCCGCCCCTGAAAGCGCTGCATGCACCGTCCGCGCCAACGCCCAAGCATTGACCGCCGTCGGCAACGGGAAATAGAGATGTAGCCCCCCTGAATCACTAGAGCGCACCGTCAGAAACCGACAGAGGCCAATCTCCTCCAGCGCCGCCAGAATCAGCCCCAACCCGTCATTGTTCGGATGATGGACACTTCCCGCATCAATATCCACCATGAGATAAGTCGTGAGCTTGCCGAAGCGCTTACCGATGACCACCCCCCGCCGATAGTGCGACTCAATAGACCCGAGCGTCAGCGGTACCTTCTTCCCCGAAGGACTCTTGACCGTCCGCCAGCCGCGTCCATCGGTAAGGATGATAGGACACCAGCTCGGTTGAGCGAGCCAGAGGTGGAAGAACGTGTGATCCACACCACAGGAATCAGGTGTTTTCAGTGCCTGAGACGAGTTTGTATTAAATTGTTGGAAACTTTTTTTAGAGTCAAACCCCTTGTGAGGAGAGGGTTTTGAGGATTGCTGCGCCGTGCGATCGCAGGAGTGCAACCGCAGTTTACTGAAATCGGGTACCATGAAAACAACGTACGGAGCCCCGCACGACATTGTCCCTGTTGCACTTTTGAGAAATCAATAACTGAGTTTCTTGGTCGGAATGCAGTTATTAGATTTGAAGGCTACAGGATTTACTTGACTAGTAACTAGAGAACGGTCTGAACCTTTTGGTTTGGGCCGTTTTTTGGTGTTAATCAGCTATTGAGATTTACTAGCTCTCCTTACTGGCAACAGTTTCTTGCTCTTTTGGAATCTCTCCCTTTTCTTCGGCTTGCCTGATGGCAATTTCCAAAGCAACGGCAGCGCAACTAGCTGTTGCTTGTCCACGAGCCTTAGCCCAACGTTCTAGTGACTCCAGAACAGGAGTTGGCAGAGTGACTTGAATTCTAGGCATCGGCCTTTCACATACGTCTGAGCAGTGTCTCAAATGTGTCACCTCTGGTTGCTTTGTGCAACTGCTGCAATAAACACTCAAAAAAGTACCTTAAAAGTACCTAAATTGATGTTATCATTTTTTAAGCGATCGCACATCGCAACATTTCGGCTTGAAGAGCTGCGTTTCACAAAACGGTTTATCCGTTTCTTGCCCAGCTCAAATAAATTCAGAAACGGTTCAGCGATGTCCAGCAAAAAGCATCGAAGGAGGAGCTAACCCGTGCCCATTTCAATGCGCTTCGTGAGCGTTTCAGAAGCGTCCCCGTCAACCGCCGTCGAGGTTCTAGCCCAATCAGACGACGAGCGCGTCACCCCATTTCAACTACGCGAATTTGCCGCAATGGTCAGAGGAAAACCCGTCATCTCAGAAACGATGCGCACCTGGCGTAAACGAATCGGTGTTCAAGCCGACTCAGAAGGCTTCTACACCATGGACGACTTGCGCTTACTAGGCCGCTACCTAGAAGCCCTTGCATCAGGCCGCACCACCACCCAATTTCTCAATCAGGAGTATGGAACCAATGCCTAAAAACGACCCTCGCAAAGCCGACCCTAAAACAGCCCAATCCCCACGACCCCAAGCCCTCAACACCGCCAGCACCGTTCAGTCAGAAGTCGTCGCCGTCACCCAGCAGCTGGCCAGCGACGTGAGCGCCGATGCCTACGCCATCGGCCAACAAAGCGCCGACTACGTAAACCAACAGGCGTTTACCGCCTTCCTCAAAGGCTTTAACGAGGGTGCCGCGAAAGCCAATAACCCTTTCTCACAGCTGCGCCAACAGCTCTCAGCCTCGAAGCCTCAACCGATCACCCTGCTGTCAGCCGCTGGTTCGACGAATACGGCACTGCCCGCAGCCTCCCCACCATCCGCGTAACCCTCGCCCCAACCGCCTGGCAGAAAGCCATTGCCTTTCTCCTCTCACTCGCCTGCACACTGCTCCTACTCAACCTGATCGCCACCGTCCTCGGCCTGTCCTCCAACTGTTCGCGGCAGTCCTCCCGATGTCCTCAGTCGATCTCCCTGTCCTCGGCTGAACCTCCTGCCCAATAAAGCATTCACCCAAATGTCCTCGGCTGTACGCGGACATCAATTGCCCACTTCCCCCGGAGAAACCCCATGTTTATCCGCCTGATTCTGCTGCTTAGTCTGAGCGCCGTCATGTTCACAGGCGGCACCTACACTGGCTGGCGAGCCGCCCGCTGGCTAGACCCACTGCTGGATGCCAAAGACCGCAGCGCCGCCATCAGTCAAACGCTAGGAGGTTGGTTCGATGACGAATAGACGCGACCTGAACCAAGAACTGTTCGGCAGTGGTCTTTCTTCTGTGCCCACCACCTCACCACCTGCCGCTTCCAAAGAACAACCCAGAGAAGTCACCAGAGAAGTCAGCCTAAGCGAACTGGCCGAGCTATCAGAACTGACCGAAGAACAAGCCAAAGTCAGAGTGAAAGTAACGCACCTAGCCACCCATGTCGCCGCATTGAGCGATGGCCTAGAACGGACAGACCAGCGCTTCGAGAAACTGCGCAGCGCCATCAAAAGTGCCGTCACCCAGGTAGAACGGCTATCGAGTGCCGACGACCTGCACAGCCAGCAGCTGGGCGAACTGGGCGATAGCCTACGCGGCATCGACAGCCAACTGGAAGCCCAACGGAACGCCCTGGCCTTCCTACGCAATAGTGACGGCCAACAGCAACAAATCATCGAACGCCTAAAACAATCGCGCATCACCCTGACCCACATCCTGTTATTCGGCTGCTTACTGTGCACAGGCGGAGCCCTGTTCCTCGATGTGGATAAAGCCTTCAGCTTCCATCAACGCCTAGAACAACTCGAATACCGCTTATACCCATAGCTCAACGACTTACTACCAGGAGAATGAACCCCAATGGCCTTTCT
>JBCCOO010000070.1:0-27488 GCA_039025345.1 Cyanobacteria bacterium P01_D01_bin.105 | reverse complement strand
TGTCTGGGCAAGTAGCCTAGAGTCACTGAGGAAGCCCGCGCTGTATGCCTAGCATCAGCGTCGGGAGGATGTCACTGGCTATGAAATTGGCAGCCTGCTGCAGCGAAATTCGAGCCTCCGGCACAAAGCCGTCGAGGAATTGCCAGCCGTGGAAGACGCCAGCAAATACCACCAACTCGCTCTCTCCACCGGAAGACTGGACCTTGTCGTGCACCCGTTTCGCGTCGTCGAGAAGGAGCTCGGTGTCACCGACCTGCATGTGTAGTGGCGGAAGCTCATCTAACTGGCCAAACAGCGGAGATGCACCTGCTTCGCGCCATTCGTCCGGTCGAGCGTAGCAACGGGCGAACGCAGTCACGTTCTCCGTTCGGAACATGGCGCACTTACCATCATTGTTGGTCACTGATGCACCGCTCCCCGTCAGGTCTGTCCAAGGGGAAAAAAGCACAGCGCAGGCAGGTGGCGCTAGACCTCGATCTCGAATACGAAGCAGGAGCGCCAGGGCGAGCCCGCCCCCGGCAGATTCACCTGCCAAAACGATATCGTGATGAGAGACGCCGCTGTCGATTAACCATCGGTATGCTGCTTCTGCGTCGTCGAGCGCGGCCGGGTACGGAAACTCCGGGGCTAACCGATACGCGGGCGCGAAGACTCTAGCGGGTGTGAGCCGAGCTAGGGCCGCTGTAATCGGCCGATGAGTCGAGGGCGAGCACGAAATGTATCCGCCGCCGTGCA
Organism: Cyanobacteria bacterium P01_D01_bin.105; assembly: GCA_039025345.1. Taxonomy (GTDB): domain Bacteria; phylum Cyanobacteriota; class Cyanobacteriia; order Phormidesmidales; family Phormidesmidaceae; genus Phormidesmis. The sequence goes on along the minus strand of JBCCOO010000070.1, from coordinate 26,753 downwards.
AGTAGAGAATGGTTCGACGAGTTGATGCGTGCGGGACAATCCACTCACCCGGCGGATGATCGGCCTCGCTAGACACTACGGTGACGCCAGCCAACTTTAAGGAGCGGAAGGGGCGCGGCGTACCAAACAAACGTCGAGCACGACGTGCCATGGACTCGGGTGGGCCCCAGTCGCGACGTCGAATCAGGACGCGAATTATCTGAGCGATGAGACGGGCTCGTAAGCTGCTCATGGGAGTAGCGCGGCAAACACGAACCGCGACCTAACGCCTGCGATCGCTCGCGTAGAACGGGCGATCAACCACTTCAATACCCCCGACTCGGCAGCTCGGTGTGAATCACATTGTTCTACGATTCTTTTGATCTTGAATAACATTTGATCCTGAACAACATCAATCGATAAGCAGGCTAACACATTTAATTAGAACGCCGATCTGCTATTCGCAGTCACCTTTTCATCGGACGCTCAGCTCTAGGGATTGCCGAAGCAAAAACGTAGGCAATTCCCTAGCAGGGTTTTATAATGTTCCTACTGTATACATCGTGGTCGCAATATTCGGAGAGCCGATTACTCTCATCTGTTACCGTAAAATGACCACTAGCAATCAACTTCTCAAGTTGTTTGTAGCTAATGTCTTCACAAGCACTATCTGTCAAGAAATAAACTTGCAAGCAATCTAGTTCCGCAGATATATCTGAACAGAATTCTATAAATTCATATACGCCTTGCTCTTTAGTAAAAAAACGTGAGTAACTCCAACCATATCCAATCTCTATACCTTCATGTCTGGGAATGGCACTCATGTTGTTGGGGCCGTCTATCCACAAGAAGCCTTCTTCAACCAAGTTTTCAAAATTCCTAATATTCATTGGCTCGGGAGCCCCGCATTCGTACCACCTCCAGTCACTAGAATAATAGTGGCTGGAAATTCTATTCATAAGCTCAGGCAGACGATATAGATTCTCGCTGCTAAAACTACAGCTTATCAATGCAGAAAGATTTACACTCACAATTTCTCTATTTATACATAACGATTTGCTTAGCGGGCGAGCGTAGCGAGTTCCGTTACAGCAACTTGTTAGGAATCAGTCGACCAACTAGCTAAACAGTAGATAGAGTGATAAGCCGATCCATGTAGTGATAATTAGCCAGTAAATAAGGGGATTATGGCGACGCTCGACATGTTCAAAAAAATACGTTGAACCATTTTTAATGTCTGGGATAATCCACAGCAAAAACAGTATACTCCATACCCAGTTGGCTTCCAGTAGGATTGCCAGTGCAACAATCAGCAATCCTGAAATTGACCGCCATTTAAAGTCTGAGCTTTTGTGCTGCGCTCTTTGCACACTAGCTGACGGGATGTTCTCCAGAACATAAAATGCGGCGTGTTGAGAATCAAAAGCTAAAAACGCAGTTTGTGTTCCCAAAAGCTGTTCTGCGATGATTTGCCCACCAGCATGTTCGATACATTTCAACGCAGTAGGTAGGTTATTCACTGCGAAGTAGACACCCCAATACTCCTTGTCACCTTTGATGTCATTATTGGTCACTGTAATTCCAGCGATTGGATCTCCCAAGCCTGCAAAGATTTCATAACGATCAGATCGGTCAGTTGGCTGAATTGACCATCCGAAGACCGTTGAGTAGAAAGTGTTCACCTTCGATAAATTGGAAATATGCAATTCATTCCATGTCATGTGCCCTGGTAATAGCGCTCCAACGAGGCTGCTGAGATGTTTCCCTTGGTAACAGGTGAATCCTGCGCCGACTGGATCTCGTATCAACGCAATAACTCCCCCTCCTGGTGCCGGTTCTGGAACGACCTCAACTTTTCCACCACATTGTTCGGCTATGCGCACTGTTTCATGGATATCTGCAACATGGATGTACGGCATCCAGAACGAAGGCATTCCAATCTTCTGAAACTTCTCCGGCATATGGTAAAGACCGGCTACCGACTGCCGATCGCTTTCACAGATAAGATATTCATCATCTAATGCTTGGTATGTCCAGCCAAAGCATTGGCTGTAGAAGCTTTTTGCGATCTTTGTATCAAATGTTGACAGGTCAGCCCAGATGAAATGATTTACCATAATTCTGATTCCTAACTATTTATTAGAGAGAACTATTCCACCTAATCACCCCATACGACGGATTAGGTGGAAATCTATCTACCTAATCACCCTGAGAAGGTATTTAGGTGAAAATTCGTTAGTCTAATGCCCCCATGTAATAGATTAGACAGGTACTGTCCACCTAATGCTTTCAGGCTTCGTACTGTAGCCTAGCCATAGCTAAAGTGACCGACCGTCCCTTTACGAAAATCATTAAGGCGTTCAAACACATAGGCTTCTGTACCGTTCCTCTGCTGGCCTACGTTATTGTTGAACTATGTTATCGCTACTAATTCATTGGCTTTGTTCTACCCTCGATAAGGCCCCTAAATCGCTTTGAGAATCACGATTTGTCCCAACGTAAGCTGAACAGGAAAACTCATCGTCCAGAGCTTTCTTTTTCGCCTTCAAAAAAACAATCATGCCAACAATCACAAAGTCCATCATTGCCGTTCCCAGCAGGCCAATCAGCGACTGCAAAGCAAAGTATTTTTCAGTGAAGACATATAGGCCAACATTAGCAATACCAAAAAGTAGCCAGGTCATAAGGCTTACCCCCTCTGCTGCAGTGAACTTCGAATGAGTTTAGCGAGCTGGGATACAGTCGCCACTGGTAAAATAACGGGCAGGAATCCATCCGGCCAAATTTGTAACGATGTCAGGAATATTCTGAATGTCTAAACGTAAGAAACCTTCCATGATTAACAGCTATGAAAAGCTGTTAATGATCATCTGATAATTTTTATTTTTTAACTTTATCGCTAACGTGCCTACCAACATTCATCGTGCCACTACTGTTTGCTCTTTTGTGCGCTGATAAGCAGTGAACCAGCTTCACAGTAAGCGCGATACACCTCATAGTTTGGAAAGTAAGGAGACGGCGTAAAGTCATTAGCGGCGGTTTGAACTGGAAGCGGCACACAGCGATAAACAATATTTGTCCAGCCAGCCGATGCCAGTAAAGTCTGCCATTCCGCTGCCGATAGATTATGCACTGTTAGCGCTAGTGCCTCTACCCAGTATTGAGAAGCTGGGTTGCCCTGGTAAAGGTCAATTACTAATCCTAATCTGCCGCTAGGTGCCGCAATCCTCAGCCATTCTTTTAGCGTTTCGAGCGGCTGAGGTGTGTAGTAAATAGACTCAATGGAGATGATATGTGAGAAAGTACCCTGCTCAAAGGGCGTGCTAGCGCTATCTGCTGTCAAAAACTTGACATGAGGCAAACTGCGTTGCGACGAGGCGATCGCAATCATCTCATCTGAAAGATCAATGCCAACGCCTTTGGCAATATGCGGGCCGAGCAGGTCATTAAGGACCCACCCAATGCCACATCCGGCATCGAGTACGACCGCATTATCAGCGATCGCTAAATCTTCTAATAGTTGCTGGGTGGCGTAACGATGCCCTGCTGCCATTTTTTCTCCGCGCCCTGCCTGCGCCCACTGATCGAATTCGGTGGCAACGTCGCGACGACTGGAAAATAAAGTCTGTTTTTTTGATGTCATGGTGTGGATGGACGAGAGTACCGTCTTTTTTTTATTATTGTCGCGCCTGTTGTTGAACTCATAACAGGTAAATCCATAAAAGCAGGGGAATGGCTTTGCCATTCCCCTGCTTTTACAAGGCTTTAGATTTTCAATCTCGGAATTTTAACCCTGGAGAAGAAGTGGTTAAAGCGACTTTAAAAACGCAACTAGCGCAGCGCGATCGCCCTGACCCATTATCCGAAACGCCTCCCGAGAAGCTTCCCCTTCACCTCCGTGCCAAAGAATTGCCTCCTCCAGCGTCCGTGCCCGACCATCATGAAGATACGTCGAGTAGGGGAAAACCGTTTGAGACAAGCCCAACCCCCATAAAGGTGTCGTTCTCCACTCATTGCCAGTCGCCTGGAAATCAGGACGATTATCCGCTAGCGCTGGCCCCATGTCATGCAACAACAGATCCGTATAGGCATGAATCACCTGATTCTCCAGTGCCGGAATTTCATGAGCACCCGTGCGCATCTCGCTCAAATGACAAGCCGCACAGTTAGCATCGGCAAACAGCTTTTCACCCCGTTGCACCCGAGGATCATCTAGCGAAACTCGCGCTGGTACTGCCAACGTTTGCACGTAGGCGGTTGCCGCATTCAAGATATCTAGATCAATATCTTCAGTGCCATCCGCCGCTGGAAACAGCGGATTAGACACGCCCATATCATTGGCATAAGCCGCTGCCGACTGCTGCAACAAATTGGGCATGTTGGACTTCCAGCCAAATCGACCCACCACGTCTTGTTGCTGTGCCATGTCCCATACCCAGTTAGGACGGCCAGAAACACCATCCCCATTCAGATCATCGGGATCAGCTACAGACAGCAAGTTATCTTCTGGAACTGCCTCTAACAATCCCAATCCAAATACCGGCAGCGGAATGCGATTAGACGTCACTACGCCATCCGGTATGGGGTCACCATTGAAGTAGGTTAACGCCAGCTCTGGAGAGCGCAGAGAATACTGGCTGCCATCCCCATAGCTGCCGGTTTGATCTTGCCAGGTAATCTCCAAAGCACCTTCCGGCGGCTGTCCGTAGACGCTTTGTTCTTGCACCTGAGTGCCCAACCCAGCAACTGGAGGCGTATTGGCCGTTGGCGCAACGGCCTCCAGCGCATAGGGCCGATCAGACGCCAGCGCTTTCTCTTCTCCTAACTGACTCACGCGCACCACCCGCTGACCTTTTTCTTGCAACCCGCGCCCATTGTTAAAGTGACAGGCAACGCAAGAAGCATTGTTAAACAAAGGCCCCAATCCAGGATTCACGTTGGCCGGTGGGGTCACAAATGCGGCCTCAAAGGCCAAATCCCCGATGGCATGTTGTTCATCCCAGTAGTCATCTAAGTTGGGCGCAGGCTGAGCATACGCCTGAGACGAGCGGATGTGTAGGGTGGTATCTCCACCAGACTGGGGGGCCTGGGCTTGGGCTGGGAGGTGGAGCAGGGTAGAAAAAAGAATGCCTGCGATCGCAGTCCCTACTGCCAAGCTCAGCCTCTGAAGCCATCGTCCCCATAGACTCACGCGAAAACCCGAAGGGAAAACAGACTGAATTGTTCGGCGAATCATTGCTGTACTAGAGGCAGAACTTGCGCTTGGAATAACTCAAACAGCTCGACCACGCTGTCTTGGGCGTTAGAAAGTTCTGGCTGAGCTGCCTCGCCACACAGTGTTTGCTCAATGGGGCCAGGAATGGTCTCCAGATTTGCCAGCGATGTTTGCATTTTCTCGCGAATGCTAGCATCCAAAGCTGGAGCAATCTCGGCAAGATAACCACTTAGGCTAGGGCCAGTACTCCCCGCACCATACAAATCGCCTAGATAAGCGTTTTGGGCGCTGCGCATGTTTGCCTTAAAGTCCTGCAAAGAGCTTTGGGCAAATCGGCTTTCCAACAGGAATGGATTCTGTGCGTCGTACGCTTCGCCGATCTTCACATTGCCCAGCTCATCTAAAATGCCGATGATACCTTGAACAATCTCTTCCCCAGCGGCCTGGATGGTCGGGTACAAGCTACTGCCATCGCCAGCATTGATAAATTCACTGCGGAAAGCTGGGTTGCCTTGGATGCCGTCAGTCCAGCTCAACAGCAGGTCGTTGGCTGTTTGGTCAAATACAGGGCCAATTGCGGTTAGATACTCCAGCTCTCGCGGGGTAAAGGCCGAGAGCGCCTTATCGCTATCTGTGCCAAAGAGCAAGAAGCCAATGGCATGGAATCCTTTCTGACTGGTTTGCAAATCACCAACATAGTCGGTTGTAAGTGCGTCACCACTATCTAAAACGGCGATTACATCGACTTCATTTAAAGGCCAATCATCCAGCTCTGCATCTAAACCTAAGAAGGACGCAGGGCCAAATGCAAAGGATTCACTCTGCTCCCAAGGGGTGCGGGTGGCCAGCCATGCCTGACGCGCTGCTGCCAGCGTCTCATCTGTGGGTGCACCGACAAAGGCTGCGATCGCATCGGAGAGTTCACCCGAACGCTGGGTGAGGAATTGGTAATTAGGAACGACCAAATTGTCTACAAAGTTGACCAAAACTTGGCGATCGCGGAACTTCTGCGACTCAGGCAAAAAGGTCAGTCTGGAGAATGAAGCGCCTTCGCCACCTTCACCGCCTTCACCACCTTCGCCGCCTTCACCACCTTCGCCGCCTTCGCCGCCTTCGGCCATCTCAGCTTCTTCACCGCCGCCTTCGCCGCCACCCTCAACGGCAAACGCTACACAGGAATTATTTTGACTAAGCAACGCAGGCATGTCCTCTGAAGCCGCTAATACTTCTTCAGCCTTGGCGACTTCTTCAGCCCCCGCCTTTTGAGCGCCCAGCGTCATCGCGCCTACATTCGCTAGGGCATAAGCACCTAGGCTTGCCCACAGTTTCATCGTTGTGCTCACCACACACCTCTCACTAAATTGCCTTTACTACAGTCCAACAAAAGCTTAGACAGCGAGCCTAAGCGTAGATGGCCACCACAGTATTTATACTAGTGATACTGGTTCCTAATAAAAAGCAAATATTTTTTTTAATTTTTGAGAGACGTTGTTGCAAGACTGCAGTGAGACTTAATTCGTTCTCTAGAACGGTGCGAGCATTTCTGAGTGCTGCGTTTTCACTAACGCAACCTTGCCGTATCGAGGATCAATCTCTATCCCCATAACGTCTATTTGATGGTCGTCTGCCGGATCTGCGTTGTTGACGGTGTATGTGGCACATTCTCCCGGCGCTAGGGTAAGACAACCATTAAAGATACCTTTGCGCATCGAGAGTGGCAAAAATAAGGTTTCTCCCACGGCCAAAACCGCGCGATTTTGAAAGGTCAGTTGTCCATCGTGGTTCAAGATGCCTGCCGGTACCGGAAACCGATCGCACCACTGAATGGCCAGAAACCAACGAGCATCGGCTAAGCGGTTAAAAACATGCTCTTTCTTCGGATGTTGTAGAACCCGGTATCCGCCTTTCACGGAAATAATCGTCCCACCCAAAAAAGCAATTGCGATATCAATAGATTGACTCATTTTTTCAACCAGTAGTGGGGCAGGGGCTAGTTATTGCTTGACGCTAAGTGTTGTTCTGGGTAGTGCCAGCAGGTGCGCTGCCATCAATTCAAGAATTTCAAAATAGTCAGATATCTTTTTCTAAAGGTAAGCTTCTCCTAAATGAGATCTATTGTCAATAGTTGACTACTTTAACAATGGCAGCCAATAAGTGCTTTTGTGTGAAACTTGTGGCTAACATAACGATTTAAAGTCTTTGGTAGTCGTGTCTTTCAGTCAGATTTTTCTCGCTTTATCTGAAGTCGAGCGAATGGAACTCAGCAGGGAACGAAACATTTCTTTGTCTTCTAAATTCGCCTCCCCCAGCCCCCACAGACTTAACAAAACACCAATAGACAGAACAGATAATTTAAGAAATATCCAGGGATTCGGCGTAGCCCAAAGACTTGCTAAAAACATAATTAGCCCGCTGACGACCCCACACCGAACAAACGTTGCTATAGAAGGCAGCACCTGCCATCTAGCGTAAACTGCTGTAACCCCAGAGATCGCCCCAGCTAACGCAACCGCCAACGTTGTTATAGCAGCGCCCATTGCCCCTAAGTCAGGAATCAACAGCCCGTGTCCAACTATCGCAAGTATTGGCAAAGGCACCGATAAGTACGCCGTCCATTCTGGTCTATCCGATGCGACCAAAATGGCGCTGGTGACAGCAATCATTACAGTGCTTACGGTGGCAAACAGCAGTAAAGCAAACATTGGCGCAGCAGCAGTAAACGGCTGACCAAACAACACGGGCACCAGTTCGCTGGCCGTACTCGCTAACAGTGCAGCGAAAGGTAAATGTAGCAACACTGCTCGCATGGCTGTGCGGCTGAGCGACTTTATCCGCTGGAGCTCGCCCTGGCTCAGTAGCTTGCTCACGCTGGAGATGAGTATCGGAGCGAGGGCCGGACTCATGACGCTGCCGAACAGTGCGAGGTTTTGAGCGATCGCATAAATTCCCGCTTCTTCTGTCGTGCCACCTAATGCCTTAAGCGCAATCAAATCCAGCTTGGCGTAAAAGCGAATGGAAAGGGCGGCAAGAAACAAAGGCACTGCGTAGCCCGCGAGCGATCGCATCGGGAAGGTTGTTCTTTCCCACAGTGAAGGTCGAGTATAAAAACGGCAGACAACAATATCTGCGAGCATCGCCGCTAAACTGCCTAAAATGGCACCATAAATAGAGAAGCCAGCGCTGACTAAACCGACAATCAGCAGCAGTCTCATTGTCCAGCGAACAGCCGTGGCCATTGCCCGTGCGCCGAATTTCCCTTCACCTGCCAAAATATTCTGGTGGGCTTGGGCCGCGTTCACTAAAGGAATTTCGATGGCGAACAGACGCAGTAGCGGGCTGAGTATGGGTTCGTTGAGAGCAGATGCGATCGCCGGAGCCGCTACCACAACTATTAATGCCGCGATAATGCCGCATCCTAGCTGCGCGCGTAAAACAGCCGTGGATATCTCGCTTTTATCCTCGGTTTCACTGACAAATTTAATGGTAGTACGAGAGAAAACAGAATTGAGTCCCCACTCAATCCAGGTCACAATTGTGGCGCTTAGTGCAAATAGCCCGTAGCCCTCCGTGCCTAGCTGCCGGGTGAGAAACGTCAGCGTGAGAAAGCCTGTCGGTAAAATCAGCGCCTCGGCTAGCGTGATCCAAATGGTGCCACTGAGTAAACGAGTCTTTAGCGTCATAAACTAAAAGTCATCTGCCAATATTACGGGCAGGATTATAGACAGGTTCTTTTAGGAGACTGAAACTCATAGGTTCCCACTGACTTTTTTACAGGACTTGCCTGAAAATGGCCAGTCTTACGATTTACCTTTAGCCATAGCCCTTTGGCAAAGCCGGAAACAAACGCCATTAGCCGTTCACTTTTGCGAGTATTGGTGCCTAAGCTATCAGCCACCCGAGATTTGCCAAAGGCCCACCTCCATGCTAGCAGTCCCAGCGTGAGCGCTGTGCTGATAGGGTAAAGCTTCAAATGCTTGCCAAACATTGCCCCTGTGCCATACCAGTAGCGGGCAATGAGATGAGCGCCTTTTTCCCAGGTCCGAAAGCCATTGTGTAAAACCGATATAGCAGGCATTTCACACACTTCGTATCCTTTGTGCAGCGCATGAATTACTAGATCTCCTTCGGAAGAAGATTTGAGTAGTCCACCCGCGCCCAGTAGTTCATCGAAGCCGTTAAATGTTTGCCAAACATCCTTACGTATTGCCATACAGGCCCCTAACCCATCTACATCATTTTTGTGCAGAGGGCTAGAAACCATTCTCTCTTTTTCCCGACAGTAACTCGGAATAAATCCAGCTGAATGATCATATTCTACGGGCAAAACGTTTCCAAAAAGAATCGCCATGTTGGGATGGTCGAGAAAGGCTTTTTGAATGGAGGGTAGCCAGTTATCCGCCACTATGCAGTCGTCGTCAGTGATGGCAATAATATTGCTGTGAGCCTGAGCGATCGCTATATTTCTTGCTCGTGCCATGCCCACGGTTGCTGTCTGCTGATATCTCACCCGAGGGTCATTTGCATACTTCTGCATAGCTTGCATACAGGCGTTGTCTGTACTTTGGTCAATAACCAAAACTTCGAAAATGGGTGGTTTTTGAGGGCTATGTTCATCTTGCCCTGAAAGGTCACTCTCTAGGATGCTATCGACGGTTTCAACCACGCTATCGCCTCGATTTCGAGTAGCGATTACAACAGAGACAGGAGGATTTGAGAGTGGCATGTGAATCAATAAATAAAAGGTGTTTAAAGGTTGTTGTGATGCACGCTTTGGAGATGAACCCTTGGACTATGAAAATGAGGCTGTAAACGTTAGAGCGATTGATTTTTTAGATCTTGTGAAAGTTTCTGGAGGCGTTCTTCTAATCTAGAAATCTGTAATTCTAGAACAGAGTCTGAACTGAGGTAAAAGGTTGCTTGTGTCGTTGAAACAAGTTGCTTGCTTAATCTGTTTATAGTCTTTTTATAGGCATCTTTTACTCGGCGTTTATCGCTTAATAAAGAATAAGAGAAACTCTGATAGGAGAGATTATTTAGAGTGATGCCTTCAACGAGATTAGCCATTGAAGCTTGCCTTTGTAAGTAGGGCTTCAGCGGATACAAGCACTCACGGAGCGAAAGTGATTTGGTTCCTCTCAACAGATGATAGCGGTAGGGTAAGTTGAGCGAGGCGCACCAGTCTTGCCACTTAAAAGGCAAAATTTTAGGGCTAGTGCGAACCGGTAGCCAAGGCACTCTCATCGTATCTGCCACGATGGCACCGTGCATGGCCTCACTAATTACCCCCCTGCTTCGAGAGATTTGAGTGATGATATCTTCAACGGGACTAGCGGGGTCGATGAAACGCAGTCCTGCTTGTTGGCAGGCGGCTTTGAGAATGTGTGGGCTGCCGTGGCGAAAGTGGGGCATGTAGCCAAATTGAGGCGATCGCTCCGCTACCGAAACTGGCTTGAAAAAACGCCTCAGCAGTGCTGCACCATCTGTGATTGCTAATGACTGAGGCAGTTTTAGCCTGCGAGCCGATAGTGGCCCACGCACGCAGTAGATGGCCCAATGGGGCGGACGGTTAACTTTTGAGCTGGTGCCGTAACCAGCACCTGTCGAAAAAAAAATGATTTTTCTGGCTTGCTTTACCCAGCTAGGCAATGTGTCACCTAAAAGAGTGTTATTCAGCATAGTTCCAATGCCTACGAGAACAACTTCTCTGGTCTGATCCAGTCCGGTTTGAGCAAGCCCGGTCTGAGCAAGTCCGGTATCGAGCGTAGGTAGTAGCCTAGGCCATAGCCAAGGGTTGAGCTCATCGCCAAAGTTTTGAGAGGGGACTGTTGTTTTGTAATAGAAAAGCCGCATCGTTTATGTCCTCACTGTTTCCATAGCAGCTTTCGCAGCGCCTTGGTCGACGGTCTTCGCTGCATAAGTAGAAAAGTTCTTTGAGGCGAATAAAAAGCCTTGTGTAATTAAAACGTCTCTATTGTCTATTTCTAAAGAGAGCGAGGAGGGTTGCCAAAGAGAAAAATCAGCGGTTGATTGTTGTTCCAATACGGATAGGTAGGCCTTATATTCTTTGCTATTTCGCCAGTGGTTTTCTTCTTTGACGGCGTTAAGGGTTAACCTGTAGAAGTTATCTGTAAACTTGTAGTGTAAAAAGAGCGCGGAGAAATCAGCAACTTGTGATCGCTTGAGCTGGTGTGATGACTCTAGCTTTGTGTGCTTGCTGGCGTAAAATAGAGCTTCTTTAGAAAGAAAGCAGTTTTGTTTAAATAGCGTTTTGCGAATGCCGCCATATAAGTGGTACAGCCCTTCAGGCGGAGAAGATTGAAATGAGTGACGAGGCCGTTGCTTGCTTAAGTTATTTAAATCATAAAAACAAAACGTTTGTTTAAGCTGATCGAGAGACCAAGTTTTAGCCTGAGACGCTAAGGGAATGCCCTCTTTAGAAAAGAGATCCAGCATCTGTATAGTAACGGCACTGTAGTGGTTAAGGTTAAGGTATCTCAGCACATCTTCTAATCGCTGATTCAGCGGAAAATAGAGTAACTCATCAATGTCGGCAATGACACACCACTTACCCTGCCCAAACCTTTGAATAAGGAAATTTTTGAACGTAATGTAATAGTCGCTAAACGGTAATTGGGAAGAAATGAGCGTTGTCTGTTCATAGCGACTAATAATCTCAATGGTTCTATCGGTAGAACCATTGTCTAAAAAGAACAGATGCTTAAATCCAAGGCTTAAATAGTGTTCGATAAAAGCCTCAGCTAAGCTCTCGCCATCTCTGACAACACATAGAACAATAGCTTCTGTGTTGGCTGTCGCTACAGTCTCAGCGCCATGAATATGTTGGACTGAATCTGCTAGAGAAGATAAGCGATACCCTTCGGTCAACCTGCGGAATAGCGATCGCCCATCAGCGACTACTTTACCTGCCATTTTCCGCCAAAGAAGAGTTGCTTGCCTGAACTTATCAAACATTGTTGTAGCCTAGTTTTTTGCGTTACTGGTTGTTTTGCCGCTTACCTGTGGCAGCCGTAGTTGCCACAAAAGTCCTGTCGCGATCACACCCATCCCCGCACTAAAGTAAAAGGGGGCACCCGCCGAAACATTGGTGTAGAGAAATCCTGCAAATAGACTCGCAGGTAAGGCCACTAGCCCCGACAGCATATGAAACGTGCCGATTTCTGCTCCCTTGCGTTGAGGATGTACCAAGTCGGCCACCAGCGCTTTTTGAACGCCCCTGGTTAGTGCGCCATAGAGGCCATAAAATAAGAACAAAATCCACACAAGCGCGGACGAGTAAGCAATTGCAAACCCCAAATATACTAGTGAAAATAACCCATAGCCCGCCATCAAAAGTGGTCTTCTCCCCACTCGATCCGAGGCTCGGCCAATGGTGATCGCCAACGCCACAGAGACTAGATTAAAGGATGCATACAGCAGCATCAGCTCGAGTCCGCTGGCTCCTAAGTCTTGGGCTCTCAATAGCAAAAAGGCATCTGAAGAGTTGCCCAGCCCGAACAACGTGATAATGCCCAGATATCTTTGGTACGTGGGAGATAGTCTTCGGAAGGTAAACTTAGGTGCGGCTCTGTTGCCACTTGCCTTGTGAGTTTCGTTGTTGTCGTTTTCTTTTACGCTCTTTTCTTTTACACCCTTAAGTAAAACAAAAACGCCGATTAGCGCTGGCACAAACGCCAGCCCAAATACTCCGCGATAGTTATTGGCAAATTGCCATAGAAAAGCAAAGCCCAACAGCGGCCCCACCACTTCGCCAATGGTTTCCAAGCTGTGGTGTAGTCCGTATGCTTGGCCTCGCTGCTCAGGGGCACAGTTGTCCGCAATGAGCGCATCCCGTGGCGCGGCCCGGAGTCCTTTTCCTACCCGGTCAAGTAGCCTAGCCCCTAGCACTGTGCCCCAGCTGCTCGCGATCGCTAGTCCTAGTTTAGACATAGCGCCAAGGCCATAGCCTGCCACCGCAAATGGCTTTCGCTGTCCTGCTCGGTCAGAAAGCCAGCCTGAATATAGCTTTAATAAACCGGCTGTACTCTCAGCAATGCCCTCGATGACACCAACTGTCCATGCAGGCGCGCCCAGCACCACCGTTAAAAAGAACGGCGTAATCGGATACACCATTTTGCTGGCTAAATCAGAGAAAAGGCTTACCCATCCCAAGGCCTTAACGGTGGGATGCATCTTGCTCACTGATGAGCTTTCCCCAGATGAGGGTGACCCAGAGGGCAGTTCGTCAGATGATGGTGAACCAGATGACTCTATGGGTGCTCGCTTAGCCGCCTTTTCGGCCGGAAACTCAGGCACGGATAGCTCCCGTCTCTGCAACATCACTTTCTAGCGCCAGACTATCGACTGAGGGAAGCCCTTTTACGGTGCTAGCAAGCACGTCGACAGTGTCTTCTGTTGGCTTAATCTGGTTTTGAGCGTTCTGACTTTGAGCGTTCTGATTTTGAGTATTCTGGTCTTGAGCAGCTTGGCTTTGAAGCGTCTTCTGAGCAGAGGTTACCTTTTTTACCTGTTTCTTTATTGCTTTCTTGTTTACAGTCTGACTCGTGATTTGTTGCTCAGATATTTTTGTTCCTTGAGGTGATCTCCCCGGCGGCATGAGCTTCACCGGACTTGCCTGCATTCGCTGGTTGAGTAACGTTTGGAACTGCTCTTGCAGGAGCCGCTGCCGCATGGGTTCATTGAGCTGGGCGGGGATCAATTTTTCGCATCGTACAATGGTCATCCAGTCACCGATTTTAGTCGGCTCCCATAGCTGCCCTTCCTGACTTATCCGCAGCATTTTCGCCAACATCGGATGAGGGACGCTCATCTCCACTGGGCCGACTAGCCCGCCAGTTTGGGACTCTTTCCCTTCAGAATATTGCCTAGCCACATCGGCAAAGCTGTCGCCGTCGTCGCATAGCCGAAAATATAGCTCGTAGGCCAGCTCTTTATTTTGAGTTCTAATCAGTGAGTACACTACCCGATCAAACTTTTCTTTGCGCTGAAGAAAGAAGGTTTGTAGGCGATCTCCCCAAGTGTTCTCTTTAAATAGCTGTAAACGCATCTCTCGCTCGGCTTCTAGCTGCATCTGCTCTGCCGACAGGTGCGATTGCTTACGCCATGCCTGTTGCTGTTCGTCAGTTTGAAGCTGTCGCTTTTGGCAAAACCTTTCGTAGGCAACCGTTGAATCGCAGGTCACATCTTCAATCAGCTCTTCAATAATCGTCTCTTTCACAAATGTTTCTAGCAGTCGGTATTGCAGTAACTTTTGTAATAACGTAGGAGTATCAATCGACTTCGATCCGATTTGCAGCGCAGCGTTCATAGTAATTAGTGAGCGTTCTCAGAGGGCAGATTTTTTCATACAGGTAAGATGACACTGGCATCACCGTACTGGCTTCAAGACTCGATGCATCTTGCCTGTGTTAGTACTTCTCATAAGTCAGGAATTTTCCTGGCATTGCAGTTTTTGGCGACTACAGGTTCTGCCACCGTGTATTGTCATGGTGCGTTGCCAGTGAAGACTAGCAGGGAAATTGCTAGTGCAGATGGTTGGTTCAATTAAATTAGTTCAATTAACGGATGCTCGCCCATTTAAATTTTACAGGGTTTTCTATTCTATTGGAAATCATTTTCAATAATATAATGATGACTTCAAGATTCAGCTACGCAGGCTAGCGGTTTTGCTGGCTACTGATAGCCTCAGCTTCACGCTGATGTCCTGACGCTGATGTTCTGGCATTTCGCTTACTTGAGTTCGTTTACTTGAGTTCGCTTACTTGGTACTGTGCGACAGGCATTAGGGCGGCTGAGGTGCCTGATTTCAATTGACTAATGACCTGGTGGTCAATCGTTACTTGAGCGCGGTAGTAGCCCGCCGCCGGCTGGTCAGTTGCTTCCCAGCAGATTTCTACTTCAGCCCAGCGCAGCTTTTTGGCTAGCTTTTTGGCCAGCACTTGCGCCCGAATTATGGGCACCCACGGCAAAATCCAGCGCAACAGTCGGTTCAATGGTTTGCCTGGATCTTGCCGGATGATTCGGGCAGATTTTGGTGTTCTTAGCCAGTCCCAGCCCTCCTGCATCCAGATTGATCGTTCGGCAATTTGTGCCCACGAATCTAGCGCGCTCCACCCCCGGTAAAACTTGTAGAGACTAGTCACATCACCTTGCCGGAAGATTAAGGTATCCAGTATTTCTGACTCTAGGTGACCCCAAAATTGGCCGGTTGGAAAATCAATTAATGTTGGGGCAAAATTATGTCCGCTAAAGTGGGTCGTTTGCCACACGCTGAGCTTTTCAGGTTGGGCATAGCGTGATCTGAGCGTTCGATACAGTGGAGTGCCAAAGCGTCCGCAGGCCAGGTCGTAGCTGGTGTGAGTGCAGACGAAAAGGGCACGGACTGAGGGTTGACGGTATGCTTCAAAGCGCTGCACCTGCTTAGGTGTGAAAATGAGGGCGCGAATGAGGGGAGCAATGCACGCTATAGGCGCGTGGTAGTGCTGCTGCGTGTAGGCAGCAGCGACTCCGGTGGGCTGCTGATAGAAAAAGAGATGGCGATCGCCCTTGGTAGAGTCGGTTTGGTCGGGCGCGATCGCCAAAATTCTGAGGTCGCGCCACAGCCGAGGCTGCCGCTCAATCGCCTCAAATAATGCCAACAGTTCAGGTGATTCTTGCGCCCAGGGATTCTTGGCCCAGGGTTGAGGCACCTCAAGGAATAGCCACATCCGCGCCGTTACCGCGGTGCCAATGGGGTCTTCGCCATTATTTTTAGAGGTGACACAGCAATATTGACAAGCCTGATGTTGGCCAGCTTGATCGGTGGTCTGTGAACTGGCAAGCATAGTAGATTGTTTAAGAAGAATATAAGTTTAATGAGAATTAATCCTACCTACGTCATGCTAACGTGGAGTCTAGCAATTTTGTAGGTTGCGGCTACACGCTGGTCAATCGCTTATCTGTTTACACATTCTCACTCCTGTTTTGCATTTGTGCGCCTGAACTTTAGACCTCACTTTTCAAAAAAGAAGCTAACGCTAAGTATCTTTGTTGGTGTGATCTTGGTCGTAGCGATCACTATTATCGCCATTGCCAATTTGCGCAACAACTCAGGCGTTTACTCTCCACCCCCGCTGAATGCTCCTGGCCCTGCGTTAGTGTTTCCTGATCTTTCACAGTCACGCGATCTGCGTACGCGCAAAAGTGTAACCGCACTCAATTCGGCTGAAAAATCAGCTTTTATCGCTGCTGTTAATACCCTGCAATCAACCTATCCTGACGGCTCCCAGCTCAGCCTGTATGAACAGTTTGTTGTGCAGCATATCTTGACAATGGGATTTCGGCAGAGTTTAGGTGCTACTGGTCCTGCTCGCGGGAACCCCGCCCACAGCTATCCGGCATTTTTACCTTGGCATCGTCAGTTCTTGCTTGATTTTGAGCAAGCGTTGCAAGCAGTGGATGCGAGCGTCACGATTCCCTACTGGGATTGGAGCGATCCAGATACGCTTGATGTCATGCTGCAAGAAGACTTTTTAGGAACAACAGGAGAAGGCACCTTTGTAGAGGTGCTTGATCAGGGCCGTTTTGAAGGTGGTGAAGTAAAAAACGGCACATTTGCTAAGTGGCAGCTTAACGAAGCTCTCCATTTTGATGCCATTACGCTAGAGTCCCTGGGGCCTCACCTCCTCAGATTCTCTACGTTGCCTCCATTTGATCGCTATCCGTTACCCCAAAGCGAGATTGACGCTCTCTTTGAGACCAATAACTATGAGGTGTTTAATGCCTTGATTGAGGGGGCGCTGGTACCCGATGACAATAACAGCTACGTACCAGGGTGGGCACTTCATGCTTTTGCGCACTCTGTTATTGGTGGGAGTCAGGTAGATTGGGCTGACTGGCAGCAGGGGATTGCTCATCAAATCGATATTTTAGGCACGATGGATAGTATTCCTTGCTCTCCTTACGATCCTATCTTTTGGTTGCATCACGCCAATGTGGATCGGCTTTGGGCGCAGTGGCAAGATGAAGGGCACAGCGGTGATAGCTTTTACCCGGCGAGCGATCGCCCCTTTGGTCATAATCTGGCTGATCCGATGTGGCCCTGGGATGGAGGACTCTCTTCTCCTGGTCGCTACGGTCCTGAAAACGTGAATTTAGCATCCCTGTTTATTTCCCCAGAACCCAGCAAGATTGTCAGTGCAAAAGATGTCTTAAACTTCCGTCAGCTTGGTTATACCTACGCGAGCCTTGCTGATGTTGAGGCAGCGGCAGACGATCCAACAAACCGTGAGGCAAGTCAAGCATGACAAGCTGGTTGATTTGTCCTCAGCATCAACTTCGCCCTAGGCTGAGGCTCTTTTGCTTTTCCTATGCAGGTGGCTCTGCTTGGATGTTTCGGGCTTGGGCGAATCAGCTGCCAGAGACTGTAGAAGTGTTTGCTATTGAGCTGCCTGGTCGCGGTAAGCGTTTGGTAGAGCCTGCGCTTAGCGATTTAGGTGAGATTGTTCGAATGCTTGGCCCTCAGCTACTGCCTCATTTGAATTTGCCCTTTGCATTTTTTGGCCATAGCATGGGCGCACTGGTTGCCTTTGAGCTGGCTCAAAGGCTCAGGCGATCTATGCAGCTGACGCCTGTACACTTTTGGGCCTCTGCTGCGCGTGCTCCTCACTTACCGGTGCCATTGCCGCTCATGCATACGCTAGATGATGCTACTTTGATGAACAAACTAAAACAGTACGAAGGTACACCCACCAGCGTTATTAGTAATGTTGAGCTAATGGAGCTGCTGCTGCCTACACTGCGAGCAGATTTTGCTGTGCTAGAAACCTATCGTTATCGGCCAAGTGCTCCTTTCCTGTTCCCGATTACTGGGCTTTGGGGTGAAACCGATAGGATTGTGAGCAAACTCGATGTTGCGGCTTGGCAAAGCTACACCCCAAAGTTCACGCTACAGGCGATTGCTGGCAATCACTTTTTTATTCATCAGCCCTTGTTTGCCCAAACACTTATGCCAACCCTCAAGCCACTGATATCCTAGCTGTTCGTCACGCTAGGTTCCTGTTGTTTATTTGGCTATTTCTCGGTGTTATCCAACTAACTCTGCTACGTAGTTGGCCTCAATGGGGGTTGCCGTCAATCGAGATGCTGCGATGGCTCGGCCACATTTTCTCACATTGGCCTCTCCTGCGTAGACTGTGCGCCCTAGTCGGTGAGTGATGGCTATCATGTTTTCTTCGGGTAGCCAAGGGAACAGTACGACATCGCCGGGGCGAGAAAGCAGCTTTAAGAGCTGTTTGATCTTGTCGTCACTATATTCCGCGTTGGGGATAACGACGACGTTCTCAGCCTGGTCAATAAGCCAATCGTGTGCCCAGTCGTTACCGGTGATAGCGATTACGAGTTTTGCCATCGGTGCCCAAGTCGAAAAAATTTGAGTGGCTGTGTCGCCGCAGAAAACCAAATGCTGCCCCTCTAGCTGATACCAGCCTGGTGAAACACTTGGCTCAGCCTCAGCAGATGCTTGAGGCGCTGCAATACGACTAATCCCTTTTGAGGTAAGCGCTTTTGAGGGACGAGTAATCGTATCGATAGAGGCCCCATTGTTGTCATCCGCCGCCCGGGCTATCACGGTGATAACTTCAGGTTGGCGCTCACCTGCTTCTTTCTCAAATTTCTCATTGGAGCCTTGCGTAGGGAGGGCATCTTTTTTAGCCTTACTTTTAGCTTTACGGGATTTGGATGACTCTGCCAGTCGTCGTCTTTGAATCGTTGCCCGTAGCTCCTTTGCCGTCATCGTATCGCCTTGCTCCGCAGCCCTCAGAATTTGTTCTCGGAGTTCTTCTGGCACAGAAGGTGAGGCTAGCTGGTAAAGCAGGGAGGTCGCAATATTAACTTTTGCAAGGTTTGCAAATCTATCCCCAAAGGTCTCGTAAACGTTCATGAAATTGTAGGCAGTGCGCTGACTCCAGCCAAACTCAGCTTTAATCCAAGTTAGAAACTGCCCATACTTTAGGCGCGATCGCACGTCTGAAAGCTTTTGGCCAATTTCCCACACGTCCTGAGCAGATCGTCTGAGACGCTCTCGAATTTCCCCTGTCCGTTGCTGAATAATTGACCGTTGAGTCACCTCTAAACTGTCATAGTCGAACAGAGCAGTGATGGTTGCAGGTGGTTGCGAAGAGGACTTTGAGGAAGGGGCCATTGGGCGAGTCTCAATGATTTTGAGAGAGATTAACGAGCAGAGCGGTTCAAGATGCAGTATTGGCTAGCGCCGCCTAGGCAAGGCGCTCGGATGAGAACGTTTCACTTAAGCTAGGACTTAGCTGTGAGAAAGCTGCGCCCAGAGCGGCACGATACACTGCGCAAGGCACCCAATCATTAACTTACCAAAACACTTTCCATAATTGTACCCCGCTAACTTGACTTCATTGAAATCATATGCGTCGCTTATCAAGAACTTTAGGTAAGTAACGACAATCATTCGCAAAAGCGTTCAGCGCTCTGTATTCTGAATAGTGCTCCGTTTATCTGTGTACGTAATGAATCCCTTATGGGAAATTTCTCAGTTTTACTGGAAAAATGCGGCTCGTCAGGAGAGGCGTAAGTTTCTCTCAGCACTGCTACTGATGATTTTGCTATCTCTATTGGTGGGCACCTTTTTGGTTTTAGAGAGTGTGCAGCGCGGAGAGTTTATTTCTGCCCTCGCGGCTCGTGATTTTTCACGATTTCAATTTGCATCTATTAGGCTGGCGGGTGTTTTGATACTCAGTGCACTGTTGTTGTCATTCAGTGCGTACGTGCGTGATCGCCTAGGACTGCTGTGGCGTAAGGATCTTTCTCGCCAAGTTATGAAAGCCTACTTGGCAGACAAACGCTATTATTACCTCCCCGATGAGATAGATAATCCCGATCAGCGTATCTCGGAAGATATTAGGAATATTTCCCAATTATCTTTTACTGTCTTATCAATATTTTTAGAATCAGGTGTGCAGCTGATTGGGTTTGTGGGCGTGCTCTTGTCTATTTCCTTGGGCCTCACAGGGTTTTTGCTGGTTTACGCCTTGCTCGGAAGTGTGATCGCGTTACTTGTGTTTGGCCGTAAGCTCACGCGCATTAATGCTGAGCAGCTCAAACGTGAGGCCGATTTTCGCTTTAACTTGATTAACGTTCGAGAGAATGCTGAATCTATTGCGTTTTATCACGCTCAAGCGGTGGGTTCTGAATCATCAGCTTCTACCGTAGAGAGCAAGACAGCACACCACCGTTTTAGCCGAGCCGTTCAAAACTTCAATCGTTTCATTCGCTGGCAGCTTGGATTGGATTGTTTTCAAAATGGCTATCAATATCTCACCTTTATTTTGCCGAGTCTGATTTTGGCACCCAGCATTCTTGCCGGTGATTTGGAGGTGGGGGCGATTGTTCAGTCCCAAGCCGCATTTGATCGCATATGGCTATCGCTGAGCTTAATTGTGGTTCAGTTTGAACAGCTCACGGCGCTGGCGGCGAGTACGGCCCGCCTGAGATCGTTGCTTACTGCGATTCAATCAGAGACTCAACACCCTGTAGAAAGTCGCGCTGAGAAGATTTCAGTCATTGATACCGCTGAGAACTCAACGACTGAATCCTCTGAAATTGCAGTTGACAACCTAACGCTGTATCTACCTTCTAACGTGCCTGCCAGTGCGCCTTCTAACAGCGAAGAAAATCCGTCTGAGCATTTGCAGACGCTGTTTGAGAATCTTTCTTTTACGGTAGATAAATCGCTTTTGATTGTAGGGCCAAGCGGCGTTGGAAAAAGTTCTTTAGTAAAAGCGATCGCAGGTCTTTGGCGGACGGGCAACGGAACTATTCACTGCCCTCGTAGCATTCTCTTTTTACCTCAGCAGCCGTACATGATGGTGGGCACCCTCCGGCAACAGCTTTTATATCCGGAAGAAAATCTAGAGATGTCTGATGATGCGCTGCAAAATGTGCTGGTTCAAGTGCAACTGCCCCACCTGAATAATCTCAATAAAATGGCCGATTGGGCAGGTCAGCTTTCAACAGGAGAGCAACAGCGGTTAGCGTTTGCTCGTTTGCTCGTGCAAGCGCCTGACTACGCCATTTTGGATGAGGCCACCAGTGCGCTTTCCTTACCGCAAGAAGAACATCTCTATCAGCAGCTGACTGCTTCCAATATTCGGTTTATCAGCATTGGGCATCGCGATAGTCTGCTCTCCTATCACCAGCAAATTCTGACGCTCGACCCGCAGCGCTGGACGCTCACGCCTTCCTAGAAACTGTCTGGTTAAGAGCTGCCTTTGGTAAGGCTGATAGACCTAGATATTCAGCTAATAAACCTAAAAATACCCCTGAATTGCACTTATTTCTTTCCTCATGTCTAAAGAAACGCTTCATTCTGTTGATACCCGCTCGGTTAATACTCGTTCTCCTGATAAGAGCACGCTACTTGCGGTGGCCTTACCCTATTGGAAATCAAGAGAGAAATGGGGCGCCTGGGGACTGCTTATTCTGCTGGTCGTGTTGTTATTAATCCGTACTGGACTGCAGGTTGTTTTTTTGATCTATGGCGGGGAGCTGACCTCGGCCTTAGCGGCTCAAGATAGTGATCGCTTTTTTCAGGCGGCGCTTATATTTGCCGTTATTTTAAGTGTCAGTGTTCCGTTTGCCTCTGCCAGCGGCTACATCCGCGCTAAGCTATCGCTGTTTTGGCGTACGTGGCTTACTCGCCGCTATTTACAGCAGTATCTAAACCATCAAATTTTCTATCAACTGCGCTTAAAAGGAGAGATTGATAACCCTGCTCAGCGCATTGAGGAAGATATTAGAACCCTGACGCAAGAGACGATCAGGCTTTTTGAAATTGTTGTGGAGTCGTGCTTTCAGCTAGTGGGATTTGCTGGGCTGCTATTGTCTATCTCACAGCCGCTCATGCTATTTTTGCTGGGGTATGCGGTCATAGGCAGTGTGGTTGCGGGGCTTGGGTTTGGTCGGCCATTGCTGCGAATTAATACACAGCAGCTTCAGCGAGAAGCAACCTTTCGTCATGATTTAGCGCGTATTCGAGAGAATACAGAAGCGATCGCCCTTTACCGAGGCGAGTCACAAGAATTCTCTCAAAGCTGGCACCAGTTCGGACGTGTGTTTGACAACTTTAATCGGCTCATTCGTTGGCAGCTCAGCTTAAATCTTTTTCAAAATCACTACCGCTATGCCACCTTCCTAATTCCTGGATTTATTCTGGCACCCAGGCTGTTTGCAGGTGAGCTAGAAATTGGCGATGTCACCCAAGCTGGTGCAGCATTTACCCTTACGCTCTCTGCACTAGCGCTCATTGTTCTGCAGCTTCAGCAACTCACCAGCCTCGGCGCAGCAACCCAAAGACTGC
Organism: Cyanobacteria bacterium P01_D01_bin.105; assembly: GCA_039025345.1. Lineage (GTDB taxonomy): Bacteria > Cyanobacteriota > Cyanobacteriia > Phormidesmidales > Phormidesmidaceae > Phormidesmis. The sequence goes on along the minus strand of JBCCOO010000070.1, from coordinate 4,176 downwards.
AGGAGCTAAGTCTATCGCTCTCGTCTCAGTCGCCAGTGTCCTCTTCGCCGGCGCCACAAGATACGGCATCACAAAATACAGCGCCACAAAAGATTATTCGTCAGCGTGGCCCACAGCTCATAATCGAGAACCTTTCCCTTACCACGCCTGATGGAGCCCAACTACTGATTCAATCGCTATCGCTGACCTTGGCAGAGGGCGAAAGTCTCTTAATTATGGGGCCAAGCGGGGTTGGCAAGAGCGCTTTGCTAAGAGCGATCGCAGGACTTTGGCAAACGGGGCACGGGCGTATACAGTGCCCTGCCTCTGTCGCTTTTATTCCTCAGCGGCCTTATATGCCGCCGGGTAATTTGCGATCGCTGCTTCTCTATCCCAATTCAGATGATGTTTCTGCCATTGAGACAAATCAGTTGCGTCAACTTCTCCAAAAAGTTAATCTTCCTAACCTGGCTAATGCTGATTTTAGCCTTCAGTTGAACCAATCTCTTTCATTAGGAGAACAACAGCGTTTAGCCTTTGCCCGACTCCTATTACAGGCCCCTCAATATGTCATCCTTGATGAAGCTACGAGTGCGCTTGATCTGGCCAACGAGAATCATCTTTACCAGCAGCTTAAGCAACATGATATTACACCCATTAGTGTTGGCCATCGCCCTTCACTAAAACCATATCATCAGAAGCTTTTGTGCTTGAAAAATGACGGTTCTTGGCAGCTTTCAGACAATTTTTAGTCATGATTTTAATAGAGCTGTTGCGAAATATAGAAAAGTGCGGATGCATACTCACGGAAAAGGCTAACGCCTACGCACTTTGCTAGTTGAGTGAGCTGTTGTCACTTAAGACTTCTAGCGATGGGTTGTGGCGATCGTCTAAGTGACCTTTCCTCTACTTTCCCAGAAGGTATTTAAACAAATCGTCAAGGACTGCATTGGCTGTAACCGGGCCACTTGAAGCCCAATCCGCAGATGAAACTTCGTAAACCTTACTCTGCTCAACAGCATTTAATGCTAGCCATAAAGGATCATTTTTAAGAGAGCTGAGGGAGTCTTTAACTTGTGAATTCCAGTCGTCAACGAGGACGAAAATCACATCACCATCTGCTGTGTCTAGAGATTCTTTAGAAATAGAATAATGAATCGGATTAGACCTAGACCCTAACGCTTCTGTTACCTCAGAGCCTAAGTCTTGTGATGGCGGACGTGATAGGCCCACATCCTCTAGAACAGTGCCGATGAGCCCAGTCCTGGTGAAGATCCTAATCCTAGCAGGACTTAGTCGAACAATAGAAATCTCTCGAATTTCATCACGGTTCTCTGACGCCAAATAATCGTTCTGAGCTTTCATTTTTTGTTCAAATTCTGCCGCTCTCTGGTAGTAATCAGCCATAACCTGCATGACCTCATCAGGTTGACCCAAAACTTCGCCGACAAACGTGAAGTGTTCTTTCCAATCTCCACTGTGACCGTAGTCCATGATGACGGTAGGCGCGATTTGAGTTAGCTGAGAGTAAGGCGGAGGCGATGACGTTATCCCCAAAATCAGATCTGGCTGAAGTTCTAAGACGCGCTCTAAATTTATTGCGCTAGAGTCACCGAGATCGACGATGCCAGCTTTTAAGTCAGCGCGAGCATATTTGAGAGGGCTGCCTACTGGCTTTTGGCCTATCGCGACGGTGTGATCTAGCATTACGTAGTCTAAAACTACGATTCGCTGAGGGTTGAGTGGAACACAAGTTTCTCCCATCGCGTGCTCGATTGTTTGACAGTCTTCTGTTGATACGGATGTTGTTGTAGATTGAGTCTGTGCAGACGTATTTTCTGTTTTTATGCAGGCTGAAATGGAAAGTAATAAGAAAATGCTAGCAACTAAGTTGAAATAGCAGCGAAAAGGAGAAAATAGGATACTTGCTGTTCTGGTGTTCATGGTTGTGTTTGGTATTGTGCGTCTTCCTCAACCAGTGGCAACAGCATGTTGGGCAGTTCTTCTAGAATTAACTGATATGTGATAGGCCCACGAGTGTTGCTAGCCCAAAGAAAATAATCTAGAAAAAATATGTGCCCATCTTTGAAGGCTGGCATTTGACTCAGCAGCGGATGGTTGCCCCACTGCTGTTTAATTTTATCCCGTGAAGACGCCTCATTTTCTGACCAAGCCATCACAAAGATCAGATCTGTATCAATTTGAGGAAACACCTCAATAGAAACGGGTGAATTGCTATCGGGTAAAAGGGAAGAGGCTTCGGATGTGACAATCTCGAACCCTATTTCTCGCAGTAAGTTAGATGCTGTGCTGTCTTCCATAAAGAAAATGGTTCCGGCCAAATCGTCAGGCGCGATCGCCAGTACGCGCGGGTAAGCGGCAACTACTGGCGCCAGCTTTTCACGGGCGACCGCGATCTGTTCGGGATAGCGCTCTAACAGATCTTTGGCTTGCTCCTCTCGCTCTAGCGCTTTCGCAATACCGTTTATGCTATGACGCCAGTGCTGGTCGTCGTTTGGCCCAACATCACTAAACAGCAGCGTTGGCGCAATCTGAGATAAAAAATCGTACTGCTCCTTAATGTGCCAGGGTTCACCCAAAATTACATCGGGCTTCGACTGCGCTAAGCGCTCTAAGGAAGGGCTGCGGCGACTGCCCAAATTGATCGGCTGAGTGGTTACATAAGACCCCAGATAGGGAATCTGCGCTTCTGGCTGATCGAACGTTTGCGAGTTTACGATACCCATCTGCGCATAGGCAAATGGTTGAACACCCAGGGACAAAATACTATCTAGCAGATGGGGAGTGAGTACCGCCACCCGCTGAGGCTGACCGCAAACCTTAGTCTCTCCCATTTCATGTGCTACGACGCGGCAATCAGCGGCTGTAGACGCTGACTCTGCTGCAGTTGTCGATTCGATAGAGCTACGCTGACACGCGATGCTGAGCAACGCTACAGACAGCAGCAGAGTTAAAAAACGAATCGGTCGAAGCATTGAGCGAAAACTCATTTTCATTGATGTTGAACTGATCAAAACCATGCGAGAAAAACTGAGCAAACAACTGAGTGCATGCCACGCTTGCAATTCTCTGTCGCTCTCAGTCAAAATCCTTCTCCTCAGGGGGAAGGATTTTGAGTCCGATTCCCCTTCTCCTTGAGGGAAAACGCACTATGCAACCAAGGGATTGCTAGATTGTGTCTTTAAAGGGGCTAGGGGATAAAGGTTATGACAACTTGCAAGCCTCAGCAAACAGCTTCGCTAAAACCGGGCTGAAATCCCAGCTACGATTGTAAAAGGCTCACCCGGAAAAATTAAGCCCGTGTTCTGAGTGGAGTCGAAGTAGGCCGTATTGAACAGATTCTGAAAGTTGAGCTGAGCTTGCCAATTATCACGACTGTAGAAAACGCTAGCATCACCTCGCACGTATGAAGGCAAAACCACATCGTTGGGGATTTGTGCTTCGCGATCGCCTACATAAAATACGCCCGCGCCAAATCCTAATCCTTGTAAACCACCCGATTTAATTTCGTACGTTGTCCACAGACTCGCACCCGAATCCGGTGCGTTAATCAAGGTATCACCTTCGGGGCTTCTGGCATCGCCTTCAGAAATAAACGCATCGTTAAAAAACAAAGAGCCAATCACGTTCCAATTGTCTGTTATCTCCCCTGCGACATCTAATTCAATGCCACGGCTGCTCACTTCACCCACCGGAATAGAGAAATCAGGGTTATCAGGATCGGTGCGAGTAATGTTGGTTTTTGTGATGTCGTACGCGGCCAAATTAATCGTCACATCGCCTAGCTCGGCTCTGGCGCCCACTTCGTACTGCGTCCCGCGTTCGGGCTCAATGACATCGCCATCAACAGTGGTAACGCTATTAGGGATAAAAGAGCGGCTAAAGCTGCCGTAGAGAGAAATGGGTTCAATGGGCTGATAGACAATGCCTACGCGGGGTGAAAACGCTTCACTATCGAACTCTTCGGACGACGTAAACTCCGTGCCATTAAATGAAAAGTCAAATCCACTTTCAGTATTGGCAAAATCGTATCGACCGCCGATTAGGACTTTAAGATTTGGCAACAGTGCGATCTGATTTTGCAGGTAAAGCCCCAAGATATTATCTGCATTGTCAAAGCTTCCAACAACGTTGCGATCTTCAAGCGGAGGAACCGGCGTACCGTACTGCGGATCG
>JBCCOO010000069.1:0-28103 GCA_039025345.1 Cyanobacteria bacterium P01_D01_bin.105 | reverse complement strand
GTGTATATCCTCCCCGAATTCCAAGATATCCCTCAGACCGTCGATACCGAACTGCGCTTGTTTGATGCCGAAGGTAACGAACTGGCTACCAATAATGACGGTGCGGCCCCCGGTGAAGATTTCTCCCGCGACCCTTACTTAGCGTTCACTGCCGAAACCGCAGGCACTTACTATGTGGGTGTAAGTGCATTGGGTAACCGCAACTACGACCCCAACGTTCAGTTTAGCGGCAGTGGCTGGACCTTCCCAGAGGTGGGTGTCTTCTACGGTGACTATGACCTCACCGCTTCCCTCACCGAAGGTGATATTCAACCCCCACCTGTCACACCCACCCCTGGCGACGACACCCTCACCGGCACTGAAGCTGATGACACTCTCTTCGGCGATCTCGGCAACGACATCATTTCCGGCGGCACAGGTGATGACATCCTCCGGGGTGACCTTAACAGCCGCAGTCCCCAAGATGACGTCATGGGCGGCAACGATATCATCTTCGGCGGCGAGGGCAATGACCGCATCGGTGGTAAAGCTGGTAATGACATCCTCAGCGGTGACGGAGGCGACGACCTGATCTACGGCGACGCAGGCGATGACATCATTATGGGCGTCACCGGGAATGACACGCTTGTCGGCGACAACTTCTCCGACGGCAGCGGTAGTGACCTATTCGTGTTCGGTAACGGCGATGGAACAGACACTATTCTTGACTTTGAGGTGGGTATTGACCGGATTGGTCTCGTCGAAGGTGAACTGTTGTTTACTGACCTCACGATCACTCAGGACGGCAACAACACATTGCTCGGCGTGTCTGGCACAGGCGAAACGCTAGCAATCTTGAACAATGTTCAAGCTTCGGGGCTGGGCGAAAGCAGCTTTGAAACCGTAGCTGATGTCTCTAACCCAGAGGAGGCAATGGTACTGATCTAACCAAAGTGATTTCGGATACACTGGCCTTGGAGTGGGCGCAACTCCTAAACTTGCGTCAGACAAACTAACTTGAACCATGTTGGCAATCTTGGAGTATTTCAAGGTTGCTGACATTTTCTCCGGCTAAACGGTTCATGCAGCCAAATTTTCATACGCTAAGACAGACTACGAGTCCGATCCACACGAAGCGCTTATCGGTAATTCTTCTTAAGAAGCCATCCCTCCGACTGGTATGGCTCTATTCAGAAGTTTAAGCAACTGCTTCCACCACATTCCATCTAGTGTCGCCTACATTTAATCGGCTAAAGTGCCTACCCTAACTCAGTTTAGGGTGTTTTTCTGCGCAAGCGAAATAGCATACTCATATCGCTCTCCTTCTCAGTTTTGGGCTGTGTAAGCCTCGCCAGGGGCTAGCTTTTGGCGCTGTACACTCGCAGTGTTGTCAATTACATCCGCACTTGCGTAAGTTTACAATTCTGTGGCTGGGTTATCTGATCGCCGAAATAGGCGATCGCATGGCCTGGTTTGCCATCACGCTCTGGGTCTGGGATCAAACGGGCCTCGCCACCGCCCTGACGCTGACGGGCTTTTTCTCCCAGCTGCCGCGCATCTTCACCGCCCTGTTTGCAGGAATTTTAGTAGATCGTACCAGCCGCAAACGCCTGATGCTTCTCAGCAAATTTGTGGCGGCACTTTCAACCCTGTCGCTGCTGGGACTTTCCCTGGCAGGGCATCTGGCCATTTGGCACCTGTACGTCACCATTTTCATTAACGGGGGCTTTAGCCGCTTTGGATCCATTGCCTACCGGGCCTCCATCAAAATGCTAGTGCGGCCCGACCAGTACGTCCGCGCTAACAGCATGGATACCGCTATGTGGTACGCCTCTGGCATTGTCGCACCGCCCCTAGCGGGACTGCTTTACCCTATCATTGGGTTCGGCGGCCTCTGGTGCATTGAGCTGGCCACTACTGCGGTTTGTCTCACTGTGGTTGCCCTGCTCCACATTCCCCAGCCGCCCCCAGAGGCGGCGGAGATTCCCGAGGAGAAAGCCTCTAACCGCATCGCCGCTGTGTGGAAAGAGGTCAGCTTTGGCTATCGGCAACTGCTCGGTTCGCCACAGTTGCGATCGCTCCTCCTGGTTACGACTCTATTCCATGCCACGCTGCAGCTCAGCAATGTGATTTACGACCCCTTTGTTTTAGCCCGCACTGATGGCAGCTCGGAAGCGCTGGCATTGGTGACCGCCATGGCTGGCATTGGTGGGGTAACGAGTGCGGTGCTGATTAGCCTATGGGGCGGCCCCAAGCGGCGGGTCAGCGGCATGCTGACGGGGTTTATGGGGGCAGGCTTAGCAAACATACTGTTTGGCTTGGGGCAGAGCCTGTCAGTATGGATGCCCTTGCAGTTTTTTTCGTCCATGAGCTTTCCGCTAATCTTGGGTTCCGAGATGGCGCTATGGACCCTGGCAACGCCAGCAGCTGTTCAGGGGCGGGTGTTTGCCTCGCATATTTTGACTTATGACTTAGTGAGCGTGCCCATTACGTTTGTTGTTGGTCCACTGAGTGATCGGGTGTTTGAACCGGCGATGCAGTCTTCGGCAATGATGCAAACGGTGTTTGGCCCCATTGTGGGGACAGGCCCAGGCTCCGGGATGGCATTACTGTTTTCAGGCAGTTCGATGATCTGTCTTATGGTGGGAGGGTGGAGCTGGCGGCTGCCCGCGCTGCGAGGGTTAGAGGAAGAATAGATCTGTTACTTATTATCTAATCAGTGAACTCGCTATGACAATTAAACTGACAGAAAATGAATTTGAAGAACAATTCCAGGAAACCAACGAAGAAGCGCTACAGTGCGATCCCTCAGACACTTCAGATATTATCTATAAATTTGATGCTCGAATTTCTCAAGGATGGCGACGAGACGTAGATTTGCGAGAAGGACTTCGGTTACGGATGGATCACCATCATCTCTGCGATCATATTGTCATTAATTCCTACGAGGAGGAATGCGCAATCATCTGGCTTTGGTTTACGCTTTCAGGGCAGGGAGAGGACATCTTTTTTGCCTCTAAGTCTAGTGAATTCCTGAACCTATCTGTTGCTGGAAAGTATTACTTGCAGAGTAATGGTCTGGGACCTCCTAGTGTGTCGAATTATTCAGACGCGCATCCTCACTCTTATATTGGGGTTGAGATTAATCCTTCAACACTCCATTCTTTTGTTTCTTCTCCAGAAGAAGCACTACCCAAAAATCTGCAGCACTTAATTAAACGCCCAAGCCAGGAGGCTTATTTTCGGTCTGGAGACACCCAGCCAATGATGGCTACGGTTTTACAACAGATTTTGCACTGTCCTTATCAGGGGATGGTCAAGCGAGCCTACTTAGAAGGTAAACTCCTTGAGCTAATAGCGCTGGTGCTAGACCATGAAGTCACTCTTCAACAGGGAGAAGTCAAAAAAGGTGCGCTGAAACCAGAGCAGATAGAGCGGATTCATTATGCTAGAGAGATTTTGCTGCGAGATATGTACAATCCACCGTCCTTAGTAGAATTGGCTCGCCAGGTAGGGTTAAATGACTTTTTATTGAAAAAAGGCTTTCGTCAGGTCTTTGGAAACACTGTGTTTGGTGAGTTGCAAGCCTATCGTTTAGAACTCGCCAAGCAGTTACTAGCAGAAGGAAGCCTCAGTGCAGCGGAAATAAGTCGACTGGCAGGTTATGCGCACCCCAATTCTTTTGCCAGAGCCTTTAAGCAAAAGTTTGGCATTAGTCCAACAACGTATCGAAAATCCTGTCGATTGACATGAAAAATCCGTCTGTGCTCAGAAAAAATCCGTTTGAGTTCATTAAGGCAAAGACATCGTTTAGAAAAATCGGTACAAGCTCCTAACCCCCATAGGATTGTTGCAAATTAGTCTCATTAGCAATCGAAATTTGATCGGGTGTTGAGCCCCTTTCGCGTTGCTATAGGGCAATAAAACAATAATGGAGTTTCGCAACAATGCCTCAAGTTAGCTTGTCTACTTCGACCAGCTTTGACGGTGCCCTTAACGCACTGGTCGAAGACCAAGGTACTTCGCTGACGGTTCGTTTTGATCTGGATGAACCCGCCCCCGCCGGAGGACTAAAGGTCTACATCGACAGTGAAATCGAGCAAATATTAAACCGCCTGGATCTGCCCGGTGCGATCGCAACCCCCCAATTCGAGAATCTCAATCTGTTAGCAACCCAGACCAACTTCGATAACTCTGGTCTGGCGGTTCAAATTACTGAAGGGTCTACATTTGCAACGGTCACCCTTAATGTTTTTGACAATCCTGAACCGGATACGTTTTTGCCAGAGACCTTTGATGGTTTGGTAGAGGCTGAATTCTCACTGCTAACGGCTGATCAGGTGGCTCCGGACGATCAAAATAGCATTACTGACCTGAGCGACTATACGATTGATGCGGCTGCTGCTACCAGCACTGTGCTGTTTGCCGATGAGGCCAGTCAGTTGCCGGGTGTGCCTGAACCTCCGACCGAGCCGCCTACGGATCCCCCAACTGAGCCACCCACTGAACCGCCGACTGAGTCACCTACCGAGTCTCCGAAAGCTCCAGAAGGGGAGAGTTCAAACGATACCATTGCGACAGCGACTCCCAGTGGTATAACGGCAGACAACCCAACGGTGACGTTTAACGATGCAATTTTTGGTAATTTCTTCGACCCGGATCTGTCATTGCGTACAGATATCAGTGAAGACGTTGATATCTATTCAGTGGATCTGGACGCAGGAGATTTCTTGCAAATTGATATCGATGCGAGCCAAATCGGCTCAGAACTAGATAGTATCTTGCAAGTATTTGATGCACAGGGGAATGCCCTAGCTAAAAGCGACGACAACTTTGCACCAGAAGAATTGTTTAACGCAGATGTTGACGTTGATTCTTACATAGAATTTACGGCAGAAACCGCAGGGACTTACTATGTTGGGGTGAGTAGTTTTGCCAATAGCCCATTTGACAGCTTTGAAACCGATTTCTACGATCCAAACGTAGTGGGTAGCGGTTCTGGAAACACCATTGGTGAATATCAGATAAATCTGTCATTAAACCAGTCAATTTCCTTTAACGGTGAGCCAACTGTGGTTCCCTCCCCAGATGGCACTGGCCCAGTAGTTTCCTTTACGGCTACACCACTGACTGTTACAGCAGATGCAGCTTTTCTTGCCAATGCCATAGTACAGCCTGTTCTTGATGGTGAAGAGTCACCTGAAACGTCTACTTTGACGTTCCAGTTCTCTACTGAAGGAGAATTTCCCGCAGATGGCGTAGAAATCTTTTTAGATACCAATGCGGCCCTGACTGAGTTAATTGATGTCAGGGGATTCATTGAGGGTAGTGGCGTTACGATTGTTGGAGCGATTTTTGATGAATCAGGTGTGCCGACTGGATTACGGCTGAATCTAACGGCGACGGTTGCCAGCTTCACGCTGAATTTAGACAACGCAGAAATTGTCCCTACCGATGGGACTCAAAACTTAGCGGTAACTTTGATTCCATCGGCTGGCTATCAAGCAGATGGGATGAATTTTTCGACCCCCATCTACGATACGTTGAGCGATGTGCCTGATGTCGCGACCTCACCGACAGTCAACTTATCTGCCATCAATACAGAACTCGTAGAATCAGAAGGTAACACAACAACATTAACCATTAGCCTGAGTGAGCCCCCCCCTGCGGAAGGCGTGTTGGTCTTTGTTGATAGTGGAACTGAAGATGCTGTTCGCGAATTCAATGTGTTTGATGCTGTGATTACAGGAGCAGATGCACCATTTGTGGACAGCGATGCCAGTGGGTTCTATCTGCCCATGACGGAGCAAACCGCGACCATTACAGTTTCAGCTTACGACGAAACCGTAAACCCTAATCTCACAATAGAGGACACGCTCGAAGGAATAGAAACATTAACCTTTAGCATTGCTGGTGGACCGGGATATAACATTTCCCCAGAAGCTAACTCAATTGACATCACCATTGCCGATAACCCCGATTCAGTGGTGCTTCCCGATGACGGTGGCAATGATGGTGGCAATGATGGTGGCACCGATGATAATAACGATAACCCTGAAAATGAGCTTAACGACACCATCGCAACCGCCACTGATACGGGGCTGAGCACCGGTAATCCAACTTACACAACAACCGCAACCCTGGATGTTCAAGAGGTATTCTCACCACTGTACTTGAGTGGGTTTACTGACATTACCGAAGATGTCGATATGTATGCCTTTAACCTAGAGGCAGGACAAACGATTACCTTGAATGTCGAAGCCAGCGATATTACAAACGAAGCAGGTGATATAGAAGTCTCGCTGCTGGCTCCAGTTTTACGCCTTTTTGATGACGCTGGTAATGAAGTCGCCATCTTTGAAAATTCGGTCACAGAAGCGACTGTTCCTCAAGCTACCAACAATGCCTCTGTGGAATTTACGGCATCTGAGGCTGGCAGTTACTATGCAGGTGTGAGTGTTTTAGGCAACACTTTCTATGCTCCAAACCTAGAAGGTACTGGCAGTGGTTGGTTCTTTGAAGACCAGTTTGAGCCTGGCAACTACGAACTCACCGCTACTCTCACTGGGGGCGACAGTCAACCACCCACAGGTGCGGGCCTTATCGGTACCGATGACGATGATACTCTCACAGGCACTGATGGCGATGATACGGTTGCAGGTAACCTGGGTAATGACATTATTAACGGCGGCGCAGGTGACGACATCTTACGGGGAGACCTAAACTCTCGTTCTCCTCAAGATGGAGAACCTGGCGGTAATGACATTATCTTTGGTGGTGAGGGAAGCGATCGTATTGGCGGTAAAGCCGGAAACGATATCCTTAGCGGTGGCGCAGGCGACGATCTGATCTATGGTGACGCAGGCGACGACATCATCATGGGCGTCACTGGCAACGATACTCTCGTCGGCGACAACTTCTCGGACGGCAGCGGTAGCGACCTGTTTGTCTTTGGTAACGGTGACGGCACCGACACCATTCTCGACTTTGAAGTAGGCATTGACCGGATTGGCCTTGTCGAAGGTGAACTGTTGTTTGCTGATCTCACTCTCACTCAAGACGGGGGCAACACCCTACTGGGCGTCGCCGACACTGGAGAGATCCTTGCGGTATTAAATAATGTGCAAGCCTCGACATTAGGAGAGAACAGCTTTACCACTGTTTCTGAAGTATCAAATGTGGAGGAGGCACTGGCGCTGGTATAGATAACACCTGGCTTTTTCTAGGGAGGGCGGGAAAAGGCCCGCTGAGCACAAACGCCTTCAAACTAACTTGAACCACACCTCCGGCTTGCCCCTTTTCTTTAGAGGGGTCGCCGGATTTTTTTGATATAGCAAAGAAAGGATGCATTTTTACTTTGCTAGTCGAGTTAGCCATTGTCAATAAAGGGTTCTAGCGATTACTGATATCCTAACTAACTCGATAGAAGTTATGGAGCAAAACCCTACTGATGATAACGATGCTGCGCAAGCAAGCCATTCTGCCCCTGCTGCTATGTCCAAATAGTTTACTGGGCGCTCAATCACTGTCATTCGTGGATAGCGGCCTTACGTTTGCGATCGCTGATACCCTTTAGTTGCTGGTCATTATGTTCTAAGAAGGGAAGTAAGGCGCTGCACGCTAATGCGATATCTCTATTCTAAATTTTGGGTTTGCGTTTGCCTAAGCTGGGTCGTAGCGGGATGCGTGGCTTCAAAAGACACTGTGCCCGCTTTTAGTCCAGAAGCTTCCGCATCGAAGGCAGAACCCACCGTCAGTGTATCAGCGCCCCGTAGTCAAACGGCCGAGATCTCTCCTCAGTCCTCAGCAGAAGCCGCGCTCTGGACAAAGCTAATGGCAGCTGACGAGGAGACCTATGTTGTTCTTTTGCGACATGCGATCGCGCCTGGCACGGGCGACCCTGCCAACTTCCAGCTCGATGATTGTTCTACCCAGCGCAACCTTTCAGAGCCGGGGCGGCAGCAGGCTAGAGACATTGGTGAGGCTTTTCGCGATCGCAATATTCCGGTTACCCAGGTGCTTTCTAGCCAGTGGTGTCGGTGTTTGGAAACGGCTGAGCTGATGAATATTGCCCCGGTAGAGCCCTTTGTGCCGCTGAACTCGTTTTTTCGTGATCGCAGTACTGCTGAAGCTCAGACGGATCAGGTAAGGGATTATATGGCAGCGAATGAAGCGTCTTCTGGTGTCATTGTTATGGTGACCCACCAGGTCAACATTACTGCGTTGAGCAATATATTTCCGCAGTCTGGAAGTGCTGTTGTGATGCAGTTGAATGATGGTCAGTTGGATGTGGTGGGGCAGCTTTTGCAGAATGGTGGATGAGTTCTAGGACGTCGCTGATTAGTCACTTCTGGCCTTCTATACTCTGCTTGAAGACATTACCATGACTTCTCTCTTAATCTCTCCTCAGGTCCCAAACCTTCAGCTTCAAGACCATATTGCCTATCCCGAGTCTGGTATTTTGAGCAAGGTTGTGTGGAAAAGTGAGCAGTGCCAGTACAGCCTGTTTTGTTTGGCTGCAGGTACTGAAATTTCGGAGATTGATTAGCCTTACATAAATGTACCCGTGAGTGTTCCTGTAATGGTTGTTCACCCTTTAGGTGCTAAACGCTTTTAAACGAGTATCTGTCATTGCTGAGTCACCATTTATTGGTAAGCGTCTATTATGGGAGCACTACCCACATCTCAACGGAGTGTCATCATCATGACCAAAGTTGCAGTTAACCTCGGCTCAGTGCAAGAAACGCTGTTGATTCCGCTGCTGGGGCGAGCGGTACAGACTCAAAGAAAAAATGGTCTCATTCAGGATGAAAAAGCTGTTCAAATTGTTGAATCGCTAGATTACGATTTCTCTAAATGGAAAAAGGCTCAGTCTTTAGCCGGGGCTACTTTCCGAACACGCATGTACGATCAAGATGTGCAGTCGTTTTTAGCTGAGCATCCCACTGGCACAGTGGTTGAAATTGGCTGCGGCCTCAATACGCGATTTGAGCGGTTGGATAATGGCCAGGCCCACTGGTTTGATCTGGATCTGCCCGATACAATCGCACTGCGACGACAGTTTTTTCAAGACCAGCCTCGTCGCACCATGCTGGAAGCCAGCGTGTTAGATACGGACTGGATGGAACCGGTTGCGGCGACGGGTGGCCCTTGGTGTTTTATCTCTGAGGCAGTGCTGATTTACTTAGAAGCAGCGCAGGTACGGCAGGCGGTGACTCAAATTGCGGCGCGCTTTCCGGATGCCTGGTTACTGATCGACACCACTTCTCAAAAAATGGTCGAAGGGCAGGCCACTCATGACGCCATGAAATACCTTCCCCAGGCAAGCTGGTTTCGTTGGGCCTGCGATGATCCAAGCGAAATCGAAAGCTGGGGTAATCTTCAACTGGTGCGCTCACGTAGCTTCCTCGATGCAGATGACGAGCTAAAGGCGCAAATGCCGTGGCCAACCAAATTTTTTGTGCAATGGTTTCCCTGGTTGCTGCGTCGCAAAATAGAAGGGTATCGACTGAATAAGTTTATGGTCAGGCCACTGTAGATGAGGCCACTGTAGATGAGATCACTATTTAGAATTAAAGGAAGCATACTTGCGGTGAATACTGGCTCTTCGGTTATTCAATATTTGAGGTGTATTTACTGGTGAGGGTTACTCAGCGCCGGATTTGTAATAAATGTTTCATCCGTCAAGCTCTCTAGGAACGCGATCAGATCTTGTTTCTCTGATGGTGTGATTGAAAAGCCTTGTATGAAAGAGCTTTTAAGTGGATTGTTGTTGCCTACTCCAGCATGTGGGCCAGTTTCTATGGTTCGTCCGCCTGCCGCGTAGTGATCGATAACCTCTGAGAGTGAGGTAATACTGCCATCGTGCATGTAGGGCGCAGTGAGCGCAATGTTGCGTAGGGTGGGTGCTCTAAATCGTCCCATATCGTTTGGATCAAGCGTTACTTCATGGACACCTGTGTTCTCTAGTGGATATGTGCCTTGAGCATCCAGGTTATACAACCCCGTATTGTGAAATGCGACTTCGGTGAAGCCCGAACGCTCATGACGGGTAGAGTCACTAAAGTTCAGTCCGCTGTGGCAGTGAAAGCATTCCATCCGCTCGCTGTTGAAGAGTGCTTCACCCCTTTTTGCCGAGTCAGAAATGGCATTGCGATCGCCCTCATACCGATAGCGATCATAAGGAGACTTAAAGGAGACAAGCGATCGCTCAAATGCTGCGATCGCCAATGAAATATTTCGAACGCTGACCGCTTCCCCTGTGGCTTGATCTGCTTTAAAGACCTGTTCAAATCGAGCAGAATAATCAGGGTCTTCTTTTAAGCTTTGAATCAGCTTATTCTCTTTTCCTGCCATTCCTAATTCAACCGGCTCTTCACCAAACAGAGGTACCAGCATTTGCTGTTCCAAATGTTGCATCAAAGGATTTGCCCAAGTCTGCACTGAGTTGTAAGCCACATTCGTCAAACTCATTGAATTCAAAGAATGTGCCTGTCCGGTTGCACCCAAAGGTGTCTTTTGCCCATCAGAAAATGCCAGTGCCTGAATATGGCAAGATGCACAGGAAAAATTGCCAGTTACCGATAGACGCGGTTCGTAAAACAATCGTCGGCCCAGCTCAACTTTAGCTGCGCTCATTGGATTATTGTCCGGCACCACGGGCTTAGGCACCCAATGCGGCAAGTTCCACTGAAACTTATCCGTACTGAGTGAGGCAGCTTCTGAGGCAGTAGTTAGATCGGCCACAACGAAATCTGCTGCAACGAAATCTGCTGCATTCAACGCCCGCTCAAACTCAATTGACAAACAGCATACTAATATCGCCGTCAGCAGCCAATTGGCCCAGCGTAGCAGTCCTTTACTGGCCTTCTGTTTATGTTTTTGGGAATGAGGCACTTTACTTTGGTAGCAATATCTTCAGCAGTAGCTCTACGTAACCTAACAAACTTGCTTATTGGAAGCTAAAAACAGTCTGCTCACCGGCAGGCAGCTCTCCAAAAGGCAGCCCCAGATTTTGTAAAGGGCCTTGGCAATCCATATCGGCTGGATTCGACATACAGCCCGCTGCTGTGCCTGCTTGGTTATGTGACATATCGGTATCTGCAAAAAGCTGGGCTAGATCGACCGTTACCACATTTTGAGAAGGATTAAAGTCAGAGAGAACAACCTCAGCCCGATGCGGCAAAGCGCAGCTAACCGGAGTTTGGCCATCTTCCATTTGACAGCCTACGCTGCCCAAATGGAATGCAAAGGCTTGTGCCGCATCCCCATGAGCGCCATGACCATGAGCGCCTCCATGATTGCCATGTGTGCCATGTTCTCCATGAGCGCCTTCACCATGCTCGTTGCTATGAGCATGCCCGTTGCCGTGGCCATGCTCATCGGTTTGGCCATCTTCTCCTTTCAAGGCATTGCTTGTGAGGGTGTTGTTGATTGAAGGCGTGCTTGCCGTATCCGTTGTTTGCTGAAAGTCAATGCGAGCAAACTTATAGCCAGCGTTCCAGTTCCACCAAAGTGAGGTGAGGTTTAGTGGCGATGGTGCCAACGTTGCATCAATATGGTTGAGTTCAGAAGGCACGCCTACGGTGAATTGCACGCCAGTGTAATCGCCAGCAGGCACCACCCCCATTACCTGATTGCGCGTCTGGGATGTTCCGTTTGCACAGGTGCCTGTCTTATCTTCAAAATCCAGTAGTGCAACGTTTTGATACTGCCACTGCTCGTCTTGTTCAAGTTCTAAAGGAACGGTGTTTCCGGTTGCGCTTGTAAGCGTAATATTAGAAACATACAGCCGAAAATCTAAGGGCGCGAAGGCCGTGCTTTGAGTGCCCAATCGGTAGGTTTCATTGCAAGAGAAAGGTGCATCGCCCACTACGCCATCAAATTCAATCGTGACTACTTGACTACCAGTTGGCGCATCGACTTCTTGCGCAGCGGATGGGGCAGGAGAAAGAAGGGTGATCGCACCCAGTAAGGTGCCAGAGACAGCGCCAGATATAGCACCTAATTTTAGGGGGCTTGAGTGAGGTTGGCGGTTAATCATCGTGGTGATAAAAGGGACTTCGTTAAAGCTGACTCTTAACCGTATTGCTAGTGAGAGCAAAAAATCAAACGACAGCGTGTCAAAAAACGGCCTTTAACAGGCGCTTGTAAAAAGCGACTTTAATGAAGTGTGGAATAATTAGATGACAAAAGAAGAAGTGCGGCCATGCTTCCATTTTGATTTTGTTTGTTATAGCGTTAGACTGACTAAAGCTCGATGGGTGAAATTTGCGCCTGCGCCGGTGTTAACTCTAATCCGCCTATTGTCGCACTGGGGGCAGGCCTTTTGGAAGGTGGAAAGCTATTACTTGGGGTAGCGCTACTGGGGATGTTTGCTTTAGCTGTGGTTTCAGGGATTGTACAAAAACGGCTAGCTACGGATGAGCATTAAAGCAAGCTCTTATAATCGACGGATACACGCTCTAGTGCCGCCAAGCGGCGCGGGGGCTCACCGCTACGAGTCGAGTCAGTTGCTGCCACTAGATACTTTCAGTGATTATTACTGTTCTTCCCAACTCGATAAAAGCAATAGAACAACTGCCTGCCGTATGACCATCTTTCACTATCCCAATCTTGGTGCGGCCATTCAAGGCGTGTGTCAAGCCTGGTGTCAGGCTCATGACTACACTGATCCATTTTGCCGCGATGGAGAGTGGTGGGCGTTTCCTCCTCATGGCGTTATGCCTGTACGAATTAAAGCAGTGATGGGAAATACGCTGCCATATGTGGTGGTAATTGAACCATTGACGCTGAAGCTTTTCCCTGATGGCTCTTTAGCTAAAGTTTCAGATATGTAGAATACCATCACTTCATCAGAATTCAGTTGCATATAAGGATGGGTCGCTTTCCCTATTACTTACTGGAACAGCATCATCGAGTTTCAACATCGGCTATTCAACAAATTAGTGACGTACTCTACTCGATCAGAGCGAGCTTGGATTGTGTAAGCTTCAATTTCTAGCGTACGTCGTATACCTGTATAGCGCGTATATAACCGGTAGGCTCTAGCGTAGGGGGCTAACCCCAGGTTCAAAGGTGCCAGATTGTTATCTGTGCTACTACATAGCTGCGCCGCATGAACCGCCTCATGCACTAGCGTTGGAACAGAAATTTCTAAATCAAAAACAACTGGGTTAATCCAAATCGTGCGGGTGGATGGCTGAAATAAGCCATAGTTACCCGGTTGTGGCGGCAGATCCAGGACCACGGTGAAATTGTGACTTTCTAAGGTTTTTTGTAAGTTTCCAAACTCAAATGAGTTGGCCTGAGCCAATCCTGGATAGAGGAACAACAACCCTAAGCTAAACAGAAGCTTAGCGGCTAGCCGAGCAGCATAGGCCCCTGTCTTCCGCTTAGTTAGCAAGGCACTGGTTATTTGAGATGGTGCGCCCGAAGTGAGGACTGTAACTAAGGAAGATATTGGTTGCATGAGAAAGTTACGTTATCCCAGTGGATTGAATGGAGTTAATTAACAAAATCCCTAGAGAATGGCTGTCAGTTATAGAGAGTAGTTATCACTTGTAGATGGATGGGAAACAGAGTGTTTTCCAAGTCACATTTTTTCATTCTGGTAACCTACGGTTTGTTAAATCCATAAAATTGCTGACATAAAAGGCATTCGCGGAATACTTTTGTAAAAGTGGGACCTTATTTTGAATGCGTTTTACATATCTTCATGAGTTGTCTTATTGACAGTTAATATCATCTATTGGAGTATGTCGGTGTTAGAAATCAGCATTTAATAGCCTTTGCTGACCGAGGCTTAAATTGCTTTTGGTTGGCTGCTAGCGGGCCTATAAGGACTCTTTTTCTCCTCTGAGTGGTTAGTGATTGCTTCCAATGGTACTCAAGCTTTTAGTTTTGTTCCTTTGAAACCTCTTTAATTTAGGAGATCATGATATGGCAGGTGATACTGGAGAACGCCCTTTAGGAGATATTATTACCGATCCAAAATTTTGGATTCTTCATATTGTTAATTTCCCAGCTGTTTTCATTTCAGGATGGCTGTTTGTGAGCACCGGGCTTGCTTACGATGCGTTTGGTACCCCTAGACCAGGCGACTACTACCAGTTCAACCAATCCCCTCCAATTATCATGGAGCGAAAAGAAGCTAAGCAAAAGCTTGACGACTACTTAGAGGGCTTTAACGCGCCAGCCAGCCAATCTGCGCCCAGCTTAGATTAATCAGAACGAAGTCAATAAAGTTTTCACAAAAATCTTGTATTCAATTATCTCCTGGGGAGACCGTAATAAGATGACAGCAAATGTTCCTAGCCAACAAAATTCGCCTAGAAGATATCCTATCTACACCGTTCGCTGGCTGTCTATTCATGCTTTGGGAGTGCCGTCAGTTTGGTTTTTAGGCGCTATTGGTTCAATGCAGTTTATTAGGCGCGAGACCCCTCTGCCCGATAGCCTAAGCATTCTAGGTTTGGATGCGCGAGTTGCTTTAGTTCTAATTCCATTAGTGTTGTCTGTTATCTGGAATGTTTTTAACTACGGAAAGCCTACTCTTGAGGAGATTCAGAGGGTTTTAAGAGGGGAGAGTCTCTGAACTGTTCAGGAATCTCCAGAATACTCGATGTCTATCTGTGTCGACTCTCTTTAATGTATTCCCGTCTTTGTGTAGATTGTCTGTCGTTTCTTAGAAGATTTAATTGTGGTGAATTCTAGTTTGTCAACTAAGCTCCGTGAAGGAACAAAGAAAGCGCATACGATGGCCGAAAATGTCGGGTTTGTGAGGTGCTTTCTAAAAGGTGTTGTCGAGAAGAATAGCTACAGAAAACTAGTTGGTAGCTTTTATTACGTGTACTCAGAGATGGAAGATCAGATGCGAAAGCATCAAGATCACCCTATCCTAAGCCAGGTCTATTATCCGGTATTAAACCGACAGCGTAGCCTAGAGCAGGATTTGAGGTTCTACTATGGTGATAGTTGGAAGCAGAAGATCGAGATTTCTCCAGCAACGCAGGTGTATTTGGAGCGAATCCGTCAGGTCTCCGAAGAAAAACCAGAATTGCTGATTGCTCACTCTTATACAAGGTATCTTGGTGACCTATCAGGCGGTCAGATTCTTCAAGGTATTGCTCAACGAGCACTTAACTTGTCGGAAGGTGAGGGCACTGCTTTTTATACCTTTGAAGAAATTCCAGATGAAAAGCAGTTTAAAGTAGCTTATCGTTCCCAGCTAGATGCTTTGCCTTTGAACGAGGAGTTGCAAGATCTCATTGTAGATGAGGCAAATGCGGCTTTTGACTTGAATATGAAGCTTTTTCAAGAGCTAGAGGGCAATTTGCTTAAGGCAATTGGTCAGGTTTTGTTCAATACGCTTACCCGTCGTCGGACATCAGGCAGCACAGAGCTGGCTCCCACAAAGTAGGCGACTGCTCCATATCTTCCTGTGAAGTAGTCGTCCATGAAGTGTTTAAAGCAAGTGCGATTGTACTTGTCTGCCTAGTAAGAAGACAACAATCATTAATCTATACAAGCTTTGGAGATTTCTATTGATGTTGAATCGCTGGTTCGGCCCTTTGCTACTGTCATTTATGACAATAGTATTCATATTAATGCTTTCAACAAGTCCTGCCTTTTCAGCAACATTATCCTTTGAGACGCAGGGAAATGCTAGACGCGATGGCCTTTTAACTGGAGAGCTAGTTTATAGTGAGAAGGCATTGCAGGAGGCAATTCGTGGCCTTGAACTTGAGAAACCCAAAAGTCAGCAAGGGGCAACAGCACCTATTCCGCTAAGTAAGTTGGAAGGGGCTATGTTCAAAATGACCTATACTTCACCCTACTCGGGTCTTGAGCATACGGAAAAAACGCTCTGTGGGAAGGAAGTTTACGATATTAATGGATACGAGGAAACCCCGCTATCGGGTAACAGTGAGCCTTTGTTAGTGCTATCAGGGGTAGGTATTCCTGAGTACATTGACTTCAGCTCATGTATTAGCAGTGTAGGAAATGTCAATACCTCTCTTTCTAAGCGAGACTCTAGAGTGGCTATTAGCACCGTCGATTCTCTGTTCAGCCAGTTAACCATATTTGACAAAGATGCCTCTGGCGGTGTGCTTTTCAGGAAAGTTAAGCCAATTAAATTTACATTCAAACGATGACTTAGCAAGTTGGAAGTTTGGAGAGGTGGTGATGAACCCCTGGTCAAAAATGATAGAGACAAGCTCTGTAGGGTTAAGTAGGCTAGTAAAGCTGGCTATTTTAAGTTTGGGATTGTGGTTGTTGTTCTCTAAGGTTTCCTATGCAGAGAATGTTAAAAGCTGTCGTATATTTCCCTCAATTAACTCTTGTGAAATAATGGTTGACTTACCAGAACGTTCGCTAGGCGATCTTCAAATGGCCTATTTATCTGCTGGCGAGCTAACTTTTCAAGGATCTCAATCTTTGCAGTCGTCGGGATTCCTAGGCTCATCTCAGGGCGATCACCACATCAAGGGATTTTCTGAGGGCTTTGATACTGAGTTTTGGGCAAGTGCGATTAGGCCTGATTCGAGTAGTTCCAAAGCTTGGAACAGATTAGGTCAAGCCTTTTTTAGAATAGAGCGATATGAAGATGCTCTGATGGCTTACGATCATGCCTTGCTAATTAAACCAAACTATTCATTAGCGCTGGCTAATCGGTGCGGAACTTTAAGTAAGCTAGCGCATTATAACCAAGCATTGTCCTCTTGTAATTTAGCCCTTAAAGGTGATGGGCAATGGGATGAAAAAGATTCAGCCCTTGCTTGGAACAACCGAGGGGCTGCATTGTTTAAGCTCAAAGAGTATCGTGCATCTCTGCATTCATTTGAACAAGCATTGATGATCAGGCCTGATCTAAAGAGTGTTTGGCGAAATCGATCTGTTGTGCTGTCTCTATTGAAAAAAAGAGAACGCAGACAAAGGTTAAATGTTAGTGACAGGAGGCATTATGCTTGACTTTTCCAGTTTCATTGATTTACGTGTACTAGTTGTTCTTTCCCCGATTACAACGGCACTAGCTTGGGTTATGTTCATCTACTTTGAACCGAGTTTTCAGGATGATCCGTTCCGATTTTAGGTGCTACGATTTTTTATAAAGGTAAGTACAAATTTATGGGGATGGGTAGGTTTCTATGGCAAGCACAGAGTCTCAAGAGAAGCAGTCATTGATTGCTTTCTTGTTAAGGTCTACGTCGTCAGAGCGTACGTCGTTTCAAATTATTTGGTTTGTCGTTCGGCTACTAGCAGGTGGCTTAATGATTCACAACGGTTTAGATAAGTTGGCTGATGTTGCAGGCTTTGCTGAGGGGGTTGTGGCATTTATTGGGTTGCCTTATCCAGTCTTTTTTACATACTGTGCGGCGTATGTCGAAATAGTCAGTGCTGGGCTGTTAGTAGCCGGGTTGCTCACACGGTTTAATGCTGCCGCTTTACTGGCGACCATGGGCGTCGCTATTTTCTTTCATCTTAAAGCAAATGGCTTGGTGATTCCGCCTCTAGAAACAGCCTCTCTCTACGGAGGTTTCTATGCTTTCTTTTTGCTCAATGGAGCTGGGGCGTGGTCATTGGATGAACTGATAGCTCAAAAGTTGGATGTTTGAGCGGTAAACATGCACGTACACAAGGCCGGCAGCACTCTATTATCAGCTAATTTATTTATGTTAGAGGCTAGCACTAAGCGTCAGTGATTAAGCGCTGAGCAAAAGCTAGCCATTACTATGTATCAATAGAAAACCACCTGCAGCGTAGAGTGCCACGGGTGGTTTTCTATTTGAGGCTACACTGTGGTTCACAATAGAGTTAAGCACTCTAAATTTAACTGATAACTAAACGACTGTGGTTATCGTTTGAAAGCAATCCGTGAGAACCTAGAAGTTTGCGGCTGCACTTGTAACTATAATTAGGGCTGTTACAATGAGCAAGCCCAAAAGAGAGGAGAGAAGATTAGGCCCTATGTCGCCTAGATCGATTGCGCTTCCAAGGATGTTGCTGCTGGCCAGATCAGGGCGATCGCGGAGATCATATCGGGCAGTTCTGGCGAAGGGTAAGCGACCTTGAGCTTGCTTGGGTAGAATGCGCGATCGCTGGTAGGGAACGACAGAATCTCCAAAACTAAGTTCATACTCTTCGCTACTGAGCAACTCATTAACAAAAGCTTTCATGCCTTGGGTGGCTACAACAATAGACCAGGAAATTTTTTCCCTTTCGCTAAATACTTCGCGACCAAGAATGCGCTGAATGCAGATTTCTACAAAGCGATAGTTGTTATTACTCTCAAAGTTTAATCGCTTAAATGCATCAGAACACACCAGTCCCTGGATAAGATCTCGAGTCGTAATCTGTCCGGCACGAAACTGAGACTCTAAAAAAGGCTGCCGGTAGCTTTCCAACATCTGTTGCTCGTGAAAGATTTGCCGATAGGCTGCTTGAATTGCATCATCCTTTTCACCTGTAGACAACAATGTCTCGTTGTCATAGATGCGAGGTTGCTCATCGTTCCCAACAGCATAGTCAGGCACACGTTGATTCTGACTAGTAGGCGCATAAGTCAATGCTGATAGCGTCATAAAACCTCTTTAAAAGAATATTTAAGCTAGTAGGCCCCACTACGCTCAACATGCTTGAAACAGCAGTAGGGAGAAACCTATAAAAAAGCATTCGGCATTAAAAAAACTTCCAATGCTTCTTACCTAGAGTAGATTCATTCTCAATAATAAAAGATTAAATTTTGTTTCGAAAAGCGTCGCTAGCAGATGAGAATAGTTGGTCGAAATCTTTAGATGAATTTCTTTATTCCCTTTCAAATAAGGCATTCAACTGTTTTGTGAGGTGACTTTTATTACAAGTTTATTGTGCCCATTAATTATCTCCGTCCTTATCTATTGATAATTAAAATCATTAGTGTATCTAGGTGTGTTTGGCGCTTCATGCTCGCTAAGTGCTACGTCTAAAGCCGTCCAATAATCAGGACTGCAACATCGAAGGCATAGAGTAATTTCAACGATTAGCTATTTTTGAGGCTATAAATTTGGGAAATGGGAATCTCTCACAGGTGCAAAAAATGACTAAAAAATGGCCCTAGAGTCGATTAAGAACTCTAAAGCCAGGGTATGTAGCATTTAATGTGGTCAGAGGAAATGAGGATGCTTAGACAAGTGCAGGTTGCTTTTCAAGGTCGCTTGTGTATGCGCCCTGACTAGCTAGACTATTGCACTTAGCACGGTACAGAAGCTTTTGCTGAGCTTCTGCTACATTGGCGTCCTTTCCAGCCCAGTGCTCCAAAGCAGGTTGCTGAATAGCCCTAGCGTAAGAGAACGTTACTGGCCACGGACACTGGTCACCAAACTGTTTATTCATCTCATTGAGATGAGCCGAAGAATCTTCTTTCGTCTGTCCACCCGAAAGAAACGCGATGCCTGCAACTGTCGTAGGGACATTCTTTAGCAGGCACTTAATTGTTGCCTCAGCCACGGCCTCAATGCTTGCCTTTTCTCCAGATGCTTTACCAG
This sequence comes from Cyanobacteria bacterium P01_D01_bin.105, assembly GCA_039025345.1. Classification (GTDB taxonomy): domain Bacteria; phylum Cyanobacteriota; class Cyanobacteriia; order Phormidesmidales; family Phormidesmidaceae; genus Phormidesmis. The sequence goes on along the minus strand of JBCCOO010000069.1, from coordinate 8,598 downwards.
GGACTACCATACTAGGCTTTAAGATCATTTGATCATATGCAACGCCTTGAGTATAGAGCTGATTAAAAACAGCATGAAGAGTTTCATCCGTGACTTGGTAGCACCGTTCTAACGAATGACTGCCATCGATCAGTACCTCTGGTTCTACAATGGGTACCAGCCCGCCAGCTTGGCACAGTCCCGCATAGCGAGCGAGGGCGTGAGCATTCGCTTCAATGCAGGCTCGACTGGGTAAACCATCGCCAATAGTGATGACTGCGCGCCACTTGGCAAACCTAGCACCCATCTTATAATACTCAGTGATTCTATCTGCTAGACTGTCTAGCCCTTCAGTTACTTTCTCCCCAGGATGCCCAGCAAAATCTTTAGCGCCAGTATCTACCTTAATACCTGGCAGCATGCCTGCATCTGAGATTATTTTCAACAAAGGGATGCCCGCTTTTGTGGATTGACGAATGGTTTCATCGTAGAGAATAGGGCCGCTGACGTACTCAGATAGTCCTGGTGAAGTTAGGATTAGTTCTCGATAATCCCTGCGAGAATTTTCTGTTGTTGGAATCCCTAAAGCCTCAAATCTTTTGTTGCAGGTTCCATTGCTCTCATCCATCGCTAAGATGCCTTTCCCCTTGGAAACCATTGATTTAGCGTTGATTCTGAGTGAATTTTCATAGAATGACATAATCGATTCTCCTAACGGGTCTATGGCTGCGCTCCCTAATGGACTGAATCATAAAAAGCGCCTCATTAAGTTTGCGCAGTCATTTCTTATTGATATATAATCTCAATAAGAGCGGCATTGTCAACCATAAACAACAATTTGTTTTTGAGATGATCTGCTGAATTTCTTGAGATTTTTTTGAGACTGACTCTTAAAGAGGTGCCCATTATGAATGCAAGCGCTCAAGCGCTGTCTGTTAGTGTCGTTGGTAAAATAGCTAATATCTCTACGATCTTTCAGGCCCAGTTTCCTTCAGCATCAGTAGATTTCAGCCCTTGGGTACTAGATGAAAAAGCTCAGGCGCAGTTTGATCCAGACTCTGTTGATATTGCTTTTTCATTTCCTTCGTGGCAGCCTCCTTTGGGCTGCGGCTGCGTTTTGCTACAGGTATACTTCTCTGGAGATATTCAGTCGCCTAGTCGTACCCTACGCAAAATTAAAATGACAGGACATGACTACAGAGGTCAGCACTGGTGGTTTTCGACCTACACGAACTGCCAGGGTGACTACCAGTTCTCTGGCTCGTGCATTCCTTCTGATGAAGGGAAACGACAGTTTGAATCTGTTATTAATCAGCTCCGGACGCTTTTTGGTGCTCCGCTACCTTCCCCAATGCAGCAAGAATCTTAGGAATGCGATCGCTGCTGCATGTCTAATGAATGCGACAGATAGCGGAGGAAATTGTTATGCAGATCACATTATTATGTAAGAAACATTTTTTAGCTACTCGGCGGGAAGCCCCGCGCTGTACTCGCAGAGTCAGCGTCGGGATGAGAGCCAGGTGAGCTTTGCTCACAATCGGGACTATCTTGGTTCTCGATGTAGTTTTTCAGCACTGAAACAGTGACACCGCCACAGCTAGCAATAAAGTAAGACACATTCCACAGCACTTTCTTCCAGTAGAACTTATTGACTTGCTCAGGAAACTCTTTCCTGAATCGACGACTAGAAACAGACTTAAGGTTGCCAACAAATTTCGGTAACTCCATTTGTGGGTAGTACTGAAAGAGAAGGTGTAGATGGTCTTCTTCTCCGTTGGCCTCTATCAACTTGCAATCCCATTTTTCGCATAAATCAAAAGCGATTTCTGACAATCGCCGTATCATAGCTGCATCAAAAACTTTTCGCCTATATTTCGAGGTCAACACCAAGTGAGCCTTAAGGTCTGACACAGATCTTCCACTAGAGACATAATCTTTTTTCATGCCTGAGCAAATCAACGTGGATTATAACTTTAACGGTCATCTGTCATAGCGATACGAATAACTTACCAGTACAAACTACGCCCGACTGCCGCCCAAAAGGCTCAAATGAGCGCGTGGTTGGACATGCTGCGCTGCCAGTACAACTGGCTACTGGGTGAGCGTTTTGACTGGTGGGAGATGAACCGGTGCGCAGTGAATGCTTGCCCGCTGACTTGCAGTGTTGCAGCACCAAAAGAGCGTCCTAACTACTATCAGCAGAAACGGTCTTTAACCTTTCTGAAAAAGGAGCGCCCTTGGTACAAAGCTGTGCAATCCCAAGTTCTGCAAGAGATGGTGAGGCGCGTAGATCTTGCATTCCAACGGTTTGTCAAAGGTGACTCTAATGGAAAGCGTAGCGGACGACCTCGTTTCAAAAAGCAGGGCCGATATCGCACGTTTACATTTCCGCAGATGAAGCCTGATTGCATTCAGCGTGGACGTATTGTGTTCCCTAAGCTGGGTGCAATCAAGCTGATTCTGCACCGGCCTATGCCTGATGGCTTTGCCATCAAAACCGCTAAGGTAACCCGCAAGGCTGACGGCTGGTACGTTGGTCTACTGATGGAATGCAAAGAGGTTCCTGAATCAGCCCCGTCTGTTGATGTTGCTAAGTCAGTGGGCATTGATGTTGGACTGAAAGACTTCTTGGCGACTTCGGACGGCGACTATATTGCTATCCCGCAGTTCTTCAGAAAATCAGAGCGTAAGCTAGCTAAGCTGCAACGTCAGCTTGATAGACAAGTAAAAGGCTCTAACCGTTGGCGTAAGCAGGTCAATCGAATTTCCAAGTTACACCTGCACATCAGCCGGCAGCGCAAAGACTTCTTTTCTAAAGTTTGGAATTGGTTATTTACGAAATACGATGTTGTTGCTCACGAAAAACTGAATATCAAAGGGCTTGCTCGAACAAGACTGGCAAAGTCGATACTGGATGCTGGCTGGGGACATTTTTTGGAGATGGGGGCTTTCAAAGCTGGAAAACTTACTGCTCCACAGAATCCAAACAGCACCAGTATTGAATGCTCGGGCTGTGGTGAGCGAGTCCCTAAAACGTTGTCCGACCAGATGCACAAGTGTTCTTGTGGGCTAGTGCTTTGCCGGGATGTCAACGCTGCTAAGAATATTCTCAATAGGGCCGTGGGATGTCAGGCCCTTAACCTCTCAGGAAATGTCCGGGCAGTAGCCTAGAGTCACTGAGGAAGCCCGCGCTGTATGCCTAGCATCAGCGTTGGGAGGATGTCACGTGACAGGTGTTTTGTTAACTGGCTTATATCCTCAGAAGCTAGGCTGATGTAAAGACTATTTATTTCCCTAATTCATTTTGTTGAGAATTGGTATCATTAGCAGGCTAGAGGTGAATCTGCTTTTTGTTAATGCCCCTAGATAGATGTGAATTCACAATATTGAGCAGGATGATTAAAAAATGTCTATAAAACTACGTAGAAGATTGCGGAAAGTTGGTTGGTTAAAATCAGCTCGCCTTTTTTTCAATGGTCTCATTCTTGCGGCTGTTCTCTTATGGTTGGTTTCGGTGCAGTCTACCCATGCTGGCATTATAGGGCTGTAAACCTAGAATCTGTGAGATTCGGCATAGCAATTCGATACAGCAGGTAAGGTTTTAGGCTTTCTTGCTGCCTGCGCTCTAAATACTGGGAAAAAAGATAGGCAAATGAAAAAGTGCCTAGCGGCCAAATGACTAAGCAGGTGGCAATGAAGGACAGATTGATTTTCCAGTGCAGAGGCGTCTGTCGATAACGTGCAGCGATCATCTTTTTTGGGCTCATAGCACGGTGTTAAGGACAGTAAATGGGGCTGGAATGTACATGCTCAACATGCCCATTGCCTGTTTTTTTCAAATCCATAGGCGGGAATTACTATATTGATAGTAATTCCCGCCTATGATCTTTTGGGCTCAGCGTGATTGCAATCATATGATAAGTGCGTTTTTCTGCCATGTCAGAGGTAAAGCCAGTAAATATATGCGCTGGTACTGTGCTATGAGCCAACTGAGTTGGTAAACCCTCATAGAATACAACGGGGGAACTCGCAGCGCTTAATATTTTTTATTGATAATAAGTCTCATCTAGCGTATACTTTTCAGAGATGATAGGTGAGAGTAGTGATCGCTTGTAGAGTGAGGCTAATCTGGCTTCATGAAGGGCCATCTTTGCCGTATTGGCAAATGAACTCGTCTGTATAAACTCATTTGCGGATATTCGAAGCTATGCTCAGTAAATTTTATGGCCCAGTGCTTGTTTTGCTAATTGCTTCCGTGTTTTGCTGGATGTTATCTTCAGGCCCTGTTCTCGCAGATATTTCCTCTGCTGTGATTTAAGATTCGCGATCTGGTCTGTAAGCTTTGGCTGTCACACCCATTGGCTGAGTGAATCCTTTAATTTATCTGTAAGGAAACGTTCTTTTCTTAAGGAGGTATCATGCTCATGATTGTTGATCTGATCGATCTCAGGTTGCTTTGGGTGCTCTCTCCCATTACGACGGCATTTGCTTGGGCAATGCTTATTTTTTCAGAGGTGGATCTGAAAGATAATTCTTGGTGGCCTTAACTGTTGTTTTTCGTACAGCTGATTGGTCGTTTTGATTTTTGGTTGCAATGTTTAGGTTGATATAAGGTATAGTCACGGAGTGATTGGTTCAGGTGACAGGGTAAGAGTGTTAACGCCCATGTCTGTCGCAGGAAAGAACGGAAGAGTTTTGCAGCCAGAGTATGCTTTGGATGGCTCTAAGACAGGGTATTGGTTAGTTAGGATTGATGGAACGGATATGGTATTTGCCCTTCTCCCGGAAGAGATGCAGCGATTCTGATAAGATATATTGATAGGCAGTGCTTATAGAGAAATATATTGAAATAGTACAGGTAGTTCGGGGGTCGAACTCAGTTTTTAGTATCGAAAGCCTTTGATTCTGTTTTTTCAGGTTCAGAGGCTTTTTTTTGACCTTATTTGCAGATCTTGTGGTCATTGTTTTTTAGCAACTGTAGGTTTCGTGGTCGTGCTCTTAGCGGGTGCGGGGAGAGTCTCAGCTAGATGCCTTCTGCTTGACTTTAGAGTTTAAGGTTGAGGAAAGCGTTTGTTATGTCTTGGCATTTTGACAGAGCATGCCTTTTGGATATGTCTCTGGATAAAACAATTCTCAATCGTTTTTTGGACAATGCATTGAACCTACTTATTGAAGATAAGTAAGATTACGAAATGACTATTAACAGGTTTCCATTGTTGGTTTGGCCTCTTACTATATAACCTTTGCGGGCAGGAGATACAGTCATGATTGAGACCTCTGTAATTGTCGTTGGCGGAGGTGCGAGTGGGTTAAGTGCAGCGATGTATCTTGCTAAAGCAGGTGTAGATACACTCACGTTTGATAATGACAAGACAGTACTGCATAAGGCTTACTTGAAGAACTATCCAGGTAAGACCTCTCCAATAATGGGTGAAACGCTGAGAGACGAGACGCGATCGCTCTATGAACGGTACGGCGGCAAAGTGCTCTCCGAAACGGTTGAACAACTTACCACAAAAGATGATAAGTTCTTACTGATAACCAGTGAGGATAGCTATTCGGCTAAGTATGCGATACTAGCCACCGGGCAGCTGCCGATCAAGTTTCTAGATATTCCAGTAGATAGTGTAGAAGGGGTTCAGCCTTTTGTGAAAATGAATCTACCCGTTTCTCTAGAGGGTGAAACTTCCGTGCCTAATTTGTTTGCGGTGGGTGTGCTAGCTGGCCATCCTTCTCAAGCGATTGTTGCTGCAGGAGATGGTGCTAGGGTTGCAGTACATTTAATTTCTCGTATTAATGGTAAGTATTGGGTAGATCACGATATGCCACCAAAAGAATAGTCTTGGAGAGCGCTCCCGTAAAGGAGAGCTGGTGAGGATGTTACGCGATGTAAGCGCTTACGGAATGTGGTCGCCTAAAGAAGATGAAGGCGACCACTGCCCAATCCATAAATTATCCGCATTGTATGCTTAAAGAAGGGACATCTAAGTTCTGATTGTCTGTAGGACTATGAATAAAATTGCGAATGGCATTGATTTCTATAAACTTAATGTTGCCGTTTTTTAGGCGCAGTAAGTCAATGCTCAGAAGAATATAGCGTTGGTCAGAGGTAGCAGAGATCGCTTCTGATAGAACGAGCCTAATTCGCCCCAATTTAGTCTTTCACCTGAGTTATCAACTCCTCAAAAATATGCAGTTCACTGGATAGGCGCATCTCCACTGCGCTGTCTTCAGACTCATAGCCACGGTGATCGACCTGTACGCCGTAGTCAGTGCTGCCTGTTTGATATTAAGGCGCATGGACAATGGCAAACCCATCATCGAATAGATAAACCTGTTGATTCCGTAGCAGTAGATAGAGCCGAGACGTGAACTTTCTTCATTCAAGTAGCTGAATATCTTCTGGTTGCTTTCTCCTCAGGACTATCGTCATAGAACTTGCACCAGTAGCTAAAAACAACGTCTTTTTTCCCCTTGGGCCAGTCCTGATAAACCTGCTCAGCAGCCTGCTGAAAGTTTTTCGATGCACGGTTTACTTGCAACCGTATTATGAGCATCTATGTAAGCGTTAGAAATCGGTAAGTAGGCTGCAGACTTGCAAAATTTGCAAATCTACACACTTCTGAGAGAGTACACCTTAGGGTAGATTCTGGAGAATGGATTGATGACAATTTTGTTTCATAAACTGAACCTAAAACCAGCCCCTTGGAGCTAATGAGTTTATTAGGATATGACGAAAATGGCTAAAGATCAGGAGAAAAGTCACTCTATTCTTATTAAGGAGATTGCAAAACTCGCGCGATAGGCGTCCTACCTTAAGAATCATGATGAGCAGTGCTGCTCATTGCTTCATCATAGCTTTATAAAGTGACCCTAATTTGTATCAAGTTGTGATGGTAGACTACTTGAAATCACAATTGATAATCGATCCCATTTATAGACTTATCAATAACCTGGCCGGAATATTGTACTGAATGAGAAGGTGCGATGCTTTCGGAGAGGGCAAATCTCGGGTGTATCCAGGTTTGCGCAGTGAGTTTTGCTAAATTGCGAATTTTGCTAAATGACGCGCGGCCTACCTCGATTACTGAATAGCATCTGTTCAGTACCCAATGTTTAAAATCTAAATCCAGGGGATCATTAATGCTTCTGACTTCACCTATGCCAGTGATTCAAGCTGAGCAAACGAATAGCAATGGAGCGTTTGTTGTACTAGATTCGCAGGTGGATTACCTTCCGATTCTGGTCTCTAGCCTCTCGCATGTAGACGTTCTTATTCTTTCTCCAGACCAAGACGGTATTGAGCAGATTACGGCGGCGCTCGCACAGCGTCCGTTTATCTCAAGCCTACACATTGTTTCCCACGCTACACCGGGAAAGCTCTTACTTGGCGACAGCCAGCTTAGTTTTGAAACCCTAAGTTGCTATGCTCAACAGCTCATGAGCTGGGCAGATAAGCTCCAAGGCAAAGACCTTCTTGTTTACGGTTGCCAGGCTGCAAAAGGCGTGATGGGCCATCTATTTTTGCAGCAGCTTCATCAGCTCACAGGTGCGAATGTCGCGGCTTCTGAAGAGCGAGTCGGGCGTGTAGGGCAGCAGACTAACTGGATGCTTGAAACTCAAGCGGGTGAAGAGATAGAAACACCCTTAGTGTTCTCAGAAGAGGTTCAGGCCAATTATCCAGGAAGCTTCGATCCCGTGGTGACATTCAGCGTTAGCACTAGCACGCTGATAGAAAGCGAGGGAACGCCTTTCAGCTTTAATTTTAGTTTGAGTGAGCCACCTCCGGCAGGGGGGGCTGTAGTTCGCTTGGAAGGTAGTGTTCCTCAGGCTATTAACCAGTGGAACCTCTTTGCTATTTCCACTTCAGGAACTGATGGCCTCCCAGTTGATGTCTCTCCAAACTTAGACTTTTCTGCGTTTGAAGTTATCATCGTTGAGCAGAATGCCAGTATTAGTCTGCCGATCTTCAACGACTTTGTAGATGATAGTCCTCAGGGCATTACTTGGACAGTTTCAGCAGTTTCTGGTGTTGAGTCTGTTGCAAACGGCAGTCAATCTGTCACGATTTTTGATGATCCAAGCGAAGTAACAGTATCAGAGCCTGCGCCAGAACCTGAGCCCCAGCCGGAACCAGAGCCCCAGCCTGCGCCAGAACCCGAGCCAGAGCCCGAACCGGAACCAGAACCGGAACCGGAACCTGAACCAGAGCCCGAACCGGAACCCGAGCCAGAGCCAGAACCAGAGCCAGAGCCAGAGCCAGAACCTGAGCCCGAACCGGAACCAGAGCCCGAGCCAGAACCTGAGCCGGAACCGGAACCAGAGCCCGAGCCCGAACCAGAACCAGAGCCTGAGCCTGAGCCAGAACCTGAGCCGGAACCAGAACCAGAGCCCCAGCCAGAACCAGAGCCCCAGCCAGAGCCAGAACCCGAACCCGAACCTGAGCCGGAACCCGAGTCCGAACCTGAGCCAGAGCCCGAGCCCGAACCAGAGTCTGGTGAAGAAATCGAAGGCACAGGAGATGATGACACCTTAGAAGGTACCGATGGCAACGATACTGTTGCCGGTGACCTTGGTAATGACATCATTGAAGGAGGCGATGGTGACGATATCCTCCGG
>JBCCOO010000068.1:0-28430 GCA_039025345.1 Cyanobacteria bacterium P01_D01_bin.105 | reverse complement strand
GGCCTGGCCGATTCCGAGCACAACAGGCTGTAAGCGGGTAGCTCCGTTGGCAATGTGAGATACCGAAATGTTTTTTTCACACATCATCAGACCATCTACGTCTTTGGGGACTAGGGCCTCGTAGGGGATTGTGAAAGGGGTGCCTGTCGTGCGCCCGCCCCACTGAATGGATTTGGGTGCTAAGGGCATTTCGTAGCCAGGGTAGTGATGATCGTTAGGGTAGTTTCCATATGCGATCGCGCTCATTTCTCCCTGGGCATTGATCGGCAGTGCGGCGACCTGGGCGCCTGCAACTGGCAAAATGTCTTGTTCACTGACCGTTTGTAAGCCAATGCCTCTTCGGCTTTCTCGGTAGTAAGGCATGAGTGCAAACGCACTCCCCGGCGATTGTGCGGTTGGTGGGAAAAGCCCTTGGGCCAAGCCGTAACGGTTGCCTAGCTGGCGCTGAATGTAGCGGGCAAAGGATTGACTATGCCATTGCGCTTCTTGACCATACTGAGCCCTCGCGCGATCAGATTCGATTAGCCGATGCAGGCCGATGCCATAGTCATTGCCGTGATGTGGCCAATTGATCATGAGTTGACCATTTGGCAAACGACCATAGTTTAGACAGGCCTCACCGCCCGGTGTTTCGCGATCGCCGTAGTTCGTCCAGGCCCCCTCAAAATCACCATCGGGTGAGCAAATGGGAGGGCTTTCAATTGGAGGGGCGTGTTGGGTGCCGTAGTCTTGCATGACCACAACCCAGGTTGGAGACTGTACGGGGTAGCGCTGAGTAATGGAATAGAGTGGATCGCTTGGATCGGTTAGTGAAACAGGGGCGCTGGGTTCTTGCCAAATCGATTGGGTTTCCCATCCCCATCGGTGGGGGACATCCCCTAGTGCTAATAGATCCCCTAGCTCAGTGGCATCTAAGGTGATTTTGGCCTTAACGGTGAGGGTGTCGAACTGGACGCCTGTGATGCAGTCTTGAGACAGTAAAGGCGATCTCAAAACACGCTTTGGCCGTTGCTGGCTAATCCAGTGCAAGTTTGGTAGCGCCGCTACCCAATCTGCAAAAATCTGAGCGCCCACCGCCGGAGAATAGGTGAAAAAGCTCACCCATCCATTGCTCAAACCACCAGGATGTCGTCGATTGAGTTCTTTTAAGAACGCCCCCCAAAGGCCTGTTTGAAACGCCGCCAGTTCATTGCCATCTGGCGCAGACACCCCTGCTGACGTCAGCATTCCGCCTAGCCACGGCAGCTCTGAAACCAACACCACCCGCAGATGGGCATTTTGCCGTGCTGCTTGAATGGCGGCTGCCGTACCGCCGGTTCCGCCACCGACGACTAAAATATCGGCCGTTAAAATATCAACTGCACTTGTTCTCATGCAGATACCTTACAGCTTGCGTGCTCGCACCTCAGTGACGCTAGACGTATGGGGTGACATCTTCCCCGCAATCATCTGCGAGATAGCTAAGAGCCCGAAATCTCAGGCCGACTAGCTGCTCGTAGAGGGGATTGATTTTGCACATGGGCGGAATATGGACAATTTTGTGGCCGAAGAGCGTTACATCTCGCTCGAACGGACACTGGGAGGGCACCATTTTGCAGACAAATCGAGCCAGGCGCGGATCGTCTATGGCGAGCTGATCGAGCCAATCGCGAGCAGGTTTTAGCGGTTCTACATCCGTGACGGTTTTACCCAGTTTAGAAACCTTTTTAGAAACCTCTTTTGAAACCTTTTGGCTTAAGCCCGTTGGTTGGATTTTGTGAGAGGCTGTTGAATCTAGCGTTTTCAGCCCTTGTAGCGTTGTCCGTAGAGATGTTAAAGCGTCTTCTCTAATATCAAGTGCTTCAGCGAACGCCATGATTTTGGCATCTTCGGCTTCAGAATAAATGCCGTTGGCGATCGCAACCATCACAGCCATTCGTAGGAAGTTTTGAGCAGCGGCGCTATTTAGGTGCAGTTCTTTGGCAAGTTCAGCAGGCGCGATTGGCGACAGGGTCTCAAAGTCTGTACGGGGCGCAAATTCTGATTCCACCATGCTGTGGATCATTTCTTTCTCTGCCTCTTCAAAGTGGCCGTCGGCCCAGGCGACGCTGAGCAAGCCACGTAGCCAAACCTCAATTTGTGCTTGAGTATAAAGAGACTCCTGCGGCGCAGAAGATTGATGAGTGGATGGATTGGACGTTTGAGGCTCAGAAGCTGTGGAAGGTGTTGTAGCAGTCATAGACTTGACGGATGCAAAATCTGTGGAGTTTTTGAGTCTTATAACCGGTTCTCTAGGGAGGTTTAGTCTGCTTAGCGCTGAATTTTTTACTGAGCTTGGTAACTGATTTTTTACTATTGCTGAGCGCTTTGACGTAGGGTTGATTTCCATTCGGAACCCGTTTTACCAGTCATTACCCAAAGGAGCGATCGCACCCCATCTCGAACGTCTCTCGTCAGTGTTTCAGGTTGTTCCGGGTCATGCTCAGTTGGAATGGCTACCGGCTTAAAGTTAATGCCTCTGCTGCCCAATACGATCTGGGCGATCACGCTGGCTCTGCGCATGTGATAGTCAGAAGTGATGAGATAGACCTGGTCAATTTGCCTATCCTCTAGCTTATCGACCAGGGTCGTAAAATTGGTTACCGTATCGACTGCTTGATAGTCGAGCGCCCACTGCTCATTGGGCACCTGTGCTTGGTCAAAAACCCAGCGAGCATATTCAGGGTTGCTGCCAGAAGACACCCAGATTCTAACGCTCGGGTGCGCTTTGGCAAACTGCGCGGCAAACTGTTCGCGTTCGGGCGCGCCCCCGAGCACAAGCGCAACGGGTGGCTCTAAGAACTGCCCCTGATAGCGCAGATACGCTACACCAGCGATGGGTGCCACAATCACTAGGGCGATCGCCCACAGAAAAAATTCAGTTGGCCCAGGCAAAATTTTCCGGCGACTGCGGCGCTTAGGTTTGGCGTTAGTTGTAGAGGCCTGAGTTTTGGACCCCTGAGTTATGGGCTCCTGAGCTTTGGGAGTCTGAGTCTTGGGAGTCTGAGTCTTGGGTTTAGAAGGCGTTGAGCAGTTAAGCGCCCCTCTTTCTGTTTGCATGGTGTTGAAAATAAAAAGTGGGCGTTTCAGGAATGCTGGTTAAGTTGGAGAAGCGAAGCTCTGCTTGTTTGCCGAATACGGCATATGTTTTATTCAAAGATCATAAAGTATGCGTTTGCCTTCCGCATGATTACGATGCCTTTATTCATCAACGTCTTTACTCATTAACATTTTCGTTCTGCAAAGCTTTTATTCTTCAGCCTAATTGAGAATATCGAATCTGTAGATTTCGCGCTGTATATTTCACACCCGTGTTCAAAATAAGGTCGCGTTAGCACTGCTATCACGACCTTATTTTTGCGACTCGGGATTTTATAGTTGGCCCATTGAAAGCACCGGTTGAAGCCACCCGTAAGAGTGAGTGAACCTACACTTCTACGGGCTGTCTAGTGCTGTTTTCCGAGCCACCGGCAACGTTGAGGGTGACTTTGGCAAGCAGATTGCGAAGGCGATCGCCCTCAATCACTTCTTCTGCTAGCAGCAACTGCGAAATTTCCTCTAGCAAACTACGGTTATCTCGCAAAATGCTCAGTGCCCGCTGATGGGCAGATTCCACAATTGACTTAACTTCTTCATCAATTGCCTTGGCCGTTTCATCACTGACCAAACGGCGAGCATTGGGTGTTGAGCCATTGTCCAAGAAATTATTTTGCTTACTGCGATCGTAAGCTAGCGGCCCGAGCACCTCACTCATCCCGTAGCTGGTCACCATCTGCTCGGCCACATCTGTTGCTCGCTGCAAATCATTCGCCGCGCCCGTTGTGATGGAGCCGAAAACGACTTCCTCGGCGGATCTGCCGCCTAGCATGGTCGCGATCTGGCCTTTGAGTTCGGCTTCATCCCGCAAGAACCGATCTTCGGTAGGTAGTTGCAAGGTGTAGCCCAATGCGGCCATTCCTCGAGGCACAATAGAAATTTTTTCCACTTCATCTGACCCTGGCATGGCTGCGCCCACTAGGGCATGGCCAACTTCGTGGTAAGCCACAATTTCTTTTTCCTTGTCGTTGAGAACCCGGCTACGCTTTTCAAGACCGGCCACAACGCGCTCAATGGCCTCGGCAAAGTCCTGCTGCTCTACAGCTTCACGACGGTTGCGAGCCGCGAGCAAAGCGGCTTCATTAACGAGGTTGGCCAAATCTGCCCCGGCAAATCCGGGGGTACGGGTGGCAATTGCATTGAGATTTACCTCATCTGCTAACTTTACTTCCTTAGCATGGATGTCCAAAATGGCCTGGCGCCCCTTTAAATCGGGCCTATCGACCAGTACCTGGCGATCAAAGCGGCCAGGTCTGAGTAGGGCGGGATCCAAGGTTTCTGGTCTATTGGTTGCGCCCAGCACGATAATGGTGTCTTCACCGGCCCCAAAGCCATCCATTTCCGCCAGAAGCTGGTTCAATGTTTGCTCGCGCTCATCATTTCCGCCATAAAAGCCACCCGACGCCCGGGATTTACCAATTGCGTCTAGTTCGTCAATAAAGATGATGCAAGGAGCCTGCTTTTTCGCCTGTTCGAACAGGTCACGCACCCGCGAAGAGCCAACCCCCACAAACATCTCAATAAATTCTGACCCAGAAATGCTGAAGAACGCGACACCGGCTTCACCGGCAACTGCTTTTGCTAACAGTGTCTTGCCGGTGCCTGGGGGGCCAACTAGGAGCACACCTTTAGGAATGCGCGCACCAAGGTCTGTAAATCGCTTAGAGTTCTTAAGAAAATCTACAATTTCAACCAGTTCGGTTTTCGCTTCATCAACACCAGCAACGTCTGTAAATGTGGTTTTGGTATCTTCGTCTTCTACATAAATTTTGGCGCGGCTCTTCCCAATCGAAAAAACTCCGCCTTGCCCGCCGCGCTGGCCGCGCGCCAGAAAGAACTGCCACACCCCTACAAAAATCAGCGGCGGAATCACCCAGCTCAGCAAGCTTCCGAACCAGGCGTTGCCAGACGGTGTGGGCGCTGAAAATTCTACGCCGTTGTCTTGTAAAAGCGTTGGCAAATTTAAATCAAAGACAGGGGTGGTTTCGTACACCGCACCCCCTTCTTCTAACTGATATTGAATCTGTTTTTCTCCGACGTTGGCACTGAGCACGTCGTGTGCTTTTACTTGATTGACAAACGTGCTGTAAGGAATGCGCTCTGCCTTTTGAGTGAATGAGCTTGGCAAAAACGTACTAATGAGTAGAACGGCGCTGATTGCAATCAACACCCAATTCGCTGCCTTTCGCTGCTGGGGCTTTTTTTCCTTTTTAATGGGCATCTTTGCTTCCCCATTTTGGGTTAGGTAATGTGTTTTCTTTCACATATCGTAACAAGGCCGTCTAATGGGACGGTGCCATATGAAGGGGTAATTTCCGAACGATGCCTGCCGACATCACGCAGTGTTTAGGCTTGTCTATAGGTGCTACATAGATCCTAGTTTGTCTATAGGCTTACGCGAGCTGCTTTACCTTTCCAAGCAAGGCTTTCGGGTCTAAGGGTTTATGCAAAATATCGTGGTGGGCCATCGCTGAGGGCGTAAACGCTTGTTCTGTTGAGATGGCAAGTACCTTGGTGTTGAGTGCGGTAATGGTGTGCTGAATAGTTTTTATGTTGCCAGGATCGAGCCTAAGTAAGGAGAGATCGGCAATCAGTAGGGCTGGTTTGAGCGAACCAAGCTGGTCGGCAAGCTGATCAGCTTCAACCAGCCAGATGACTTCGTACCCAGCAGCGGTGAGCATCTCAAAGGCGATCGCCGCATTGTTTTCATTTTCTTCTAGCAGGACTACCCGCTTGGGGTTAGTCGCCCCTAGCGCGGTTTCTAAAGACTGAGGCCGTTTTTCTGACGTTCCAGTGAGCTCACTGTGAGCCGGCAGCCGTACTGTAAATGTTGAGCCCTCAGCGACTTTCGATTGCACCTGAATTTTGCCGCCGTGCAGCTCCACCAAATGCTTGGTCATTGCCAGCCCTAACCCGGTGCCAGAATATTGTCGCTGGAAAGGCGACTCTAGCTGCTTAAATTTCTCAAATAGCTCATCTCTCTGTGACTCAGGGATGCCAATACCCGTATCTTGCACCTGAAGGATGACGGCTTGAAGCTCTCGCCATACCCGCACGTTCACTTGGCCGCCGGCACCTGTGAACTTAATTGCGTTGTGAATGAGATTGCCAATAATTTGCTGTAGCCGCTTAGCGTCTGCTTCTATGTAATCGTCATCAGGTGTCTCGACACTCAGACTCAGCTTTACTTCTTGCTGATTTGCCATCGGCTGATAGCTGGCGACTACTTGGTGAATGAAGGAACCCAGTGGTAGCGCACTCGCGTTAAGGAGCGATCGCCCCGACTCCACGCTGGCAAATTCTAGAATGTCATTGATGACCTTCAGCAGCTGTTCTCCACTTTGATTAATTGTTTTTAGGTAGCTCCGCTGCCGCTCGTTGAGCTCTCCTAGTGACCAGCGCAATAGTGTTGCTGACATCCCAATAATGTAGGTCAGCGGCGTTCTAAGCTCGTGGCTCATCGTCGAGAGAAACTCGTCTTTTGTAATATTGGCCGACTCAGCCGCAATGAGTGCATCGTGAAGACTTTGAGTGCGCTCTATTACGCAGCTCTCTAAGCTCACCGTCTGTTGACGCAGCTGTTGATATAAAGACGCTTGGCTGATAGCAACCGCTAAATGCTCAGCGATGTGCTGCAAAAAGACCGCTTCTGACTTTTCCCAATGCCGATAGGTGTGGCACTGATGTGCAATCAATAATCCCCAGAGCCTGTCTTGAACAATGATGGGCGCAATAATTTTGGACTTGACGTTGGCCTGACGCAAAAAGTTAAGCAGGCACGCTGTGTTGGTGTAGGTTTCATCGACATTATCTATCGCGATTGGCTGGCCCAATAGGTAGCGAGCATGGCGCTGTGATTGAAACGGTGAAAAGCATTCTCGTTCAGAAAGATGCAGCACCGTCGGAATGTCGTCTGACACTCTAGATTCGTAGGTGACGTGCCCCGAGTAGGCAGATCGGCCAACGTTGACAGAGGAATCGGGGAAAGAAGAACTAGATTCAGCGGAATTAGATTCAGCGGAATGGGACGATACTCGACCAGACGGCACGTGACCGTTAGCGTCAAGCGTGTTTAGCATGGCAGCTTCTTCCGTCGAAGACTGCGGCGCCGATGTGTGCGGCGATCGCTGCGAAAGCATTTCTTCAGCTGGGCGGTTTTCATCTGGGCGGTTTTCGGCTGGGGCCTCTCCAATCAGCTCAAACTGGTCGAACTGGTACAGTACCAATCGATCTGCAGACAAAAATTCTCTGACTTGAGCAACCGTCGTTTCTAAAATCGCGGGCAGATCTAAGCTATGACGGATGCGGGTAATGACTTGATCGAGTAATAGGCTCTGCTGCAATTGATTGTCCAAATCTGTCTGACTTGGCTGGACATCTCCTTCTGGAGAGACCGCTAGATTTTTAGCCCAACCCAGAACAAAAGATTTTTGTGCAATCAGCCTATCTTCATCAGAAATAGGCTGTTGAGAAGATCGCCCAACCTTCTCAGCGTTATGCCCTACTGAAGACAATGTATGGTTAGGGAGAGGATTAGACAGATGATAGGCGGCGTGAGCTTGTTCAGCCCTGTAATGATTCTTTTGCTGATGTTTTCTTAGGCGCTGAGTAAACACTGCGATCGCTCGAGCATCAAACGTCAGCCCCACCCGGTATTGAATAGCGGCATCTTCAGGTGAGGCATTATTCGCAGCTTTTTCTGCCACCGCTTTCTCTCCTCCTGAGCGATGGCTAGAATGCTCCGCTTGATGGCTAGGGTGCTCCGCTTGATAGCCCTCGCCAATCCTTGCCGCTGTCAGTAGAACCGTTAGCGCCTCGGAGTGCATCAAAATAAAATTCTCTGTTTGCTCAACGGTGTCAAACGCTTGCGCTTGCTGCAATAACGTTTCTCTCAAGCGCTGATATGCGCTCAGGGAGACCGTTTGATAAGCAATGATGTACTCAGAGGTTTGCATACGTTAAGGGTTGATTACTGAGAGGGGTTGATCACCTGGCCAAGTAAAGTTAGTGGGCAGCACACAGTTCGTTTAAGCAGTTCTCGTTCAAGCAGTTCGTTCAGGCAGTTCGTTTATATAGATGCTGTTGCACAGATAGTTGGGATGAAAACAATTAGTTTGGGTGAAAACAATTCCTACAGAAAGGCCTTTTCACGGGTGCTTTCTATGGATGGTTTTCTCTAACTGAGTTTCTCTAATGAGTTTTTTGCTCTAGTTGCGTCTTTTATCTATGCACCGATAGTATCTGTGAGCCATTAGTATCTGTGAGCCAGGTAATATCTATGAGCCGGCAGTTGGTATTTATGAGCCGGTGATACATCAAACTTCAACAATCGACTCAATGCCATTTCGCTTGACTATCCTGCTTGATGGCACTTAGTTAAGCGCACCTTAATTAATCGTACGAGATGAATAATCCGGGTCGAATATTTGATGTCTAATGATTTCCTTTCTTTTTAATCCAAACTTATCTATCTGTACTTAATTTATTTGTGCTTATCTAGCTGTGGTCAACATACTAACGCTGGTTCTATCACAGCTAGTCTTATTAAAACAGTTCTTTTATATTTCAATATATAGTTCTTATCTTTCAATATATAGTTCAATTGTCTAGGCAATTTTATGCATCGTTTAGCAGCGACACCGGGTGGGTGGGATAGTAATGCAGAGGGCGTTGTTTTTATTGAACAAACGCCCTCACCTATTGTTTTACTCACCGCTGCTGATACCGATATCTCAGCCCTTAACCAGGTGCTTCAGGCGCTCCCGCAAACGCCCCCCAAAACGACGGCACAGGGAGTACCTCAGCGGTTCAATGATTTTCCGGATATTCGTGCTGTTAACTTGCTTCAGCTTCAACAACAGCTCACCATAGATACCTATGCAGACGAGGTTCTACGCCACGCCCAGCTGATTATTCTGAGGGTGCTGGGGGGGAGGGCCTATTGGTCTTACGGACTGGAGGTTGTAAAGGCGATCGCTGCTGAGTCTAAGATTGCCCTGGTTGTTATGCCGGGAGATGATCGCCCTGACTTGGATTTGATGGGCCACTCTACGGTTCCTTTAGCTGTTGTCAACCAGCTTTGGCGTTATTTTTGTGCCGGTGGTATCAGCAATATCCGTCATGCATTTATGTATATTTGTGATCAAACTTTTGCTACAGATTTCGCTCCGCCGCTGCCGGAAGATATCGCAAATATTGGTATTTACAAACCAATTCATGAGCCAACTGATACCTCCGCTTTTTCGATATCTCAAAAGGCACCCTCCCCTTCGCAAAAAGTATTGTTCAAACTGTTAAGAAAAGATGCTTCAAATGAACCATCGAATACATTAATTGATGAACAGGCGCTTCATAAACAAGCCTTGCAAAAAACGCGTCCTTGCGTTGGCATTCTTTTTTACAAGGCGCATTATCTCGCCGGCAATACAAAGGTGATCGATGCGCTTTCAGCGGCGCTCACTCAATACGGTATTCACCCTGTCCCTCTCTATGTCTCTTCTTTAAAAGATGGGGCCATTCAGCGATCGCTCATTGATCAGTGTGCGCATCACTCGATTGAGCTGCTCATTAACACCACCAGCTTCGCGATCAATGGCCTCAACAGTTTTACCGCCTCTAAAACCGAAACGAGCCTATGGCACACCCTTGATGTTCCTGTGCTGCAGGCAATATGCAGCGGAAGTCCTATTGAGCATTGGCGCGCTCACCCTCAAGGGCTCACCCCTCGCGATATTGCGATGAATGTCGCGTTGCCTGAAGTAGATGGGCGGATTATCACCCGTAGCGTTTCATTTAAAGCGGTGCAAGCAGATGGTCGGCAGAAGATAGACGCTGCTCAACCCAAAGAGCGCCGGCAGATAGCAAATCAGCAAGCCAACAATAAACAGCGTGATCTGCAGACCGATATCGTCATCTACGAGCCGCAGCGCGATCGCGTTCAATTTGTGGCTGAGCTTGCCGCCCGCTGGCTGCATCTGCACCGCACCGCACCCCAAGATCGCAAAATCGCCCTTATTCTTGCGAACTATCCCAACCGCGATGGTCGTATGGCTAATGGGGTTGGGCTTGATACGCCTGCCAGCTGTCTAAATATTTTGGAGGCTCTGCAGCGGGCGGGCTATACCGTGAGCAAGCTACCTGCATCGGGTGATGACCTTATGGCTCAGCTCGCACGGGGCATTACCAATGATCCAGAAGGCTATGGTCTGCGACCGGTTCATCAAAGCCTGAGCAAACAAGCCTATCAACAGTTTTTTGAATCACTGCCTAGTTCTGTGCAAGCTGGTGTGACCAACCGCTGGGGTAGTGCAGCCGCAGAGTGGGAAAGGTTTTCGTATCAGCAAACAACAGAAAAAACAACAAATTTGCCGATTGCAGGCATCCAGTTTGGCAATGTTTTTGTGGGTATTCAGCCCAGCCGAGGATATGACATTGACCCGAGCTTGAACTATCACGCCCCTGATTTAGAGCCGACTCACGCTTACCTTGGTTTTTATCACTGGCTGCGCGATCACTTCAACGCCCAGGCTGTGGTGCATGTTGGCAAGCACGGCAACTTGGAATGGCTGCCAGGGAAAGGCATTGCACTATCGGAGAACTGCTACCCTGAAGCCGCCTTTGGGCCGATGCCGCACTTTTATCCCTTTATTGTGAATGATCCAGGTGAAGGGGCGCAGGCGAAACGGCGATCGCAAGCCGTGATTCTCGATCACCTTACCCCCCCCATGACCCGCGCCGAACTCTACGGCCCCTTGCAACAGCTCGAATCCCTCGTCGATGAATATTACGAGGCCCAGAATCTAGATCCCTCTCGATTGGCCGTCATCGCCCCTAAAATTCTCTCTTTATTGGAGAATACGAGTCTTCAAAAAGATTTAGACCTCGTCTCAGACTCTCCTATTGCCACCCTTCTCACCCATATTGATGGCTATCTGTGTGAATTAAAAGAGGCCCAGATTCGGGACGGATTGCATATTCTCGGGCTTCCGCCCCAAAAAGAACAGGCTAGGGATTTGATAATTGCGATCGCCCGGCACCCCAATTCACAACACACTGGGCTAAGTCGTGCGATCGCCCAAGCCTGGAACCTAGACATTGACCCGCTCACAGACGCAGCTACGCAACCCTTCGACAATATCAATGCACTGAATGTAGACAGCTGTCGCAATGTGGGAGATGTCGTTGAAAAAATTGAACAATATGCCACTGAGTTAGTGGGAAGTTTGTTGGGTCAGTGCAAACACCCAAAAGAGAGGCTATCTGAAAACGATGAAGCACTTGAAACTGTAACAGACTGGATCTCAGATGAATTAATCGGCTTGATTAGTCAAACAACAGATGAAATAGATAACCTTCTTCATGGATTAGACGGACGCTACGTCCCCAGTGGCCCCTCGGGTGCGCCCACTCGCAATCGTCCAGAAGTTCTCCCCACAGGGCGTAACTTTTACTCTGTGGATATTCGTGCAGTGCCCACTGAAAGCGCCTGGGACGTGGGCCGTAAAGCGGCTGAAATTTTGATCGAAAACTATACCCAAGAAAACGGTGAATATCCCCGTACGCTCGGCCTTTCGATGTGGGGCACTTCTGCCATGCGAACGGGGGGAGACGACATGTCTGAAGCCCTGGCGCTCTTAGGTGTTCGCCCTGTATGGGATGGGCCGAGCCGCCGGGTCACAGATTTCGAGATTTTGCCGCTCTCGCTGTTGGGCCGTCCGCGTGTGGATGTGACCCTGCGCATTTCTGGTTTCTTTCGTGATGCCTTTCCGAATCTCATCTCTCTTTTTGATGGCGCGGTAAAAGCGGTTTCACAATTAGATGAACCTGAAGATCAAAATCCCTTAGCCGCGCAGGTAAAAAAAGAATTTGTGGAATGGCGAGAGAAAGGGTTAGACGAGTCGCAGAGTTTAGCGCGATCGCAATACCGCATTTTTGGCTCCAAACCCGGCGCATACGGCGCAGGCCTGCAAGGGCTAATCGAAGCCCAAAACTGGGAAAGCGACGCCGATCTGGCCCGCGCCTACATCAACTGGAGCGGCTATGCCTACACAGGAAATGCCAACGGCCACAGCGCCCCTGAATCGTTTGATCAGCGCCTGAGTCAAATGGAAATTGTGCTGCAAAATCAGGATAACCGCGAACACGATTTGCTTGATTCTGATGATTACTATCAGTTTCAAGGCGGCTTGACCGCAGCGGTCAAAGCTCGCCGGGGAGAAGCGCCTGTGACCTACTTTGGCGATAATGCGGTGCCTGAAAATCCGAAAGTGCGATCGCTCAAATCAGAAATTGCCCGCGTCTACCGCTCGCGGGTCGTCAATCCCAAATGGATAGCCGGTGTCATGCGCCACGGATACAAAGGTGCCTTTGAGCTGTCAGCAACCGTAGATTATCTCTTTGCCTATGATGCAACCACTCACTGCGTAGAAAACCATATGTATGAGGGCATCGCAAATGCATATGTGCTCGATGCGCAAGTGCGTAAGTTTGTTGAAACGTCTAATCCTTGGGCCCTGCGGGATATGGCGGAGCGGCTGCTAGAGGCGGCGCAAAGAGGGCTATGGACCGGCGTAAGCGAAGAGATGGTCGATAGGTTGAGGGCGATCGCACATGACGCTGAAGGCAATATTGAAGCCGGCTTATCGACAATATAGCCGGGGACGGATGCGTTGCGTCTGGGGTATTGCGTCTGGGGTATTGCGTCTGGGGTATTGCGTTTGAGGTCTTGTCTACGGTAACCATGACTACAACGGCTTCACAGAATCTAAGATTTGATGGAGGGTGACTGACTGCGTACTGTTAACGCGCGTTGCCCATCTGTGCCTAATCTTGCGTCTCGCTCACATTTAGATGTTTCTCGGCTGCTATTTGATCTAAAGCGGTGCGGTGAGCTAATGAACCAGTTTACGGGCTGCTTAGAGGCCGATGATATTGCCCGCTACGTGACCGATGGTCTGATTGAACAGTTTGGCTGTGCCTTTGCCCGTATTTGGCTGGTGGAGCCTGACCGCAAGCATTTAAAGCTAGTGGCCTCCTCAGGACTATATACCCGTTTAGACGGCTCTTTTGCCCAAGTGCCGATGGGCGCATTTAAGGTCGGCAAAATTGCCCAGCACTGCATTCCCTTTTTGAGCAATTCTCTGCCGGATGAGACTTGGGTAAAAGATCGAGGCTGGGCGATTAACAACAACATTAAAGGATTTGCTGGACTGCCGCTGATTGCGGAACAGAAAACGATTGGGGTCTTGGCGATTTTTAGCCACACTGTCATGGCACCTGAGTTTTTAGAAGTGCTGCAGATGTTGTGCCTTTCTGTTTCGGGGGCTTTGGCAAGCGCAATTAATCACGCTGCCTATAAAGCGCGACAAGCTGTTTCTGCAAGTGCAGCGCTAACGCACACGCTGTCTGAGCAGCTTGCCAAACAATTGGGTCAGCAAAAGCTGAGTTTGCTGGGCGTTGAGCGGCCTTTGTCATCTGCTGTGTATCAGTTGTTAATTCAAGTTGCTGAATATTTAAGCGATCGCCCCTGTCACTATTGTCGGCTCGTTTATGATGCAGATATCGTTGTGTTAGAAGCCATGCTTTCAGCAACGATAGAGGATGGGGATAAAATGTTTGCCACTCTACAAGCAGAAACGCAACAGCTTGGAGGCACGGTTCAATATCAGGCGGATGACAAAAAGACCGTTGTGGAAGTGCGTTGGCAGCTTCCTCAAAATGGTGAGGGCGGGGGCGAGCAGGATGAGTTTAAACATGGAAATCGTGAGCCGGTCGCGCGCGCGCCGTCGCCGTTATCAGAGCGAGAGCAGCAGGTGCTTGAGCTGTTGGCAAGGGGGCTGCGCGATCGCGAAATTGCTGAAAAACTGTTTATCAGCGAACGCACTGTCAAGTTTCACACCAAAAACACGCTGGCAAAACTAGACGTAAAAACCAGAACCCATGCTGTTTTCACCGCGGCTAAGCAGGGCTGGTTGTAGCGACTGCTGTTGTCGCTTCCATGGCAGCTGCTGACGGCATGTCAACTTTCCCGATAATTTGCCCAGAAATCTGTTCAGAAATCTGCTCAGATAGATATGCCGCATCTCTGGCAATGCCTGAGAATCTGCCTGAGCCCCAGGTATATAGCCAAGGCAAGCCGATAAAGTACAGCCCCTCAACCGTCGTAACGCCGCGCTGATGGGTTGGATATCCACCGTCATCAAAGGCTGGCAGTGCTATCCAGTTAAAGTCCATGTGGTAGCCCGTTGCCCAGATGAGCGTTTGAATGTTGTCGGCGTCTAAATCGAGGCGTCGCACCGCCTCTTTCGGTTCCCAGGCGGGTTCATAGGCCGGCTCTACAGGCGCATCAATATTGTTCTTTTTGATGTACTCATCAATCGTACCTTTAATACTTTCTGCCACACTATCCGCATAGTCTAAGTTCTGGGCCAAATCATCTTTTAACGAAAGGGTTGCCCCCTCAATGACATTCAACCGTCCGTATAGCTTCATGCCTTCAGTCGCAAACTGCCTGAGGTCAATTTCTCGCCCACCGCCTCGCCCGGTTACATAATGGTTGGTTTTGGTTCTCACCTTTTCCTTTTGCGGATGCTCATCAATCGGCGTATCGTAATAGCCCAGTTCATCTAGCCACGCCACCACGTCTTTGCCGCGATATTCACGGGGTGATCTGGGTGCGCCGCCCACGCACAAATGCACCTGTTTCCCGGCCAAATGCAAATCCTCTGCAATCTGACAGCCAGATTGGCCCGTACCCACGACTAAGACGCCGCCTTCAGGTAGGCTCTGGGGGTTTTTGTACTCGGAAGAGTGAAGCTGAAGGAGCTCAGAGGGGAGGTGTGCGCTCATGTGCGGAATCTTTGGCTGATGGTATCCTCCAGTAGCAATCACCACCTGTTCAGCTGAATATTCACCGATTGAAGTGGTTACCTTAAACAGACGTTGGTTCGTATCGCTTATACCTTCGCCTACGTTTTCTTCTATGCTGTCTACGGCCACACCTTCTCTCAGGTTGGGTAAAAAAGACTGTGCATAGTCTCGTACATACTGAACAATTTCATCTCGCTGCATAAACCCTTCCGGATCGTCTCCAGGATAGGCATATCCTGGCAGCATGCACTGCCAGTTTGGCGTTACCAAGCAAAAAGAATCCCAGCGTTTACTCTCCCAGGAATGGGCCACCTTATGCTTTTCAAAAATAATATGCTCAATGCCCTTTTGCTGTAGGCAGTAGCTCACCGATAGCCCGGCCTGACCGCCACCGACAATAATGACTGGAAAATGAGTGCGATTTGTAGGCGAACTTGAAGCCATAATAAATACCTGACAGGAGCATCTGAAGTGCTGCCCTTAAACCATAGACAAGGGGACAATAGGTTTCTTGTAGCAGTTGTTACGAAACGGCTAAGTCTCGCTGTATAGACAGGGCGACTATCTGAAAAGGCACCTGCATAAAAAGACAGGGTAAGCGCACTTGCTGCTGAAACCTTTTGCCTATGGGCATTGGGTCGTGAATGGAAGGGGTGGAAGGGGCCTGTTAATAGCCAACAACGATGGTTTTAGAATTCTCTTTTGCAAAAGAAATTCTCTCCTAAGTGATTTTTACTGTCTCAACGATCAGGCTCTTTGTTTTTGTAACAACAGATACTAGAGAAACTTCGCAGACCCTCTAGGCTTGAAGTCAGCTATTTGAGAGAAATTAAAAATGCCAGCTGTAACAACTCCGGCCTACCAAAGTGGTGACTTTTTAGTTGACTACGAAGAGAAAGTGTTTCCTGATGTTCAAGCTGAACCAGGAGAGAAAGCGTTGGTGACTTTTCACACGGTTGCTTTTGAAGGTTCCATTGGTTTAGTGAATCTGTTGCAGGCTAGCCGCCTGATGAGCAAAGGCTTTGATACGTCTGTTTTGCTATACGGCCCTGGTGTTACCCTGGGCGTACAGCGAGGCTTTCCCAAGCTGGGAGATGAGGCGTTCCCTGGACACATGGCCATGAACAACCGCGTGGAAAAAATCATTGCAGATGGGGGCAAGGTGTATGCTTGCCGATTTGCGTTGCAGGCGCTGTATGGTCACGGGGAGCCTTCCCTTATTCCTGGTATTACGCCGATTAACCCACTGGATGTGTTGGACATTGTGCTAATGCACCGCAAAGAGGGTGCGTTTATTTTGGATACTTGGACAATGTAGTCCTGCGTGAGTTGCTGTGGCTAGTTAGGCACCTAACTGACTATTTAACTGGTCATTTAACTGGCCACAGCAATCAGCTAGCTATACCTAGAGACAACAATCATGGATTACTCACGCACCGTTAAAGCAGCGGCTGTGCAAATTTCTCCTGTTTTGTACAGTCAATCAGGCACGATGGAAAAAGTGCTGAAGGCAATAGACGATGCCGCTAAAGAAGGGGTGGAGCTAATTGTCTTTCCAGAGACGTTTGTTCCTTACTATCCCTATTTCTCTTTTGTGCTGCCGCCCGTGTTGATGGGTAAGGAGCACATGCGACTTTACGAGGAAGCGGTTGAGATACCAGGGCCAGTGACTGACGTTGTTTCGCGGGCTGCGCGATCGCATCAGATGGTTGTTGTTTTGGGGGTGAATGAGCGAGATAAGGGCTCGCTGTATAACACTCAGCTTATGTTTGATGCGGATGGCACGTGTGTGCTCAAGCGTCGTAAGCTAACCCCTACTTACCATGAGCGTATGGTGTGGGGGCAGGGAGATGGTTCTGGCTTGCAAGTGTGCGATACGGCTGTGGGCCGAGTGGGTGCGCTGGCCTGCTGGGAGCATTACAACCCCCTCGCTCGCTACAGCCTGATGGCAGAGCATGAACAGATTCACTGCGGCCAGTTTCCGGGTTCAATGGTCGGCGATATTTTTGGGCAGCAAACAGAAGTGACTATGCGTCACCATGCCCTGGAGTCTGGTTGCTTTGTAGTGAATTCAACCGGATGGCTAACCCCAGAACAGGTAGCCGAAATTGCCCCCAACGAAGGCTTGCAGAAAGTACTCAGCGGCGGCTGCTACACGGCCATTATCAACCCTGAAGGGTCACACTTATGCGAGCCGATTAGAGAAGGTGAAGGTATGGCGATCGCCACTCTCGACTTCTCTCTCATCACAAAACGCAAACGCATGATGGACTCCGTCGGCCACTACGCCCGTCCCGACCTTCTGCAACTTCAGGTTCAAAACGCACCCTACTCTGTGACTGCTCCCTCTCCTATGACAAGTGCAGAGCCAGATACTGACATGTTGACTCTTGGCTCCAGTCGCGACCAGCTTACGGGGGTTGAGCAGAGTCGAAGTTTAGCCCCATCAGCCCCACTCCCAAACTCTCCTATCCCACCAGCGCCGCCGCTCCCTTCCCATGCCTAATCTCCTCACGGTCAATCCTACAGACACCCAGCAGCTCATCACCGACTTGCAAACAAAGGGTCTTAACTTATCCAATAATGGCTCGGGTGCAAGTGGTCGCAAAGGCGGTGCAGGTCCTTCTGATCACAAAGCCGTCACCATTGGCGACACCACCGTCATGGTGCCTGTCTACACCGATGGTGCAGCGCGATCACCCTACGGCATCGATGCCAACAGCCCCACGGGCAAGCTTTATCTCACTAAGGATGACCAAGTCATCAGCCCGCTCAATTTTCCCCGTCAGCCCAAATTTTATGAATTGAAGACGGCAGACGGCACACCCTATTCCCAAATTGCGTTGCTGCACAGCAACAATGTGCTCGCCACCACCGTTCTGCAAACCTGCATCCGTTACGACAATCGCAAAACGGCCTGTCAGTTCTGTGCCATTGAGGAATCTTTAGCTGCCGGTCGCACCATTGCGAGAAAAACGCCTGAGCAGCTTGCCGAGGTGGCCGAAGCTGCCGTGCGCCTAGATGGTGTGGAGCACATGATTATGACAACGGGCACGCCGAATACAACAGATCGGGGGGCGGCGTATTTAACAGAATGCGCCCAGGCCATTCGTGCCCGTGTGAATTTGCCAATTCAGGCCCAGTGTGAGCCGCCCAATGATTTTGCTTGGTTTGAGAAACTGAAAGCCGCAGGTGTGGATAGTTTAGGAATGCACTTGGAAGCAGCGGATCCAGATGTGCGATCGCGCATTATGCCTGGGAAAGCGAGAGTACCGGTTAGCTACTACTTTGAGGCATTTGAAGCGGCAGTTAAGGTGTTTGGTCGAGGGCAGGTAAGCACGTATTTACTGGCGGGGTTGGGCGATCGCGCAGAAACCCTCATCTCTATTAGTCAGCGCCTTATTGACACAGGCGTTTATCCCTTTGTTGTTCCTTTTGTGCCGATTGTGGGCACGCCCCTTGCCGATACGCCGCCGCCTAGCAGTGAGTTTATGTCGGAGATTTACCAAGCTGTGGGCAAACAGCTTAAAAGAGCAAACTTGCTATCTAGCGAGATGAAGGCAGGCTGCGCGAAGTGTGGCGCGTGTTCGGCGTTGTCTGGCTATGAAAACTAGCGCCGTTTAATATCTGGTGATTAGAAAAACATCTTGAAACCCACCCCTGCGCCCCTCCAGAGGGGATCTTTCTCGGCTATGCCATTCTATGTGCTGAGTTAGGCTACTTTGAACATCATCGCCAGAAGTAAATCCCCTCTGGAGGGGTGGCGCGTAGCGACGGGGTGAGTCACACGACAACTTAAACCCTCATAACCATCATGCCTAAGAAAACTTATAGCTTCAAACTCGCACTTTCTCCCTCTGACGTTGCCGATTATTTCTCGCTTCGCAAACAAATATTTTGCGAAGAACAAGGGCTATTTGACCAGCATGATCGCGACGAGCTGGACACGCTTGCCTATCCCATCGTTGCCGTCTGTCATCAAGAAAATGAACTCGATCGCGTGGTTGGCGTGGTTCGCATTTATGAAGCTGAGGACGAGGCAGGCGATCGCCTGTGGTACGGCGGACGGCTTGGCGTGCATCCAGACTTTCGCCGGGTGGGCCGCATTGGCAAAGGGCTGATTCAAAAAGCAGTCACAACGGCAAATACCTGGGGATGTGATCGTTTCCTAGCCACCGTTCAACAACAAAATGTCCGTTTCTTCACCCGCTTGCATTGGAACAGTCTTGAAGAAATCACTATCTTAGAGCGACCTCATCACCTCATGCAGGCCGATTTAGACTTTTATCCCCCCACCGATCAGCGCCGTCCTAACCTAGCAACCTTGCTCCCAATCTTGAAAGCAGCTTAATGTCTGCCGCTTCACTATCCGAGCTGATTGCCTCACTGCGAAAGTCTGTGAGTATTTTGCACAAGCAAGATATCCAAACGGCTGCTCGCAGCATTGGGCAATACGTGACGGGGGTAGACGGTGCGAAAATTCAGCTAGGGGATGACTGCGCGGCGATTCCACAAGCGGATGGCTATCTGTTGTTTGCTGCAGAAGGGATTTGGCCACAGTTGGTGGCACAAGATCCTTGGTTCGCTGGGTGGTGTGCGGTGATGGTTAATTTGTCGGATATTGCGGCGATGGGGGGTGAGGCGATCGCGATTGTGGATGCCCTTTGGAGTCAAACGCTGGAAAAAAGCGAGCCGCTTTGGGCCGGGATGCAGGCTGCGGCGAGTGCGTATGGGGTTCCGATTGTGGGCGGGCACACCAATTGCCACAGTGACTATGACGGGTTGGCAGTAGCGGTATTGGGAAAATCTCAGCAGCTGATTACTAGCTTTGATGCCAACCCTGGTGATGCGCTGATGATGATCATCAATATGGAAGGCAGCTACTACGGCGACTATACATTTTGGAACGCGGCGACTAAAACAGACCCGGATATTCTTAAGCAACAGCTGTCACTGTTGCCCAAGCTCGCGAGTAAAAAGCTCTGCACTGCCGGTAAAGATATTAGTATGGGCGGCCTAGCTGGAACGCTGCTGATGCTTTGCGAAGCTTCCGGTTGCGGCGCTGTGCTCAATTTAGATTGGGTGCCAAAGCCCAGCCATACGGATTGGACAAAGTGGCTGACCAGCTTTCCGAGTTATGGCTTTCTTTTGAGTGCGCCTAAAAAGAGTGTCACAGAGATAGAGCGTTTGTTTTTTCCGCATGGTCTTACCTGTGCTGTGGTTGGAGAAGTGATGGCTGGTTCGAAAGTGTTGTTTCAACAAAGTCAGCGGAAACAGGTTTTTTGGAATCTCCATGATGGCTTAACTGGAGGGGCGTTAACCGGCTTTGATGGTATTGGCACTGATGGTGTAAAGCAGAGAAAATCAGCCTCATGAAAATTGCCCTGCTGACCTATTCTACAAAGCCTAGAGGCAGTGTTATTCATGCCTTAGAGCTTGCTCAGGCGCTGAGTGATTTGGGGCATGAGCCTTGTGTGTTTGCCCTGGATAAAGACGGTAAAGGGTTTCATCGTGAGGTGAATTTTAAGACCTGTGCGGTGCCTGCGCAGCCTTGCGAAGGTGGGACTGATGCGCTGGTAAAACAGAGAATTGGAGAGTTTGTTGATTTTTTTGAGCAGTCTTTTGAGCAGTCTTTTGGGCAGCCCTTTGAGCATGACTTGTTGGGGTATGACGTTTATCATGCGCAGGATTGTTTGAGTGCAAATGCCTTGGCCATGCTTAAACAGCGTGAGAAGATTTCTCAGTTTGTGCGCACGGTTCACCACATTGAAAATTTCAAAAGTCCCTATCTGATTGATTGTCAGGATAAGTCGATTCGGCAGAGCGATCGCTGCTTATGCGTGAGTCACCAATGGCAGCAAACGCTTCAAAAAGACTATGGCATCACTGCCCATCGCGTTATCAACGGTGTGAGCGATCGCTTTTCTGCTCAGCCGAATGGGCAAGAGGTCGCGATCGCTCAGCAATACGGCATTTGCTCAGATGCGCCCGTA
This sequence comes from Cyanobacteria bacterium P01_D01_bin.105, assembly GCA_039025345.1. GTDB lineage: Bacteria > Cyanobacteriota > Cyanobacteriia > Phormidesmidales > Phormidesmidaceae > Phormidesmis. Next base: position 7,455 of record JBCCOO010000068.1, on the reverse strand, counting down.
TATTTAACCGTGGGCGGCATTGAACCCCGCAAGAATTCAATCAATTTGCTTAAGGCATTTCGGCAGGTGCAGGCAAAACAACCCGATGCGCAGCTTGTGATTGCGGGTGGGGCGACGTTATTCGATTATCAACCGTATCGAGATGAGTTTATGGCGCTGGTGGAAGCGTATGGATTAGGCGAGTACTTGATTTTGACGGGTGTAGTGCCTGATGAAGCGCTCCCTGTTTTGTATCGGTTGGCCGATGCGTTTGTGTTTCCGTCTATTCAGGAAGGATGGGGGTTGGTGGTGTTGGAGGCGATCGCGTCTAAATGCCCTGTTTTAACGGCTAATCAAGCACCGTTTACAGAGTTTTTGACCCCAGCATCTGTTTTTTTAGTTGATCCGCACAGCCCAGCAGACATCGCAACGGCCATGCTGAAAATGCTCGATCCTCAGATAGCCCATTCTTTGGTTGAAAATAGTCGATCTATTTTGGCTGACTACCGCTGGCAAAAATCTGCCAAAATGCACCTTGAACTCTATCAGCAGCTTGTCTAATCCACTTATCGCCTCTTAAACTCCCATGCCTGAAATTAACTTCAAGATTCAATGGCCCGATGGCAAACAAGAAACTTGCTACTCTCCTTCTTTGGTGGTGCAAAAGTATTTTGAACCGGGTGCTACTTACACCATTACTGAGTTTGTGGAGAAATCGCGGGAGTCGTTGACGATTGCGAGCGATCGCGTCCAGGCAAAGTTTGGCTTTCCGTGCAGCCGCGCCCTGGGGCAGCTCCGAAGAATTGAAGCGACTGCTCAAGCCTACGAAGCGACGCCGGAAGGCAAAGTTACTTTCTTGCAATTCGAGTAAGCTTACAGCCGGTCGTTGACTGTTCTTTGACTTTACGATGTAGAAACAACAGCGCACTTAAGGCTACCGTATCTACCATACTTAACTGTCAAAAGTGGCATACAGCACCCTGCTTTCCCGGAGTTATAGCAAAGTGCGGATGCATACTCGCGGAGAAGGCTAGCGCCTACGCACTTTGTCTTGATGCGCATTCCTTAGGCGAATTCGATTCGCCAGGGTCGCATCGCTGCTAGTTGAGTGAGCTATTGTCGTGTAAGACTTCTAGAGATCATTAGTGTCCTAACTCACTCGACAGAAGCAATATGTGTCAAAAATGGTATTTAAGTTCTGTAAACGGGGATGTTAGCACCCAGAAATGACTAATAGGATCCAAAAGTCTGGTTTTTAACTACCAGATCTGACGCTGAATAAATAGTTCGCGCGCACAGGCTTGAGTTTTTCATTGTTATTGAGGAGGCGTTGATGCAACAGGTGACAGCTTTGCTAGGCATTGGAACTGCAATCGCTGCAGGTGCAGCAAGTCCAGGGCCAAGCTTTGTTATGGTGGCTCGCACAGCGGTTGCGACATCGCGATTTGATGGTGTATGTGCTGCCCTTGGCATGGGCATTGGTGGATTAGTCTTTGCAACGGCTGCTTTGCTTGGATTGCATGGGCTTTTACTGACTGTTCCATCTCTTTACTGGGTACTTAAAGTTTGTGGGGGGCTATATCTTGCATACTTAGGTATACGTATTTGGATAGGTGCCAAAAAGCCACTCATTAGCAATACGATTGCTTTAAATTCAAGTGACACAACGGCTATTCAATCTTTTGTTTTGGGGTTAACTACTCAGATTAGCAATCCTAAAACTGCTGTTGTATATGCGAGTGTGTTTGCAACCTTTCTTCCAGATGAGCCATCACTTATATTCAGTTTCAGCGTCGCAGGTCTCGTATTTCTCATTGAAATGATGTGGTATACATTGGTCGCTCTTGCGCTTTCCTCTAATGTTCCTCGCAAAGTCTACTTACATTACAAAGCTTGGATTGACCGAGTGACAGGGGGAATAATGATTGCCTTAGGTTTCAGGCTTGTTGCATCTGCTCGACATTCATGAACGAATATAGAAAACGCTAACAAATCGTTGGAGCCGCCACATTTAAGATGGTTCTCGATATACAGGTTACTAATAGCGGCTCAACTCAATCGTTAGGCGGAGGCCAAAACTCTGTGCCTACGACAGGTCGCTACCCACCGGAACTGGACACTAGGCTAAACTCACGACCAGGGGCTACTGTTGACCCAAAGCAGACAATCGAATTTCTAGTGAAAATGGATAAAGCAACCCACTCGAAGCGACTCAAACAACGGGCCTACGTAAAAGGATGAAACGAAAGCTCCTGGCACCGACGCTGGCAATTCTCTTGGCCGCTGTCCTCGCAACAATGTTCTGGCAGCATTCGCGGTATAGCGATATCAGGCGTGAATTCGCGCAGGATCGTCAGTCGGCGCTGCATGGAGAGTCGTTACACGTTCTGACGTATCTGACGGCGTCGCCCGAACTGGAGCTGCTCGCATCGTTGCGCACACTCCGATCTGCGGCTGAGCGGGAGGGAGCCGGCACTTTGATCTATGCCGGCAAGGTGGTTCGAAACCATCTCGAATCCAGGCAAGTGACGGATGCGCTTGGCCGTGATGTCGAATGGGACGCAATCATCCTGCAGCAGTTCGATAGCCGGGAAGCCTATTCCCGTTACCTTCAGGACGACGATGTGCAAGCGGCGTTGTCTGTATTTCCAGATCGATTCGCACACGGGATGCGCCGATCAGCCGCGCAAAACCTGCTGTTACCGCAGCTGCTGCTGTTTCGCAAACTGCAGCGACTCGTCACGCTTGCTCCTTCGATCACGCCATTTGAAACTGTTTCCGGCATGGAAGACATGGAAGCAGCTGATGCTGCCAGTACTTTGTTTTCTGCGGGGGATGGCTTTGATGAGAAGGCAATTGTCGTTGTCAACCTGATGCTTGAAGGCGATGCTGCACAAAGCGCTGCGAACGCAGAGTACGGCGATCAGATGTTGTCACTGTTTGCAGAGCAGGCACACGGACCGATTCACGTAGGTGCATCCGCTCCCATCGATCATCCACTCGATTACACGAGTGTCGCTCTGGTTTACTACCCAGGCACCAGCTATTTTCAAGACCTTGTACGTAGTACTTTCTTTCAGGAAATAATCGGAGACAAGCAGCTAGCGGATACGATGATCTCCATAACCGTGCCGATTACGAATCAGCTCTGAGTCAGCCAATTAGCAGAATTGGTGACAATGCAGTTTGTTTACTTCAGGTCGAGAGGTGGCGCTGTCTAACACTTCAAATGCAGCGGATGGTTGAGATCCTCTGCTACCAAGGTTGAGGTTACTTGCTGCCGCTGATTGGAATCGTTGTAGTTTCTGAGCAATCACGGTACTTTTTGAAGATATGTGCTCACTTTCACCATACAGTGACAGAAGATAAGGATGAACACTAATCAATCTCCTGGCAAGAACTCCCCAAACTACACCTTTACGCTGACATTTAACCCAGAAATTCTAAGAATTACGGCCTATATCTCACTCATCTTCATGCTGCTTATAGGTGTCATCGTAACTAAAAAGTGGGTTGAAGTTGAGCCCACAACCACAGTCATCTATCAACTGTTTGGATTCAATCACATCTGCAATGTGTTAGATCACGAGCCCAGTCGAACGATTTCAGCAATGCTTTTGCCCTTCTGGGAAATTCCCTTTGTCCTTTACCTCATTTTCAACTTTTTAAGAATTCAAGATGCTTATCGTGAGGGCAACGCTCCACGTTCTAATTTCCTCGTCGCCACAACGTTTTTGCCAGTGGAACTTTTATTAACCATCTGGTTCAGGATAGTACTGGTTCGTCCCCCTATTACTGAAGATCTCTTTTTCGGTCACTACCTTCCCTACCTGGGCTTTCAGCTTCTTCTCTGCTTAGTTGCATTTGAGAATGTCTTATACTTCTATGCTGTAAAAGCATTGCCCTTCAATAACAATCGCTCGCTAGCTATTGCCTATCTCCTCTTGTTATTTCTGGTCACATCCACCTGTATTTCAGTTGGATTATCTGTTGCGATGGGACACCCAATTTTAGATTTAACTGGCAACGAGACTCAGCGAACAATCTTTCGCGCGATCGCAAGTGTGTATATGATTTTGTCTATTCCTGTACCGCTCTGTTTGTCGATTTTAGAAATGCGGCGATCGCCCAAGCATACATTGTCCTTTGAATGATCTGTGTCTGAGGCGATCGCTTATATTCCCGTGCGGGTAAGTTCTTTCTCGTTTTCTAACCCTTAGCTTCATACAGATGCTCGGCGATCTCAGTCGAAAGTATTGGGGAGCGGGCCCTGCTCTCTTCCGGAGGATATTGCTTCCAGTGAGGGTTAAGCTAACAGGGTACGCCTTCTACTTCAAATATATGAAAACTGCTTTGATTACGGGAGCATCCTCTGGCATCGGAGCCGAATTTGCTCGCCAGTTGGCAGCCAAAAAGCTGGATCTCGTACTGGTAGCTCGCTCCCAAGATAAACTCAACCAACTTGTTGCGCAATTGCAGCAGCAGCACAGCATAAGAGCGCACGTCATCTCTCAAGATCTCACCGAGCCTAACGCTGCTGACTCTATCGCTCGCCAAGTTGAAGAGCTAGGCATCGTCATTGATTTACTGATCAACAACGCTGGCTTTGGGGACTATGGTTCTTTTTCTGAGAGCGTTCTGGACCGGCAAACCAGCATGATTCAGCTCAATATATCTGCCCTCGTGGAACTAACCCATGCGTTTTTGCCCACCATGCTAAAACGCCAGCAAGGAGGCATTATCAACGTTTCATCCATTGCTGGATTCCAACCCATGCCCTACTGGTCAGTATATGCAGCATCGAAGGCATTTGTGCTCAGCTTTAGCGAAGCGCTGTGGGCCGAAGTCAAGGAAAAGGGCGTCAATGTATTGGCGCTTTGTCCCGGACCCACAGAATCTAACTTCTTTAAGGTGGCCGAAGTACCCAGTAATAGTGAGATGAGCAGCAATTTGAATCAGCTTGACTCGGTCGAAAATGTTGTCAAGTCAGCCCTTGCCGCTTTAGAGTCTGGACAACCTAACATGGTCACAGGCGGCTTAATGACACAGATGATTGCCAATCTACCCCGCGTTCTGCCCCGCGATGTGCTGGTGGATTTAGTAGAAAAGCAATTCCGAAATGCCTAATCCGAAACACCCAATCCCAAACACCCAATCCCAAACACTCAGAGTTATCAAGGCTACCGTCAAAGGCTTTGAGCGCTTTGGCCGCACCTAAACACTAGATGTAGTACTATCCACGGTAGTTCCTAAAGAGCCAGAAAATTTCTTTCCAAATAATTTCTAATAAATAGTTGGCAGACAAAATGATTGCCTAGCCCTTTTGTCTATGCCTTTCAGTAGTTAAAGGCTATTCGGTTACAAATTCACCGAATGCAAATTGTCTCCATGAGGTCAAAAGCGACAGATGGCAGAATTTGACTGGCTACCTGCTTTAATCGGAGGTCTACTTATTGGCTCAAGCTCAGCTATATTGCTTGCCTTTAATGGCCGTATTGCAGGCATTAGTGGCATTTTTAGTGGTGCTTTGGGCTGGGCTCCTGATCGCAGTTGGCGTTGGGTCTTTCTCGTTGGCATGCTTCTGGGTGGGGCTTTCTATGAATATGGCCTTTCTTCTCAATCGACCCCAAGTTCAGTCTTTAGTCCTTGGGCTATGGTGGTAGGTGGTTTTTTAGTAGGTTTTGGTACCCGTCTTGGCAATGGCTGTACTAGCGGACACGGAGTCTGTGGCCTAGGTCGATTATCTATACGTTCATTGATGGCTGTAGTGACCTTTCTTACTACAGCAATGATTACTGTTTTTGTTATTAGGCATGTTCTATGAACAAGATGCGTCTGCAGCAAATGGGAATTGCTCTAATTGCGGGTATTCTATTTGGCTTGGGGCTAGGCCTTTCTCAAATGATTGATCGAGAAAGAGTCTTAGGGTTCCTCGATGTGGTCGGTATTTGGGACCCTACTCTGTTATTTGTTTTAGGCGGCGCAGTTTCGGTCTCCGTCGTTACCTTTCGATTTATTCTTCGTCAGCAGCAACCATTTTTTGAAGTTACGTTTAAGCTGCCCACCCGTCAAACGATTGATTTACCTCTATTGGGGGGAGCCGTTCTCTTTGGTGTAGGCTGGGGTATCTCAGGCTATTGCCCTGGCCCCGGCATTGTAGGGCTTATGCTAGGTACTTGGAACCCGGTTCTCTTCTTGATTTCCCTAGCTGCTGGAATGTTGGCCTATCAGGGTTACCTTAATCTCACATCATCCAAGGGATAATCATAGTTGTTGATTAGATTAGATAGTATTGGGATTAGATATTAGACCTGTTGCGAAATAACTCGCTAAAATAGCAAGCACGCTGACTTTCAGTTTGGATGAACTGCCCCGATGTTAGACATCAAGCGAGCCCTCAACAACGACCGCCTGATGCGGGCCCTGACTGGGCTCAATCGTTCTGCCTTTGAGCAGTTACTGCCAAGCTTCAGCGCCGCTTACGAAGCAGCTCACCCGGTCTCAAAAACACGAAAACGAGCCGTTGGCGGGGGCCGCAAGCCCAGGTTGAAGCGGATGGGCGAGAAGCTGTTTTTCGTCCTTTTCTACTTCAAATGTTATCCGACCTTTGATTTGGCCGGATTGCTCTTCGATGTAGACCGCTCGCAATCCAATCGCTGGCTGCATAAATTACAGCCCATCCTAGAAGCTGCACTGGAGCGAGAGATGGTGCTGCCTGATCGTCAAATCAAAAGCATGGCTGAGTTCATTGAACGCTTCCCAGCGGTAGAGCGGGTCATCATCGACGGTGTTGAACGTCCGATTCAGCGACCTCAGGATGACGTGAGACAGCGTCGGACCTACTCAGGCAAAAAGAAACGCAACACTCGCAAGCAAATTGGGGCCTGTGACCAAGACAAACGCATCTTAGTGCTGACGCCTACTCATGACGGCAAGTTTCACGACAAGTGTCTGTTGGACTGCTCGATTCTCGTTGAGCACATTCCTGATGATATTCCGATTCAAGCAGACCTCGGGTTCAAAGGACTCGAAGATGAGTACGAAAATATTCACCTCCCGCACAAGAAACCCAGAGGTGGACAGCTTACTGATGAACAAAAAGCAGACAACAAAGTCTTTAACGGTGAGCGTGTTGTCGTTGAGCATGCTTTTAGCGGCATCAAACGCTACCAAGCAGCGGCAGACATCTATCGAAATCGAAAGAAGGACTTTGATGACCACCTGATGGTGACCGCTGCTGGGCTATGGAACTTCTATCTAGAAGCGGCATAGACAATATCAAAGGGAGAAGAGATATACTGCTCACTATTCACTACTATTTCGCAACAGCTCTATTGATTTAGCAGCATCTAACTGCGTTAAGTTCATTGTGGCAATGATTAACTATAGGCCCATGGCAGCCAGGCCGCAGCGTTTGAATCTCTTATGCGCCCATTATAAAGACAGTCTCTCAGGATGAAATTACCTGAGGGCAGC
>JBCCOO010000067.1:0-28885 GCA_039025345.1 Cyanobacteria bacterium P01_D01_bin.105 | reverse complement strand
TTTTTGCATCTGGCTTAACAACAGCGGGATATCATCGACGCGTTCGTTACTGATTAATTCGGCCATCGCTTAGCTAGAATGCAGTTCTGGAAAGGGATTGAGCTATTTATCATTCTCCTATATTTTTCAGCGAACCGTGAGAATATTGATGTGGGTAGAAGCGAAAATGTCAGCAGAAGCTATACAAGCAACAGCCGGTGGTATTGAGGCAATTGCACACTTAACAGGAAAGCCTGAGTTGGAAGCACTTGCCGCATTAATGAACGCAACGGCGAACATATACGAAATGGTAAATCAGCCACAAACCGATCCACAGGTATTTATTGATCCTGTCGACGGTACATCCGCAGACCAATTCCAAGCTTTAACGTCGAAACTCGATGACTTTCAGAGCGGTCTTGATGGAACTTCAAGCCCGTATGACGCATCAGGAGATCCGTATGATACGTACGGAGTTAATACCAACTACGATCTCATCGCTTCCCACCATGCGGGATTTGACGGTGTAGTTGATTCTCCAGCTCAATATAGTCAAGATGCATCTTTCGATGTATCACCAGATAGCCACTCGTTCTTTGGTCTGTTTTAAGCGCTAGTTCAGTTTACTGATAAGGAATAAATCACCGAGCTGATATTTAATTAGCTCGGTAATCTCGATACAGGGTGCAATTGATGGAAAGAACGCTAGTCTAAGGGAATTATGGAGCCAATCACAACCACCCTGTTCGTTACTTACGCAGCAATTGGCATGTTTACTGCTACGTTTGCCTTCTTACTAAATATGTATGGCAAACGTTTGATTGGTATTGGTGTCGATGAAGTTCAAAGAAGATATCGAAATATATTTATCAATAGAAACATCACCATTTTAGGAGAAAAGGCGGCAGGTAAAACATCACTCATATACTACTTGCAGAATGGACAACCACTCACAGTCAGTGACGGAAAGATTCAATCACCAGAGCCCACGTTTGGTTCTGTAGTTATCGGCTCCTCAGTCAAAACATATAGCAAATCTAGAAAGGAAAGGTTGGCGAAGATTGTTGCTGACGTATCTGGAGATAAGGCGTTCAGGCACTTATGGAAAGAGATTCTAGAAGATACTGATCCTCACGGCATCATATATATGTTAGACGGAAGAATAAAAATCGAAGATATGCAAAATGCTCTAAAGCCAGTGTTTGAGGATATTTTCTCTTTCTATGAGAAAAGCCCAAAGATTGGAGGATTCGGACTCAGAAAGCTGAAGGCATTTCATATATTTGTTTCATTTTCCGACCAATGGGCTACTTCTAGTGGAGTCATAGCAACGAAAGAAAGTTACGTTAAGATTGCCTTTTTGCAAGAGTTTGAAAAGCCAAAGTACAAGCATTTGCAGAATATACACTTTGATGTTTCAACGAGAGATATAGTCAAATCTGGTGTACGGGACAAAATTAGGCGACCTTCTTCTCTTCAGAATCCGCGATAGCGCAAGCGCCGACCTGTCGGTTCGCTTTCACCTCCTCGACACGAACGCCATTCTTGAATTGAACACCTTTAATCACATCGCCCAAAGACTTGAAGCCTCGAATCCGACGCCAGCGCTTTTGAGCACTCTGAACCAACTTGAACACGAACGGTGTAACCGTTGCGGTTGAGACCGCGCCTCGGGTCTGCTTGGTTCGCAGGCGCACAGTGGAAAAGGTGGATTCAATTGGGTTGGTCGAGCGAATGTGCTGCCAGTGCTCAGCCGGAAAGTCATAGAAGGCCAACAACACTGCTCTGTCTTTCTCTAAGCAGTCACTGGCCTCAGGATACTTCGCACGATAGGTCTTGAGAAATCGGTTGAACGCTTGATTGGCATCGGTTTTTGTCTCTGCGCGATAAATCTCCCACAGTGCAGTTTTGGCTTGAGGTTGCAGCTTCTTCGGTAGCTTGTTGAGTATGTTTGCCGTCTTATGTACCCAGCAGCGCTGTTTCTGTGTGTTTGGCCATACTTTGGGCAACGCTGCCCAGAAGCCCAATGCACCATCTCCAACTGCTAACTGTGGGTCATACTGCAATCCTTGGTCTTTGAGCTTTAGCATTAGTGTCTTCCAACTCAGTTCAGATTCTCGGTAGCCTGCTGACAGGCCTAACAACTCCTTATGTCCGGTATCGTTGACGCCAAGAATCACCAGAATGCATTGGCGCTCACCGCCGCGAATATTGAAGTAGATACCATCAGCCCACACATAGACATAGCGCTTGTGGCGCAGCGAACGTTCTTGCCAGTTTTGATGCTCCTTCTGCCACTTTGCCTTCAGTCGGCTGATAGTCGCTGGCGATAAGCCTTTGGCATCTGGCCCCAACAGTGCCGATAGTGCCTCACTGAAATCACCCGTCGAGAGGCCTTTGAGATAGAGCCACGGTAAAACCTCTTCGACACTGCGAGAGCGTTTGAGATACGGCGGCAACAACAATGAGTTGAACTTGATGCCTCTACCAGTGCGGTCTCTAACCTTCGGCACCTGGATATCGACTGCGCCTACACCCGTCGTGATTGTCCGCGCCGGGAGATAGCCGTTGCGCACGACTGCCTGACGCCCTGCATCATCTCGAAGTCCTTGATATTGGCTGAGAAATTCGTTGAGTTCTGCTTCTACTGCCCCCGCGATGAGCTGACGCGCTCCTTGGCGCAACAATTCGCTGAGCGCATCGTTGAAAGTTTCCGGCGTCTCTGGTGTTTTGAACTTGACTAGATTATCTTGAGTCATGGTGTATCTCTATTTCTGGTACTTTCATTTGTCCAGAAGGATACGCCTTTTTTTATCTCCTGTGCTGTACACCAGAAATAGTTATAACTCTTTCAACGATGCATCTATCCCCAAACGCAACTAAGTGGTCACAGGTGGATCGAGCACTAAATAAGTTCGGTGCGGATTTAAGTGATAACTAACAGCTTTGTAGGAGACAAGTCCAATTATGATTGTTGCTACAGACAGCAGTTTCTTGCATGTATCGAACTTATTAGACACGTATTTGAAAAATAATGCCGCTTATGTCTTAGAAGTTGGTAGGGATGACGGTGACTCATACAACTTTCAGTTAGACAGGATAGATGACAAGTCTACAAGGTCTCTAAATCAAAATCAGGCAATGAGCATCGTTCCTACTGGAAGCTACTGGTCTTATTTCTTAGGTCTCCGCGATATTTTTGGTATTCCGGTGCCGAATAAAAAACCACAATGGTTAGCCATTGGAGTTGAAACAACATTAGAGCATGAAACTAGAGGTGCATACTTGTACCTGAAAGCGTTTTTCCTGCCGTTACCTTTAGAGGATGTCAGCGTTATTCAGAATATCGAAAATGTTGCCGATGGTATATATCCACATCGACAGAATGACAACGTAACACGATGGAATAAAGCAGATCTTGAGGCAACAGGGTCAACGATAGTTGAATCTTCTATTAGAACAGCGTCAGCTTACGCACCTACTGAGGCCTGGATTATCCGTCAAGCAATTCACCGCTATAGGGATGGAATGTATCCTATATTCAGGACTTTAGCCATGAAGAAGGCTCAAGTCCCATCAAAGTTTCGTAGCGATAATTACTTCATTGTAGGTAAGGCAAAACGTGTGTCTCGAAATCCCGCCTTTACAAGTTGAGTAAGCTCCAAGTTTACTTAACTTGTGTTTACCCTCCGTTAGTTTCTGTAAGTTTTCGCCACTCCCTCAAACAGGCTCAAACGTGAACGGTAGCATCATGAAGTGGACCCAAAGGACTAAACAACTTGAAAGGGCAGTTAAGCTCTGAAGGATCTACGTAATTAATACGCTCTCAACGAGTATTACACATAGCCTCCCTCTCAGAACAACTTTCATAATGAACTCATCCGGCACCCGATAATTCAGCGCCTGATGCAACCTTTGGCGGTTATAGGTGCTTGAGCAGTAACGGAACAAAACACACGCTAAGAACTTCCAATTTCTGTTCCAATTGAACCTGTCTGGCGGCAGAGGGCGAAACCCTTGATATACCCTTCCATTTTTCTGTACCAATTAGGGCATTGCCTAGTTGGTACAAAGCGATGAGTTTTACTAGGCTAGAAAAACGAGTTTTGAAACTCTTTGCCTATATAGCTTTTAACCTTAGCGCAGGCTTCCTTTCCAAAACTACTCAAACTCCAACGCTAACCCATTCACAATTTAAGCCCTCTACATGATAGCCTTCAGGTGTTTAATGGCTTGACGGTTTAACTTTCTAGATGTTTAACCTGTCAACAGATTTACATGTTTATAATTCAACATTTTAACGGGTTAAAGCTCCAGCATGTTAAAAATAGCGATCGCCACGAATAAGGGCGGAAGCGGGAAAACAACCGCAGCGATAAACCTAGCGGTAGCAGCAGGCGATGGAGCGCTGATAGTAGACTTAGATCCGCAAGCCTCGGCGGTGGTTTGGGGCGAACAACGCGACGGCGAAGATCCAGGAGTGCTAGGCATTCAAGGTTATCAGCTTGAAAAGGTGCTGAATAGCGCTGAAGATAACGGAGCCGAGTTCGTATTTATAGATACGGCTCCCCATAGCGAAACAACAGCGCTCGCCGCTTGCCGTAATGCTGATTTAGTTTTATGCCCCTGTCGGCCTTCCCTGGCAGATATCAGAGCGCTTACCCATACGGTTGATTTGGTGAACTTAGCTAAGGCTCAAGGAGCTGTAGTTCTTAATGCGGTACCTACAGCAGGGCTGAAAATAGACGCCCAAAATGCACTCCAATCCATCGGCCTTCCCCTTTGCCCGGTTTCAATTGGGCAGCGCGTAGCCTTCAATCATTCCTTCACAGCGGGGCAAGGCGTAACCGAATACGAACCTAGCGGGAAAGCCGCCGCTGAGATTTCTCAGCTTTGGCGGTGGGTACTTAAGGAATTAAATAGTTAACACGCTAGAGTATTAACGTGTTGACAGATTAAAAAGTCAATACGCTGAGGAGTTAATAGATTGAAAGATGGTTAAACGAAAATCACTTACAGACGCGATCGCAACCGACGCCGGGGTAAAAACGAAGGAGCCGACTGAAGCACCCCTCGAAACCGAACAAACCACCACACCAAGATCAAAGAAAACACCCGCTCGCCGAAACACGAAGATGGTCGGCGGCTATTATCCTCTGGAAGTGAATACACAAGTTCGGATACTGGCGGCTGAGCTGGGCATTACCCAACAAGCGCTCCTTGCCCGCGCCCTGAACCAGTTTTTTGAAGCCAATGGGAAAAACCCAATAGCGCCTGAATAGTCAGAACGTTAAAGTGTCAAAAAGTAGAAAAATCAACGTGTAAACGTGTTGACAGGTTAAATTATTGAAAAGTTCCCAAAGTGGAATAGCGGGTGGAGCGAGGATATAATATGGCTATCAATCTGAATAGCAACCAGCAAAAAACCTATAATGCCATTTGGGAAGAGCCGATAAGTCGGAAGCTTAAATTTTCTAGAGTCGATGGCCTGTTGAGTGCGATCTGTGAAAAAAGAACTGCTCGCAAGGGCTCTCCAAACGTTGCTTTCGAGCATAGAGCGAAGAGCTGGGGAATGCACCGCCCCCATCCTGACAAGGGTCTGAAAAGGAACTACATCAGGGAAATAAGGGAATTTTTAATAGCCAGTGGACTTAAGGAGGAGATTGAAGAAAATGGTTAACACTATTTCTCATCGCGGTTATCTAGGCGAAGTAACTATAGACATCGAAGATAACTGCCTCTATGCAAAGCTAATCAATGCACCTGGGGTCTTTTTCACTTGTGAGGGTGAAACCGTTGATGAGCTAGTAAGAGCTTTCACTAGCTGGATTGATGAGTATGCTACTGGTTTCGGTGAGGCTGATTTCACCGTTGTTGCACCTCAAGCGCTTGTGGCTGCATAATCCTTTCACATAGGCGACGCCCCTGCGGTCTGGATGCGTATTAAAACTGAATACCGCTTAGCGATCGCACAGATGGAAACCGATACTAGCAATATCAAACAGCGCAAACTGTTGACCGCTTAGCATGTCAGAGAAAAATGATGATTCCAGGTTGAAGGCTGGGATATTTTGCTATGGATGGCTTATATCGGCTCAGCCCAGGCCACTAGCTCGGCCCTGCTAACCAGAAAAGTGTTGCCACTCTCACCACGAATGGTGACCATTTGCCCGACCTCATCCTGAATGACCCAGGGTGATAGCGACGATGCCCACCTCCACTGTGTTAGTTCTATGCGTATTAATGCTTTCCGGGTGGCACACCCTTCCCCATTTGAATAATTAGACTGGGGGGCTGTGCCAGCCGTCTCGGGCTGCTCCCGACAGGCTTTACGCCGTGCCAGTATCGCTAGCTTCTGCTCATAGCAAACCGGATCCAGCTCGTAGATTCTGACGCGATGACCTTCTCTTCTGGGCTGAGAGCTGACACAAAGGACGCCCATCTGCTCCAACAGCTGATTGAGAATCTGCGCCGCACTCATCTCCGGCTTCACCGTGAAGTTGAGCACCGCCTTAATCTGCGGTGCATAGTTCAAAGCAGTTTCCTTAAACGTCGATAGCGAATCCTTATCCCAGGTCTTGCCCAACTCCAAAAACTGTTCGAGTCCCAATCTGACCCGCATCTCCCGCTTGAGCGTGGCATTAGACAAATCCCAAGGCGTATACCCCTGCTGCCACTGCCCTTGCCGTTCGAGCGCTCTAATGTCAGCATCTGCTGCTGTCTCTGGTTCTAGTACCCGCTCTAGATTTAATATCTGTCCTCTGCTTCTGCCATTGTTATCCGAGAGCACCACGTCAGCATCCACGTCCTCTATCGGTAAGCCGTAGAACTTAGCAATCTCATATTTCTGTAGGGCTAGCTGCTGCTCTGGCTCTAAGCTTTCTAGTTGACTTAGTAACGTAGCCTCCGCTTTCGTGAGATTGACCGCCGCTTCTACTGCAATAGCCTGCTCAATCTTCATGTCCTCTCTGGCTTCCTTGAGTAAGACATGGGCCTTTTGGTTTTTGCCGAGAGTAACGACCTCCACCTGATTGCCTTCATGCATCAGCCTGACTTTAAGCGCCGTGCGCAATGACCACATCGAGCGATTGCGCTGTGCTTCAATCTGCGACCAGTAGCGAATATGCGGATCTTGCTCCCAGTCATATTGACTGAGGCCGCGTTGATGTACTTCAGAGAGGCTAGCGCGAATTAATAGCGTATTCGCCTGTGTCTTTTGTTTAAGCAGGTCTCTGAGGGCGCTGGGGCTAGTCTGACGGCCTACTTTAGAAAAACTACGGCCATACTTGGCACACCAGACGACTCTAGGGATAGGAGCCCGTACCCGTCCGAGCGCTTGCGCCATATCAGCATCGGTGGAGCTAGCACCGTAGAAAAGGCCGTAGACCTTATCAAAGTGGTCACCTTCGATGGAGAGGCCGGTGGCTGTACTGGGCGAACCGATGACGGCTTGTAAGGAGATGGTGGTGAGATGCCTATCTGGGTTTTCCATGAAGGCGCGTTCTGTGTCGCCGCCACTGGTCTCTGAGTTGAGCAGGAGGTTAGCGTTGCCTTTGTTGAGTGAGGTTTGGAGTTCGTCAATCAGGCGATGAATACGTTTGCTGCCGCGTTTGGAGTCGGTGGCGATGTAGATGCGATCGCCGTTCTTGAGGTCATGCAGGAGTTCGGCAATGATGGCACTGCTATCAGGTGCCTGAACAAACCGGACGGCATAGCCTGGTGCTTGGTAGTTATTGCGGATGAGGAAGAGCTGATTGGACTGGGGATGGGGAATGGATGATGACGCTGTTTCACTATCAGTGGTTTGAGTGCGTAGCTTTTGGACGTAGCGGATGGCGCTGTCATCGAGGTCGGCGTCGGCGATGATGATCCGCCGGGCGGATTGGATGAGCTGTCGGAATCGGGTAAGCAGGACGGGGCGTTTGCCCTGCTGGTTGCAGGTGGATGAGGTCAGCAGGTGTCTGAGCACTTGGCAGACTTCATCGAGCACGAGGTCGCAGCCTGTAAAAGACTTTGGATCGATGGCGAGCAGGCTATCGACGCAGGTGCCGACTCTGAGGGTGTAGCCACTGCCGGTGATAAAGCGTCCGTCTTGTTTGTCGAGGTCACCGCGATAGTGAATGCCGCAGCGCTCGCACAGGTGGCGCATTAGGCTGATGCGATGGCCTGCGAGGAGAACTTTAGGTTGGTTAGCAACGAGGGTGTTGATCAGATTGGTTTTGCCTGTACCTTTGGCGGCGGCGATGGCGATGATGCCGCTGGTTGGGAAGGTGTCGGGGGTGAGGACTTTGAGGGTTTGGGCTTTGAGGCCGAGGGAGGAGCCGATGGTGAGGCGGTTATCGAGGGCTTGCCACAGCTGCCATTCTTCAAAGGTCAGGGCTGTTTTGATGGCTTTGTGGCAGGCATCAGCGCTGTGGTTGGCGATTAGATCATCGATGCCCTTGCCTTGTTTGGGAGACCAGCGCACGATATTGACTTGGCACTCGGTCTGGGTGAGCAGCTGGCCGAAGCGGGCGATGGCGATGGCGACGTGACGACGGGTTTGCGGTTTATCGTCTTGGTCGAAGGCGAGTAGGATAGGCCGTTTTGGGCCGGTGATCGCCTCAATGTCGGGGATGAGGCTGGGGGTGATGGGGTTACCGAGGCGGTCTTTTGAGCGATAGCCGTTGTAGACGCCAGGGAGGGCAATGGCGGGGTGACCGGCACTGAGAGCGGCTCCTGCTTTTTTTGCGCCTTCGGTGATCAGAATAGGCAGGGTGGGGTCGGATAGCCACCAGGACCAGAAGCCTTTGTCGATGTGGGTATCGACGAGCGTATCGGCATCGAAGTCAGTTGGGGTGTTGCTGAGGCGATCTAGTGCGAGCGCTAGGGTGAGGGAATGGCTGAGGCCAGTGGCGTCAGGGTATGCCTTGTGGATAGCTGCTTTTATGCGCTGTTGGTAGGCATCGCCGCGCTGGTAGCGTTCGGCTATTTTGAGGCCATCGGCCCAGCTGACGGCGAGGAAGAGGGCGCGGGTGCTTTGTTTGGCGGGCGCTTCGTATTTGATGACTTTGTCGGGGTCGCGCCAGCTCGTTCTGGGGGTGATGGGTTTGAATTGGCCCCAGTCCATTGGTTGCCAGTCGCCCAGCGGGTCGAGGCCGGAGACCCACCAGCCGCCTGCGAGGACGTGTTGGTAGCGTTTTCGCAGGTTGATGACGGCTGTTGTGGCGTATTGGGCGGCATGGCCCCCCATTTCGGCGATGGCGTGGCCGGTGAGCAGGTCTACGGCATCGTCGCCTGCGGTGTAGCGGACGTTAGCGTGGATGAAGTTTAGGCTGACGCAGCTAGCTAGCCATTCGCCGATGTGGGCGGATGTGGCCGGGTTGTTGTGAACCGTGGTGATGGTTCCAGGACAGCTGCTGGGATGAGTGGAGGTGCGACCGTAACTTAATGGAAACGGAGCGGGCAGTTTACCGATGAGGGTGATGCGATAACCGGGGTTGGCTCCGCGATGACCTGGGTCGGCTTTGCGATCGCACTCTTTAGCAAATTGTTGGAAACTTCTTAGACAGCTGAAAGGGCTGTCTGATCTATGTTCTAGAGAACGGAAGCTTGCACTATTGTCGGTCTGCCGCAGCAGTCCGCAAAAATCGGGTAACATGATGCATACATGCCCCCCGCCAGGGAAGCATTTGTGAATCCCATCGGTTTCTGTTGGAAAATCAATAACTGTTACTCCCGCCAAGAAGCGCAGTTATTAATTTTTGAAGCCCGTGGGGTTTGCTTTTTTAAAGCGGTTTAGACCTTTTGGTTTAGGCCGCTTTTTAACTTTGTTTTTCAAGCATGTGCTTTGGCCTGATTAGCTCCTCCACGTGTTTCACCTAAAGGTTCTGCATCCATCGGTAGTTCGCCTATCTGCTTGCTATGCATGAACAGAAGATTCTCCAGATACTTGTTTGCACTCATATTGCTTTTTTGCGCTGCACGCGCAACAGCATCAATAACGCGCTCATCTATTTTGTAACTGCGTCTCTTCCTTGGCATTGAACAAGCTTGAAAAAACATGTTAATCCTACTCTTTAAAGGCTCATATACATAGGAAGTCTAAACCAGCACAGTCTAAAAGTGTATTCACTTTTCTTATTTTTAGAACGAAAAACCATAAGTTTTACTGACTAAAAATGTATTCATTGTGAATTCACTTTTAAGTTATGTTTGTGCTGTGGTGAAAGAGATGAAGCGCTTAACATCCGTTAACGTCTCTACTCTGCTTCAGTGGGCTCATTGCCGCTCGAAATACGAATGTATTGAGTCAGAACTGAGCAACGCCATAGATACCAAAACTTTCAGGTGATTCTATGATTTCAGCTCTCAAAGTAAAACAAGTCAAAAACTGCACCTCTCAAACCGCTAGAGCCCTTGCCCTCATTGATTTAGGTAACGGCGATGTTAAAGCTCTCGGTAAAATGAACGGCACCGATAAATTTGTCCGTTGCCGCTTCCCGTCTCACGTCGCAATCGCCCCTAATCCCAACAGTGACTGCCTAGCTGTTCTCACCGCCAATGGCTCCCAGCCCTATCTAGTCGGTGAACCTGCCGCTGAAATTGCCTGTACCCGCACCGGCCAAAGCGCAGACGGCAAAGTGAAAAACGCCCGTTTGCTACTGTTTCACGCGCTGCGTCAGATGTTCGGCACCACTGAAGACATCCACGCCGATGTAATTTTCACCTCACCTTCAGTCAAAAGCTATGGCCCTGCTATCGTTTCCCAAATCATCGGACGCCATCCCGTTGAAGTACCCGCAGATGCGGAAGTGATCGGCAGCAAGCCTCAATGCTTCGCTATTCATATCCACAGCGCCACGCCGCAGCTAGAAGGTTATCAAGCCTTTGCCGCTGTTCGCTCGAAGCTCAAAGGTGACTCCGCCTACCTGATCGACATTGGCAACCGCACCGTTCTTGTCACTCAGGTATCAGCATCAGGTCGCATCCTCAACCGCCGTCCGTTCGACGAGTGTGGCGTCTACGGCATCGCAGACCGCATCGTCAGCAGTGAATCACTCGCTACGCAGCTGAAGACCCCGCGCCCACAGCAAGTGATCGACTACCTGCTAGATCAAAGACATGGCCCCGAGCTGGCCGAGCAGATCGCCTCTGATTTATCAGCGAGTCTAGCGGAGGCGATCGCATTCATCGGCAACGACACCTCACAGCGCTTCATTCTTGGTGGTGGTGCAAAGCTTCCCGGCATCGAGCAGATAGTCGGTGGCAAAGTGCTGAAGAATCCGCAGTGGGCCAACCTGGAAGCGCTCGCTGAAGTCTCAGGCGAGCTGCTGAAGGAGGCGAAGTAGTGCGCGAGCAGATTCGCGCCCGTGTTGAGCATGAGGAATGGGAAGCGCTCAAGCAGGGCGAGGAGACGAACACAGAGTTGCTAGCCCGCATTCTCCAAGAATGGAAAGAACAGAAAACGGTTCTTTCTTCTCTCGCTGATATCGATCCATCACCTACACAAGCGCTTGGGCGACTGCTGCTGAGCTACGAGCTATTGCAGAAAGCCTCTGTGACGATTCAACAGACTAAGTTATTGCCTACACCCGTTGCTATTCCTGCTGTTAGCACTACACCCGCACCCACGATAGGCGGACTAGAGAACAACTCAGACGACTGGTAAAACAGCAAAAAAGGAGAGAAGAAAAAGAAACAGACTTTTTATCAACAACGTAAAAAGCGAGCCGTTGCGTCAACAACGAACTCGCCCACTATCCATCGCCCGAAACCACTACGAATCAAACAACGGAATACCCTAATTATGACACCGACAGAGATCCGCGCCGAGCTAGAGCAGCTTGCCGCCAGCGGCTGCACGGCTGCTGATGTAGAGCGCCTGAATAGCGCATGGTCAGCCGTTCGCACCGAGACACCCCAGAGCTATCACGCGGTGATTGATGATCGCCTGCAAGCCCTACGCATTGATGCAGACCTGCCTGACCTATTCACCGCTACAGAAGACATAGACTTTACGCTGCACGAGCTACACGACTACTGGCACTGGTACAGCCAGGGGCCGCACTTTGGCGACAACTACTGTTCAGAAGACGGTTTTGACACACCCGCAGAAGCAAAGACCGATGCCGTTGAATTTCTAACAACGCTTTATAACTCAGGCATTGCCGCGAATGACTTGAGCCAGCTCCTACCCGCTGCCACCTTGACCGATATCGAGCTAGCCGACATCAGCCCGTATCAAAGCGGTGTCCACTTTGCTCTCTACCAACGAGAAGAGCAGGACGGCTGGTACTGGCAAGGCTTGTGTCAGGAGCCTGAAGAGTCAGCTCACCGGTGGGATGGTGACGATGACTTTGCTCACCTAGCCTCCGATAGAGGCTATTACAACACCCGCCTAGCTGCCGCCGACTGTATCTTTTCGCTGCATACTGAACGCGGCTACAGCGTAGAGGAGGCTGTGACGCTGGTGTACGAGCTGGCGTTACCCGTTCACACCATCATTGACGAGAACCGCGCCGCCGTCACTGAATACATCAACCAACTCAAAGCCGCTGAGTTTACCGAGCATTGGAGCCGACTGTGGCCAGCGAATCAGCAAGATATCGAATCAGCCATACAGGTACTGCCTGAAGCCGAGCGTGACCGAGCCCGCTATGAGATGGCATTCCGCACACTACCGATGCCCGAACAGTACTGGCCAGCAGAAGCCTCTGTCTAAGTCTAAGTGGCCCCAGCTCTCTCCTACTTCAGCACTTCAATGGAAGATACAACATCCCAATCACTGCCAACTTTGCCGAGTGCCAAACCACCTAAATCACTTGCAGTCCTGTTTTTAGGACTCTCTGCCACTGGTCTGTTCATCGGCCTGGGCTTGGGTAGTTCAGCCGTGGCTGTGTACATGCAAAACGCGCAGCTGCGCCTTTCCCAGAATGATGCTTTAGACCAGATCGACCGAGACGCCGAGATCCGCCAGCGTCGCGCCCAGCTAGAACGCGGCTACTCAGCGCCGCTGTGGGTAACGGGTGCCACTTACAGCCCCGGCGTTACCTACGAGATTCAAGGCGTTAGAGAGATAGAAGTTCCGGTATTGCTTGGCCCGCAGCTCGATACCGCCGTCTGTATTGGCTCAATAGGGCCGGAAGGCTTCAGGCAAAACGTAGACTCACCGCTTTGCATAGGCTACTAGCCAACAGCAATCACAAAGAAGAACAACATAAACAACAATCTGAGGATTTAGCCCTATGGCCGCAGCCACCCGCAAGACGCCACCGCGTAAGCCTGCATCGACTACGCCAACTACCCCGCAAGTAACGCCCAGTAAAGACAGCTTTCTCGAACTACTGCTGTACGCCCTGCCGCGCTTTAGCGACCTGCTACGCCGCATCACCGACATCAAGAACAGCGCCGCCAGTCGCCGCTTGCGAATGTCGCCTGCCGTCGCTCTGTGGCTGAGCCTAGCCCTAGTCGGTTTGATCATCAGCGCCAACAGCTACTTTGTTGGTTTCCAGACGTGGCAACCGGACGCCGAGACCATCACCACTGTCATCCCGCTAGGCCGAAGCGATATTGCCTTCCGCCCTATGGCTCTCTTTCCACCGCTGCTGCTGTGGCTGAGTAAAGTGGTCAACTTTTCGATGTGGCTTGTCGGTTTGGTGATACCTGATATGCCGTTCACCAATGGTGCAAGCCCGCAGTGGAATCCAACGGTACGCCCGACCGTATGGAGTTCGGCCACGTTAGCGCTGGCATGGTGGGTGGGTGCCTTTGGCTCCATCCTGATTTCATCAACGCAAGGACTGTTCACCCGCTCGGTGCCACTAGGCAAGCAGCGCGAGTATGCCGCCCGTCTCAACAAAATTTCAAAGATTGACCTGAACCCGAAGGCGATCACGCCTGCAAAGCGCGAAGTCAGAAAAGCCAACAATTACGGCAGAACGGCAATATGGGGCATGTTTCTTGTTGCCCTGGCTGGCTGGGGCTGGGAGTTCTTTGTGGCCAACGGTGCATTAGAAGGGACGAACTTCGATGAAACTGCCCGCTGGATCTACGGCCTAGCGTCAACGTTTATGGCCGAGCTGTGCTGGGCGATCGCAGACTTCAGCGGGCAGAAGATAGACCCCGACCTCTAACGCCCGTTGCAATTACAACCGCTCTAGACCTTCACCCCACTAGACCTATGGCCTTTACAAGAGAATCGCTCAACACTGCCGTCTCGTTGAAGCTAGCTGATATCGACACTGCCAGCGGAATGCACCGCGCCTTGTTTATCCTGACCCAAGCAGGCGGCATCTGCTGCGCGGCTGGTGCTTTCCTAGTCGCGCCCTTGGCCGTAGAGGTGGCCATTATTTCTGGGGTAGCGGGTGCAACCCTGTACGGTATCTCTCAACTGTTGCAGTCCCAGCGCTTAGGCTACTTTCTGCCGTTGCCCGGAGTTCCGGTCAGCATAGAACAGTTCGCTTATGTGCCCGGAGTGCTGGTCTCTCAGTTGATGGTCAGCGCTGCACCAGTCGCACCCGAGCCTGTTGAAATTATCCCGACCGACTGGCTACCGCAGCGTGAACGCCGGATCAACTATCTGCTGACCTATGCGCCTGACTTGTTGATAGCCGCAGCCGAGAATGCCCAAGAGGGCATCAGCTTTGCGGCAATTGTGGATAGTGCGGTGCGAGCCTCTGAGTATGCGATCACCGATGAGCAGATTAACAATCCCGTTACCGCGCTGAAGCTAGCGCCGGACGTGCGATCGCTGATACAGGGCGACACCTCAAAGCTAGAAGAGAAACAACGCGCTGCGATAGCAGGGGAATGGCAACGGGCGCAGCGCGAACATGCTGCTGGCACCATCGCCGCCGATGAGCTGAAAGCAATTGAGGCTGAAGTAGTCGCCATTGCACCCGATGTCGTAGAAACTACCGCAACTATTACGACACCCACCGCCCCAGCTGCCGATCCCTTATTTGATACACCTGTATCTGAAGTTCCGGCAGGTGAAACGATTCGCAGCGACTGGCAGGCAGTGTTTGGATTGGTGAAAGACCAGGACATCTACCCCGCGATCGCAGTCATCGGCGCACAAGGACTCGGGAAAACCACGCTCATTGAGTATCTGCTGAGCCTGCTACAGCGAGACAAGATCGTACTTGACCCACACTACAAAGCTGGAGCATGGCCCGGATGCCTAGTGATTGGTGCAGGCATGGACTACGCCGCCGTCGGCGATGCCCTAGCCAACATCAGCGCCGATGTGAAAGAACGCTACCAGCAGCGAGCCACCTTTGCCGGATATAAGCCCGCGCCGGTGGCGCTGGTTTTAGAAGAGCAAACCAACTGGGTTGATAAGGTCGATGGGGCTGGAAAGTTCCTCAAAGAGAGCCTTTCAGACATTCGTAAAGTGGGTTATCAAACGTTTTCAGTGGCTCACGGCGACACGAATACGGCGAGAGGAGGCGCGAAAGGTACCGCCAAAATGCGCAAGCAAGGCGAGCTGAAGATCGAGATTCTAGAGCGAGGTTTGGCGCAGGTATCGCTGCGAGGGCGCGAAACGTTTCTGCTACGCTACCCCGACCCATCTAGCTTTACGGTGAAAGCAGGTAGCCCAAGAATGGCTATAGGCGGCAACCTTGGCCCCGGCTACTGTGGTGCTGACATGCCAAGTCCTAGCGGCTGGACACAGGCAACCAACGCGCCGCCCGCGCCTGCTGAGGAGCCCGCGTCGGCCACCGCACCGAGTCAGTGGGAGCTATGTAAACAGCACAGCTCTATTCCTGGTTTGGTAGCCGTGATGGAATGGATTGAAGTGACGAGTAAAACACAGTTCACCCCGAGAGAGGCTAGGGCCAATAAAAAGCTGCGCCCGCTCTTTGCGACTGCCGACGACATTAGAACTGTTTTCGAGACGCTGGTTGAGTACGACCTACTTACCCGTGTAGACGATGACACCTACGAGCGTTCTTAGGCTAATTGAGTGCTTTGTGGCCTGTGGTTGTGGTTCGTGGTCATCCATAAATCCCCTGTGGTTTAGCCGTGGTCAACGACCACACAAGGGTTACAACGATAACCACAACCACGAACCACGAGAGTAACCACAGGCATGTCGTACAATTTCCCGGCTATATTACGACACGGCTAGTCCACTCTTTCGTGCGTTATGTCGTAATAAATTTAATGATTTACGACATACTCAATATGAGTAAAGGCATTTAGAATTTGCTCTGTCATAAAGTCGTAAAATAATTTCAATAATTACAACATGCTTTCCGCGATCATCGCCCAGCTAGAGTAGGTTATTGCTCAGGTCGAATCATCTGGCCCAGTTGCTGCGGTTAATGCGCGGCTAGATATTTCGACTCACGATAAATCAGGTCATGAATATGCTCGCCTGCGACCGTATGGGCTGGGAATTTCCAGCTCATGATGACGGTGTGAGCTGTGCTAAGTGCCAACGTAAGCTGCCTGCCAACGTAAGCTGCCTGCCAACGGTAAGCGCTATTTCTCAGATTTTGGCTGAGGCTGAGAAGAAGAAGGCTGAGCTGGGTGAGTGGTTTGTGGAGAAAACTAGAGGTGCGATCTCGAGTGAGATTGCTGTGTCGCCTGCAGACACTCCGTACACTCTATTCTCTGAAGAAAAATAGCGATGATTTTGACTTGAGACGATGGCTCTAAACGGGATACTAAACAGCTTTTGGTCTTGGCCAGTTGAATGCTCAAAGCTTACGATTTTACAATTTGTTTGATTAAATAGTATATATGTACTATAAAGGTAAAGCTGGCTCTTTCCTGAATGCCTTCCTTGGTCAAAGTATGACTAGGTGAATACTGCCTATGTTTGGCGGATGAGGAAAGGTCACTATGTCTAGTCAAGGCTATCAAAACTTCTTTCAAAGCCTCAATGTCAACAAACGACAAGAATGTAACTTGGTGATAGGTCAAATGACTACAGCCCGTGACAAATATAAGCAAATTATTAGAGATCACTATTCTAAGCAGGATAGAGAAGGCAAGCTTTTACCTCCTAACAGATCCGCTACTAGAGAGAATATTTCAGAAGACGTGAAGTTCTATGATGAGCTAGTGGAGCATTGTTTGAGAGCAGGCGATGCGGAAATTCTTTATGATTGGGGGCTAGATTTCATTCGAGAAGAAGGAGGTCTTTCTAGGCTCGCGTCTAGAGATTTAACGGTTTATAGGAATGCTTTTAGTCGGCTTGTGGCAAATAGCAAACATGCGACAGAAAGGGTTTATATGGCCTTGTTGAGAGATACATTTAGCGATTTAGTATCTAACCCAGGCTCAGTTATGGAAAACTTGAGGACGTTCAACAGGAGAATTGAGAGATAGGCTTCCTAGATCAACTTCTCCAGGTTTGATTCTCTTGAACTAACGTTCTTGTCTGTTCTTGAGGGAGAACTTCATCCATAATGCTGTCAATTCGCTCGTCCCTAGTTAGGGCGAGTTGATCTGCGCGATCTAAATCGTCACTAATCGTTTGGACTAGTCTTCTAATCTCAGATATTGCTTCGTGATAACTCTCTGATAGGGATTCAATTTCTTGCGTAAGGTACTCAACCTCTGAGAGAGGAAATGCTTTATTTTCATAGACGTCTTGAAGCTTACCAAGTACCATTTCAACTTTTTCTTTGAATTCCTCGTCTTCTGTTTCTAGTTGATATAGAGGAGCATATAGCCTCAGTCTTATATCTCTAATCTTGTCTTTAAGCTGGTTAATTTCCGAGTCCTGTCGAATAAATCCATAAACCTTGCCCACAGTTTTCTTGATACGTTTCCTAAACGTAATAGAACCGAGTATTGCTAGGGTTGTCAAAACAGGAAGAAGGGCTTTGATCGTTAGATTGCCTTCAAATGCTTCCTTTACTAACTCATACAAATCTGAGAAGCCCATATCGAACCTATATCGAGACTGAATTAATTGGTTGAAACTTATTAGTAGAAGTTGTGTGTGCAAAGATTTATTAGTCTTTGCACACACAACTTCTATCGCTATCTTACGTTAGCTCGCTCTAGTTACTATCCTTTGGATATTCTCTTCAAAATCGTAAGTGGATCAAACTTCTATCTCTAACGTAGCTCCTGCACTGTTCTGATATATCCACTACAGTTCAACCGTATCAAGTCAAGGGGCGATGAAAGCTGCGATCACCTTTTGCGAATATGCGATCACACTCATGAGTTTTCATCGGCGAAGCGCACCCCTTGACGGGCAATCCCTCGCTAAGCTCTTGCGCCATTCGGGGGGACACCTGCTCACCTCAAGTCAACCCACTACAATCAGTCCCCCCGAATCTGGCTAGTGCCGAGCGTCCTTCTAATTAAAGTACTGCTGACAGTAGCCCTCATCCGCCGACACAATCCCGCTCAAACACTCTTCACGCTCCGCCTTCTGCTGAATCCACTCCAAACGCTTAGAATGCTCCGCTAACGTCTGATGCTGCCGCCAGAATCCTATCCCCAGCAGCACTACCACCACCCCACAGCCGACAACGACCCAGGAGCTAGTATTCGATGCCTCCTCCGCGCTCTTTTTGACGTTCAGGAGCCCCGTCACCAACTTCGATATGTCGCTGCGGACGGTTGAGATCGCGTCCCGGTTGCTCCTGCTGTCCTGCGTAATCTGACTCAAGCTGCTGGTCAATCCGTTTAATGATTTGCTCAGCTTGATCAAGTCGCTCTGAAGTGCTTCTGTTCTGCCGTTCGAGTTCAGAATTGAGTTTGTGAGCTTGAGAAAGCTTTGACTCATTCGCTCCTGCGCCGCTCCCTGCTGATGAATCGCCTCCAACGTCCTTAAATTTGCTGTCGTCCACTCGTCCAGCTCCCCCTTAAAGTCATCAAACAACGCGCGCCAATTCTCAGGCGACTCCTCCACAATCGCCAGCAGATGACCGATCGCCACAAAGATCAAAAAGAACTCATTCCTGACATCAATGTTGTAGCGAATGATAATCGCCAGCACCCGAGCCTTGACCTCAGCCGACTGCCCTTCCATCGCCTGGTCAATCAACTCCATTCGTTGCTTATTTGCCAGCGCCATCAAAGACCCCCAAACTATCGAACGCCTCAAACGCCTCAGACAAAAACGACTTCGCCCGCTGCCGACCGACCGACTTAAAATCCTCGCGATCGCCCGCCTCAAGAAACGACAGCCCTAACTTCTTCACCTGATCGCGGTGATAGTTACCAATTAACGCCGTAAAATCCATCACGTTCACTCCACGTTGCTTAATCAGCTTCTGCAAATCCTGATCGCGTTCAAACGACTCCCAGTCCTCACAACGCCCAAAGTTTTTGACAAAAACATGCTGCACCCGTTCATCAAACGCCCGCACCGACTCGCCAAACATCCGCAGCGAATCGACCCCACCACTACAGACAAACCAGTAAAAGAATTTCCCGTCCGCTTCCTCAAGCATGTCCGCAAAGTGACTCTTATCCATCCAAGGCACCAGGGACTTCAAACTATTCCCCGGCAGATTAACCAGCACTCGCCTATCGTCATCGACAGCAGTTGTGATAATGGCATTAGCCGAATCCGCATGCCGCTTTGATTCAGAGAAGATAGCCCCGCGAGCACCCGCCTTCTTTTGATAGATCTTCAGCACATCAGGATTAGTTCTATCCGAGTCAAAGGGCACACAGTCAATCTCGTTACCCAAGTGGTAGTCGATAGCGGTACGACAAACAAACGACTTGCCTACACCACCCTTCTCACCACCAAACAAATGAATATCCGCCAACGCTTAGCCACTCCTGCTACAGATTGAATTCCTGGTCTACGTCAAAGTCAGGCTCAGCCAACTTAGGACGAGACTTACCCAACTTCTTCGTCTTGACCTCGGGCTTGTCCGTCGTCTGAGCGACCACCTCAGCCGCCCTCTTTTTCTCGTCACTAGCTACCTTCGGTTCAGCATTCGTGTCTTCTGAATCAGCATCCAGGTCAAACAGTTCTCGTTCATTAGGCCGGGTCAAAAAGCCATCCATCATTGTCCGCAGATCGGCTTCCGGCCACTCGCCGCCATTCACCCGCGCCAAGACCGCCGCACCGATGAGAATCTTGCGGCGAGTGTCGCGTTTCTTCTCCAGCGTTCGTTCAGCCGCCTTAGCCTGCTGAATCTGTGCTTTGAGCTGAGCCTCTTTCTCAAGCAGTCTTTGAAGTTTTGTAGCCATATGTGCCACCGATCTATTGAAGCGATAGAGTGATCTCGATCACCGAAAGTATAGAGCTGATGTTCTGGTTAGGTGTCCGTCATGTGGAAGGCGCACACAAAAAGTAACGGCACATAGCTCCATACATCGGTCGGCTACCCTGTGGTAGCCCGTTCCGAGAGAACAGCCCAACAGTCATCCCCGCCAGCCCAGCATCCCGACGTTCTCCCAGAACGGAAGGGCGCGTATATACATCGCAAGCGATGCGTCCGCGCCGGGGCTAGCCCAAACCCCCACAGAGCAGAGGCAAGAATCAAGACGTGGCCGTGTACGTTGTCAGAATGCAGGTAATTGGTCGCAGTGCTGGGCGAAGCGCCACAGCCGCCGCTGCGTATCGTTCGGGCGAGCAGGTGAAGGATAAGCGAACCGGCAAGACTCACGACTACACCGGCAAAACGGATATCTATGACAGTGAGATTCTGAAGCCTGCGATCGCTCCGGCGAGGATGGGCGATCGCACGACGCTATGGAACGAAGTCGAGCAAACCGAAAAGCGCAAAGACGCGCAGCTCTCCCGCGAGTTTCTAGTTGCCCTACCCGCCGAACTAAACAACCACCAGCGTCAGGAACTAACCCGCGATTTTGTACAAGACCAGTTCGTAGACCAGGGCATGATTGCCGACATCGGCTACCACGACTTCAACAGCCACAATCCCCACGCGCATATCATGCTGACGATGCGCTCAGTAGACAAAGACGGCTTTGGCAAAAAGAAACGGGAGTGGAACAAGCGAGCGCAACTACAGCAGCAGCGAGAAGCCTGGGCCAAACATGTGAACGCACATCTAGAACGCGCAGGCTATGAAGCGAGAATCGACCACCGCTCGCTCAAAGAACAGGGCAGTGAGCGCCAACCCCAGCCGAAGCTCGGCCCTGCCGTGATGAACATGGAAGCAAAAGGCATCCTCACTGAGAAAGGCGATGAGTTTAGACGAGTGAACAAAGCGAACCGTGACCTGGAACGACAGCAGTCACGACGCGAGAAAGTACGAGCTGATATTGAGACTGAGCGAAGACTTGTGCAGCCATCAGCACAGCTCGATGTGATCACATCGAGCTGTGCTGCTAGTGCGACTTCCCAGCTAAAGCCAGAGCAACATACCGATTCAGCTCTGGCGTATGACTTTACAGAGGCTGATAGAGACGCTAAACATAAAAAGACTGACGGGGTGGCTGAAGCCATACTGAAAGGCATAAAACCTGAGCTGCTAAAACGAGTTCAATCTCGATCTACTGAAGCTAGTATGTCAGAGCCATCAGTTGAGAAAAAGCAGGAGCAAGCTCAACCAAAAGAGCAGCTAGGACCGCACCAGAAGAAACAGATTAAGGAGTACGATCAGGGAATGGAATTGTAGTAGAGAGGCTCTTACATAAATTCAGGACAGTCTTCTCTCATCTTGTCTCACGTAGGCAACAATATTTTTTTCACTTAATAGCTTAAGCCCTCTTCCTGTCCAGCTTGATTCTTTTAATCTCTGTTGGTAAGTAAGTTCATTAAACTTTTCCATATAGAAGATGATCGTATAGGCCATCTCAATTCACAGCGAACTCCCTGAGGCATAATCTCCATGCGTCGGAACTGCCCCCCCAGTTGACGAGCTAGTTGCTTAGCTTGTCTTGTCCCATCTCCACCTTTCCGAGAGACTTGTTGTTCACTTGGATGGCCCTGACTACCGTTATCAATCACGTAGATAGTATTAGACCTGTCTTCTTGACGGCAGGCAACTGTTATTCGAGTTACATTTTTGGCATGCTTGTAAACATTAATTAGAGACTCTTCTAGAAACCTGCATAAGCTTCTCTTTTGTTCTTCAGTAAGGCTGCTGTCATCTATTGATTCAAAAATAGTGATTTGTACGACTTTTTGGAAAAAGTCAGAATGACGTTCAAGAGTTGTTTTGTATGTCTCGTATAAAATATCTCTTAGAGGGTATTTGAGTGAAATAGTATATTGGTTGGACATAACCAACTGGTCACTGCTTCTAAGCATCTCTTGTCTTAACGTCTGGTAAACATCTCTAAGCTCTTGGTTTAGATGCAGCACCATTCTTCTTGTATTAGTCGGAGCAGGTTCATCTTCTGGCCAAGTGCTGAGAAGCTTTGCAATCACTTGCAGTGGTCCATTATGAATTGTGTTGTATGTCCAGTCGATAAGCTGCTGACGCTCTTGTCTTTTAATTTCAAGTTGTCTTCGTTTCTGATAAAAAGGATATAGGAGTACGGCATTTAGGAAGAATGTTTCTGCAACTGGTGTAACTGATACTCTCCATCCAACAATCAGTAGGATATAACAACAAATAACCCATGCTATAACCGAAGAAATGAGGAGGAATAGATGTAATGAGGGCTTTCTTTGCCAGCGAGCCAGGAGCATACCTATTAATCCGCCGACCGGAACTATAAAATACTCCAGTGCATTAGAGAAAGTTTTATAATCTAAAGACTGACTTGACTGCTCGAATTGTTGTGGCAGACCAATTATTCTTATTAAAGCTATCAGACCAGTAATTAAAAAACTAAATACAATATCTCTAGACCAGTTTTGGAGCCATGATTTCACAATATATAAACAACCTTCTCGTGATTTTTTAATCGAGCAACCCCGATTGCCGTGCTTCGTTATAAGTTTGTATCCGAATATTCACGCCGCTATCGGGGTAGACCCCCAGAGCATCCTGTACTCGTGTCCAATAGTGACGTACGGTACGCTCTGACACATTCATTTTTTGTGCAACTGCCTTATCAGTTAATCCATCATTGAAAGCTAACTGTAATAGTTTTAGCCACTCTGGTTTTATTTCTAACCCAGTACGCATGTCTGCTGGTGTATACAGCAGACCTTTCAAGGACCAATCGACTTTAATGAGCATTTCATGGCTAGGGAGGCTTTTCTCCGCAATAGTAAAGCCTCCTCGATGCCCATCAATTACTGGCTTAAGACGAATCAATGCTTTAGCGTGAGCACTTTGAACAACGAAGTTTAGCGATGGATATTCTGAGAGTAGTGTCTGCAATAGCTCTATGCCATTATCTGTACGCGGCTGGCCTTCGGGTTCTTTGGGAATTGATAAATCCATAACTATTAGTTCTGGATTCGTTTCCTCCGCAAGTGCTGACACTTCACTCGTAGTACTGGCCGTTATGATGTTAGCTTCAGGATATTGTCCTTGTAGAACACTACAAGTTCCTGCTAACACTGATTCATGGTCATCTACGATAAGGAATACTTGAGACATTACGTAAGTAGTTTCTACAGCAGCTATTTGATACTCATCAACTCAGCGATGCGGATAAGGCATATGAGTTAAGCACCTTTGCATTCCTATGTGTCACAGTACGCTGTTTCAACTAAGGAATGGATTGTATCTCAATGTCTTAAAATTCCTCCGACTCCTGATTAGTACATATAAACTTTGCATGAAAGTGTAATCTGTATTGCACTTTAGTGTATTTAATATTGCTTAAAACCGCAAGGATGATTGCAGAAATGTCTGTTGAATGATTGCTGAGATAAGCTTAAGTTGTAATTGTTCGATTCGGTGGGTCTGTCCCACTGTCCCACTGTCCCACTAAGCATTTGGTGTTAACATCATGCCTACATTCGCCGCATCATGGCAAGATACCAACTTCCAAACTCTTAAGGAGAATGCTTCTGCTGATACTAAGGGAAGGGTCGCTCTTGGAAAAAACGTGGCGGCGAACAAGCGCTATCGGGCATACATGAACGAGCATGGTCAAATACTGTTAGACCCAATTTTAGAGGTTTCAGAGCGTGAATTCCATCTTCTAGCCGATCCTGTCAAGTTGGAGGCGTGGAAAAAAGCGAACGAGGATGTAGAACATGGGCGACTACAGGAGAAAGGAACATTCTCAAGTTATGTGGAATAGTTGATTTTCTGTGATTGATAGAATGAGTCACAGATATTTGTATTAGTTCTACATCAGTCTTTCAGAAGTTATCTGAATGTAAGTAAGACTCTTTCTATATAGGGTTATAAAGGATTTTCTCCTTCTACAATGCCGATAGAAGATTAATCTTCTATCGGCATTGTATCCCTGCCAAGTAAAATTCGTTGGAAAGGATAATGTCCTGATGCAAAGCTGTTATGAGGCTTTACATTGGATTTTCCAGCTCCAACCTTTGTTTTTGTGAGCTTTAAGGCTACTGACATATGTGAAGCTAGTTTGCAGCCACTTTAATTAGCTATTCCCCTTTTCTTCGATAGTTTGTAGGATAGAAAGTACTAACTTTAATCCTATATATATGAATTGGCTAAGAGGTCGGCTTGATTTGATTCGTCAGTCCCCCACTAGGCCGAGGGCACGGTGTACTTTACAGTTTACAGAAAGTGCATCAGAAGCTTTCGATGCTATCAAAGACAGCGGGCACTTGTGCTACGACCGTCTTTGTATCACTCTAGGATGCCTGGAAGGTGGAATAAAGTATCATCCAAGCCTAGTTAGTAGAAAATGGACGAGTAAAACTTCATACAATCCGAAAACTCAAGTTTTTGAATCATTTATTCCTCATAGTAAACCAGATTATTACGTGATTTGGCACTATAAAACTTTTAGAAAAGAGAACATCGTTATACTTCTAATAGATATTCCGTAAGATCTTGATTATAAAAAGCTAAACGGGAATACCTAGACGAGTAGCTAACTGTTTGGGAACTTCTTTGACCTGTTTCATGTTGTCTGGATGCGGCCACTTGGTGTCTTCATCCCAGATAATACTTTTAATAGATGCAAATTCTAATCGCGCACCTGTTAGATCGGCTCCCTTGACATCTGCAAAATCCAGATGCGCGCCTCTTAAATCTGCGTCTTGTAGGTCTGCGTCTTGTAGGTTTGCTAGTTTCAGATGTATTCCGCTCATATAACAGCTTCTGAGCCATGATTTCCTTAGATTGATTATAAGGTTTTTGTCGTTCAGGGTGTTCCGGTTTATTAAGACTTCTAGTGCTGCTTGAATATCTTGTTTAGAGCTTCCTGCTGTGCTTCTTTTCTTATTTTTTGGGGATGAAGATTGAAGACGAATAAAGGCACATAGTACTTCTAAGACCGGAATATAGTCCTCTGGGGAGTCTTTTGATATTCTTTCTAATAGATAGATTCCCCCTATGCGAACCTCTGTTTTGCTATTTGAAAGCATTTCTACAGATTTTCCAAATCGCTCAGTTACTAACTTATCTTCTGCTATCTGAAAGGTTTTCTCCGCATTTATTAGATTCATCCATGTGAAAAATGTAGTAGCGCAGAAGAAAATTCCTCCAAAGGCTTGAACCAATGTAATCCTTGCCGCATTTTCAAGGTCGAACAGAGTTTTTCCTGTTGCCGGTTTCAAGTGCTGAGTTTGAACTATCGGGATTCTCCAAATAGCTAAAAATAGAACCATGGA
Organism: Cyanobacteria bacterium P01_D01_bin.105; assembly: GCA_039025345.1. Lineage (GTDB taxonomy): Bacteria > Cyanobacteriota > Cyanobacteriia > Phormidesmidales > Phormidesmidaceae > Phormidesmis. The sequence continues at coordinate 3,303 of JBCCOO010000067.1, read as the reverse complement.
TGCTAATGCACTTATAAATAAATAAATCTTCTTGTTGCCTTTAAATGTTCTTCTCATTTTGTATTACTGGAAACATAAAATAGACATGTGGAACTAATAAAAGTGATCCCTTTTTATTTGGCCAGAATGCTTTCATCTTAGACTCTTCGGCTACTGCCTAATTAACTCTTTCTCTGAAAGGTGGATTGGGTTCCATTAGTGCCTTTCACATAGTCTCGAAAGATGCCTCAAAAGGGGACTCTCAGAAGGTGTAAGCCATTTAGATGATTTCAGCATACTCAGCTAGGCCCTAAAGAGCGCGCGACCACGACAGCACTTCGGAGAGGTAGCTGAGTCACAGCTGTGATCGCTCCCTCTCCAGGTGAAACAACCTCGGCAAGCACCACCCAATTACGCCTTCCCCACTGGCACATAATCAACCTGATTGAGTCGAAGGACGGGAGGCTTCTTCAGCGCATCACCCACATCGGGCAGCATACGACCCATATAGCGCTTAGCATTCTTCCCTGACGTATGGCCGAGCCACTGCTGAATCTGGTGTTCGGTTTTCCCGGCCTTTGCTAAATAGGTGGCACACGAATGCCGCAGGCCGTGAGAAGCCAGATCGCCACGGACGAACCCACCGCAGCGTTTCACAATACGCTTAATTAAATCGGACAGGCCAGGAGCTGTATAGGTTTCGCCCTTATGCACTTCGCCGTTTTTAGTTGTCCACTTCTTCGGCTTCACCTTGATATAACCGCGTCCCTTTTCAGTTTTGAACACTTCTCGGGTAGCTTCAACGCCCCGCCGTTCATACATTGCCTTCAGCGCTAGCAATACCGCTCGGTCATCTTCAATCATCGGATGTACAACAGCTTCTGCACCACCCTTCAGCCTGTTGATCGTGATGGTATTGGCTTCAAAATCGATCTGTTCCCACTGAAGTAAAGCTGCCTCACTATTACGCAGACCGTGATTAAAAGAGACTTCAATCAGTGCGATCGCAAGCTCAGGCCGCTTCCTCAAACCAGCTGCCTCAATCAGCAGCGATCTAATTTCGCTCAGCGTAAAAAACTTGGTAGGCGCTTCCTTTTCCTTTTTCCGCCGCGTTTTCCGGCTAGGAATGTGTGAAAGCTGCGCCGATTGCATGGTTTAGCCGCCTAATTACGAAAGTCCAGAACAATATACGTCATTGTTCTGGACTTAGAGCCCCAGTTTCACAAGGTAGGGGCTAGATCTCCATATGACTGACTGTTCAGATTTCTTTATCAACGTGGATAAGGGCTTTCAGCGGTTGACAAGAAGGGGATCTATAGTCTGTGCTTATGAATCTAGCGTCAAGGTAGTTAATCAAATTTATAGACATGTCCATGAAGTGAATTAAGAAAATAGCCAAAGTCATCGAATATATTTGAGATTAAATCCACTAAAGCGATGCCAAAACAGTATTGGAATAGCTAATATATGTTTAACAAACCAATATTCTCACGGTTCGCTCAAAATTAGACAAGGTTGAACAAATTATCCAGAAAGAGAGAGATAGATGTCGTCCGCAGTCCCCAACAACTGCAAAATGCGCTGCTGTCGTTCAGATAGGGCAGAGAGAAAATATTGAAGCGTGCCGTTAATCTTCATCACCGTGAGTGTAATGCCGCGAAAGGCCCGCAATAGTAACTCAGCAGTGGGTTTGGCAGTGGCCCGTTTCGGATTACCAGCATAGAGACCCGGCAGTTCCTGCTGGGTTGAATCCAGCCCGGAGCGAACTGAAAATTCGAGCAAACAAAGTATGCGCAAGCCGAGACTCAACAGTCGAATCAAACCCTTGACGCGCTGGTCAGTGGCTAAAAAGATAGGTGTTAAGCCAAGCGCTTTACCCTTGTAGCGGCCAAAGCATCGCTCGATGAGATACTCGTTGCGATAGCCATAGACGGCTGCAGATAGTGACAAGGACAAGTCGTTGGAGACGTAGACCCGCCAGCCGAGTAGCTGTTGTGCCTGCTCATAGGCGTTTGGGTTGAGCGTTGCCTTGACCTGAACAGTGGCTTCTGTGCGGGTGCGCGCAGGCCGATCTCGATAGGCGCGCTTGTGAATGGTTTCGCTTGTAATTTCGTAGGTCATCTGAAACAACGATTCGACCCGATAGCGTTTGAGGAGTTGCTCGGCAGCAGCGATGGTGTCGTCGACTGAGTGACGTTTGTGCCCTCGACCCGTGAGGTTTAGTTTAGCGATCGCCTCGGTGGTCTTCTCTATGCGCTGCTCTAAGGCTTTTTGCTGGCGTTGCTGATGCTTAACCGAGCGCACCACTAACCACTGCTCGCGCCAGGTGAACGTATCGCTGCCTGTTTCCAACGATTGCGGCACTGTCAAGGCAAATCCTTCTGCAATCACCTCAGCTACCGCTTCAGTAGAGTTCTCCACGCCGCTGATGTCACTAACTGTGAGCTTAGGGGCAGCGACTGAGTCAAGTCTTTGCTCACCGCAAAAGACTGGCGCGAGCAACTCGGCTAAGTCGCCAGTAGATACCTGCACTGCTGGCAAGGGACATAGGTAGTGGTTTTCACTCTTCGCCAGATATCCACGGGTTTCTGTCGCCGACATCTTACTGTCGCCCACATACAGCAAGCCACTCATACCAAGATGCTTCTGAACCTGTTGAATCTCGGGCACATACAACGGGTCATCCGCTCGGTTGCCACTCACCACTGTTGTACTCACAGGCAGCCCTAATGGATCCAAGGCCGCTTGCGATATCTTCACTTGCGGTAAATCAGGCCGATAGTCTTTGCTGTGACCAAACTGAAATAACCCGTCTGTCGTCGGTGCTCGGTAGCTGCTGGCAGTGGTCGTATCCAGCCGCACTGTCTCGACGCTCAAGTCATAGACCCGCACCGTTTGACGATTCAACGCACCCTCGAAGCGCTCCCATGCTAAGTCATCACTCAATTCGTCTAGCACCGTTGCCAGATGGTCATCACTGAAATCTAAGGGCCGCACTGACACATCCAAGCAGGTTGCTAAGGTGTGGCTTAGCCCTGATGCCCAGGCTTCTACTTGATTGAGTCGATGGTCTCCTTGCGAGAGGATATAGGACAACCAACCCATCACCACTTTGCCCAGACTCAGCCCTTTCCAGTTGCCATGCGGCTCAAAGTGCTCATCGACTAGCTCGCTGAGTCCTACTTTTTGCATCTGGCTTAACAACAGCGGGATATCATCGACGCGTTCGTTACTGATTAATTCGGCCATCGCTTAGCTAGAATGCAGTTCTGGAAAGGGATTGAGCTATTTATCATTCTCCTATATTTTTCAGCGAACCGTGAG
>JBCCOO010000066.1:0-29074 GCA_039025345.1 Cyanobacteria bacterium P01_D01_bin.105 | reverse complement strand
GAACCGACTACAGACTTTTGGCCCCTATCAAGATGCGATGGTGACAGGTGAAGATACCCTGTGGCACGCCCTGCTCTCGCCCTATCTCAACCTTGGTTTATTGCAACCGATGGAAGTGATTACGGCTGTAGAAGACGCTTACAACAACGGCAACATTCCTTTGAACTGTGTGGAAGGTTTTATTCGGCAGGTTATAGGGTGGCGCGAGTACATGCGCGGCGTTTATAACCATGTGGATGAAGACTATCCAGCTCGAAACTACTTCGAGCACACCTATTCACTGCCTAACTTTTTCTGGAATGCAGAGACCGATATGAACTGTCTGCATCAGACGCTCAGTACGATTCAGCGCACAGGTTACGCCCACCATATCCAGCGCCTGATGATCTTGGCTAACTTTTCGCTGATTGCCGGCTTCTCTCCTCAAGAAGTGGAAGATTGGTTTCATGCGGCCTTTATTGATGCGTATGACTGGGTTATGCAAACCAACGTTATTGGCATGGGCCTGTTTGCAGATGGCGGTGTTTTAGCAACCAAGCCCTATGCTTCTAGCGCTAACTACGTGAATAAAATGAGTGACTACTGCAAAAGCTGCCAGTACGATAAAAAAGCGCGGATTGGCGAAGAGGCCTGTCCATTTAATTTCTTCTATTGGGATTTTCTTGCCCGGCATCGAGAGAAATTGAGTCAGCAAGGGCGAATGAACTTTATCCTTAAAAACCTTGATAGAATGCCAGCATCGGAACTGGATGAGATTCGTCAGCGGGCACAGAACTGGCATCAGCAACAGGCCATCAATCACAAGTGAACGTGTCAGCAGTGATAGGTATGAGTCGATGCGCGTATCAGCAGGTTAAAGCTAACTGATGAAAAACACATTTTGGAGTTTGTTTTTATGGATGCTGTTAGGGTGTACTGCGCAGTCTGGCAATATTCAACAAACGCATAGTCAACCGGCTGCTGAAGAAAGCGTTACGCTTGAATCTGCTGAGATGAATGAGGCTCAGATTACAGACGTGGCCATTTCAGGGAAGGCTGGCAATTATACCTTTGCGGTGACTGTTGCGAGCCCTGACAGTGGATGTGAGGCGTATGCTAACTGGTGGGAAGTGGTTAGCCCAGAGGGGGCGCTGCTCTACCGTCGCATTTTGGCTCACAGCCATGTCGAGGAACAACCTTTTACGCGATCGGGCGGTCCTATTGCGATCGCAGCCGATCAGCCCACCATTGTTCGAGTCCATATGCACCCCGTCGGGTATAGCTCGTTAGCGATGAAGGGCACTCCTTTAGATGGGTTTGCCTTTCATACATTGCCAGAAGCCTTTGGCGACGTACTCAGCGAAGCAGCACCTCAGCCCAACGGATGTGCCTTTTAGCCAACATAAAAAACAACACCCAGCGCCAACGGATGCGGTTCTGGGTGTTGTTTTTTATGGATCTTTTTTAGCGAATGCTGGGCTTTGCTTAGCGACGAGGCTCGCGAGGCTTAGCTTTGTTCACACGCAAATCGCGGCCCATCCACTCAGCGCCGTCTAGCGCTTCGATGGCAGCATCTTCTTCAGCGTCGCTGTCGAGATCGACGAAGGCAAAGCCGCGTACACGGCCTGTTTCACGATCAGTCGGCAGGGTAACGCGCTTAACCGTTCCGTATTCAGTGAATACTTCTCTGAGGTCATCTTGAGTTACGTCGTAGGAAAGGTTTCCAATATAAACGCCCATGAAATTGAGTCTCCTGAAAAATTAAAGAATGAAATGAACAGAAAATGAATGAAAATTTAGTTTGTGAGCAGCTCTAAAGACTGGCGGGTAAGACTTGCCGGGCGACTGCGATATTGTTTGATTAGATTAGCTAATTCCATTGGCCATAACCAACAAAAGTAGCCCTAGACTCCAACTTGAGTCCAAGGCTGCGTTTATCTATTTGATCAGCATGGGCTGAATGGCATCGTCTTAGTAATCCGTCTTACCGCAGTCTTTCAGTCGTAGTCTTTTGTCAAAATCTTGATTGAGAACGTGCTCATCTAAGCGCTTGTTCATCTGAGAGCTTGCTCATCTGAGAGCCTCATATTTGGTTACTTACTTACTGAATGTGGTAAACAACAAAACATGAGTAGAAAGACTTAGCGACGAGGTTCGCGAGGCTTCGCCTTGTTGACGCGCAAGTCGCGGCCCATCCATTCAGCGCCATCTAGCGCTTCGATGACTGCGTCTTCTTCAGAATCGCTACTGAGGTCGACGAAAGCAAACCCACGGACACGGCCAGTCTCGCGGTCTGTGGGCAGGGTTACACGCTTGACGGTGCCGTACTCGGCAAAGACGCCGTTTAAATCGGCCTCTGTCACGTCATAGGAAAGGTTTCCTATATAAACGCCCATATGTTGTCTCCAGAAAATTAAACAGGGTTATTGAGAATGAGATAAGTCGGACGGAAGCCTGTAAAACTTAAGGGTGACCCTTGAGAGCGAAAAGCAAACCTGTAACCGATATCGTGTTCTTCGTCTCTATCTTATAGCGAATCTGATTTTAGATCACAAATGATCGCTAAATTACTGTCACAATTCCCTGCACTGACGGAATATGCCTTATTTCAAAGACATTACAGCGACGCCGCTAACCATAATGGCGGCGCCTAGCAGACGCGATCGCAGGCCTTGCTCTGCAAAGAAAAAATGACCAAAGAAAACAGAGATCAGTGTGCTCATTCGTTTCACAGCAACCACCTGAGAAACGGGCGCAAGGGGCAGCGCGAACATTTGGCAGGTAATAGCGATCGCACCAAAAGCCCCTGCAATACCCAGCCATTTCCATTGCAACAATATCCCTTTAAAATTTCGCCCGCGTAGAAAAACAAAAGGCACCATTCCGGCAGCAATGGTTGAAAACAGAGAAATCACCCAAAACAAGGAAGAAGAATTCATGACGCCAATTTTGTCGAAGTTAGCGGTAATGCTCCACAAAAAGGCAACACAGAGCATTAGGCGGCTACCAGGACTGCGTGCCATGGCCAACAGCGGGGCCAAGAAATTGCTCGCTAACGGTTTGCCATCTAATGCTCTGGCATCTAATGCTTTGGCATTCAACAGCTTGCCGTCAGCCGCCGTTTCTAAGTTCAGCACATAGGAACCAATCACCAACAACACAACGCCAGTACCGTCTGCCCAAGTGGGCCACTCTTGTAAAATTAGCGGCGCGGTAATCAGTAGAAACAAGGGCGTTAGGGTAACTAACGGAACGGTTAATGAGAGATCTGCGATTTTGAGCGCGCGCACATAAAAGGTGAAGGCCAAGATATTGAGACTGCCGCCGATGAGGAGTGCCCAGCCAAAATTTGGCTGAATGGGTGGAATACCCCCTGTGAGAAAGAGCACCGGTAACATCAGCATTGCGCCAATGGTCATCAGGCTAAACAGAACTGAGTATTCGTCTAGGGTTTTGAGGCTTTGCTTGCCGGTGGCATCTTTACAAGCCTCAAAAAAAGCTGTGAACGAGGCGAGGATCAGCCACATGAAGACAGTTCGAAGTAATGAACGATGAACAATAAACTTGTAACTATTCGAAAATTAGATGGCTGATAGTTGTGGGTGGCTGGTCGCTCAATAGCTAAATGCCTCAATAGCTAAATGCTCAGTAGCTAAATGCCTAACAGCACAGAAAGAAACATGCCGCCGAGCAGAATGAAGCCAATCGTGACATTTTGTCTGAAGATATGGCCAAAAACCTTAGGCGATTTGGGCCCACGGGCAAGCTGCTGATATTCGCGGTACCACAGGTAAGTAGCGCCCGCCAGTGCGGTCCAGTAAAACAGCCCAATCCCCAGGCTGATGCCGAGAAAAGTGAGAAAAATGACGGTGCCCAGAAAGAACAGCCCGACGGCTTGGGGCGATCGCGCTCCAAAAAACAAGGCGCTGGAGTTAATCCCTAGTTTGCGGTCAAATTCTCTGTCTGGGATGGCATACACCGTATCAAAGCCCATGGTCCACAGCACCGTTGCTATCCACAGCAGCCAGGCTGGGAAGGTCAGCTCACTGGTGACCGCACTCCAGCTGATGAGTACCGCAAATCCCCAAGCAATTGAGAGCACCAGCTGCGGCACTGGAAACACACGCTTTGCCAGTGGATAGAGCACAATCACAGGCACGGCTGCCACGCAGAGCATAAAGCTCAGTGCATTCAGATAGAAAGAGAGCCCCCATGCGCAAACGAACGCAACCAAAGCAACCACAAGCCCCACTTTGACAGACAGCGCTTTGGCCGCCAGCGGTCGATTTTTCGTGCGCTCCACTTGGGTATCAATGTCTCGATCCCACAGATCGTTGACCACGCAGCCACCCGCGCTGGTGGCCAACGTACCGAGTACGATGATGCCCAGTAACGGCAAATCTGGCAGTCGTTCTGAGAGTGGGAGACGCTCGGGCAAGCCACTGGCAGCCAGCACAACGGCCCATAGCGCAGGAACCATAAGGATTAACCTTCCAGCAGGCTTGTCCCAACGCAGGAGACGCACAATACTTTGCCAAGTAGGTTTAGGAGCAGCCTGGGGCTGACCATCGAGAACAGGTTTCATAACAGTTGGAGACTTGAAAATCGAAATTTTAGGTAAATGGCGGTGAAGACGATGGAATTCCCTTTCACCTTACTTTAAGAAGTTTTGCTGTGCCGGTTTGTTTTAAAAACAGTGCTGTGGCCATAGACGGATACCATCGCTGCATACGCAAGGTCAGTCACGCGCTGCTGAGAGTCGCTGGGTTTTGGTTTTTTCAACCAAATAAAAAACACTGATTTTGCAGTGTCTTGCAGATAAATTTTCCGTAAATAGACCTTAAATCTGAAAAAATTGACGATTACGGATGACACTAGTTCGATAATTATGGTTAAAATAACCATAATCTAAAGCGGAAAGTTTTATTCCCCTCTGTCTCTATGGCTTTTTTAAAAGATATTCAGTCGAATCCGCCTGCTCAACTATCGGAGCCGACAGCCGCTGCTTTGAATATTTCTGCGGCTGAATACGGCCTGCTGACAGATTTGTATCAGCTCACGATGTCGGCTTGCTATGTCGGCGAAGCGCTGCATGAACGGCCTGCAAGCTTTGAACTATTTACCCGTCGCCTGCCGTCTGGCTATGGCTACTTAGTGGCGATGGGCCTGGCACAGGGGCTTGAATACCTAGCGCAGCTCACCTTCAGCCCAGCGCAGATTATCGCCCTCCAGGAAACCGGCCTTTTTAGTCATGCACCTGATAGCTTTTGGAGGCTGCTCAAGCGTTTTCGCTTTACCGGTGACGTATGGGCAGTGCCAGAAGGTACGCCGATTTTTGCCAATGAGCCGCTGATACGGATAGAAGCGCCGCTTTGGCAGGCTCAGATAGCAGAAACATACTTGTTAAATGCGCTAAACTACCAAACCTTGATTGCGACACGAGCGGCGAGGCTAAGGCAGGTGGCAGGGCCACGCACCAAGCTCTATGAGTTTGGTACGCGGCGAGCGTTTAGCCCCCAGGGCTCGCTATGGGCTGCGCGAGCTGCGATCGCAGGTGGTTTAGATGCAACGTCTAATGTGCTAGCTGCTCTAAAATTGGGTCAAAAGCCGGTCGGCACGATGGCTCATGCGCTGGTGATGGCAGTGTCTGCACTTGAAGGCAGCGAAGACAACGGCTTTGAGGTATTTCATCGTTACTTTCCTGGCGCGCCATTGTTAATAGATACCTACGATACGGTTGCTGCCGCCAAAAGACTCGCTACAAAAGTAGGGGCGGATGGGTCAGATGCTGATATGCCTCTGGCAGGCGTGCGAATTGATTCAGGTGATTTAGGTGAGGTCTCTAAACAAGTGCGATCGCACTTACCCAATACGCCGATTTTCGCCAGCGGTGACCTGGATGAATACGCCATTGAACGCCTCCAGCAAACCGATGCCTGCATTGATGGCTATGGACTGGGCACAAAGCTGGTGACAGGAGACCCGGTGAATGGTGTGTATAAGCTAGTAGAGATTGACGGGGTGCCGGTAATGAAAGAGTCTAGTGGCAAAATGACCTATCCGGGGCGCAAACAAATTTTCCGTCGATACGAAGGCGATAAGGTTGTTGGCGATCGCCTCGCCCTAGATATTGAAAGCCCGCTGCCGAATGAAGTGCCCTTGCTGCAGCGAGTCATGAGCGCGGGCAAACGGTTACTTGCCGATGCCACGCTAGACGAGATTTCTGAGCGAGTTGCCCTGGCGGTGAGCGAGCTACCGCCATCAGTCCAAACCTTACACAGCCCTCAGCCGCTGCCGGTAGATATCTCCCCTGGATTAGAGCGCTTAGTAGAGGCCACTCGGCAAGGAGGCGCGGCATGATGTGGGCAAAACAGAGCCGAGTTGCGCTGTTTGGCACGAGCGCAGATCCGCCCCATATGGGCCACCGAGGAATTTTAGCTTGGCTGATGGAAGAGTTTGACCAGGTGGCTGTGTGGGCAGCCGTGAATCCCTATAAGCCCAACCAGTCACCGCTAGGCGATCGCGCTGAAATGCTGCGGCTGCTAATTAAAACGCTGCCGAACGAGGCTTCAGCCAATGGCACCACACGAGGCAGCATTGAAGTGTGCCAGAGCTTGAGCGATCGCTACAGCATTCACTCCATTGCCCGTGCCAGAGCGCGATGGCCTCAAGCAACCTTTAGCTTTGTGGTAGGTGCAGACTTAATTGCTCAGCTGCCCAAGTGGTATCAAGCCAAAGAGATTTTCTCCCAGGCAGAAATTCTCATCTTTCCACGCCCTGGCTATCCTATCGATGGCCCAGCCCTACAGACCTTGCGTCAGCAGGCAACCGTTCGCATTGCCCATCCGCCCTATCAGCACAACATCGCGTCTAGCCGCTACCGCGCTGACAACTGCAACAGCGTGCCAGACGATCTTCCCCCTGTTATTCGTGACTATATTCGCCAGCGTAATCTCTACCCATGTCATCCAACGCCCTCAGCAAAAGTCTCAACCCATCGCTAATGGCTACTTCTACGCCTGCGCTCGCTGACTTTAAGGTGGGTGTAGACACCGTAATTTTTTCTGTGGATACCGAGCAAAACCGTTTGCTGGTGTTGTTGGTGATGCGCCACGAAGATCCCTTTGGGGGCCATTGGAGTTTGCCTGGAACCTTAGTGCGGGTGGGCGAATCGTTAGAAGCTGCCGCGGATCGGGCCCTGACTGAAAAAGTTCGGGTTAATAATCTGTATTTAGAGCAGCTCTTTACCTTTGGGGGCCCCAACAGAGATCCTAGAGAATCCAAAGATGCTTTTAATGTGCGCTATCTGTCGGTGAGCTATTTTGCCTTGGTGCGCTACGAAGATACGGCCCTGATTGCTGATGGGGTCAGCGGCATTGCTTGGTATCCACTGAATCGTGTGCCTCAGCTGGCGTTCGATCACAATCAAATTTTGACCTACGGCTACCAGCGACTGCGCAACAAACTGCAATATAGTCCTGTTGCATTTGATGTATTGCCAGACATGTTTACGCTCAGCGATGTGTATCAGCTCTATGCCACCGTACTGGGTGAAGAGTTCTCAGACTATTCGAACTTTCGTACCCGCTTGCTCAAGCTAGGCATTTTGCAAGATACCAAAGTGAAAACCTCTCGAGGCGCGGGGCGGCCAGCTAGCCTCTATCGCTTTGATGCAGAAGCGTTTAAGCCGCTTAAAGATAAGCCTATGGTGTTTTTATAAGCGCTTTTTTCTCATCAGTCTTCTGCCTGTTTTCGTGCCCTTTCTTGTTGCTTCTGTTTCCACTTTTTTGTTTTCGGTCGTCTTTTTTGACGATTCTGTTTCCACGATTCTGTTTTTACTATCTATCACTTCTTTCCTATCACATTCTTTTCTTTGTCATGAAAATTGCGATCGCCCAAATTAACCCTACCGTTGGCGACCTGACTGGCAATGCCAACAAAATTCTCTCTGTCGCTCAAAAAGCCGCCAATCTTGGCGCAGATCTACTCCTCACACCCGAGCTTTCGCTCTGTGGCTATCCCCCTCGCGATCTGCTGATGCGACCTAGTTTTATCCAGCAAATGAAACAGCAGATAGCGGCGCTCGCAACGTCACTTCCCCCCGAGCTAACAGCCTTAGTGGGGCTTGCCGAGCACAATTCTGATGCTGCCACTAAAGGAGAGAAACCCATCTTTAACAGCATGGCCCTTCTACAAGGCGGCCAGGTCAAATCAGTGTTTCACAAGCGATTGCTCCCAACGTACGATGTGTTTGATGAAGATCGCTATTTTGAATCAGGGACAGATGCGAATAGCTTTATTTTAGAGATATCTGCGGGTAATGCTGTGCATGTTGGTGTCACTATCTGCGAAGACTTGTGGAATAACGAATCTTTTTGGGGAAAGCGACACTATCCAGTAGATCCGACGCAAGCGCTTGTGGAAAAGGGCGTAGATATTGTTGTAAATCTGTCAGCTTCTCCGTTTGTGAGTGGAAAGCAAGCTTTGCGAGAGCGCATGATTACCCATGCAGCCCAACAGAATGACTGCCCAATTGTGTATGTGAATCAGGTTGGGGGAAATGATGATCTCATTTTTGACGGCCAGAGTTTAGCGGTGAATCGGGCCGGTGAGCTGGTGAGTCGGGCGATAGCGTTTGAGGCAGATTTACAGATAGTTGATTTTGATGCTGACGCCCAGGATTTGCGACCCAGTGAAGTGGTTTCAACCCCAACGGTGGCAGATGAGGAAATTTGGCAGGCGCTGGTATTGGGCGTGAAAGACTATGCGCGCAAGTGTGGGTTTAAGAAAGTTGTCATCGGCCTCAGTGGGGGCATAGATAGCGCGTTGGTCAGTGCGATCGCAGCTCAAGCCCTTGGGCCCGACAGTGTACTCGGTATTCTGATGCCTTCTCCCTATAGCTCAGCGCACTCTATCAGCGACGCCGAACAGCTGGCTAGCAACCTAGGCATTCAAACCAAAACCATTCCTATCGGCCCGCTCATGAATGGTTACGACACTACTCTGGAGTCTCTATTCTCAGAAACCGAAAGTGGTGTCACAGAAGAAAATCTGCAGTCTCGCATTCGCGGCAACTTACTCATGGCCGTGAGTAATAAATTTGGCCATTTACTACTCACAACCGGCAACAAATCTGAAATGGCTGTGGGCTACTGCACTCTCTATGGCGATATGAACGGTGGTTTAGCCGTGATTGCTGATGTTCCTAAAACGCGGGTGTATTCTATTTGCCGCTGGCTCAATAGAGACAGAGAAATGATTCCGAACAACATCATTATAAAGCCGCCTAGCGCAGAGCTGAAGCCAGATCAGGTGGATCAAGATTCCTTGCCAGACTACGATATTTTGGATGATATCTTGGAGCGGCTAGTGCAAAAGCAACAGTCTGCCGATGAGATTGTGGCCGCTGGTCACTCGGCGACGGTTGTGAAAAGGGTTGTGCAGCTGGTGACGCGAGCAGAATTTAAGCGACGTCAGGCAGCGCCTGTGCTAAAAGTCACTGACCGAGCCTTTGGGATGGGATGGCGAATGCCGATCGCGAGCCGGTGGGCGTTAGAGGTGTCAACGCCTGATCTCGTGACGCACTAGGTCGTTCTGTTCTATTTTGGCCGTTTTATCTGGGCTGTTTTATCTGGGCTGTTTTATTTGGGCCGTTTTATGAGGGCATCTCTATTGGGGCATTTCCACAAAACCCAAAAGGGTGTTGGGAAATTTGTCAGTGGCTAGCAAAAAGCCCTGTTGATCTAGCCGAGCAATGCCTTACCAATTTCGGTCTGATGCCGCTAACTGTAGCTGAATGGGAGCTCTGTTAATGAGGACAATGCCCTGTTCGGTGTACTGGAATTCCATCAATCGTTCTACGGTAGCTTGCTGCCTGTGGGTGGAGCCTTGTCCGTAGAGAGCCATAAGTGGAGCGCGGCTGGGGCGTAGGCTGCGATCGCCCTCATAGAAGTAATTGATGGCCCAAAACCGTTGTTGTTCATCTAAAGCGGTTGCATCTGTGATGCGGTATTCCACCTGTGGGAAATCGCTGAGCAGAAATCTGTTGTTGAGCGGCCAAAATAACAGCGGCTGACCTTTCTCTGATTGGCCTTGCTCCGAATAGAGCGGTGACTGCGCTCAAACACAATAGCGCTGCTGCATATTTCATGGTAGTTAGGTGATCCTGTATGGGAATTTATTCGCTCAATCTCTAAAGATCTTAGTGGTTCAGGAGTTGATAGGCTATAACCGCTGCTTATTCACAACTTACGATGACTGTCAGTTGCAAAACCGCTAAAAAGCTCCTCTATGACTTTATGTTTGAAAGCGAAAATGCCCAGCAGTGGGTAGACGATGTTTGGGGATTGAGTCCATTCTTGGGCCAGGGCGCAGCGAATGCCGCTGAAGTGTTGGGCGCATTATTAGAAACCTGTTCTGAAAGGCAGCTCAATACTGTGGTTGCCAGTATCAAGTCAGCGCACGAAGAGGAAGTCAGTGAATTGACTTCTGCGAGTGAATGGCGAGTGGCCATCGATGCCAAAGAAGAGGCTTGACACGCTATAGCGTCTGTTGAGTTAGTTCGGACATGAGTGATCGATAGAACCTTTTAGCAGCAGCTAACTCGACTAGCAAAGTCAACATCTATCTTGACTTTGCTAGATCTGGCAGGCCAGTCGACAATTGCATCACCATTAAGAAAGCCGCCGGCGGTGAGGAGATACCTACAGCGGCTGATGAGGAGCTATCAGAACATCACGTCAGAGCTCTAGCGTAAAGCTCTACGTTAAGAGCACTGCCCTAGCTTTGCGCAGGCAAGGGTGCCGGTCTGAGAGAAAAGGACTGGCGTCTGCCCTGCCGCTCAATTTGCAGCTGAATGTCTCGGTTCAAGCCGTTGCTTTCTACAGCCTTCTGAACGTCTTTGCCGGTTGTAATAGCGGCCCCATTGACCTCACTGAGCACATCGCCTTCACGCAGGCCTGCCCGCGCGGCAGGTGAGTCTGGCACTACGCCCGCCACCAGCACACCGCTGTCGGCCTCCACGCGAAACTCACTGTTAGGATCAGCGTTAATAGATTCGCGCACATCTGCCGATAGATTTACCATCTGAATGCCAATGAACGGGTGCTCTACTTTCCCGGTGGCCACAATTTGCTCAGAGATGCGATTGACATCTTCCATCGGAATGGCAAAGCCTAACCCCTGCGCGCCGCTGATGATAGCTGTGTTCATGCCAATCACTTCACCGCGTGCATTCAGCAACGGCCCGCCCGAGTTGCCGGGGTTAATCGCCGCATCGGTCTGAATGAAATCTACGCGCTTATCAGGGATGCCCACCTGACCGCTGCTGCGCCCCGTAGCACTGATGATGCCGACGGTGACCGTATTATCTAGGCCAAGGGGGTTGCCAATTGCGATCGCCGTTTCACCCGGTAGCAGTTCATCTTCATTCACCGCCACCGTTGGTAAGTCATTCGCCTCTAGATCAATGACCGCCACATCCGTAACAGGATCCGCGCCCAGCACCTTCCCTTCAAATGTTCGTCCGTCTTTTACGGTTACCTGCACCGTATCTGCGCCCTCTACCACATGGGCATTGGTGAGAATGCGGCCATCTTCACTGACGATGAAGCCAGAGCCAACGCCGCTGCGAGTTCGCTCTTGTGTTCGGCCTGGGGAGCCACCAGAGCGCCGTTCTAAACCGCCAAAAAAGCGGCGAAACTCTTCAGGAACGCCTGCTGGCAAACGAGAGGAGGAACTGGAAACCGTTCGAGATGCGTTAATGCGGACCACGGCAGGGCCCACCGCTTGCACCACATCTGAAACAGAATTGACTTCAGTCGGTAGGGCTAAGTTCGCCTGAACCGCTTGATACGCAGGTTGGGCAACGGCTGTCGATTGAGAAGTGGTTGTCTCCCCTTTCAAAGCATAATAAGTACCGGCGGTTGCAGTTCCTGCACTCAGTAAAACTAATGCCAGCGACGTTGCCATGCGTTTGGCTGCCTTTTGGCCTGTTGTATTGAAAGAACGATTCGAAACGGGGTGATGGTCTGTCATGTCAGCTGCCTATCTCTTTAGGTAAGGGACGATTAAGTTCAATGTAATTAGTCCGTTTGACAAGCCCATGACAAAGGTGTGTGCATCGTGTGAAATCTGTTTTACTTCTTGCATCTGTCGAGTTATTTAGGACATTAGTAATCGCTAGAAGCCTCGAGCTACAACAGCTAACTCGACTAGCAGCGATGCGCATCAAGACAGCGGTAGGACTCCGCGTCGCTTTGCGGCGCTAGGGAATGCCTACCAAGACAAAGTAAAAATGCATCCTTACTTTGCTAGATCAGCAACATATCGAGTCACATTTCAACTGGTTTTGAGTTTGACTGGCACAATGGAGAAGCCATTTCTCCTGATTTTTCTGAATCGCAGCCTATGCTCGCGCCTGAAACCCTTTTTCCCTTTCAGCTAGACGATTTTCAGCTAGAGGCCATAGACGCCCTTAACCAAGGTGAATCTGTGATTGTCTGTGCGCCGACTGGCTCCGGTAAAACCCTCGTGGGCGAATACGCTATCCATCGGGCGCTAGATATGGGCAAACGGGTGTTCTATACTACGCCGCTAAAGGCACTGTCTAACCAAAAACTAAGAGACTTTCAGCATACTTTTGGCGAAGAAAACGTGGGCCTGCTCACAGGCGATAGCTCCATCAACCGAGACGCATCTGTCTTGGTGATGACCACCGAAATTTTTCGCAACATGCTCTACGGCACCACCATCGGAGAAGTGGGCACGTCACTGCGAGATGTGCAGGCCGTGGTGCTAGATGAGTGTCACTATATGAACGACCGACAGCGTGGCACGGTGTGGGAAGAGTCGGTCATTTACTGCCCACCGGAAATTCAGCTTGTTGGGTTATCGGCGACGGTGGCTAATGGCGGCCAGCTCACTGACTGGATTAGCGAAGTCCACGGGCCGACTAGGCTGATTTATTCCAACTATCGTCCCGTGCCGCTCAACTTTCACTTTGCCGTAGAGAAAGGCATTTTTCCGCTCCTTAATCCAGAAAATACCAAGCTTCATCCCAGGTTAAAGAACCATCGGAAACCGCCCAGACGGCAGCGTGGCCAGAAGAAAAAACCTGCCGGCGCAACCCTGCCAAGTGTGGTGAGCAAGCTGCAGCAAAAAGATATGTTGCCCGCCATTTATTTTATTTTTAGTCGAAAGGGCTGTGATAAATCGGTGCAGGCTGTGGCCCATATGAACCTTGTCAGTGAGGCTGAAGCGGAACTACTGAAGCGCCGTATTGATGCCTTTTTGCAGCGCAACCCAGATGCTGTCAGAGCGAACCAGCTAGAGCCCCTATATCGTGGCATTGCCGCTCACCATGCCGGAATTTTGCCTGCGTGGAAGGGGTTAGTCGAACAGCTTTTTCAGGCGGGGTTAATTAAGGTGGTGTTTGCCACTGAGACGTTGGCGGCAGGGATTAATATGCCAGCGCGGACGACGGTGATTGCCAGCTTATCTAAAAGAACAGATAACGGACACCGGTTGCTGCACGCCTCTGAGTTTTTGCAAATGTCTGGGCGGGCGGGGCGTCGAGGCATGGATAAAGAGGGTCACGTGGTAACGGTAGAGTCTCCATTTGAGGGTGCAAAAGAAGCTTCAAATTTAGCGCTATCGCCGCCGGATCCGCTGGTGAGTCAGTTTACGCCGAGCTATGGAATGGTGCTCAATCTGTTGCAGATTCATACGGTGGAAGAGGCGCAGGAGCTGATTGAGCGGAGCTTTGGTCAATATTTGGCGACGCTACATTTAGCGCCACAGCGGCAGGCGATTGCGACCGTAGAAAGAGAGATTTCGATACTCAAAGATCAGCTGGCGTATGTGACGGAAGAGGCGATCGCAGACTATGAAAAACTACGCGGTTGGCTCAAAGAAGAAGAGCGTTTGCTAAAAATATTGCAGCAGCAGGCAGAAGAAACGCTGGGTGGGGGTAATCCGGTCGCGGTGTCTTTTGCAATGGCGGGCACGATGATGTCTTTAAAGGGCAAAAACGTGAAAGTAAAAGATCCGGTGTCTGCTGTGCTGGTGAGCAAAATTCCGGGGGCAGGGAAGTTTCCGTATTTAGTGTGCTTGGGAGAGAATAATCGTTGGTACGTGGCAACGGTGAAAGATGTGGCACTGTTGCATAACGACCTCACTCGCATGAAGTCAGTTGATGAGCTAACACCGCCTACCGATTGGATGCCGAAGCCAGGAATGACGCGCAAAGGCAATGACGAAACGGCAGCGGTCGTCGAGAAAATGCCAGCATTGCAGAGTTTAGAAGAGCAGGCGCCGGAGGTGAAAGCACAACAAGAGAAAGTGGAGATAGTAGAACAGAAGCTATTGCAGAATCCGATTGGTCAGTTGGAGAATCCGAAACTGGTGGTGAAGCAGCAGAAGCGGTTGAGACGGTTGGAGGACGAGAGACGCGATCGCGCCCAAAAATACGACCATCAAACCCATCGCTACTGGCAAGAATTCGTTGGTCTCATGCAAATTCTCGAAAACTTTGAGTGTCTGCATGATAATGCGCCTACAGATTTGGGGCAGCTGTGCGCCGCTATTCGGGGCGACAATGAACTTTGGCTAGGTTTGGCCCTGGCCTCTGGCGAGTTTGATGGCTTAGAACCTCAGCAACTCGCCGCTGCCTGTGCGGGCATCCTCATGGAAAATTCTCGCCCGGACACTTGGATTCGCTATCAGCCCAGCAGCCCTGTCATAGAGGCGTTAGAGGGCTTACGGGGTTTGCGCCGCCGCATCTTTCAGGAGCAGCGGCGGCAGGATGTGCAAATCTCGGTAGCACTAGAGTGGGCGTTGATTGCGATCGTGGAGCAGTGGGCACTGGAAACAGAATGGGCTGATCTGTTTGATAACACCAGCTTGGATGAGGGCGATATTGTCCGCATTCTGCGCCGCACGTTAGATTTTCTCTCCCAGATCCCACATGTCCCGTACCTCTCTGAAGAGCTACGAAGTACAGCGAGACAAGCCGCCTTTCTACTCAATAGATTTCCAGTAAACGAGAGCTCTGAGCGTGGCTAATCGGTAAACAAAAACGCGCTCTAGGAAAAGACTTCTCTAATCAGAAAAATCGGCGGCATCGATTTGTTGAGCTTGCCAGTCAGAGTATGTTTGGTTACTACCTTCAACCTTCCATTTCTTTCGTCCATTTGCTTGATTGCCTGTCACCACTGCCGCTGCCGCGCTGGGACTTGAAAAAGGACAATCAGTCACAAAGCGACGCAGATCTCCCGAGGACTGTACTAATACTTCATCATCGCATAGCTGTTGATGAAGTTGTTGATAGCTGTGACCACCACTGCCAGACTATACTTCACGAGCAAAGGAATCAGCCAATACAACAAACTCTCCGTCAATTTCCTGGGCTTTCGCCTTTATGCCATGCTTAGGAACTTCGATAACAAAATACGATAAGGTCTCAGATGATGAAGCTATTTGCTCCATGCCATTCCTGATAGATGTTGGGCGATCACGTAAAAAATCTAAACCGTACAATAACCGAATGCTGTGCCCTTGCTTCATCAATGATGTTTTCCCAACTCACTATCGGATTAATCTAAACCGGACTTAAATCTATTCGCAAACGCTACCCCCAACCGTACTTGCCCTGTTGCATTGTAATGAACTGCATCCGCTTGCAACACTACGCTGCCTGCCCCAAATGTATCCGTATCTACCAAAAACGTCCGAGTGTCCCTTGCTGCCACTGCCCGCTGTGCCGTTCTTACTACGGGCAAAGGTGAAGGATTATCTGCAGGTAAATCTCCTCGAATTAGCCCAATTGCTACCTCTAATTCATCTCCATAGCGCCGCCGCAGATCCGCAATCAACAGCGTCAAATTTTCCTCATACGCCGCTGCAAAGTCGGCATTCCATACATCGCTTTCTCCTTGCATCCACACTAACCCCTGAATCTCATACGCAAGGCCCTGCGCGCTGAGTTCTGCTAGCGTGATCGCCACCGTCTCATTCAAGCGGTCATACCAATTATTCACCCCTGCCGGGTGCCAATCTTCTGCCAGTGTTGTTGCGCCTAATCCAACTTTGATGATGTAGAGGCTTTCCCGGCGTCGTTCTATAATTCGCTGCCCAAAACTATACTCCGGCCCTAAATACTCACGCTGTCCATCAAACCCTACGGCTAAGGGCACAAACCCTAATGCATCGCTCCAAATCTGAGCCGCTTCAAAGGGTGCAACCTCAGCCGGATGAGCATGGGTTAACCGTGCTGCCCCCACTAAATTTGACTGCCCCGCCATCAAATATATCGCCACCGGATCGCTCGGCGTTCCCTGCGGCACCCGATAAGCCGGAAAAGAGGCGAGTGCCTGTTTTGTGGGTTTGAGCGGTATGGGCTTGGGTGTTGTGACTAGCTCGGTAGGCGATCGCCAAAATCGCATTTGGGCTAAGCCTACCTCCGTCATGGCGTAGCTGTTGATGACACTCAACAACATGCCGCCCAACATCACCCGCACTATTTTCCGCATATCGAATCGGTCTTGAGTCACATTGTTGATCCAATCATTGTTTACTCAGACACTCGCGGGGCTTAATAGTTGCCTGGGTAAATCAAACTACTTGGTCTGTAATAGGGGGTTGTGAGTCTTGATGAGATCATTGAAGGTGAGCGCAAATGCGATCGCTGTTGTCCTACAGATTCCGCTGCGCTTACAGATTCCGCTTACCTACAGTGCGGCCTGAGTGCGATCGCGCAGTCCTAACCCACTCAAAATCTGGACTAATATGATTGCGCAGAGCGCCCTGGTGTAAGTGCAGTGCCTGTGCGCTGTCCTGATTGTTCTTTTCCTGTCCTACCAGTTTCACCACCGTGGTCTCTCGCTCATTCAGCACACCGATTGCACACTCTTTAAACAGTTTGTGCAATCGCCTCTATCGCTTTATCTATCTGCGCCTTCGATACCATTAAGTTCGTCACCGCGCGAATCTTATGTGGGCCTGTTGCGAGCATGGCCACACCTTTCTGAGCCAAGGCGTTGACTATTTCATCTGCAGCTTGGCCGAGCACCTCAAAATTCACGATATTAGTGTCCACTGCACGGGGATCAATCGTAAGGCCTTCTATTTTCTGCAAACCGTGCGCGAGCCGCTGGGCATTGTCATGATCGTCTACTAGGCGCTCTCGGTGGTGCCGCAGCGCATACAGTGCCCCTGCTGCCATCATGCCGGACTGTCGCATGCCGCCACCAAACATTTTGCGAAACCGCCGAGCCTTGGCCATAACGGTTGCCGAACCCACCAGCGCCGAGCCCACTGGGGCTCCTAATCCCTTAGAAAAACAAACGCTGACCGTATCAAAGGGGGCTGCATAGTCTGCTTCGTTAATGCCTGTTGCTACGCAAGCATTCCACAGCCGAGCACCATCCATGTGCAGCAATAGGTTTTTGGCTGCGCAGACCTGTGCAATCTGTTGAATGGTCTCCAACGGAAAAATACGTCCGCCACTGCGGTTGTGCGTATTTTCTATGCATACGAGCTTGGGTTGAGGAAAGTGAGGATCGAGTGGCCGTAGCGCTTGCTCTAGCGTTTGAGCAGAAAAGACGCCGTCTGTGCCAGTTAGCAACCGGCAGCTTACGCCTGATAGCGCTGCGGGACCGCCGCCTTCGTAGTAGTAAATATGGGCTTCCGCATCTAAGAAAACTTCATCACTCGGTTGGGTATGTGATCGCAAAGCCACCTGATTGGTCATTGTGCCAGAGGGCATATACACAGCGGCTTCTTTACCCAGCAAATCGGCCACAAACGTCTCTAGTGCATTCACACTTGGGTCATCGCCCAGCACGTCATCGCCCACAGGTGCATCTGCCATGACCCGACGCATCTCAGCCGTCGGCTGAGTTACGGTATCACTGCGTAAATCAATCATGCTCACACCCCTCGCTAGTCACCCAAACATTGGCAGAGATACAGTTTAGCGCTCTGAGATGGCACTGAACGTCAGCTAACCTATCGATGTATTTTTTAATACTGGCTTTAACATTTGCCTTTTCACTTCATACCACCTCACAGATGTGATCTGGGCACTTTAGAGCTGTGATCGCTTCGCTCGCTTTAGTCAGCCAACGTTATGAGCCAATTTCTCCGCCATTATCCTAATGCGTATCGTCTGCTGCTGAGGATGCCAAAGGATATTAGATTTGCTTTTTCACCTGCGCAAATGGAATCCATCGAATTGGCGCTAGTGCCCCGCACCCACAAAGTTGACGTGCGATTCTTGCTACCTCTGTTGGGTAAGGGTGCCTACTTTGTCCTATCTGCTGGGCCAAACCGCCGAGGCCAATCTCGTTTAGATGATGGCCGCTCGGCAAATGCGGTGCTGGGCGAACTCAAAAATGTCATAGACATGAATCAGGCTTTTCGCAATAGTCCGAATGCCTACCGCATGCTACAGCGGATTCCTAAAGAGGTGATTACAACGTTTACCCCGGCGCAAATTCAAGCGATGGAAGCGGCTCTAGTGCCGAGAAGCCACCTTATAGACATACGACTCTCACTGCCGCTGATGGGCAAAGGGGCCTATATGGTATTGGCCGCAGGCCCCAATACGCGATCGCACTACAACAATATTCAGAACGGCAATCCCTTTGTCATGCCCACTGTGTTTGCGAGCGTCACAGTGGCCGCGCTCTCAATTGCAGGGTTAGTTCAGCTGAAGGGCAGCAACCTTTTGAAAGAAGAAGATCCGGTTTTTACGCAAGAGAAATTTCACCCTACCGTCGTACCTTTTAAGAAAAACCGCGCAGAGTGCTTGGAAAGTGGCAGACGGTGGGTCGATAACGAATGTATCGATCAGGTTCATGATCCAACCTTTTAGTGCCATGGGCTGATTAGTGCTAAAGGCTGAGCGCTCCTTTGATTGATTCGGGAAAGTTAGGGCTAATCCAGTGACAGCTAATACATGAAAGTTATCCCCATTGCTGTAGTTGTCTGCCGCCACCCGAATTTTTTATTTCCAAACCGCATCTTCCACCTCCCCTGCGCTAATCTGTCATGAAATCCCCCGTTCATCCCCACATTCAGAGAACTTTGGCTGCCATTGTCGTAACCGATGCAGTGGGGTTTAGTAAGCGCATGTCTCAAGATGAGGACAAAGCGCTCGGTATGATCAATCGAGATTTGCAGCTGATTGGGGAGCTGTGCGAGTTCTTTGAGGGGAAAATTCTTAAAACAGTGGGTGATGGGGTGCTCATGTATTTCGTGAGTGCTGTGCAGGCAGCTGCCTGTGCAGTAGAAATGCAAAAAACCTTTGCCGGATTTGCCCTCAGTGGTCAGTTAGAAGAGCATTTTACGCACCGCGTCGGGGTTCATCTGGGCGATATCTTTTTTAATGAAACTGACATGATGGGCACAGGCGTCAATATCGCTGCTCGCTTAGAATCAGAAGCGCATCCTGGTGCTATCTGCATGTCTCAAGTAGTTTACGATGTCGTGAAATCTCGCCTAGAGCTAGATGCCAGTTACATCGGTGAACTTGCGCTTAAAAATATAGAAGAAGCCGTCTCTGCCTATCACGTTTGGCCAGCCGGACTGCGCCCAGCAGAAACGCCCACGGGTGAAACGACTGAAGCTGTTGCCCCTTTAACCATTACACCGCTCAATGCCGCGCTCAAAAAACTCACTGAGCATCCGAATAGTCACCGCATTAAAAAGCTACTGTACGGTACTCACCAGTCTATTTGGGAAAATGATTCGGCTGTTTTACAAGGCGTCTCTATGCGGATACTAATAGAGTCTCTTACGGATAGAAGTCCTACGTTTAGTGAGTGTCGTAAGAGTTTGTACAAAATTGTTGCAACGTTAAATCGACAGGCAGAATATACCAAAGTAGCCGATATTATTTTGGAGCAGCTCAAGCCTTTTTATGTCTGTAACTCAACGGCTAGCTTAGGCACACGAAAGGCTGAAGGAAACAACAGCCAAAAAGAAGCAGATTTTGGCTTTTCAGAAGACACGAGTGGGGAGCAAACAGAAGGTTCCCTGCTGTTAGAAAACCCTATGGAGGTGCTCTATCAAGATATTGCTGCCCATCTAGATTATTCTCCCGATAAGGTTCGAATTAAAAAGATGCTGTACTGTCTTTGCCACGATAAGTGGGAAAATGATGGGTCGCGGCTAGCCTCTATCGGAACAGCGGCACTTGTGTCTGAAGTTTACCGGCAGATCACCACCATTCAGGGCTTGCGAAACAGATTGCGTTCTGTTTTAATGCGGCTCAACCGTAAATCTAAATATGCACCTATTGCCAACAAAATCTTTGATGAATGTCAGATTTTGTACCCTGAAGGCGATAGTCAAATTTCTAAGCCAGGGGTCGTTGAGAGTGACGACTCAATTAGCGAACACACGCACATCAATGCGAATGATCGCTCTAAACAGCACTGGGAGAACTATCCACAAGCCGGTCAATCTCAAGAGAGCCATTCACATCAGAGCCATCTACAACAGATAGAGCAGCCAGCTCCTCAGCCATCGGGAAAAACAACTCAGCAGACAACACCACCGATCCACCCGCCCGATGCCACGTTGCGGATTCATCAGTCTATTGTTTAGTGACTGTCGTGTAGTGACGGTAAATCCGGTAGGATAAGTCATTGATATCCAAAGAAAGCTGACAGACGTTGACAAATCCCTTATGAGCGCTCCAACCGTTTTTATTGATGGCGAAGCCGGAACCACTGGCCTGCAGATTTATCAGCGTCTCACACAGCGCAGTGATTTAGAAGTTATTAGCATAGACGCTGATAAGCGCAAGGATGTGGAGGCGCGTGCCAAGCTACTGAATGCAGCTGATATTTCGATTTTGTGTTTGCCAGACGATGCAGCGCGTGAGGCGGTAAGTTTGGTGACTAACCCAAAGGCAAGAATTTTAGATGCGAGCACTGCCCATCGGACGGCTGAAGATTGGGTGTATGGGTTTGCGGAGCTACGGGAAGGTCAGCGTGAGGCGATCGCAAGCTCTACCAGAGTCAGCAATCCAGGCTGCTATCCAACCGGCTTTTTAGCCACAGTTGCGCCGTTAGTGGCGAAAAAGCTGCTGCCGCCTGATTTTCCTGTGACCGTGAATGCGATTTCTGGCTATACAGGTGGGGGGAATAAGCTGATTGCTCAATATGAAGGGTTTAAGCAAGACAATCCAGATGTTGAATCGATATCGCCATATAGTCCGTATGGATTAAAGTTTGGACACAAGCACGTCAGAGAAATGCAAACCTACGCGGGGTTAGACCATGCGCCATTATTTGTGCCAGCTGTCGGTGACTTTGCCCAGGGTATGGTAGTGCAAGTGCCGCTGCCGTTGTGGTCGTTAGCGTCGCCGCCAACAGGCCAGCAAATACATGATGTGTTGAGCGCGCATTATAAAGGAGAACCTTTTGTAAAGGTAATGCCCTACGGAGATGGCAGCACGCTGCGCGGCGGTAATTTTCTAGAGGCGAAGACTGCGAACGGCACAAATGAAGTACAGCTTTTTGTGTTTGCCAACGACAAAACAAAAGAGGCGCTGTTAGTGGCTCGATTAGATAATTTGGGTAAAGGTGCGTCGGGTGCCGCTGTGCAAAATCTCAATATTATGTTGGGATTATCGGAGCAGTCGGGTCTGTTGTAGTGTCTTAAAATCTGTTTTAACTATTCAGATGTTAATTCTTAGATATTCATACGATGGTTCAAGTTAAGATAACCGGCTGCGCAGATAGTTTGAATCCTATTAAGAAAGAGCTTTCGGAGGTTATTCATAGCTCTTTGAAAGATGCGATTGGAACCCCAAAGAATAAGCGATTTCAACGGTTCTTTCCGATGGCATTAGAAGACTTTTACTATCCATCAGATAGATCTGATCGCTACACGATTATTGAGATTGTTATGTTTGAGGGGCGCTCGGTAGCAGCTAAAAAGAAGCTGATTGCTTTGTTGTTTGAGCGCATTTATGAGCAGTTTGGCATTGAGGCTGCGGATGTAGAAATTGCGATGATTGAGCTACCTAAACACAACTGGGGGATTCGAGGTGTTCCTGGTGATGAGTTGGTGTTGAACTATGTTGTGGAAGCGTAGGCAACTGTACAGGGCTATCTCAATCGATATTCTAATCAATGACATGATCGAAAATAGTCGTGATTAGTCAGGCGCTGAGCATGCTTTGTTCCCTCACTGTTTCTTGTCCTCTCTCGGTGATGTCCATCGCCGATGGACATCACCGATATGTTTAGACGGCAGTTGTGTAACCCACAGGTGGTGTCTTCCGTCACTTCTCGAGTTTTAAGGCAATAGGCAGGTCCAACGTTGCTAGATGAAAGCTCGCCGAACGGAAGCTGAATTAAAACGGATTTACCTTTCATCGCTAACGGGTCTGCCATCACGATGTCCATACATCTTGTGTCTATCCCTGTGCGGGATAACCTGCCGACAGAGAATAATCTATACAGTTGCCTAATCGAGATAATTGCTGGCCCTATATGGCGTGCAAACCGTATTGCACCGTACAAAAACTGCTGCCACGACGTTGGCAATTTAATTTACAATGTTTAACAGTTGGTACCATTGCCAGATGTAATAAGTAGTCCATTTTCGTAAGCACTGCCCAAACGCAACTGTCCAAAACCTGTGGTGTGCCGACGGTTTCCGAAACTCAATTAAAGAATCACCATGAAAGACCTGACCAAATACCGCAACATCGGTATCTTCGCCCATGTCGATGCGGGCAAAACCACCACAACCGAAAGAATCTTGAAGCTCACCGGCAAAATCCACAAAATCGGTGAAGTTCATGACGGTGCGGCAACCACAGACTTCATGGAGCAAGAGCAGGAGCGCGGCATTACGATTCAGTCGGCGGCAACATCCTGCTTCTGGCAAGATCACCAGCTCAACATCATTGACACCCCTGGGCACGTGGACTTCACGATTGAGGTGTACCGCTCTCTGAAGGTTCTTGACGGCGGCGTCGGTGTATTTTGCGGGTCTGGTGGTGTAGAGCCTCAGTCCGAAACAAACTGGCGCTATGCTAATGATTCTGGCGTAGCTCGAATTATCTATGTCAACAAGCTCGACCGTACGGGCGCAGATTTCTACAGCGTATTGAAGCAGGTAGAAGACATCTTGGCGGCTAAGCCTTTGCCGATGGTGTTGCCCATTGGTATTGAAGATGGTTTCGTTGGCGTTGTAGACCTGCTCACTGAGAAGGCTTGGATCTGGGATGACTCCGGTGAGCCCATGAACTACGAAATCACTGACGTTCCTGAAGATATGAAGGACAAGGTGGCTGAGTATCGCGAAAATCTCATCGAAATGGCTGTTGAGATTGACGACGATGTGATGGAAGCTTACCTAGAAGGTGAGGAGCCCAGCATTGAAACGCTTAAGAAGTGCATTCGCAAAGGCACCCGCGAGCTGACGTTCTTCCCTACTTACTGCGGTTCTTCCTTTAAGAATAAGGGCGTTCAGAACGTTCTTGATGCGGTTGTAGATTACTTGCCGAACCCCACTGAGGTGAAGCCTCAGCCTGAAGTTGATCTTGAAGGTAATGAGACAGGTGAAGTTGCGAAGGTTACGCCTGACGCACCACTTCGCGCGCTGGCGTTCAAAATTATGGACGACCGCTACGGCGCCCTCACCTTTACTCGCATCTACTCCGGTGTGTTGGCTAAAGGTGACACCATCCTCAACACCTTCACGGGCAAAACTGAGCGCGTAGGCCGCTTGGTAGAAATGCACGCAGATTCTCGCGAAGAGCTAGACCAAGCTCAAGCGGGTGACATTGTCGCGATTGTGGGCATGAAGAACGTACAGACAGGTCACACTCTGTGCGATCCGAAGAAGCCTGCTACGCTTGAACCGATGGTCTTCCCTGATCCGGTGATTTCCATTGCGATTGAGCCGAAGCAAAAGGGCGGCTCTGAGAAGATGGGTGTTGCGCTCAGCAAGATGGTCCAAGAGGATCCTTCGTTCTACGTTGAGACTGACCAAGAGAGCGGCGAGACCATCATTAAAGGGATGGGCGAGCTTCACCTGGATATTAAGGTGGACATTCTTAAGCGTACGCACGGCGTAGAAGTGGAAGTGGGTAAACCTCAGGTAGCTTATCGTGAGTCCATCACGAAGGTGCTGCAAGACTCTTACACTCACAAGAAGCAGTCTGGTGGTTCGGGTCAGTTTGCGAAAATTGACTACACCGTTGAACCGGGTGAACCGGGTGTAGGCTTTGAGTTTGAGTCTAAAGTTACCGGTGGTAATGTGCCTCGTGAATTTTGGCCTGCGGTTGAAAAAGGCTTTGCCAATAGCCTAGAGAAGGGACCTTTGGCTGGCTATCCGATGGTGGATGTGAAGGTGACCTTGAACGATGGTGGTTTCCACCCTGTCGATTCGAGTGCGATCGCCTTTGAAATTGCAGCCAAGTCTGCTTACCGTCAGTCTTTCCCCAAAGCTGGTCCGCAGATTCTAGAGCCCATTATGAACGTAGACGTATTCACCCCTGACGATCACATGGGCGATGTGATTGGTGATCTCAACCGTCGTCGCGGCATGATTAAGTCTCAAGCCTCTAATCCTATGGGTGTTCGCATCAAAGCTGACGTGCCTTTGAGCGAGATGTTTGGCTACATTGGTGACCTGCGTACCATGACCTCTGGGCGCGGTCAGTTTTCTATGGAATTTGGCAATTACGCGCCTTGTCCTAAGAATGTGGCCGAAGAAGTGATCAAGGAAGCTAAAGAGCGCCAGGAAGCTGCTAAGAAGTAAGCTCGGCCTACATCAGCCGCTGAGTTCATAATGAACAGCTAGCTGGAATACATCCCTCGGTCTACTCGTTAGATCGAGGGATGTATTTTATACAGCCTTTTTTAAGCCCAGCGCGCTTCATATCTCGGTATTATTTAGTCTAGGCATATATTTATCTATGGAAATAAAAGCCCTACCCACAGATATCGTCCTCAGCGATTCCCAAGCCGTGTTAGGCCATCGCAAAATGGATCGCAGTCTTTATCCTGGAACATACGTTGATATTGACGGCCATACGTACCAGATTTTAGTGCGCCGTCATCAGTATCAGCTCAAGCTTGGCCGTTACCATCTGCACAAGGCCATCGTTCACGTAAAAGAAACCTCTGTGCCTGACGAGCGCACTCTCCTCAACGACGTATGGGTAATTGGCGATATTACCTGCACATACAACGCTCGCTCCGAACTCGTTCGCTGTGCGATTAATCCCGGTGGTCCCTGTCGCGATTGTACTTATTACCAGTCCATAGGTTCTACCAGTCCATAGGCTCTACTAGCCAAGAGGGTCTGCTAACCAAGAGGGTCTACTAGCCAAGAGGTAGATTTGGCTTAGCTAACAGTCTCTGCCGATTTTGACTGGCCTAGCTCTATCGTTGCGGCTCACGTTAGCGGGTAAGGTGAGTCTGTCACCTTGCATGATCCTTTTTGCTATGCCCTCCTTGTTGAAGCCACTGACATCCTCATTGAAGCGTGTTGTGCAAGTGCTGGCTAAGTTTCTACAGCCGCTCATACGGGCTATCGCTCGCATCATTCCCCTAGCGCCTCAACAGTGGGCACAGCTAGACCTGCTCAAGACGCTGGTGCAGAGGGATATGTCTGCTCGCTACAAAGGATCTGTCGTCGGTAACTTTTGGCCCTTACTCAATCAGCTTTCGCAGCTTTTTATCTATACCTATGTCTTTGCGATAGTGCTAGAAGTCAGGCTGAGCTTAAAAGGGGTTGACGCAGATAACTCGTTCGTCTTTGGGCTATGGCTCTTTGGTGGATTGGTGCCATGGCTGGCGTTTAGCAGTGGGTTGTCTCAGGCTGCGAGCGCGGTGATTGTCAATACTAATTTAGTCAAGAAAGTCGTCTTTCCCTTAAGCCTATTACCGCTAGTTCCGATTCTATCCAGCTTTCTAGAGAGTACCTTTGGCCTCATGCTCCTGATCGCGTTTGTTGTTATCTTTGTGAGCCACACGCTGTATCCAACCCTTTTGCTGCTGCCCTTGGTTTGGCTGCCACAGCTGCTATTAACGGCTGGGATTGGCTACTTGGCCGCAGGGCTCACGGTGTTTATTCGAGATATTCCCCAGACCTTGGGCGTCATTCTAAACCTCTGGTTTTATGGTACGCCCTTGATCTATCCGGCTGAGATGATTCCAACCTCCTTACAGCGCTGGGTGTTTTGGTTAAATCCAATGGCTGCGATCGCAGAAATGTATCGCGATATGATTTTAGTCGGGAGCGTGACCCATTGGGGTGAATGGATAGTTGCACTATGCGTATCCTGCGCTGTTTTTTGGGGCGGATTTTGGTGCTATAAGCGACTGCGTCCTTCGTTTGCAGACGTTCTGTAGTGCTCTGGTAGCTTTCTAGGGCCAGCATGTCAGCCAATAGCGATGTACAATACGGAACGTTACGTTGTGCTAGCGCTGCTTATGGCCGACAGTACTGCTATTGCTCTTAAGGATGTTTCTAAGCTGTTTAAGCGATATCATCGGCCTGTTGATCGTTTGAAAGAACTTTTGCTGCCGGGTAAGCAGAGAGCAGATGAGTTTTGGGCGCTGCGCGATATCGATTTAGAAATTGAAAAAGGAAAAACCGTTGGTATTATCGGTCGAAATGGCTCTGGGAAGAGCACGCTGCTGCAGATTGTTGCAGGGACTTTGCAGCCGACCACCGGTGACGTTAGTGTCAGTGGTCGCGTCTCGGCCTTGCTGGAGCTCGGCAGCGGCTTTAATCCAGAATTTACCGGGCGTCAAAATGTCTTTTTTAATGGTCGAATTTTGGGGCTAAACCAGGCCGATCTTGAAGCTAAGTTTGATGAGATTGTATCGTTTGCAGACATCGGAGGGTTTATAGATCAGCCTGTAAAAACATACTCCAGTGGCATGTATGTCAGGTTAGCGTTTTCTGTTGCTGTGCACATAGAACCAGAAGTGTTAATCGTCGATGAGGCGCTGTCTGTTGGTGATATTATCTTTCAGCACAAGTGTATGCAACGGATCAGAAAGCTCATGGACTCAGGGGTTACTACATTGTTTGTTTCTCATGATACCCATGCTGTAAAATCACTGTGTCAGTCAGCTGTTTTGCTAGAAAATGGAAACATTTACGCTGAGGGTAAGCCCAGCCAAGTTTTCATTAAGTATATGGAGCTGAGTACGAACCTCGAACTAGAACAATCTAGAGACAAACTATCAGTCAAAGCAACCGCTGATAGAGAAACATCATCGGAACAGCCAGTAGGGTTGCTGAATAGGGAAAGTCAGAGAGAATTTCATCCTAGCTCTAGCTGGAGAGGCAGTGGGCATGCAACAATAGACAGCGTTTATATTTTTCATGAAAATGGCGATGCCGCCA
Organism: Cyanobacteria bacterium P01_D01_bin.105; assembly: GCA_039025345.1. GTDB lineage: Bacteria > Cyanobacteriota > Cyanobacteriia > Phormidesmidales > Phormidesmidaceae > Phormidesmis. The sequence continues at coordinate 1,702 of JBCCOO010000066.1, read as the reverse complement.
ATAGGCACCCTGATTTTGCGTTTGACGAGAAAATTAGCGTTGTTGTAGAGATTGAGATAAATACTCCCCTAGACGGTCTGATTGTTGGTTTTTTTGTTTGTGATAAAAACGGAAATGAGATTTTAGGTAGTAATACGCAAGAGGAAAATGTCCCAATAGAGGCTTTAGATGCATCAGATAAAATTTCGGTCACGTTTGTTTTCACACTACCGCTTAGAGTTGGGAGCTATAGCTTAACGGTGGCCTGTGCTGAAAACTACACCAATACAACTTGTGACTGGATAGACAGCGTTGAGATATTTAAAGTGAAGAGACCTCAGAATGGAAAAAACGTGACTGCCCTAGTAGATATTCCTATGACAATTTCTAGCAAAAAAATAGACAATACTGTCAGCACATCGCTACCGATGTAAAGCCGTTGCTAAACACCTTATTTTATTTATGTTCTAAACGTTTGATATGGAAACATTGAGGAGAAAAGATTATCCTAATATCACTCACTTATCGCAAGATCGACTGCAGGAAAATTCTTCGCTGGCCAAAATCATTAACCTAGTCGGAGAACACAAGAAAGTTATTGATTTTGGTTGTGCGACTGGATATCTTGCTAAGCTTTTACAGGAAAGAGGCTGCAAAACGACCGGAATCGAGCTCAATCCAGATGCGGCGAGCGTTGCTGAAAACTTTTGTGAGCGCGTTATCGTAGCAGACTTAGACTATGACCACTTGCAAGATCTGATTGGAGAGGAAAAGTTTGAGGTTGCGGTATTTGGAGATGTGCTTGAGCACTTGAAAGACCCCTGGCAGTTATTAGTGGCAGCGGCAGACATATTGACACCCGCAGGCTACATAGTGGCCTCAGTCCCTAATATCGCCCATGGTTCTATTCGCTTAGCGCTACTCTACGGGGAATTTCAATATCAAAAGCTCGGTATATTAGATAATACGCACTTGAGATTTTTTACCCGCGATTCGCTATATCAAATGTTTGAAACATCAGGATATTGCATAGAATCGGAAGATAATACAAAACTATCTACTTTTAATGAATCAGAGCTAACGCCCACCATTAATGAAAGTAGTGTTTCTGATGAGGTAATATCGGTCATTAACAGAGACAGCCTATCAGAGTGTTTTCAATTTGTAGTTCGTGCATATCCTTTATCGTCAGACCAGGGATATAAAGTCTTGGAAAGTAAATATTTAGCGCTTAAGAAACAATCCAATGCGGCAGCTTTAGAGCTAGAAGAAGCTCGGAGTCATTTAGAGAGAACCCAAAGAGCGCTAGAAACTTATGAAGCGAGAATAGTGGATCTTCAAGCCGTAATTAGGTCTATGGAAAATAGCGTTTGGGAAAGGCTAAGACGAAATTGGCATCATCTAAAAAAAGTTGTCAGGAAATGAGCTGTTTATAAAGCCATCTATACTCACCTAAATAGGCTGCCGATTAGTCCTTTCAGAAGGTGATTTTTGCATAATAATAATCTGTAGCTCATCAAAGTTAAAACGCTCGAAGGTAGGATTTTCCTAGCATAATAGCGACATGAATACAGAACACGATAAGAGAACTATTCGGCGGCTCAATGCAAAGATAGCGTCGTTACAGCGAGAGCTCAGAACTCAGCAGTATGAGTTAGATGCAAAAAGCGCGCTGATAGCGGGCATGGAAAGCAGTAAGTTTTGGATATTGAGAACGCGATGG
>JBCCOO010000065.1:0-29075 GCA_039025345.1 Cyanobacteria bacterium P01_D01_bin.105 | reverse complement strand
GCTGCATTGGCTGGCTTACTCATGGTCGGAGCCATGGGCCTTAAAACTCGCCGCAAGTCCAGCGCAGCCGCGTAACTGCAGGCACACTCTGCCAACTGATAAATCGTCACTAACAAATCGTCACTAACAAACCGCCAACGAATGCACAGCTGCGTTCGTTGGCGATTTTGCTGTTTAAATCCGATGATTACTGCTGTTGAGCTAGCGTCTTGAGCACAGTCGCAGGCAATAGCCTACTCCCACTCAATCGTGCCAGGGGGCTTGGAGGTAATGTCATACACCACTCGGTTCACCCCATCCACTTCATTCACCACTCGGTTAGAGATACTTTCCAATAGCTCATAGGGTGCACGAGACCAGTCGGCGGTCATGCCATCTTCACTGCTCACCAGGCGCAGCACAATGGGGTAAGCGTAGGTGCGCTGATCGCCCATGACACCAACGCTGCGCACAGGCAAAAGCACACCAAAGGCCTGCCAAAAGTCGTGATAGCTTTCGCTGCGGCGAATTTCTTGGCGAATGATGTAGTCGGCCTCCCTTAGAATGTGCAGACGCTCAGGGGTCACTTCACCCAAAATCCGAATCGCTAAGCCAGGGCCAGGAAAAGGATGGCGACGCACAATATCATCCGGCAAGTTTACAGCGGTGCCAACTTTGCGCACTTCATCTTTAAAGAGCTTGCGCAGCGGTTCGATGAGCTTAAAGCGCAAATCTTTCGGTAGGCCGCCAACGTTGTGATGGCTCTTAATTTTGACCGCAACGCGCTCCCCAGTTTGCGGATCGACGTTAGTGTCTGCCGATTCGATGACGTCTGGATAGAGGGTGCCTTGCGCTAGGTAGTCGAAAGGGCCAAGCCGCGCTGACTCTTCTTCGAACACGCGGATAAACTCGCGTCCGATGATTTTGCGCTTTTCTTCAGGGTCGGTGACGCCTTTCATCTTTTCCAAAAAGCGCGCACCCGCGTCAATATATTCCACGTTGATGTGGAACTTGTTGTTGAAAATTTCAATCAAGCGCTCAGGCTCTCGTTTGCGCATAAAGCCCTGATCGATAAACATGCAGGTGAGCTGGTCGCCAATGGCCTGATGGAGTAAAAAGGCCAAGGTCGAAGAATCAACGCCGCCAGAAAGCGCCAGCAGAACTTTTTGGTCTCCGACTTTAGCGCGCACTTCGCGAATCGCTTCTTCGACAAAAGCTGCGGTTGTCCAAGTGGGCTTACACTCACAGATGTCGTAAACGAAGTTGCGAATCAGCGCGTCACCGTTTTTAGAATGGACAACTTCGGGGTGGAACTGTACGCCGTAGTAGTGCTTACTGGTGTGGGCGATCGCCGCTTGCGCCGTATTTTCTGTGTGCGCCAGCACCTGAAAGCCTTGGGGCAAACGGGTCACCGAGTCACCATGGCTCATCCACATTGTGGAGGCATTTTCGACCCCCTCTAGCAGGCTATCGGCTTCATCGACCAGCAGCGCGGCCTTACCGTATTCGCCGCGATCAGCCTGTTCCACCTGTCCCCCCAGCTGCTGCACCATGAGCTGCATCCCGTAGCAAACGCCCAATACGGGAATATCTAAGGTCCAAATGTCTGGATCGCATACGGGCGCGTTCTTGGCGTACACCGAGCTTGGGCCACCAGAGAGAATGATGCCTTTGGGGTTTAGCTGCCTGAGCTGCTCGGCAGTGGTGCGATACGAAAGCACTTCTGAATATACTTCCGTCTCGCGAATGCGGCGGGCAATCAGTTCTGAATACTGAGAGCCAAAGTCTAGAATGGCGATCATTTGACGGTTGAGAGCAGAAGCTGCTTTAGCGTCGTCGTTTAGCACCGGCTGAGCTTGTGAGGTTTGAGTTTGAGAAGCCACAATCAATCCTTGGAGTCTGTATTTGGCAAGGCACGCCTGATGAGCGCGTGAAATATAGGATTTTTGATGACAAATTTGTTTCTAAATACAGTAGCAAACTCACGGGAGTAAGACCTGACCAACTTTACTCTTCCATATGATTTGTCGTTTTCTGTCGAATAAGACGCAGCCAACTTGAACCGACTGAGCCGTGTGCGTCTGGATGTAGGCATGTGCTCGGCGATCAATGCGATCGCCAATGACCCCATACACTCGGCTCACCCAATCCGCTGCACTCGAATCATCTATTGCCCTCAAAATCGCCAGCCCTGCTTCCGTCGTCTCCGCCGCCAACACTCGCTGCACACTCGCTGTCTCCAAGCCTGCTTCAGCGCAGCAGGCCGCCATAATTTCCTGTCGCCCGTCCGCCACATGGTGATGGGTATGAAAAATACCGCCTGCCAGCTTAATCAGCTTGCCGTGATAGCCAAATAGCAAAATAGAGCGCACCCCCAACTCACCGGCTTCGGCTAGCAGCGGGCCAATCCAGTTCGCTGTCTTCAGCCGCCTATCCGCTTCAATGCCGCAATTCAAGGCTAAGTCCAGCCCATTTTCACCCAAACAAAACACCAAATCACTAAATTCTGCCGCTTTCTGCCGTAACGCTTCCCGATACGCCTCTAACTGCCCTGGTGCACTCAAGGGTTGCGCAATGCCGCTAGTGCCTAGTAGAGAAAGGCCGTCTACCACACCAAACGCGGCATTAGACGTGCGCAAGGCTAGCGCCGCTCCCTCCGGCAAAATAATTTTGACTGCAATCTTTTGGTCGGCGCGGAGCAACCGAGAGAGATTAACTTGAAAAAGCCGTTGTGCGTAGGCATAAATCGCATCGCCTTGAGCGTGTTTGCCAATGCCTTCACCGCCTTCAACGACGATTTGCGCAGACTGTTTGCCACTGGCCCAACTCACCACTGACCAAATGGGCGTGTGCCGTGTGAGATCTAAGTTATCGCCTGGATCGCTGCGGGTAATGGCGAGGGCAGATGAGCTTGAAAGGCACGCGACTTGTTCTATGGGAATCGTGGCTTGATCAGGCGGCGTGATGAGATCTAGTTGGACCGTGCGATCGCAGCGCGTGTTTTGAAGTTTTTGGAGTGCGGCGATCGCACCTGCGCAAGCAAACACTGGCAAGGTATATCCGCTTCTGGGCAATGAAGATGACAAAAATACAACGGCCTCTGCTAATAACGTCTCTCATCTTATTGTCTGTGTCGTGGCCGTGCTGCGGTGCCCCATTAAAAACGAAAAAGAGATGCCTTCTTAGGGTTTATTTAGCATTTATACAGACCATTCATAGGCAGATAGTGGAGTATAGAAAACAACATACTTACCGCGTCTTTGACTATGACCACCCGCGATAGACTCAGTGATACCTCCAACCAGACACTGTCGCCGGTAAACCGCATCGACTATTTACGCATTAGCCTGATAGACCGCTGCAATTTCCAATGTGTGTACTGCATGCCTGAAGGCGCCGATCTGGAGTATGCGCTACGTGAGCACTGGCTAAGCCACGACGAAATTTTGCAGCTGCTGACAGAAGTGTTTATTCCGCTCGGATTTACGCGCTTTCGGCTCACGGGGGGAGAGCCTTTGCTGAGGCCAGGCATCGTTGATTTAGTAAGGGCGATCGCCCGTCTCCCCCAAACCCAAGACCTTGCCCTCACCACCAACGCCTTTCGCCTTGCCAAACTTGCTCGCCCCCTCTACGAGGCAGGCTTGAACCGTATCAACATCAGCCTAGATTCGCTCAACCCCGACACCTTCGATAAGATGATCGGCGGACAATCGATTGGCAGCCGGTCTCGCTGGCACGAAGTTTGGGAAGGCATTCAAACCGCACACAAAGTCGGGTTCTCTCCGCTTAAGCTCAACGTGGTGGTCATTCCTGGCATTAACGATCATGAAATCCTCGATTTGGCCGCCCTCACGCTCGACCAAGAGTGGCATGTGCGCTTCATTGAATTTATGCCCATTGGCAACGGCGACCTCTTTGGAGACAAAGGCTGGATCGATAGCGACGCTATCCGAACTCAAATCAACCAAAAATGGGGCATTACCGAAGGCAACGTGCGAGGCAACGGCCCTGCAGATGTTTTTCAAATTCCGGGTGCCAAAGGCACCCTGGGCTTTATCAGCCAAATGTCGGAATGCTTTTGTGATCGATGCAACCGCATGCGCCTCTCTGCCGATGGCCTCCTACGCCCCTGCCTGCTCAACGAAACCGGCCAAATCGACCTGCGCACACCCTTACGCAACGGCACCCCTCTCACTGTCTTGCGACACCAAGTCGGCGCCCTCGTGAGTCAAAAGCCCGACATCAACTTCAAAATGCGCGAATCTGGTGTCACAGGAGCCTACAGCCGCACCATGTCACAAATTGGCGGATAGCTGAGTCGGCCTGGATTTTCCTGACTGCATTTCCAGTAACTGGCCGGCTTACTTAACTGGCTTACTTAACTGGCTCATTCAACGGGCTTACTTAACTGGCTCATTCAACTGGCTCATTTAACTGGCCGCGCTCATCGCCAACGGCGGCTTCGCCTTTACCTGTGGCGCTACCCCCGCCATCTCCAAAATCTGCGGAATCAAGTCCTCACGGCGCACTGCCATCATATGCACGCCCTGGCAAAGCTGACGCGCTGCCTGCACCTGCTCAGCCGCAATTTTCACGCCTTCATGCAGCGGATCTTTAGCCTGCTCTAAGCGAGTGATGATGTGGTCAGGAATGTTTACACCCGGTACGCAACGGTTGATGAAAGCGGCGTTTTTGGCGGACTTTAAGAGAAAGATGCCTGCCAGTATGGGGCGATCGCAGCCCGCTGCCACGTCATCCATAAACGTCTCCAACCGGTCAAAATCAGAAATCAGCTGACTTTGGAAAAACTGCGCGCCCGCGTCTAGCTTTTTCTCAAAGCGGCTCTTAAGCCCTGATAAGCTCTTTGCTTGCGGATCTACTGCTGCTCCAGCAAAGATATCGAGCTTGCCATCTTTGAGTTCTTTATCGCTATAGTCTGTCCCCTGGTTGAGCTGACGGATAACGCGCAGCAGCCGAATAGATTCGAGTTCATGGACAGGTTTTGACTTGGGATGATCGCCCGCTTTAACAGGATCCCCTGTAAGGGCGAGGAGGTTGTGAATTCCGAGAGCGTGAGCGCCCATGAGATCGGCTTGGAGGGCAATGGCATTGCGATCGCGCCCCGTCATCTGACAAATTGGCTCCACCCCTGCCTGCTTCAGCAGCACCGAACAGGCCAACGAAGACATGCGCAAACAGGCGCGGCTGCCATCGGTGACATTCACCGCGTGAACCCAATCTTTAAGATATCCGGCCATCTCTAACATGTGGCTCGGGTCACCGCCTTTGGGTGGCATGACCTCAGCCGTTACCAGAAACTCATTGCCCGACTGAATCGCAGCGCGCAGGCGGCTGCGGCTCTTGTTCGGTTTCACGGCATGAAGTCCGTTGCGGGCGCGTCCGTTAGCTGCAGCATTCATAATGAGGTTTGATAATTATGTAATTTAAGCTTGCAAGAAGTGTAAGCATGCGCAGAATTTAAGCATGCAAGGATTGCTTATGGGCTATCGTACCTAGTTTCTATGAAGAAAAACCCCATTTCCTCATGATTGAAATGGGTTGTATTCCACAAGTAATGTTGTTTAGTTGCTGCTTGAGCAGTGTTTTAGCGCCGTTGAAGCAGTAACTAAACGGTGCCGAAACGTTGCTACACCATGAACCCCATCGCCTTTTTGACTTTTGCCAAAGTCGGTTTGGCCACCGCTTGAGCACGGTCTTTGCCGTCGGCTAATACCTGATTGAGGTAGGTGCGATCGCCCATCAGCTCATTGTATTTTTCTTGAATGGGCTTCAGCGCTTCCACCGCTGTATCGGCGAGCAACGGCTTAAACTGTCCCCATCCCATATCTGCGCACTCAGCGGCAACCGCTTCTTTGGTCTGACCAGAAAGCAGCTGATAGAGGCCCAGTAAGTTATTGCACTCAGGCCGCTCAGGATTATCAAACTCCAGGCCCCGCGCCGGATCCGTTTTGGCTCGCTTAATCTTTTTCGTAATCACATTAGGCGGATCGGTCAAATCAATCCGGCTTTGCTCAGACGGATCGGATTTGGACATTTTCTTGGTGCCGTCCGTTAGGCTCATAACCCTGGCGCCAGCAGCGCGAATCAACGGCTCAGGAATTTTTAGGATGGGCGCTTTCTCACTGCCAAATTGGTAGTTTAATCGCGCTGCAATATCGCGAGTCAGCTCCAAGTGCTGTTTTTGATCCTCACCAACCGGCACGATGTCTGGCTCGTACAGCAAAATATCTGCGGCCTGAAGCACCGGATAATCCATCAGCCCCACGCTGACGTTCTCTCCCTGCTTTTTGGCTTTCTCCTTAAACTGAATCATCCGCTCTAACCATCCCAGCGGCGTAACGCAGTTAAAAATCCAGGCGAGCTCGCTGTGCTCAGGTAGCTGAGACTGCACAAAGATAGTGGATTGCTCAGGATTGATACCGCAGGCAATGTAAGTGGCGGCGATTTTAAGCGTGTTTTCAGCCAGCGCCTTGGGATCGTGGGGAACCGTGATGGCATGAAGGTCCGCCATAAAGAGAAAACAATCGTAGTCAGATTGCAGCTCCACCCAGTTGCGAATGGCCCCGAGGTAATTGCCCAAGTGCATGTTGCCAGTCGTTTGAATGCCGGAAAGAATGCGGGGCTTGGACATTGAGAATGCCATCAAAATACATGGCGCGGAAGGTCGCTTTAGATTCTATCAGGGCTGCTGCGCCAGCAGACACCCAAGCCTTTGGCCGGTAGTCGCGTAGAGCCCAGACTATTGGATCTCGGCGGTCAGCACAGAATTATCCTGAGGCCCGAGGGTGAGCGCTAGCGGACGATCTTTTGCGTATGCTTTTACGGCCTGACGGTACACGTCATAGTCTGTTGGCAGCGTAACTTGCTCGCCAGCCTTGTTAAAAGTGATTTGATAATCGACGCTTTTAATTACCTCGGGCGATCGCGGAATTTCTGATCTCTTGCGCCGGTCTTCAATGTCATCTACGGTTGGCTCTGGCGGCAACACAGGCCACCATAACCCCTTCGCATCGGGGCCAGAGCCAGCTGCTTCAGGGCGAATTCCGTTCACATTCACCACCGTTGTCGATTCAAACTGCTCTAATCGACGGTCATTAGGTCTATCTTGAGACGCTCGCGGCACATACTCTATCTGCCACAGGTAAGTGGTCGTGGCCGTTGCCTCAAAGTCAGCGGTCGCTTCGAAAGCATTGGTACTGACCTGATTGCAGCCGCTAACAGTGACCAGCAGTGTGCAGGCTACAGCCGGTGCAAACCATTGACTCCGTTGGACATGCTTATTAAAGCCAAACATTGTTGCAAGTGTATTTTTATACTTAAACAAACTGCGCTAATAGCTTAGCGTCCTGCACTCAATAGTGTGGAACTTGTTAAGCCAATGTTTGTGTTTCAAGTCAGATGCGTTTACTGATGACTGTGCTGATTAAGCTGCTAAGGATTGAGTGGCAAAATAGTCTAAGACTTCTCTGACGACGCTGCTTTTGCCGTGGGTATGAACCCGAATCACCTCGCCTGTGAGCATTTGACTGGCCTTCAGCTTTTTCACGCACTCTACGACGGAATGGTCTACGTAGCTGGTGATGGTGACCACCAAATCACAGTTGCTAATTTTGTCTTTAATCTGATGGCGGCTATTGCTCTCCCGACTGTGGGGAGGCACATGAATGCAGCGCTTCAAGCCATATTTTTTCAATTCTTCTTTGACTTCTCGGTGGGTGGTCTCGTGGCCGCCTACCAGCGCTAAAGAAATGTCTGACAAATCTACTGGCTCATTGTCCATAAGGGACAAATCGCTCTCTGAGTCGCCTGGAGGCTCCAGTTCGACGCTATAGTCGGCGTCATATTCTCTTAAGCCTAACTTGTGTTCTAAAACCGCTACTTGGCCAACCAAGTCTGCTTTTTCGGATTCTAGTCGCTTAAGCTGAGAGCGCAATTTACCTTTTTCGGCAGAGAGCTCTTTTGATTCCTTATCGGCATAGTTCAGCAACGCGTTCCAGTCTTTTTGGTCGCCTGTGATCTGGTCATACCTTGCTTTGAGCTGCTCATATTGCGCGGTGAGCTGGCTGTGCTTAACCTTTAAGCTATCGTAGCGCTGACCCAGCGCTGTGTAATCCTTCTGCAAGCCATCGTAGGCAACCTCCAATCGCATTAGCTGCTGCGTTAGCTGTTGGTTAAGGTGGCGGTCTTTACCAGTCGCACCTTTAATAAAAAGCTGGAGCGGCTGAATCAGAGATTTAAGCATGGGCCTCCGATAAGCAAATCACATCTCGGCAACGGATCTCTTGCTATACCAAGCCCAGGGGGAGTGCCTACAGAGCCATCTAGAGGAGGTAAGGGTTACGCCCTCCGCAGCAGCGTAGACAAGGAAACCGGATTCAGTATTCCACAGATCATAAGCGCGCCGTAAGCGCATAGATCTAACATAACGGTTCTAAGCGAAAGTGGGGAGACCTAAAGTATGAGCGTCTTGAGTTTTTCTCTATTCCTTGAAAAAAGTTTATTCAAATTAACCTCGTTTGAGACCCTCATAACAATAGACACTGCAAAATAAACACTGCACGCCCTTACAAAGATTTACAGAAATTGTTAGACCACTTATTGTGACTGCGGGTCGTCGTTACTGGCGGCTCGTTATTGGCAGGTCGTCATTAGCAGGTTATTCCTGGCGGGGCTGGGGCGTTATGGCTGGGTCATTATGCCTAACAGTATTTGCCAGCCAAAGAATGTGACCATGCCTAGCACAATGGTAAACAACAGATTTTGGGTAAAGATACTTGCCAGAATGGCCGCGATCGCACCCAACAGTCGTGCGTTTGCGAGGCTCATATTCAACGTGCCTTCGCTTAGCAACACTTCTGGCACAACAATGGCGGTGAGCACCACTGGAGGCACGTAGCGCAAAGCTCTGAGGAGTGCTGGCGGTAGACTAAGGCGGCGGCTGAACCCAAACATGCAATAGCGAATAGAGAAAGTTGCGATCGCCATTCCCCCAATCACCAAGCATTCAAACCAAACATCTCTCATTTCACCTCTTTTGTACAGCTTTATGACTGTACATCTTTTGTCTGTCCTTTTCTGCCTGTACCTATCAGATTATGCCTACACCTATCAGATCTAATAGTGCAAGCTCTTAAAAATGGGTGAAATGTATTGTGCTAGGGGAGGAGACCGTTATAAGGCGTTCTGGACGACGCTTGCCAATGCCTAAATAAGTCGCAAACTGGGGACGCAAGGTCGTTACCTCAACGGGCTGATTCAAAAAAACGTACGAACATCCTAAATCAGCTCAACCGTGCCCTATGGGCCATTGGCTTGGGGTGCCAGCAATACTCTCAGCGGGATGATCAACAGTGACAGCTCCTTCACAATTTCCACAAATTTAAGCGCTATAACAGTCTTAACCATAAAGAAGAGACTGTTGTTAATCTTCTTGCTCTCTAATCGCATTCTATGGCTCTAATCACTAGCTCTAATACCTAATGATGTAAAAGCTATAGGGCATAGAAAGTATTCACTCTGTTTTACTAGATGCGAGTTAGTGTAATTCGCAGACAATGCGCGAGGACATTTCTTATGTTTGACAGAATTTTAGCCGCTTTAGATCTTAATGATCATGACTACGAACATCTGTTTAATCAGATGCTGTCGTTAGCTAAGCAAACGCAAGCCAAGCTCGTATTAATACAAGTGCTAGATGCAGAAAGTGACTACACAGCCTCATTTCCTTACTATGCTGGCACAACTGGATATCCCTTGGTGTTTGATGAAACGCTTTGGAGTCGCCACCAAGCTGAGTACCAAGCGCGTAAAGAAAACGGTAAACGTATTTTGACGAAATTCGTTGAAGCTGCCGCTAATATAGGTGTTGAAGCTAAGTTTATTCAGGCTGAAGGGGATGCGGGTAAAACCATCTGTGGATGTGCTCAAACAGAGAACGTGGACTTAGTCATCGTAGGCAGCCACGGTCGTCGAGGTTTGGAAGAATTTCTGATAGGTAGCGTCAGCAGCTATGTAATGCACCGTGCGCCCTGTGCGGTGATGATTGCGCGAGAAAAAGATCGCTACGAAGAGGTCATGAATAACAACTATAGTGAGGCTGATGTCTCTGTTCCGTAGGCAGATAATTCATCCATACCGTTGCCTACCAAATCACGCATTTCTCGAAGAGTAGGGCGAGGGACTTTGACTGGCGCCCTTCTTCATCGGGAGAAGGGTTGGGGATGAGGGGGCGCAAGCATGATGATTCATCTGCCGGATTTCATATTAATATACTGCTTCGCCAGCATAGGTACATTGTTGCTCCGCTATCAGTCCGCTATCAGAGAACCGACGGATTAGGCTATGGCGAATGATAGCTATGGTGAATGATCATCATGGCAAATTTTAGATTTTTTATTCACCGAACCTCAGATATTCACCCAACCTCAGACGCTAATAGGCGCTTTGGGCTTCATTTCCTCATATACCTGCCATGCGAGGTCACATTCTTGGCGAATTTGGGCCTCCTCGTTATCAATGATGCGGGCTTGTTGAAGCGCTGCCTTGATGTTGACAGAAAGCTGGTCTTCTTCAGGGGTATCTAGGCTGCCTTTGATTAAAATATCAGTAACGGAGAGAATGCCCAGCAGCTTGTTGCGTTCAATCACGGGCGCGCGATGGATGGCTGCATCGGCTAGCAGCTTAGCAGCCTGCTCAATACTGATATGACTGGGAATGTTGATGCAGGGCTGTCGCATGAGGCTGCCGACGAATATATGCTGAGGATTTTTGCCCAGGGCAGTGACACCGTAGACAATATCTTTTTCTGTGATAATGCCATAGGGGCCGTCTTCATAAGCTTTTTCAACAATAAGCGATCGTACCTGCTTGGCTCGCATTAGCCAAATTGCGTTCTCAATGGTGGCGCTACAGCGAATAACAACCACAGAGCGAGTCATAATGTCTTGAACGGTAAGCATGAGAGATCTCCTTAACCGTAAATAACGATTGCGATAAAACAGGTAATCTATTGCTTCTGTCGAGTGAGTTAGGACACTAATGATCGCGAGAAGTCTTACACGACAACAGCTCACTCAACTAGCAAAGTGCGTAGGCGCTAGCCTTCTGTTTGAGTATTCATCCGCACTTTTCTATATCATTTATAGCTTCAAACTTTGAGAGATCTGTGAGGAAAATCTAATGGCAATTATCAGATAACTTCCGGGTAACACCATATTCTTATTAAGGATCGAGGATTAAATAACATGCTTATTCCATGATATCCCTTTGCCCTCAGCCCAACCCTCTCCCAGCGTGAGAGAGAGTTCTCAAGTTCTTAAATGCCTTAAATCAATCCTTTAACACTTCTTTTAAAGAGGAGAAAGCTACTCGAAAGATGTATTTTCCGAGTAGCTTTCTCCTCTTTAAATCGTCATCATGCCAGAAAGCTCTCCGATACTCCCCATTTAATAGCCAATCTTAATGGGCGACCAGTTTGATGTCATTTAGCCCAGTGCTAGTTTATAGATTAAAGGAGAGGTGGCTGAGTTTCATCAAATAATTGTTCTGGCAGATGTTCTGGCAGGTACTCTGGTAGATATTCTGGCGGATATTTCGGTTCAAAGGGTGGTTCCCCGTATGGGATGTGCTCACCAATCGGGGCTTCTCCGCCTACACTGATGGGTGTATTAAACACTTCAGCATCCGTTAGGTTAAGATCTTCCATCCTGGCTCCTGCAACATTGGTATTGTAAAGGTGGGCTCCACTGAAGTTGACGCCGATCAGCTGTGTGTTAGCGAGATAAGTATTCGTTAGAAAGGCGTTGCTTAGGTTTGCACCTGTGAGGTTTGCACCTTCTAAGTCTGCGCCCTCTAGGTTCGCGCCGGTGAAATTGGCCCGCTGTAAGTTTGCATTGCGCAAGTCAGCACCAATTAGGTGAGCTTCCATTAAATTGGCGCCTGATAGATCGCAGCTAGCACATTCGTTAGTAATCAAGAGCCGTCGAATATTGTTGTACTGAGTGGAGCTAGGTTCAAGTGTGGGCTCTTCTGCCAGCGCTAGTGGCACGGGTAAAAGTGGCACTGTAAGAAACAGTGTCAGCGTAATTGCAGCAGCTTGTTGAATACGATTGAATAAAAATATAGTTCTCATGATGCACTTCCTCCTCTGTGAACGACTGCATCTGAATGGCTGCACCTGAATGGCTGCACCTGAATGGCTTGGTCAGAACGATTGCATCGGCATACCTCGTTCAATCAAGCGCTTGACAGGACTATTAGATTTGTTCTTTCTCTTACTTTTTCCTCTAGGTATATTGTGTCATAACAGTCGCACTACAACCGCGAAATATTACGGAACACGTAAGAAAATTAATCAGCGAAAGATCTTATTGAGGACAATAATGAATCGTTTTCCTCATAAGATCTTTATCTTTGCAGTTTAAGGTAGGCGTATTAGTGATTGAGAGGTCAAGTCTGTTATGAACCGTTGTATCTGCTGCCAAGATAATCTGCTCCGTCATATCCGTAATAACGACGTTTATTGGTATTGTCCAAGTTGTCGGCAGGCGATGCCTTGTGTTGAGATTCGAAACGATGATCTACCTCAATCTATGAGTGTGAGTGCACTAAAACAAACACAGCTTGCAACGGTTTAAGCTGCGCAAGCCGAGCACCTCTCTTGTATCACTGCAGTAGCAGCCACGATATAACAGCGCTGAGCAAGCGATAGGAAGCCATTCAACAGGAGTTGAGCCATGAAAAACTATGATTATTTAATTCTGGGTGCGGGTTTAGGTGGACTCTCAGCCGCCGCATGTTTAACCCGTCAGGGCTATCAGGTCGCAGTGCTAGAACAGCATTATCTTCCAGGTGGCTGCTGCCATACCTTTCAATATGGAGATTATTCATTCTGCGCAGATGTTCACTATATTTATCAAGCTGGCAAGGGCCAAACCGTTGACCAGTTCCTGAACTACATCGATAAAGTCGTTCCGTTCGATACATTGAATCCAGACTGCATTGACCGTGTCGTAACCGACGAGGTTGATTTTAAGATTCCATTAGGATGGGAGACATTTCGCGATCGCCTACTATCTACCTTCCCCGAGGAAACAACTGCCATTAACTTATATTGCGATGAAATTGCGCTACTGCATCAGCAAATAACAGACATGGGTAAGGACGTTAAATGGTATGACATGCAGTGGTCAGACTGGCTAAAGTTGCCTAAATATTGGCACCTTTATTCAAAGCAAAACTGGACGCTTCAAGATCTCTATGATCACTGCGGACTTTCGCCTAAACTGCAGGCGCTGTTGGCAGGTCAAAGCGGCGACTACGCCTTACCCCCCAAAGATATTGCGCTGCTCACCCATACCAGCCTAGTGTCTGACTATGCCGAGGGTGCCTACTATCCCCGTCATCACTTTAAGCACCTAGTGGATTCTATTGTTGAGTTCATTACCGAAGGCGGGGGCACCGTTCAGCTATCTACACCGGTTGATCATATTGAAGTGCGGGGCCATCAGGTTAAGTTTGTGTCGGCTGGGGGCGTTTTCTATCAGGCAAGCAAGGGCTATATCAGCGATTTAGATCCCAAACTGACCGTAGCACTCATGCACAACGACCATGCTATCAGCCGACGTGAGCACCACAGGCTCACAGATTACGAATACTCAATGAGCGCATTCAATATCTATCTCGGCTTAGATGAAGGGTTTGACCCAGATCGCTATGATTTAGGCGATTGGAACATATGGTATTACCCAACCGGTAATCTCAACAGCGAATATGACCAACAGCTACAGGGTAATTTTGAGCATCCGTGGATCTTTCTCTCTTGCCCTACCTGCAAATCTTCAGCACCGGGTATGGCACCTGCAGGCCACCATGTTCTCGAAATTGCCACAACATGTTCCTACGAACCGTTTAAGCAGTTGTATGAGAGCGATCGCAAAGCCTATATGGCGAAGAAAAAAGAGATCTATAGCTTGATTATGGAAAGTGTTCGAGATCTGATTCCAGATATAGATCGATATATCCGGATGAAAGTACTCGGCACGCCCACAACCAGCGAACATTTTTTAGGCCAGCCAGAAGGAAACATTTACGGCGCTAATTTAATTCCAGCTCAAGTTGGGCTAAATCGTATGGGACACCGTACAGAAATTCCTAACCTCTTTTTAGTAGGGGCTAGTGCAGGCTACCCAAGTGTTCCAGGTGTGATTGCTAACGGTATGAATGTTGTTGAAATGATGACGAAACAACGATTACAGCCCGAACATCCACAGGTGCCGCAGCTCGCTTATAACACGTAACAACAACCGTTTTATCGTTGAGATATTACTGTGAACGTCTATACTTGCTGCTGCTCACCCATTCGCTCAACAACAACGCCTGCTGCAATGCCGCAAATTGCGGCAACCATTAGCCCCAGCTTATGGGGCAGTGAATAGGCCACCAAAGCCATTACCCCAGATACTACAACGGCAGCCGCCATAGGTTTGTTTTTTACATACGGAATGACCATGCCAATGAAGGTCACTGACATGGCAAAATCTAAGCCCCATTCTGCTGCGTTGGGAATGCGCTGACCGACAGTAATGCCAATAAACGTACAGAGTTGCCAATTGGCATACATCGTTAGGGCTGCACCTAAGTAGTACCAGTGCTTCCAGCTTTTAAGGAAGGTATTGTCTGGGGTTTCATATCGGCGAATGGCCACTGCATAAGCTTCATCTGTGAGCCAAAATGCCAGCGGTATCTTCCATTTTTGTGGCAGCGCTTTCACATAGGGGACTAGGCTCACGGCATAAAGTAAATGACGTAAATTAACGACGAACGCTGTAATGACAATTAGCAGCCAGCCTGAGCCTGCAGCCATCATGCCTGCGGCAATAAACTGAGAAGATCCGGCAAAGACAATGGCCGACATGGCTAGCGTCGCAATGGGAGAGAGACCGCTGGTGATAGCCAGTGTGCCAAAGATGATGCCGAAGGGAATGGCGCCGACAATGAGCGGAAACATATCACGAGCACCCGCGAAAAATTCTGTGCGAGGACTCAGTTTGGGAACGGGTTGGCTGCGATCGCTCATTCAATTCAGAAGGGCAGTTATTCAGAAGGGCATTTAATTCAAACAGGCTAACCATTCGCTTTAGGGTCATAGCGCTTCGGCCCAGAAAAAGTGAAGGTTCTGCTTTCTCCCACGGTTGATTTTAGATTAATCTGGCCGCCTTGGGTTTCAACTAATTTTTTGACAGTGCTGAGGCCAATGCTCGAGCTGCCTATTTCATCTTTAGTATCCTTGCCTAGAGCTTTTATGGTGTTGCAGTTTGCTTCTGGACAGTGTGTTTTGTGCAGAAACAATCGTTAATCACTGCGATCGCGAACGCTGCGGTAGTGATCGGCGCGGATTTGAGCAATCGTGCTGCCGAGCTGATCGTCAATTTTGCCAAGGGTCGCCAATAAATGCGTGCTGAGTGCGAGCGCGGCCTCAAATTCGGGCTGAACCACTTCTTGGGCCCCGAGCTGACTGAGCTGATCGAGTTCTTTGGTGGTGTGGGCGCGGGCAATAATATCGAGCTTGGGGGCGATCGCCTTGGCCCGAGACAATAGCAGCCGCGTACTCACCGGATCGGGTAGGGCAATCACCAGCGCATTGGCTTCGGGTAAGTTCGCTCGGCTCAAAATCAACGCCGAATCCGCATCGCCCAGCACAAAGGGAATGTGCTCTCGGCGCAGGGCCTGAATAGCCGCCTCGTTATTTTCTAACACCAACACCGGATAGCCCTGCTGACGAATAAAGTTCACAATCACCTGCCCGACACGGCCAAAGCCCGCCACCACCACATGATTGCAAATCTCTTCTACATCCGAAGAGCGCTGAGAAGATTCGAAGCGGCGCAGCCAACCAGAGACCTTGGGCTGGTGATGGAGCCAGTCAGAAAAAGGCAGCGCCATTCGAAAAGAGAGGGGGGTGAGCACCAGCGTAATCGCCGTAGTGCCCAGCAGCAGCAAATAGGTGTCGTTGGTAATTAAATTATTTTCTAAGCCCACTACGGCCAACACAAACGAAAACTCTCCGATTTGGTTAATGCCACAGCCGGTGAGCACAGCTGTTTTTAGCGAATAGCCAAAGAACAACACAATGGGAATAATCACCAGCGCCTTGCCCACCATCACCAAAGAGACCAAGCCTAAAATAGGGCCAAAATTATCCAGCAGCACCTGCGGATCAATCAGCATGCCAATAGAAACAAAAAACAAACTGGCAAAGGTATCTCTCAGCGGCAAAACCTTGGCCAAGGCATGATCGGCGTAGTCAATTTCGGCAATCATCAGCCCCGCCACAAATGCCCCAATTTCAATAGACAGCCCCAGCTGCGCGGTCACCAGTGCCACCCCCAAGCACAGTGCAATTAAGGTGAGCAAAAACAGCTCGTCGCTCTCGGTCATGGACACTTGCTGAATAATCACCGGAATCACCCAGCGGCCGACAATCAACGCTGCGACCAAAAAGCCAGTTACTTTTAACACGACTAATCCAATCACCTGCCACAGTGGCCCCGGCTCATTAATAGCAGGTAAAATTGCCAGCATCAGGCCCAGGGCCAAATCCTGAACGATTAGAATAGCCAGCATAATTTGGCCGTGCCGAGTATTAATTTCCCCCCGTTCGGTGAGGGTTTTTAGCACCACGGCCGTAGAAGACAAAGACAGCAATGCGCCCCAGAAAATGGCTTGGGGAACAGCGGTGACCCAGCCGAGGGTGAGGGCGATCGCCGCCACCAGTCCAGCCGTTAACCCAATTTGCAAAATGCTCCCCTGCAAGGCCACATTCCGCACTCGCCGCAGTTCTTCTAAAGAAAACTGCACCCCCAGCGCAAACAGCAAAAACGCCACGCCCAGCTCAGCCAGCTCTTGAATATTGCCGGTATCGGTAATTAGCTTTAGCCCCAGGGGGCCAATCACCAAGCCACTGCCCAAGTACCCCAACAACACTGGCTGCTTACAGCGATTAGCCATAAACCCGCCAACGGCCGCCGCCCCCAGCACCGCCATCAAATCAAACGTAAATCCCAGCTCTGCCGCCATGCGCGTCCTTTTTTGCCATACCGCCTCTTAAGCTAGCGGATAAAGGGAATAAAGTGATGCTATGGCACATGGTGTGATCGTACATCCAACCTTCAACGGCACCCAAACTTGCCATAAAATAGTGATCGCAAAATCAAAGTAATAAAATATACATAGGACATACCCCTGCCTTGTCATAAACTATCCATGAAACACCCTATATTCAGCCTTTTAGCCTTATTACTAGCGGTTCCTTTACTGGGCGCCTGCTCCCAAGAAAGTGCCATTATCACCTTTGAAGAGCCACCTGCCGAGCTGGAGCAAACAGACACAATTGACGGCACAGGTGCAGCGCAAACAGATCAAGAAGACGCTGATTCAGCAGAGTCAGATTCAGCAGAATTAGATTTAGTGGTTGCATTAGAAGTGGCAGACGATGCGGATAAAGACGATGAGCCCGATACCGAAGGCGTGGAGCAAAATAACGTAAAGCTAGAGGTGAGTAATCAAAAGTCTTTCGGACAGATTACGGTAAAAAAAGTGGCGACTGCTCGCGATGGCTGGGTATCTGTGCATAGAAGCAAAGAAGATGGTTCTATTGTCTTGCCCGAAGGGATTGGGGAAGCACGGGTCGATTCTGGCGATAGCGAAGGGATTGTTATTGATCTTTGGGAAGCGCCATTTGTGGGAGAGAAGCTGTGGGTGCTGTTGCACATTGATGCCGGTGAGAGAGGCCGGTACGAGTTTCCTGAAAAAGATTTTCCCGTGAGGCGTAACGGGGAGATGATGGCACGTTCTTTGATCGTTCAGGGTGAAGAAGACAACGAGGCGGAATAGATGATCGAGTTGGCATAGCCATTGTCTTGTGAAGGTTGGTCTTGTGAAGGTTTGTACTGCTTCTATAGACAAGCTCGGGCTGAGCCTTCATAATTAGCTGTCGTTGTTAACTTAACGTCCGTTGCGGGTATAGCTCAGTGGTAGAGCGTTTGCTTCCCAAGCAAAATGTCGCGCGTTCGAATCGCGTTACCCGCTTCCTTATTAAAGCTCTTGAATCTTACCGATTCGAGGGCTTTAGACTTTTTAGAAGAAGCGTCTTGGCGATCCGAGTACTTGCACGACAGTGGGGATAAGCAGATGAGCGCGGCAAATGAGATTTCGTCATACTGTAGTGGGTGTTGAGTTCATTGGCCAAAGCGTCACCTGCGTATGCACCTGATTCGATTTCTGTGGCGATATAGCTGGCGGCGCGAGGGGTTGGCCAATCCTTGGCTGATTGGGCTGGCGCTGGTGGCAGGGTTTGTGAGTGGCGGCTGTAGTGCAGGGCTGATTGGGCTGATTAGCCGCACGGTATCGGCAGTGGACGCGCCAGGTGCAGCTGCTGCAGCTACTTTTATCCTGCTTGGGCTGGTGGCGCTGATGACTGCGGCGCTTTCTCGCATTTTGCTAGTGAGGTTTTCTCAGGCGGTGGTGTTTGGGCTACAAACGCGCTTATGCCGTCAGGTTTTAGCAACGGAACTGAAGCCACTAGAAGACATTGGGCTGCCTCGGCTGCTGGCTGTTTTGACAGAAGATATTCAGGCGATCGCCACTGCTGCGGGCGTGGTGCCTATCATCGCCATCAACATTGCCAGCGCCGTCGGCTGCATGGTCTATATCTCTTGGCTCTCTTGGCAGGTGTTGGGCTTAGTACTGCTGCTGACGCTGGTCGCTTCGGTGAGCTGCCGGTGGTTTTTGGTGCGCGGTCGGCGATCACTCAGCGTAGCGCGAAAACAACAAGATCGGCTTTTTCAACACTTTCGTAGCCTCGTGGACGGCGTGAAAGAGCTAAAGCTAAAGTACTACGGACAGCAGGACTTTTTGAACAATGATTTAGAACAAAGTGCGCTAGCGGTGAAGCATTCGAACACAACAGGGCTGAGCCTGTTTGCCATCTTAGATAGCTGGGGCAAGTTTATTTACTTTTTTGCAATGGGGTTGATTCTGTTCTTGTTGCCCTATTGGCTCCCAATTCCGGTGGAGACTCGATTTGCTTACGTGCTGACGTTTACGTATCTGCTAGGGCCAATGGAAAGCTTGGTAAATAAGCTGCCTTTTTTGAGTAAGGCGAGCATTGCACTGCAGAAGATTGAGACGCTGGGACTGAGCTTAGAAAAACATACGTCGGCTATCGCAGCACCCGCGACACCAACAGAGACCTCTACAGACAATGTAGCGCTGCAGGTGAAGGGCGCAACTCATCAATATAGAGGAGATTACTTTGGCCGTGATGGCGAACGGCAGCGCGATTACACGTTCACCCTCGGCCCGGTGGATCTCTCGGTTAGCTCAGGAGAGCTGGTCTTCATTGTGGGCGGCAATGGCAGCGGTAAATCTACACTCGCTAAGTTATTGTGCGGACTCTACCAGCCTCAATCGGGTCAGATTTGGCTAAACGGAGAGGCGATTGAACCGCACAATCAGCAGTGGTACCGGCAGCATTTTTCAGCGGTGTTTTCAGACTTTTATTTGTTTGAGCGCGTGTTGGGGAATGAAGCCTTGGCAGCCGCAGACGAGATAAGTGATGCGCGATCGCACCAATATCTCAAAGCGCTCCAGCTTGACCACAAAGTGCAAATCCAGCATGGCCGCTTCTCGACCACGGCCCTCTCCCAAGGCCAGCGCAAACGGCTTGCCCTGCTCAGCGCAGCCCTAGATGATCGGCCGATTTATCTATTTGACGAATGGGCCGCCGACCAAGACCCTACGTTCAAGCGCATTTTCTACACACAGATACTGGCCGACCTTAAAGCCAAAAGCAAAATTATTTTCGTTATCAGCCACGACGATCGCTACTTCCACCTCGCGGATCGGCTCATCAAACTCGACTACGGCACCATCGTCTACAGCGGGCCACCCTCTGAATCTGCATTGAAAACATCCTAAATTGAGTGATTTCACTTTCTTTCGGAATGTAAATCAGTATTTCAATCTTCGTAACAATTCTGCCTTTCGAGTGATTTCCCTTAAGCCACGGTGATACGATTTTCCCATTGATTTTAATTTTTCACTGGAGCATAAGTCCTTGGTACTTCGGGTCGCAGTCGTAGGAGCGGGGCCAGCAGGCTCTTCCGCCGCCGAAATTTTGGTCCAAGCTGGCATCGAAACCTACTTGTTCGAGCGCAAGCTAGATAATGCGAAGCCCTGTGGTGGAGCGATTCCTCTGTGCATGGTAGATGAGTTTGATTTGCCCCCAGAAATCATCGACCGCCGCGTTCGCAAAATGAAGATGATCTCGCCGTCTAATGTTGAGGTGAACATCGGTCAGACCCTTAACGATGACGAGTACATCGGTATGTGTCGTCGTGAGGTGTTAGACGGCTTCTTGCGCGATAGAGCCCACAAGCTGGGTGCCAAGCTCATCAACGGTACCGTACATAAATTGGAGATTCCGGATAACGATAAAGATCCTTACGTACTTCACTATGCAGACCATTCTAAAGAAGGGCTGCAGGGCGAAGCAAAGACGCTGAAGGTAGACATGGTGATTGGCGCAGATGGCGCTAATTCCCGTGTGGCCCGTGCGATTGATGCAGGCGACTATAATTATGCGATCGCCTTCCAAGAGCGTATTCGTCTCCCTGAAGACAAAATGGCCTACTACGAAGAGCTGGCCGAAATGTACGTCGGTGATGACGTCTCTCCTGACTTCTACGCTTGGGTCTTCCCTAAGTACGACCACGTCGCAGTGGGCACTGGCACTATGCGGCCTAACCAAGCGCGCATTAAAGAACTGCAGCGCGGCATTCGCACCCGCGCCGCCAAGCGCCTAGAAGGCGGCGAAATTATTAAGGTAGAAGCTCACCCCATTCCTGAGCATCCCAGACCTCGCCGCGTAGTTGGCCGCGTTGCCCTAGTTGGCGATGCTGCTGGCACCGTCACCAAGTCTTCCGGTGAAGGCATCTACTTTGCCGCTAAGTCCGCTCGCATGTGCGCCGAGACCATTGTTGAGTTCTCTAACAGCGGCGAGCGTGCCCTCACCGAAGATGAGCTAAAGCAGTACATCAAACGATGGGACAAAGAATACGGACTCACCTACAAGGTATTGGATATCTTGCAGCGCGTGTTCTACCGCAGCGATGCCTCCCGCGAAGCCTTTGTGGAAATGTGCTCTGACATCGACGTTCAGAAGCTCACCTTTGACAGTTACCTCTATAAGACGGTCGTCCCGGCCAATCCAGTAACCCAGATGAAGATTACGGCTAAAACCGTTGGCAGTCTGCTGCGTGGCTACGCACTGGCGCCTTAACTGGGTGTCTTAGCCTGGTTCCCTAACGGCTGACTCGATTCTCTTTGTCTTTAAGCGCTTTCTGACGACAGAAGGCGCTTTCTTTTTATGGAAAGGATTCACGTCTTACAATAATCGCAGCAGATAAAAGAGATAGGACATGGCAGATCAGTTAATCCGAGCAACGGCAGCAGATGGGGGTATTCGAGTCGTAGGCGTAACCACAACTCGCTTGGTGGAAGAAGCTCGGCAGCGCCATGGTTTGTCTTATGTGGCAACGGCGGCGCTGGGCCGGGCGATGACGGCTGGACTGCTGCTGGTATCGAGCATGAAGCAGCCTCAGTCGCGAGTGAACATTCGCATTAAAGGGAATGGGCCGCTAGGCGGACTGCTGGTGGATGCCGGATTGGATGGAACGGTGCGCGGCTATGTGGAAAAGCCCCAGGTAGAGCTGCCCCTCAATGCACAAGGCAAACTGGATGTAGGCGGTGCGATTGGCACAGATGGCTATGTATATATCGTGCGCGATATTGGCTATGGCTATCCGTATAGCAGCACGGTAGAGCTGGTTTCGGGCGAGATTGGTGAGGACTTAACGTATTATTTGGCGACCTCTGAGCAGACGCCTTCGGCGTTGGTGCTGGGGGTGTTTGTGGGTGAAGATGGCGTGGAGAAAGCCGGCGGGCTGTTGCTGCAGGTGTTGCCAAAGGCCGCGAGAGATGAGCTGCTGGTGACGGTTTTAGAAGAGCGGCTGAAGGCGCTGACAGGATTTACGCCTTTGCTGCGAGCAGGCAAGTCTTTGGCTCAGATTTTTGATGATCTCGTCGGTGATATTGGCCTAGAGATTTTGCCAGGTTCTCAGATTGTGCAGTTTAGCTGTGGGTGCACGCGCGATCGCATGTTAGGCGCCCTCAAACTCCTGGGCACTGAAGAACTTGCCGATATGATTCAAGAAGACGATGGCGCAGAAGCGGTTTGTCACTTTTGCAATGAGAAGTACCATGCCAATA
Organism: Cyanobacteria bacterium P01_D01_bin.105; assembly: GCA_039025345.1. Classification (GTDB taxonomy): domain Bacteria; phylum Cyanobacteriota; class Cyanobacteriia; order Phormidesmidales; family Phormidesmidaceae; genus Phormidesmis. The sequence continues at coordinate 6,746 of JBCCOO010000065.1, read as the reverse complement.
GTGAGCAGCTTCAAGATTTGATTGACGAGCTAAAAGCACAGTAACCCAGCGGTAGGCGCAGCTATGGTCAAAATTCTTCACCTGTCTGATATTCATATGGGCAGTAGCTTCAGTCATGGGCGGATAAACCCGCAGACGGGGCTAAATACGCGGTTGGAGGATTTTCAGTTGGCGCTGAGGCGATGCGTAGATGATGCGATCGCTCAAAATGTAGATCTCGTGCTCTTCGGTGGCGATGCCTTCCCCGATGCCACCCCGCCCCCCTATATTCAACAAGCCTTTGCCAGCGAATTTTGTCGATTAGTAGAAGCTCATATTCCCACTGTTTTATTGGTAGGCAATCACGATCAGCACGCCCAAGGGGTCGGCGGTGCGAGCCTTTGCATTTACCGCACGCTGGGCGTTCCTGGCTTCATTGTGGGCGATACGCTCACCACTCACAGCATTGAAACCAAAAGCGGGCCGATTCAAGTTATGACCCTACCTTGGCTCACCCGCTCCACCTTGCTCACCCGCCCAGAAACCCAAGGGCTCTCAACTGGAGAAGTCGGAGAGTTGTTGTTAGAGAAGCTGCGAATTGTGCTCGAAAGTGAAATTCGCAAGCTGGATAACACAGTGCCAACCGTGCTGCTAGCCCATGTGATGACGGATACGGCGCGATATGGCGCAGAGCGGTTTTTAGCCGTAGGCAAAGGCTTTACGGTCCCCATGGCGATTTTAGCGAGAGATTGCTTTGACTACATTGCACTGGGCCATGTACACAAATATCAAGTTGTGTCTCAGTCTCCTTTAGCCATTTATCCGGGCAGCATTGAACGGGTAGATTTTAGTGAAGAAAAAGAAGAGAAAGGCTATGTGTTGTTGGATGTGGAGGCAGGAAAAGCTGAGGCACGGTTTTGTCCTTTGCCGGCAAGAGTATTTAAAACCCTTGAGATAGATTTAACAGAAAGCGAAGAACCGCAGACAACGCTGATAGCAGCGCTAGCGAAGCAAGATATCTCTGATCAGATTGTGCGGCTCATTTATCAGCTTCGCGCCGATCAGACAGAAGCGATTGACAACACTGCCGTCAGCGCGGCCTTATCAGCGGCGCATAGCTTTACCATTCAGCCGCAGCTCATCAGCCAGCTTTCTCGGCCGCGAATGCCAGAATTGGGGGTAGATAGCTCGCTAGAACCGATGAGCGCGCTGCAAGCATATTTAGATAATAGAGAAGACTTAAGTGCATTAGCACCTGACATTTTAGAAGCTGCGCAAGGCTTGCTCAATCAAGATCCACATGGAGATAAGCAGATTGTTGCAAGCAATATCGAGGAAGGGATTGAGGAAGAGGAGACCCGTCAGCTAAGGCTGCTGTAAGCTATGGGTTAGGGTGTTTCAGGTTATCGTAAAAGAACTGTTGTTTAAAAGCGCTCGAAAGAGGTGATCGGATCATTCTTAAACAAGACCTACGCCGCGCTCTGCAAAGAGAATTCGCATAAAGTTGGCAAGATTCTGTTATAGCCTTAAGCATTAGGCAAACACTCATTGACTTCACAACAGACTCAATCCACAACAGACTCAATCCACTCTAAGTAATAAGAAACGCGAGTGTAATATTCCCATACGCCGTAGCGGCCCTCGCCAACTGGCGCGAGGGCTGAGTTGTTGACGACCTCTTGCCCAGAGCTGATACCCGCGATCGCCCACCTATTTTCAACTTTCAGCAGTGCCGGCCCGCCTCTATCTCCTGGCCCGCACACGCCTTCTAAGGCACTACACTCCGGCGGCGCATCAAACTCAAACATCAGCCGCTTCTCGCTCACCTTCTCCACTCGGTTGGTCGCTTTGCGCAGCTTTCCATCCGCTTGGTCTGGCCCAATCAAGCCATTCCCGTAGTCGCCGCGGCCTACCAAGGTCACCACCTGGCCAAGTTCGTTTTGTTGTGAATAAAGCGCCAGCGGAACAACGGCGTCTACAGCGCGCGCCAACTGAATTAGGGCAATATCGTTTCGCACCTGCAAGATGTCTTCCGAACGCGCATCGTCTTCCGAACGCGCATCGTCTTCCGAACGCGCATAGTTAGGATGCAGCACAACTTTCTGCACCCCATACTTGACATCGCCCACCTCGATTTCATGGCGTTCAGGCAGCTCTGCAGCTATATTAGCCGCTGTCAAAATCCAATCAGGCCGAATCAAACAGCCCATGCCATCAGCACAAAGCATAAATTCTGGCTCTGCCTTCACTGCCGGTAATAACTGTGGTTTTAGCAGTTGGTCAATCGTATCGTAGCCAATAAAAACTTCTTCTAAGTGGTTAGCGACCATGACCACAGCTGCAAATTGTTCAGGAGAGGCAACGTACCGTTGGGGCTCAACATCATGGCGAATAATCATTGCCTCATTTCTTCCTTAGTTGTTTTGATAAAGTCTAATATCGCATCTGCATATAGAGCAGGTGCTTTTTCTAATATCTCTTTTTCTAGTATCTCTTTTTCTGGTATCTCTAAGTGAATGCTGTGACCACAGCCATCAAATTGCCTTTGAACAGCTTTTTTATCATTGTTCTTTTCATACGCTCTAGCGATGTCTCGACAGATCGAAACAAATTTAAGATCTTCAGCTCCAAACATTAGCATCAGGGGCAGCTGCATCTCACCAAGATGAGGCCACATAGACGCTTGTTGACCTGTTCCTAGGCCCCTTAGGGCTTTAGCAAGTTCTGCAGGGCTATTGCATTGTCTGCGGTTTAACATAGCTGCGACTGCTTTTGGATATCGCTGCAAGCTATCAAACAGTGGATTCTTATACCACTGTGTCAGAAAGTCTTGGATTGGCATGGTTTCTAGCTGACATGCGATTACCTCATCTTTTTGGATTCTCGCTTGCCGCTGCGCTGCGGTTCTCAGCCCTGGCGACGCAGATTCTAAAATGGTTCGAGCAATTCTGGCTGGATATTGATGCGCCAAATAGAGTGCAATGCGTCCGCCCATAGAGTAGCCCAGCAGGTTGGCTTTCTCTATTTGCAAATGGTTAAGAAGCGAAATCAGCGATCGCCCCGTCTCCTCAAAACCATAGGCATCTGTCTCCACATCTGGTCTGCTGGTGGTTTGGCCATGGCCTGGCAGGTCTGGCAAAATGCAACAAAAATGCTTACAGAGCAGTGGCAAAACGCCTGGAAAATCTTCGCAACTCCCTAAAAACCCATGCAAAATGAGTAAAGCTGGTTGATTGATAGGGCCAGCCATTTTGTAGTGTAGTTGGTGCGCCACCGTGGTCACATAGGCCATGGGTTCGCTCCATCCGCCAACAGCGCCTTTCTTTGCCGTACGCTCTGTTTTCTATCGCACACCACTTCTAATAACCGTAGGCCTGTTTTGGGCAGCGTGCTAATGCCGCTCACAAATCTATCAATCGCCTCAACTTTTTGATATTCAACGCCATAGGTGGCACACAGTTGCTCAAAATTCACCCGCTGTGGTGTCACGAAATAGGTCTCAAATTCCGGCTCGAACTGAGAGATTGGCAGCATCTCAAAAATTCCACCGCCATTGTTGTTGATTAAAACAATCGTGAGATGACCCCGCAGATGAGAAATGTTTAAGAGCCCGTTCGTATCGTGCAAAAAGGCCAAATCACCTGTGAGTAGTACCGTTGGCTGATTGTTGTGGGCAATCCCCATCGCGGTAGAAAGGGTGCCATCTATGCCATTGGCCCCTCGGCTAAAGTAAGGCTGAATATGGCGATCGCCAACCTGCCAAAAATATTCCACATCCCGCACCGGCATACTATTCGCAATAAACAGCGGCGTCTCTGTGGGCAAATGCTGAGATAGCAGCCAAGCCACTTTACTCTCCACCAGCGCGTTCTCTTTCTCCAATCGCTGATCTAATCGCTGCCGCTCCAGCTGCTCCCCAGCGATCCACCGTTGCCGGTAGTCGGTGTTGTTATTTCTGCTTAGGGTCATCTCTTTTTTATGGGCAGCTTTATTGGCCGCCGCCACCTGACGCGCCAGCACCGCCACACTAGTGGAAAGAAAATAGGTCGCCCCATGCAGCGGATCTAAATTTCGCGGTGACCCAATCACCCACCGCTGCGGATTAACTCGCTGCAGCCACTGCCTCAACACCTTACTAATCGGCAGCGGGCCAAGCTGAATGACCCTATCCGGCGCTAGCGTATCTGCTCTCTGCACATTTCTTAAAATACTGTCGTAGGTCGATATCAGCGCGCTGTTAAGGCTGCGATAGTTCCGCAGGGGCGAGAGCCCTTCTGCAAGAACAGGCCATCCCAGTTGTTCAGCAAGCATAGCCACCGCCTGACAATAGGCCACCGGCTCGGCAGGCTCCACCGGGCCAGCCACAATTATCCCCCGTTCGCACTGTTGCCAATTCTCGATGGGCCAATTCTCGATAGGCCGTAACGGTTGCTCACAGACCAAAGGCAGCGGCACAACTGCAGAGAAAAACTGTGCCTCATCCAATGACGTTGAAAGCGCTTGCGTGAGTGCGCTGGTTTCGGTATCGGCAATGGGCGGCAAGGGATCTCGAAACGGACAGTTGAGATGAATAGGCCCCGGCAGTGGCGAGACTGCCCGCCGCCAAGCACTGACCAGCGTTTGCCGTAGATAGGCCAGTAAAGCTTCACTCGCAACCGGCACGGCAAGTTCGCTGTAGTGTTTCACAAAGTTGCCATACAACCGCTGCTGGTCAATGGTTTGCCCCGAGGCACAATCTCTCAGCTCATGGGGCCGATCAGCTGTCAATATCAAGAGCGGAACGGCGCTTTCATAGGCTTCTATCACTGCCGGATAAAAGTTTGCGCCCGCTGTCCCTGAGGTGCAAACTAAGGCCACTGGGCAACGCTGCCGTTTTGCGCAGCCCAAAGCAAAAAACGCCGCCGCGCGCTCATCTAACATCGGCAGCGCTTCAATATCGGGGTGCCGCGCCAAAGCAACTGTCAGCGGCGTCGAGCGAGAGCCGGGGCAGACCACAGCCGTCTGCAATCCCAATCGGGCCAGCGTCTCTACGGCCACCGAGGCCCAAAGGGTATTGGTATTGCGAAAATCTATCGACACGTTTCAACCCACCCCATCATTGTCGTAAGGGATAGCATGCGATGCCCCTACGACAATGATGGAATCCTCTACGATGATGGAATGATCGTTTAATTGCACACCAGCGCATTCAACAGCGCCTGCAATTTTAGCCTGATTTCTGCCAGTTCCTTCTTGGGTTCAGATCCCGACACAATACCGGCTCCTGCATATAGCCTCGCCTTACAGCCATTAATCAACGCCGAGCGAATGCCCACAATGAATTCGCTGTTGCCGTCTGTATCTATCCAGCCAATGGGCGCGGTATATAGACCCCGCTCAAAGGTCTCGTATTCACGAATTAGCGTACAGGCAAGCTGCCTTGGCAGCCCAGCAACAGCAGGGGTCGGATGCAAGTTTGCCAAAATTTCTAGCGGCTGCACGCTTCCATCTTGAAGCGTTGCCCGAATGGGCGTGTGCAGGTGCTGTAGGTTCAGCAGTCTCAGCAGCTTTGGGCCAGCGGTGTAGTGCGGGGTCAACCCCAGCGATCGCAGTTGTTTCAAAATAAATTCCACCACTACCCGGTGCTCATACCGCTCCTTTTCACTATTCATCAACGACTGCCCAAGCTGAATATCCAAGCCGGGCTCGTGACTGCGCGAGGCAGTTCCGGCCAACGCTTCGGTCATCAGCTCGCGGCGTCCACCCTGACTTTCTTCACAGTACGAAATTCGCAGCAGCCGCTCGGGGCTCGCCCCAATGAATGACTGTCCGCGGCCATTGCCCACCGAAAATACGGTGCAGTCAGGATGGTTGTGACGAAGTACCTGCAGCGATCGCACCACATCCACAGGCGAGGGCATCACCACATCGGCCACATCCGATATCACCACCTTATGCACTGCCTGCGATCTCATCTGCGTCAGCACCGATCGCACCGTTTGCTCAAAGCCCACCACGTCTTTGGTGAGTCGGTATCGCAAAGCAGCCGTCAAGCTCGCACCTGTCTGGCCCCAGGTCTCAGCACCGCTGCTAATTCCGGCAACTTGGTGGAGCTGTTCGTAAATGCCAGAAACTACTGTCTCAAGATTTGTCGTGTCCGTAATGAGGCGGTTAAAGGTCACCAACGAGGCCTGCGCTTGGGTGGTGACCTGTATGCAAGGCACAAACACATAGGCAGGGGCAAAATAGGCCGCCTGATGCGGCTGAGCAAAAAAGGTTGCACTGCAAAAAAAATAGCCCTTGGGCGTTGGCATAGCCTCTCCCGAGAGGAATCGCGTTGTTGTAGGGTAAGCGCTGGTGGGTCTGCCAATGGGATCGGCCACGCAGAAATGGGGCTGCCAAAAATCGATGAACGCTTGGGCTTTAGAAAAGCGTGAGGCCCCAGTGACGCGGCAGTCTATCACAGTGCCGATGCCGACCATTGACTGGTTGCCCGACTGGCCATCCGGAGCCGGAGACTGAGGCGCATCGTAGTAAAAGTGGCGCGTATCAGCTGAGCCTAGCTCAGCTAGCACCGCCCAAGGCGGAATCGGGGCCACCACAAAAGAAAGGCTGGCAATTTTAGACTGACGAGTGGCGATCACTCGCTGCTGAGACTGGTGCAAAAACTGAAGAGAGTCCGCCTGCGTTTCAAATTGCCAAGGCGTAGTCGGTTGCGCAGCAGAGTGCGCGGTGGATTTTCTTCCGTACTGAACAACTGGCATGAAGGGTGCAATGGCAGGCGATTT
>JBCCOO010000064.1:0-29242 GCA_039025345.1 Cyanobacteria bacterium P01_D01_bin.105 | reverse complement strand
CGCCTGGTGCGTCAACATCACCCACAGCTGCACATCTTTGTGATGGAAGGCAAAGGCGACCAGAAAGAAGCAGGCTACTGGCAAGGCGTCGCCAATGACATCCGCTCCATCCAAGGCCTTGATGAAAGCCCCGTCAACATCGTGGCCTGGATCAACAGCTGCTTAGAAGACTTCAAATCCATAGAAGGCCCGAAGCTGTTGATATTTGATGAAGTCACCTACCTGTACAAAGTGTGGCAGACCACTGAGAAAGAAAGCTTTGAGGACTACATCCAGTACAAGATCGGTCTCTCATCAATGGGTGATAGCCTGCAGAATTACATCTGGGAAATCGGCCAGGTGAGCAACGCCAAAGACCTGGGCGTCACCGCAGGCATTCGCTCCCTATTCAAGCCCATCGCCATCGTCAGTAACCACGACCGGCGAGCCGCCAATGCGCTGCTGGGCACCAAGTTTGTTCCATTGCCCGAAGAGGGCAAAAAAGCCGTAATGCAGATGTGTGATCGCTCTTCCTGTGGTCGTGCCGTCTACGACTACGTAAACGACTGCTGGCAACCGATGCCTCAGCTAAAGAACCTGTCAGGCTTTGACAGAGATACGCGATCATTTGAGCAAGATTCCCCCACTCCACCAGCGCCAAAACAACCCGACATCAGAGCCGACCTAGAGCGGCTGCTAGAAGTCGAAGCTCCAACCTTGAGCCGAGCCCCTAAACGCTTTGGCCTCACCGTAGAGCAAATTAGCGAAGTCCAGGTGCGTATCGCGAGACTGAAACCCGGCAGCTTCTCATCGGTCAAGCGTATTCGAGAGAATAGCCGTCTGCTGCGCGAGCAGGGTATCACTCAAGCTGACCTAGACGAGCTGTTTGACTACCTAAGTCAGACAGGTGCCATTGAATGGCTGGCTAGTGAGCAGCGCGACTTTCGCTATCTAGGAGGGTTGTAGCCATCATCTCTTCTGGCGGGCTTCTTATTGCATAGCATCGTGATTAGGCACTCCCGAAAGTGGTGTGATTGAGCTCGGCATTGTCTAAATCAACCATTTTTAAGTCAACCTGATCCAGGTTAGCGCCACTGAGGTCAGCGCCATCGAGCTTGGCATGTCGAAGAACCGCACCAGTCAGGTGAGCATCCTGCAGGTTAGCGTTCTCCAAATGAGCAGATAGTAAATCTGCCTCTTCTAGATTCGCTCTTTGGAGATTCGCCCCCTGAAGATTGCTTTCCTTGAGTTTGGCCTGTTTAAGCTCCGCGCCTTCCAGATTTGCGTCTTCTAGATTTGCACCTTCTAGATTTGCTTCTGTGAGGTTAGCGCCGCTGAGATTGACTTTTGGAAGGGATGCCTTCTTCAAGTCCGTCCCTCTTAAGTCAGCACCGCTGAGACTGAGATTGAGTCGGTTAATAATTTCGATTTCTAGTAAAAATTGAATGACACTGGTTTTACGGTCTTGATCATCTCCCAGTCTTCTTAAGACAGCGAGCGTCATGGCTCTGATGATATCCACACTAGAGTCTAGAAGCTCTTGCTCTTGTTCAGCTCTCTCAATCATTTTGTTGTTTTTCAGGCGATAGATGCCTGCGGCAATGCCAAATAGATTCCTATCGACTAGAAACTCTGATATGCGGTCGAAGTAGCCCTGTAGTAAGTCTTCTTTAGCATTGGTTTCGTCTCGTTTAATTTGAGCTTGAGTGGCTTCGTAGGCGAAAAATTTCTGGAGTTCCCTATCTTCGTGCTCACGCTGTTTCTGAAGCAGTTCTTTTTGATTTTGTTCGGCTTCGAAGTATGCCTCTTTTTCCTTTTCTCTTTGCTTCTCTCTTTTCTCCTCTCTTTTCTCTTTTCCCTTTTGAAAATCCTGAAATAAATACCCTAATAAGGCAAGCGATAACGGTACACCTAGTAACTCTAGCCAGTCCCAAAGTGTTTTCCCAGCGTTTTGAGTGATAGTGGTTTCTATCGTTAGGCTTGTATTGGTGTTGTCGGTTGTTTTCGTAACCGTCTCTTGTTGTGGACTCAGCCCTAACCCACCTGGAGCCCATTGAGGCCATGACATTATTAAGCCAGCAAACACAGCAATGACACCAACTACTGTTGCAATAGTAGTGACGTGATTGCTCTGAGTAGTTTGGTCAGTTAGGTTTTCCTGGACGGTTTGCTCCGTGAGACTTTCCTCAGTTGCTGGGGTAGATATTTTTTTCATGGAGTAGCCTGGAGCGTTAGGAAGACACTTCGCTAAAGAGGGCAGCGATCACGCTATTGCCTCTTTAGCGAAGTGTCGCATATTTGAGGTGCTTTTTGGTTTGTTTTGCTACCTCTACTCCGGCACCTGAATATGAAAATTGCAGGTTGTTGTCAACGCATCAATACAGGCCTTGAGCTCATCGCCATTCCATCGCCTAATATCACTCCAGATATTCGTTTCCTGCATATGCGCATGGGCCATCCAGCCACCCATCCAAGCAATCGCCCCCCAGACCATCACCGCTAAAGACGCATAGGCAACCGCCTCCCAAAAATGTGCCCGTCGTAACTGCTTAGAAATGACATTGACCTGAGCGAGCCCCTCCTTCCGCGCCTGCTTTCCCAGCTCAGCAATCAACTCCAATGCCTGCGCCCGCACCACCTTCTCCTGCTGCTGTGCCCCCGCCTCCAACACCCGCAGCATCTTCGCCCGTTCCGCCTCCAACGCCGTCTCCACCGTCCGCAGCTGCCTCTGCGCCGCCATCCGCTCCTCCAACAACGCCTGCTTCAACGTCGTAATCGACTGGCTCACCCCCCTCGCAACCTGCTCATTCGATTCCGCCGCCGACACCAAGCGCGTGCCTAAGAAATTCCAATGCTGCTTACTCTGCTCAAACACCCGAGTCATCAGCGCCTCAAACTCAGCCGGGAACTGTTCCATCAGCACCCTCATCTCCCCCGTTGAAAGGAGCAACAAAAACGCCGGGTCATCCACATCCCATTTGTTCTTCAACGTCAGCTCAAGCACCAGCGCGCGAAAGCGATCATCACGATGTTCCAGCGCGCGATCAATCGCCACCGTCGCCTTCTCCTCATAGGCACTATTCACCACCTGTTTTCTTTTAATCGGTTTCATCGTCCCAACACCCCCTGTAGATCGCCATCGAGCAACGCCTCATCCAAGGCCTGTAACCACTTGTACACCCGCGTTCGATGCGCTCGAGGCACCACACTTGTGGGCGCAGAAACCGCCGTGCTAAACGGCAAATTCTGCCGGTCTAAAATCTCATAGGTATTGGCAAACAAAATAGGCATATCCACCACTCGCCCACCCCGCTCAATCAACCGCTGCTTCGTCATCGACTCATCAAACAAAGCAAACTGACCGTCATCGCCAAAATAGAGATTGCGCACCGCGATCAAATCAACCGCCAAGCCCTCCGTCATCCCCAGCGTGAGCTTGAGCAAATTAACCGAATCCTTAATGCGACTGAGCACCGACACCACCGTGAAGCCATAGCCCATCGCGGCCGCCTCAGAAATCAACCCAATATCATTCTCCAAATCCTGCAACGTCTTACTGCCGCCCGCCGCCACATCAATCAAAAAGACCTGCGCCTTTCGGGCCTCCATCGCATCGAGTAACCCATCCGCCGCCCCCTGGGTATCGAGAGCCAGCTTCTTCACCCCCATCCCCTGCTCCTGATAGAAGCGAAAGAGCTGAGCATTATCCGGGTCACCGTCATAAGCCGCCACCGCCACTCCGGCATTCAAAAGAACATCCAAAATGCCGCGAGCAAACGTAGACTTGCCCACCCCGCCCTTACCGCCAGACACCCAAATAATCCGGCCCTTCTGAAGCGCCGCCCCTGAATCCATTTGTTTAGACATTTAGAGATCCTCATCCATCTCAACAAAGCGAGAAACTGACCGACTCGCTGCATCCTGTTTCGCCGCAATCTTTGCGACCCTCGGTTGCTTATCGCCCTGTTTCGTCGTCCTTGCTTTAGCCGTCTTTTTAGCCGCCGCCGTCGTCCGCTTTTTGCCCTTCCCCGCACCCGCCTTCTGCTGCGTCCTGCGGTAACGAGAAACATACTGCCTGAGCGCCCCGACCGAGACCTCCACCCCCTTTTCAGTTAAGCCATCAGCGACCTCCTGAAAAGAGCGCGTTTCAAGCGCCTGGTCGATGTGGCTCATGATGGCCTCAATCGTCTGTTTTTTAGTAAACGTAGTGCGCGGCCTCTGGGCCATCTCCCCCAACATTTCCTGGATATCTTCCACCTGTTCCAATGAAAAAGAATCGTCTGCCATAGGGCTATGTAGATAACAACTGAACTTGATATAACCCTCAGAGATACGCAGCCCAATCCGGTATAAAAAGTGTGAAAAAAGATGAATAAATATACGGATATCTAAACCGATTCAGGTTTACGGACACCGACATCCAAAACCGTTGCTACTGTGTGTCAGGTTCCAGAAAGCCTTCCTGTCAATCGTTTAAGCAAGCACCTGAAACTCAACAGCCGGTCATCGCTAGCCGTGACCCCCAGCGATAAAATCATCGCCCTTTTCGCTGTCAGAAGAAGCCTCACTGGCAGGCACAAAACCATCCCGTCCTCGTCGCTACGCCCACCCTTTATCTGTAAAAACAGGTTTGTCACAAGTGATTCACAAGGGTGGACTCCGCCCGGATTCAGATAAAACGCCCATCTTGTAGGGCAAAAACTCCGGATACCCCGAACAGCAGTCGGTATAAAGAAACACCGTCATCAACCCCTCAGATGCTGAGTTTCGCCAACGTCAGCGCCGCACAAGCCGCCAGCTACTACGAAAAAGACGACTACTACACCAGATGTAATGAAGGGGTCGATCCAGACCTGCAAAGTGATAGTCAATGGCAAGGCAACGGCGCGGCCCAACTAAACCTATCTGGCCCCATCGACCAGCAGACCTTCCAACAACTGCTGCAAGGCCAAACCCCAACCGGAGAATCGCTACACTCAAAAGCGATCAATCCCGAACACCACAGAGCCGCCACCGACTACACCTTCAGTGCGCCAAAAAGCGTCAGCATCGCAGCCCTGATCCAGAAAGATAAGCGCGTCATTCAAGCCCACGATAAGTCAGTCAAAACCGCGCTAGGCGTCCTCGAAAACCGCTATGCCCAAACCCGAGTAAGACGCGGCCATGGCATCCGCGAAAGAGTCCAAACCAACAGCATCATCGCCGCCACCTTTCGTCACGAAACGAGCCGCGAACAAGACCCTCAACTACACACCCACTGCGTCATCATCAACGCCACGCAACTGCCCAACGGTAAATGGCAAAGCATGGCCAACGAAGAGGTGCTCAACAACCAAAAACTACTGGGCGAAATCTACCAAAACGAACTGGCCGTCGAACTGCAAAAACTAGGCTACGAAATCAAGCCCCAAGGCAACGGCTTATTCGAGTGCAACGGCTACGAAGAATCGCTGTTAAATTTATTCAGCACCCGCAGCCAGCAGATAGAAAAATACATCGAACGATGGGAAGCCAGCCTCAAAGAAACCGGCGGCAAACCGCTGCACCCCAACCAGAAAAAGCAGGCTACCCTAGCGACCCGCTTGCGAAAGAAAACAGTGCCCAGAGAAGTGCTGATAAACGGCTGGGAAAGTGCGATCGCCACCAGTGATATTCACCTACCCGCCACCCCGAATCAGTCCCCCGAAAAAGCAGCCGATAACACCCCCACTAGCCCCCAACCCCAGCCAGAGATCGCAGCCGTAGCAGGCATCCACCACGCCGCCGAAAGAGAGAGCGTGTTCAAACGCGAAAAAGCCGAACGCTTCGCCCTAGAACATCACCTCGGAGAACAGCCCTTTTCCGACCTGCAAACGGCCATGACAGCCGCCGGACTGATCGCCGCCAAAGACCGCTACACAACCACCGCCGCCATCACCCGCGAACTGGCCACCATCGAGCTGATGAAAAGCGGCCAAAACCAAGTCGAAGCGATCTCAACGCTCAGCGCAGTACTCACGCTAACCACTAATGAAACCACCCTGACGATAGGGCAGTATCAAGCCCTGTTAGAAAGCGCCACCAGCAATGACCAAGTGATCGCATGGCAAGGGGTCGCCGGAGCCGGTAAAACCTATAGCCTAAACCTGCTGGCCCAGCTTGCCACCGAACAAGGCTACGACGTCACCGGCTACGCCCCCAGTGCCGAAGCTGCAAACGTCCTGCAAACCGAAGCGCATATAGAAAGCACCACCGTCGCCCGCCTGCTCCATAGCCATCCTCAAAATGACCGTAAAAAGAAAGCCAGAAAAGCCCCCTCCAAAGCCGCCATCTGGATCATCGATGAAGCCGGACTGCTAAGCGCCAAAGCCGCCCATGACTTACTGCAAAAAGCCCAGGCCGAACAAGCCCGCATCCTCCTCGTCGGCGACACCCGTCAGCTATCAGCAGTCGAAGCCGGTAACCCCTTCAAGTCACTCCAGTCAGCAGGGATGAAAACGGCCTATCTAGAAGAGTCTCGGAGACAGAAAACCGCCGCGCTCAAAACTGCCGTCGTGTGCCTCGCCGCCGGTGAGCAAATCGAAGGCTTAGACCAGCTCGACAACGCAGGCATGGTGCATGAGCTAAAGACGAGCGAAGAACGCCATCAAGCCATCACCCTCGACTACCTAAGCCTGACCCCCGAAGCGAGAGAGCAGACCCTCATCCTGAGCGGCACCAACGTAGAACGGCTCGCGCTAACCGCAGCGCTAAGGACAGGGCTCCAGCAAGAAGGCAGCTTAGGCGCAGATACCTTTACGCTCCAATCCCTCCGCGCCAAAGACCGCACGAGCGAGCAATTAAAATACGCCTGCGCCTACGAGATAGATGATGTCGTTGTCCCCGTCAAAGACGCTCGTCGCTATGGCATAGAGCGCCGCCAGCAATACCGCGTCCTGGCCCGTGACCTAGCGCGAAACGAACTAACGCTACAAGCCCCAGACGGCAGGCAGTTCACCTTCGACCCCGTCCACCTATCGAACAAAACGACCTACCGCGTACAACCGCTCGCGATCTCACCCGGCGAGCAGCTGCGCTGGACGAGAAATGGAGCCGTTCCAGGTGTGCGCAACGGTCAGCGCGTCACCGTCGAAGCGATAGACGCCAAAGGCACAGCCACCTTGAAGATTGAAAAGAGAGAGGGCCAGGGAAAAGAGATAACGCTTGACCTCAGCGGTCAGCAGTATCTGGACTACGCGTTAGTGAGCACCACCTACAGCAGCCAGGGCAAGACCGCCGACCAGGTGCTGGCCTCCATCGACAGCACGCTGAGCAAAGAAGGGCTGTATGTAGCCGTCTCACGAGCCAAATCAAGCCTGAAGCTCTACACCGCAGATAAGCAGCAGCTGTACCAAAGAGCGCAGCGCTCAGCTGCCAAAGAGAACCCGAGTGACTATCTAACCCTATTCCAACTGGTGAACCCCGATGCCGAAAACGAGAAAGCCGCCGACCCCGCCCGAACGCTACGAAGTGCAGATCAATCCGAATATGTTGGCGATAGCGCTGGAGAGCGCTATGCAATCGGCTATGCAGCCGATGCAGGTAGAGATAGCGCAGATGAAGCAAGAAGTGAGCCAGCTGCGAGCCGAGCAAGCGGAGTCACACCGGAGTATGTCTCAGATGTTAGGGGTGTGGTCACAGGAATTGAAGAACGCCATCAAGCCGAAGAACTCGAACGGCAAGCCGACGGCATTGGAGAAGCAGCTGAAGGTATTGTCAGCGGCGCTCGGCAGCTGGAGCAGACAGCAAGAGCAGTTAATCGACTCGATGGACGGCTTGAGCAAAAAGCTGAGCGACGATTGAGTAGCGAGACTGAATCTACAGTTGGTCAGCGGCAGTCTATGCAGGCTGACGGTGTTGCTGAGGTGGTACTGAGAAAGATTGCCCCGGATGACTTAGCGCGTTATCAAGCTGAAGTTGCCCAGGCAACAGCGCCAGCGCCGCCCATAGAGAAGAAACAGGCGTCAGAGCAGGAGAGAAAGCGCCGCCGTCGCCGTCAGATCTATCAGCAGTATGCGGCGAAGTTTGAAGGCAGGAGCGTGTATGAGTGCGATCTCCTAGTCGTACGTCGGTTGATGAGTGAACTACTGACTGAGCGCGGTGGCCAAAGGCTTAGAGACTATGAGATCTCGAAGGTTGGTAGCATCTTGCTACAGGGGCCAGTGGCGCAGCAGCTGAAGCAGACGCAGGGTAAAGAAGCGGGTTTGACCTATGCGATGGAGGTGCTGACGAAGGTGAAAAAGGTAGTGGAGCGAGAGCAGGATCGGGGGATGGAGATGTAGCGGTCAGTCAATCTCATTTTCCCAAGCTGCGATTTCATTCCTGTTGGCCTAGGAATAGAGAACCTATAGTTTTTCGAGCCACTTTTGTAAGGCGATAGACACGCAGGTCTCTAGATAGTCAATGCTACTCTCAATGCCCAGAGCGATGCGAGCATAGCCCGCTACCGCGACAGGAGAATGTGAACGATAGGTGAGACTGTATGTAAGTGCCTGTCGCGGCCATTGACTCTTGGGTACGGCCTTCCATTCTTCCTCCAAGCGCATTTTGCCAAGACCTGTCATTACATGACCTACATGAGTCATCTTCCCGTCGTTTAACCAAATTCTTAATCGGCCTTTCTGCTCTGCCTTCTTAGAACTTTTCCAAGAAGTCGGTAGAGTCAGCCAGAGAAAGAGAACTGGGCGCTGGAGTCGTTTATCAAAGCAAATCTCTGCGCATCGCTTAGTTTTTCCGGTGCCGTATTGAACACTTTTAGCGCCCACAGTTTCTTGAATTCTGGAGTCGAATCTTAGGATTTGCGCTCTTGTTCTCAAGAAGGCTTGCTGATCAGCTGCTGAGCAACTTCCTATCCATTCGAGCAGTAGCTCTGGAACCTTGGCTAAGTCCTCATGCTGCTCGTCAGTCTCTGGATCTGTATAGGGTAAGACGGTTTTGGCTAGTAGGCTTTTAGTATTGTCAGATGTCAGTTCTAAATAAAACTGCTCAGACTTTTTAACCTTTGCCTCAATAAATTCAAAAGATAGCTGGCTGTACTGCCGATCGATGTAGTTATGTCGATGAAAGCTAGGTGCGATCGCAATCAGCCGTACGGGCTTCTCGTAATCAATAGAGTCTGAGAAGGGTTGTTCTGACAGCAAGTTGCTGTAGTAGCGGGTGAGTTGCTGCACAACGTGGCGATACTCTGCATTCTTTAGTTCGATAATGACTAGCTGCCGCTCTGCGGTCAGCGCCAAGATGTCGCATACCTCACCCATGACCGAGATCTGCCGTTGGAACGGGTTCACTTGCAGCAGGTCACCCAAATGATTCCAAACGAAATCTTCGAGGGTTTGCTCACTAGAAAATTCCCACCCTTGAGAAGTTTTCCGTAAGCCTACGCTTTCTCTTTGCTTAGTCACAGTCAACCTTTCTATAAGCCGCTCAGCTATAGAACCCACTACGCTGTCTTAATAAATAGTTCAAATATACTACTAATTGAAATGGAAAAGGCTGTGATCTCAACTACGGGGATAGAGGATTCGTTGTCCTCTCATGGCTGCGTACTTTTGGTCTAGACTAACGTAATAGTCCGTCTGTCCGTAGATAATTTCAATAAGAAAAGCGTTCGTAAAAAGCTACAAATGCTTGTGAACCCTGACTCCCCCTGGGACAAAATTTTATTTTTGTGATGTTATGGATCCTGTTACATGGGCAACACTTGCTCTAGTTTTAGTGGCTACTAAGGCTACGGAGAAAATTGGAGAGCACTTAGGAGAAAGTACGATTTCTTCAGCTGAAAGATTACTAAACACTTTGCGAAGGCGGTCTCCCGATACGTTACAACGTTTGGCTATAGAGGCTGGTGGGAGTCCCATTGATGTTGAAGTTATCGACGTAGAAGCTGTTCAGGAAGTCAAGCAGGTCGCAGAAGCCGATTCTGAGGTGAAAGCAGCATTGAAAGCGACTATATCTGCAATAGAAAGCGAACCAATTTCCTTTCAACATCTAACAAAGATCGCTGAAAAAATAGGGGTCGTTAATCTCGGAAACGTTGATAATCAAACTAACAATATTACGATTTGACTAGAGTCGGCGGGAGGAGCACCGCCAAAGACAAAACCTCCTTATTTTTTTCCGGAATACTTTTCAGGTTCGATTTTTGTTGGACGTGATCGCGAACTTGAGCAACTAAAAAAACTTCTGAAGCCAGATGACCGTGCAGTGGTCGCAGTTGTTGGGATGGGTGGTGTTGGCAAAACGACTATAGCCCGCAGGTACCTAAATGATTGCAAGGAAGACTACTCAGGAGGCATCTGGTGGTTGCCAGTGGCACAGCTAGTAACCAAGACACTGGAGTACATAGAGCGTTTTGTCGGTTTAGATGATTTGCCAACAGATTGGGGCGAGGAACAGATTGTTCAATACTATTTTGCTCGATGGGATGCATTATTGCCTGAGCGAAAGCTATTAGTCTTTGATGATGCAGATAGTTATAAGCAAATCAAAGGTTTTTTGCCACAGCATGGTGCATTCCAGGTGCTAATAACAACGAGGGTAAAAATGCAGCCGCCTGTGCAGAGGTTGCAGATAGAAGTATTAGAACCGTCGGCTGCATTATTGTTGTTGTGCGAGTTGTTGGGAGAGGATTCGCGATTAAATGAAGAATCTACAGTTTCCGTGAATTTGTGTCAGTGGTTAGGTTACTTGCCCTTAGGTATAGAGCTAGTCGGACGATATCTATCCGAAACAAGTAGCTCTCTCTCTGCTGTTTTATTGGAATTGAATGAACGAGCACTGGCAGCTAGATCAGTTTCTATTGTTGCTGATGAAATGGACTACGAGCACAACATAGAAGCAGCGATTGAACTTAGTTGGCAAACTCTGAACAACGAAGCACAGATAGTAGCATTGACTTTGAGCTTATTTGCCTTGGCACCTGTCAGGGATGATTGGATTATAGATATCCTAATCAATTGGGACGAGGCAGATGTACGCGATGCCCTATCTATGCAATTGGTGAAGCGGAGCTTGGCTAGCAAAGATCCTGTGGGCTATGTATTACATAAGTTGGTTCAAAAATTCTTACAGGCAAAACTGATAAGTCAAAGTTGGAGATCTCAAGCTCCCGAATTGCGAAAGCGATTTTCTCTAACGATGAATGCGATTGCTAAAACTATTCCAGAAACAATAACGATAGTTGAGAGAGCGAGGTTATCAGATTCGGTTCCACACTTGAAAGTAGTCGCGGATCGATGGACATCTCTGCTAGAAGATTCGGACAAGACTTGGTGCTGTGAAGGCTTAGCATTGTTTTACGAAAATCTAAACCAATGGCCAGAAGCAGAGCAATGGTGTCGAAAAGCCTTGGATATTAGTAGAAACGAGCTTGGTAGCCAACATCCTGATACGGCTACTAGCTTAAATAACTTAGCCAGTCTGTACAGTACGATGGGACGCTACGCGGATGCAGAAACGCTTCTCATTGAATCCCTGAAAATTAGAGAAAATCAGCTCGGAGATAGCCATCCTTATACAATCGATAGCTTAGAAACTTTGGGAACTCTCTACTATTCTCAGGGGCGCTACAAAGAAGCAGAATCTGTATGTATTAGAGCCCTTAAAATTAGAGAACGTGAATCTAAAGGAGCTCGTCTCAATGATGCCTCTGTTCTTAATAGCTTAGGGTCAATATATGTAGCGCAAAGCCGCTACGATGAATCAGAGTCATCGTTTTTAGAAGCATTCGATATTTATGTGAATGAACTCGGCGGTCGAGACACTAGAACTATTAACGTCCTGACGAACTTAGCCTCACTATATTGATCGCAAGGCCGCTATTCAGAGGCCGAACCCTTATATCTAAAAACCCTCCAGATTAGGAAGGAAGAATTCGGAGAGCGCCATCCTAGCACTGTTTCTATCTTGAACAACTTGGCGGTTTTGTATGACTTACAAGGCCGCTATTCAGAGGCCGAACCCTTATATCTAAAAACCCTCCAGATTAGGGAGGAAGAATTCGGAGAGCGCCATCCTGATACTGCCCGTAGTCTTAATAATTTAGCGGCAGTTTATCTTGCTCTGAAACGATATAAAGAGGCAGAGCCTTTATATCTTAGAACTCTCGAAATATGGAGGGAAACGCTCGGCAATGATCATCCTGATACTGCTATTTGCTTGAAAAATTTGGCTGCACTTTACTATATGATGCATGACTATGCTAAAGCCATACCCTTCGTTCAGCAGGCCGTGAAAATCAATATTCGAGTACTAGGTGAAGAACATCCTGAAACAAGAGATTCTATTAACTGGCTACAGGGTATTCGTCGAGCGAATTTTATGTAGTCTATAAAATACCTACACATAGCCTCAAAACCTATACCTTTTGTGACTATGCAAAAGGGTGTCTCATTCCGTGTCTCAGAAAGGGTGTCTCAAAAAGACTGTGATTCAATAAGACACTTGAGAAGCACCTATCAAGGACTAGATTAGGTATAAGAAGATACCATAATTGTGCTTGCCTGTAAAAGCTGCTGTTCAAATTTCTATGCACTCCCTATTCAACCCTACAATGGTATTTGTCTTGAATTGAAGTCAGCTATTTCTTATGGAAGAGAACAAAGAAATTCAACCAGTTCCACTCGTTTATAGTGAAGAGGGAATAACTCTTCCTCTTAGCGAAGACGATTTCAAGGACTTCATGGTTTCTCTTTTGGGAAAGCCAGAATTAATTGAAGGCTATGTAGAAGGAGCATTCAGTATAGATTTTGGCAATGTTAAGAATATCAATTACCAACTCGATAATAGGATCTCGCAACAAAACCATTCGTCTCTGTTGCAGTTCGCCGCAAAGCTGTCTTTCGATGATAACTCATCTATATCATTTAACTCTCTGTCTGGATTCTTTGACTATAAGGAAAGTCGTCCAATTGTATGCACTGGATTTGATTTCACTTGGATCTATCTCATAAAGTTCGGAAACAGAAAAGTGTTTGAGAAGCAAGAGATTAGAATCTATGCTACCCGACCCACAGATAGCTCGCGGAAAAAGAAGTCAAGCAGTTTAGATAAGCTCCTTATGCTTGATGCTCTAGAACTTCCAAAAGTAAGGTATTCGATTAGATGTACAGCGAACACATGGGGGTTTGAGATAGCTGAACTTATCAAGAACATCCTGTCAGACTCAGCCGTACAGTCTAGAGATTTTGCTAATTTGAGAAAAAACACGCTCTACGGATTTGGCATCTTATTTCTAATTACCCTATTTTCAGCATTTATCATTATATATTGGCTTCAAGCTGGTGAATTTAGGGAGATCGCTAAGAGTACTGCAACTCTCATTAACGAGGGTGCTGAACCTGTCGATGTTGTTAATAATGTTGTGGATTTGATAAGAGCTGACTTACTGTTGAATAGTATTTCATCTGCGGCTGAGAACTTTTTCCTATCTATATTATTTTCTGTGGTACTTTGCCTTTCTCTTTTAGAATTCGTAAGATTCCCTAACTACCTTTTTGTATTGTTTAACAGCAGTTCGATTCGCGAAAAGAAGCTATACCTATCGAGGGCTAGGAACAGAAAAACAGCGGCAGTGTTGGGAATAGTGCTCAGTGTAGGTCTTGGAGTACTGTCGAATTATGTCTTTGAGTATTTGAAGTCGAGATAGACACACCTATTAGCTATGCCTCGCAAACGACCCGACACTGTTGGTAAACCCCGAAAGTAGCGAAAAATCGGTATTCTGAGGCTATTCGCTAGTCATCAGGAGTGCGATCGCCCATGTCTATCCAGCCACAACCGATAGCCGAAATTCCAGCCCTCACCCAGCAAGTTGCCAACGCCGCCTTTCCAAAAGGCAATCCATACCTAACGCTGCGCGATGAACTCGGCACAGTCTTTGAGGATAGCGACTTCACTGAGCTATTCTCAAAGACTGGAAAACCAGGACTTCCGCCGTGGCGACTGGCGCTGATCACGCTGCTGCAATTCCGCGAAAACCTCTCAGACCGCCAAGCAGCCGACTCCGTCCGCTCTCGCATCGACTGGAAGTATCTACTTGGCCTAGAGCTAACCGACGAAGGCTTTGACTTCAGCGTTTTGAGCGAGTTTCGAGATCGGTTGATAGACAGCGAGCAAGAGCATCTGCTGCTAGACAAACTGCTGGAGTGCGCTCAAGAAAAAGGACTACTCAAGTCGAGAGGTAAACAGCGTACCGATGCGACTCGTGTGCTGGCATCAGTCCGTAAACTCAACCGATTGGAACTGGTCGGTGAAACGATGCGGGCTGCATTGAACGAACTGGCCACCGTCGCCCCGGAGTGGCTCTCAGAGATCGTTCCGAATAACAACTGGTACGAACGCTACGGTCGCCGCGTAGAAGACTATCAACTGCCAAAATCAGAAGTCAAACGCAACGCCTGGGCGCAAGCGGTAGGCGAAGATGCGTACTATCTGCTGTTCTGCCTCGAAGCATCGCGGATACCTGAGTGGGAGAAGCTGCCGAAAATTCAGGCGCTGAAGCTCATGCTCAACCGGCACTATGAGTACGATGCCGATGGAGAGCTGAACGCACAAGTGCGCTGGAAATCAAAAAAGGAACTGCCCCGCGCTGAAACTGGTATCGAGTCACCCTACGATATTGATGCACGGTTTCGGTCTCGGCGTGGGGTGAACTGGGTAGGGTATGCCGTTCATTTGAGTGAGACTTGTGATGATGAGCAGTGTCATCTGATTACGCATGTAGAAACAACAGATGCAAGCGTCCATGAAGCACAACGCACAGAGGCGATTCATCAATCTCTCCTGAACAAGAAGTTGCCACCATCAGAGCACTTTGTTGATTCTGCCTATGTCAGTTCAGAGCACTTAGTGAATGCCAAAGAACAACAGATAGAAATCGTTGGGCCTACCCGTCAGAACATGAGCTGGCAGGCGAAGCTAGAAGGCGGTTACGACGAAACGAAATTTGATATCGACTGGGAAACTGAGACCGTCACTTGCCCAGAAGGCACCGTCTCAACGAGTTGGAAGCCCAGAGTCATGCTAGGAACTCGGGACTACATACAAGTTAGGTTCAGCGGTCGTGACTGCTCCGTGTGCGATGCAAAAGCGCTGTGTACTCGTAGCCCGCAGCGGAGTTTGAACCTTCGCCCACGAGTGCAGTACGAAGCATTAGAACGGGCGAGAGAAATCCATCGTAGCGAAGCGGGCCAGGAGCGCTACAAGCGTAGAGCCGGAATTGAAGGCACGATTTCGCAAGGGGTTCGCGGCTTCGGCCTCAGGAGGTCGCGCTATCGGGGTCTACCAAAGACGCATCTACAGAATGTGGCTATTGGCGCGGCTATCAACATTGATCGGCTCGTCAACTGGATAAATGGCGTACCGCTAGAGAGAACCCGAGTGTCACGGTTCAAGGCGCTAGAAGTTGCCTGACATAACAGAGAATTGAAAGAACAATTCTTCAGACGGTGTAACCTCAGCATTTGCACTCACTTCGCCGCTTTTGCCAGTAATTTTTCACCGGCCTCTTTGAGTGAACCGTCACCGTTCACATAGGTGTAGAGTGTGGCAGTAGAGACGCCTAATCTGTTAGCGACCTCTTTAGCTGATGAATCTGGGTCACTCATCGCCTGCATCGCCATCTGAACTGCGGTAGCGTCTATCTTACGGGGCCGTCCGCCCAGGCGTCCCCTGGCCCGAGCCGCTTTAAGACCTGCTTTTGTTCTTTCTGAGATTAACTCTCTCTCGTACTCCGCTAATGCCGCAAAAACAGCAAAGAACAAACGGCCATTAGCAGTGGTGGTATCAATCTCTGCGCCTGCGCCTGCGAGCACCTTAAAGTTGATCTGTCGCTGCCGTAGATCTTCAACAGTTTCTACTAGGTGTTGAAGGTCGCGGCCCAGTCGATCTAATTTCCAGACAATTAGCGTGTTGCCAGGTTGCAGCGCTTTCATGCAGGCAGTCAGACCAGGTCGTTTAGCACGTTTACCTGACACACGGTCTTTGTAAATGCGATCTTCGCTCACACCAGCTTTCAATAAGGCATCTTTTTGAAGGTCGAGAGATTGAGAGCCGTCTGCTTTTGACACCCGTGCGTAGCCGATGAGCATAGAACTTGCCTAAGAGTGCTAAGAAAGATAAAACGGTGGGGGTTTATCTAGCTTTGAATTTTAGACGAGTTTCTTTATACTATTCAAGCACTAATCCATAGCAATTCAGATGTGCTCAGAAAACGCTCGTTTTCTAAGCGAACACACGTACTAAAAAGTTCGCCAACAGTATCTGACCCTTTGTAAGACACTTTTTGGAAGTTGCGGCGGTGAACGAAGTTTGTGCGTTTTGCGTGTCTCGCAACTTGTTTTATTATCTATGTATCAAAAATATATGATGTAGATGGGTTGTGAGACGAAAATATGAAGGTTGGCTATGCTCGGGGCTCTACGCTTGAGCAAGACTTGGATTTGTAGCTCGATGTGCTGAAGTAGGAGAGTCCCCCAAAAACTTGGGAAAGTCCGGGAATTCCTTCAACTTCTGCGCAAGTACGCGTCTTTCAACCTTTGAGTTGTGCGATCTTAATCGGTGATTGTGGGCTGTATTTAGCCTAGACTTGTGAATCGTCTGGCTTAGATAACTAGAGGGCTATTAGGGTGATCAATCAAGGGAACTCTATTAGTGCTCTCTTATGATTTCTTTGATGACAACGAACTTACTCGATGGCCTATGGCTAGTACTTTGCAGCACTCTAGTGTTTTTGATGCAAATCGGCTTTCTATGCCTGGAGGCTGGCTGCACCCGAAGTAAAAACAGAATCAACGTCTTGATCAAAAACCTTTTAGACCTAGCCTTTTCCGTGCTGTTTTTTTGGATACTGGGCTATGGATTAATGTTTGGCCAGTCGCTCTTTGGCGTTATTGGGACAGATCGGTTTTTACCTGATTTAGGCAGCAGCCAAAACATGGGAATTGGCATCTTTTTCCTGTTTCAGGCCATGTTTTGTAGTACAGCAGTGACGATCTTGTCAGGAGCTTCTGCTGAACGGATAAAACTCAAAGGATATTTAGCCATCTCAGTTGTGCTGGCTGGATTTATCTACCCTGTGTTTGGCCACTGGGTATGGCAAGGTATCGATCAAGGAGTACCCGGAGGCTGGTTGGCGCAGAAGGGATTTGTGGATTTTTCTGGCTCTACTGCGGTGCATAGCCTGGGAGGATGGTGCTCCTTGGCGACCATTTTGGTGTTGGGGCCCCGAGTAGGACGGTTTTCGACTAAGCGCCAGTTTGAAGATATGGCTAGCACAGATCTACCGATTGGGTTTCTCGGCGCTATGCTGCTGTGGTTTGGCTGGTTTGGGTTTAACGGTGGCAGTAATTTAGTCTTTGATGCCAATGTGGCTAATATCCTATCTAATACACTCATGGGTGGCGTAGCTGGGGTTTGCACACCTGTGATTGCATTGATCTGCCTGGGTCGAGTCATCAATATTAAGCCCATGATGAATGGTGCCTTGGCTGGACTTGTCGCGATTACAGCAGGTTGTCATGCCTATTCCACCTGGGGAGCACTTTTTGTCGGCGCCATCGGTAGCTTGGTGATGCTATGGTCTGGCGACCTGTTAGAACGCTATTACCTGGATGATGTAGTAGGGGCTATTCCTGTCCATTTGGCGGCGGGCATTTGGGGCACGTTGGCCGTTGGTCTATGTGGAGACCTAACGCGGTTAGGGACTGGACTCAGTCGCTGGGGGCAGCTTCAGGCACAAATATCTGGCGTTATAGCTTGCGGACTCTGGAGCTTTGCAGCCACACTAGTCTGTGTGCTGCTTTTAAAGAAACTCTCTTTGCTGCGGGTATCCCCTCGCCATGAATACATCGGGCTCAATATCAGTGAGCATGGTGCCGTAAACGCAGTAGAGAGTGTTTATAGCATCATGAAATACCACGCCCAAACGGGAGATTTACGTCGCCGGGTAAAGGCTGACACCTTCACCGAAGTCGGTCGAATCGGGGAGTGGTACAACCAAGTGATTATGGCCTTAGAAACAGCCGTCACTACCAATGAAGCCATTATTAACACCGCCCTAGATGGCATTGTGACCTTAGACCAAACGAATTTAATGATTCAAAGTGTCAACCCTGCAACCCTCACTATCTTTGGACATGAGGAAGGAGCGCTCTTGCAACAACCGATTGACAAAATCTTGGTAGGGAAAGATGGATTTTCGACAAAGCAGCTGATGGCTATTGCCCAATCGAACAAGGCGGTGCCTATGGTGGGGGTACATGCCAATGGCCATCATCTGCCCTTGGAGGTCATGGCAACGTTAGCAACCGCTGGCAAGCAACCGTTTTTTACTATGTTCTTCAAAGATATTTCAGTGCGTCAGCAGGCAGAAAATGAGCTCTTGGCATCGAGAGCCCAAGAGCAAGCCAAATCATTGGCTTTAGAACGTGCCCTCGCCCAGCTGAAGAAAACCCAAGCCCAGCTGATTCAGCAGGAACGTTTGGCTGGGCAAGGCCAACTCGTGGCAGGGATTGCCCATGAAATAAATAATCCTATGACCTTTATTCATGGAAATCTTGAACATGCCCAACAATACGTAGAAGAACTCTTGGCAGCACTAGAGGCCTACCAAGACCACAGCGTTGGCTTGCCCAATGAGGCACGCATGCAGCTAGATGAGACACTTGAGGCATTAGACGTTGACTACATCAAAACAGACTATGTCAAACTGTTTGAATCAATGCAGGTTGGCACCAAGCGCATTCGGGCAATTGTCAAAGAACTCCGTACCTTTTCTCGCCATGACGAAGCAAGCCTCAAATCAGTCGATGTGCATACCGGTTTAGACAGCTGCTTGAGGTTGATTGCCCGTCGCCTAGAAGCGACCTCTAAGCGCGGCACGATCACTATCTTAAAACGCTACGGACAGCTCCCTCCGGTGGAGTGCTATGCCAGTGAACTAAATAGAGCCTTTCTCCACATTTTAACCAATGCCATTGATGCGTTCGACAATTCTGGCAGGCAAGCGAATGTCGGGCCATTGAGTGAACCTACGATTATTTTGCAAACCCGTCAGCTCAAAACAAACATACAAATTTCAATTAGCAATAACGGACCTCATATTCCTACAGATGTACTCAAAAAGATTTTTGATCCATTTTTTACCACTCACCCAGTGGGCCAAGCTACGGGGTTAGGATGCACCATCAGCCATCAAATTGTCGTCGGGCAACACCATGGAAAACTTTACTGTCATTCCAAAGAAGGCGGCTTAACCTTCTTTGTGATTGAACTACCCCTCACTTAATGGGTGATCACCAGAAAGTGTGGGAAACGTTGAAAACTCGTTGAGTAGTACAAATGGGTTTCCAGCGGTTCATGCTAAATACTGTCCTTGCTTGCGGGTTGTGATCGCTATTATCAGGATCTGAAAGGCGCGCACTCGGGCAGGGGGCGAACCAGTTTCTGGGGTTTCCCAAGGGGTTTTTATACTCTTCTATACCAACGAACACAAGCCGCTTCACTACCGCTTGTTAGGACTGTGTAATAGTGATGCCGTCTAGGTAGCGATAGACGCTGGCCTTCGAGAGGTTGTACTCCTCCATCAATGTTTTGATGAGAGTGCCGTCCTGCCGCTTCAGTTGCAGCTCTACCTGCTCATCTTCTGTCAAATGCTTACGTCTACCTAGATGAACGCCATTCGCTTTCGCGTTGCGGATGCCGTCCATCTGCCGCTCAGCGCGAATCTCGGTCTCGAACTGCGCGATCGCACCGAGCATATTGAACAGCAAGCGGCCAGTCGCATCACTTGTATCAATGCTCTGGTCAATCACCTTCAGATTGACTCCCTTTTCTTGGAGCTGCTTGGCTACCTGACACAGATGCAGCGTAGAGCGAGCCAGTCTATCTAGTCGAGTCACCACCAATGTATCGCCATCGCGCACATACTCCAGACAAGCCTTTAGTCGTGGCCGATTGCTAGAAGTTCCAGTCTTCTTTTCCTGAAACACCTTGTCGCAGTCCTTTAGCTTATCGAGCTGCACATCGAGACTTTGTCCGACAGAACTTACCCGCGCATAGCCAACCGTTGACATGACCTACCTCAAATGTCTCACTACATCTTAGACGTTATGAGAACACTATTATGAGACATTAATTGAGACACTGTTTTACATATGTCTCAGAAGGTCTACTTTTCTGGAATGCTGAAATGAGCTAGATCTGTAAGGAAAATCCTGAGAAACTTGTCTATGGCATTCTTCTTCTACGCTATCTTTTGGCGATAGTTCTCTGTTGAATAAACATTCCAAGTTGAATTAGGATGTAGCTCCAAAACTTTCTGATGGTATTCCAAGAGAGAAGGCCGATGGCCCACACTCACATACACAGCCTTCATATCAGCCAGCACGCTATATAGCGCACGCTCATTATCAATATCTAAGGCGCTCGTGGCCTCATCCATCATGGCGTAAGCAGGCTGCGATAACATAACCCGCGCAAAAGCTAATCGCTGTTGCTGCCCCAAAGACAGGACACTTAGCCAATCGTGAATGGTATCGAAACCGCCAAAGCGCTCAGGTAATTCGCTTAGGTTTACTTGCTTTAAAGCCTGGGCCAATGTTTCATCAGGGCGATCTAGGTTGTAAGGGTAGATGAGCTGTTCTCGCAGCGTGCCTAACAGCATGTAGGGGCGCTGCGGTAAAAACAACATTTCATTAATATCCGGTCGTGCAATTTGGCCTTGCCCATTGGTCCAAAGGCCTGCGATCGCCCTCAGTAAAGAACTTTTACCACACCCGCTGGCTCCCACAATTAATAGGCGATCGTTCGGCTCAATCTGCAAAGACAAATTTTCTACCAGCGTTTGCTCTGAATTCGGCGTAAAGATAGTCAAATTATCCAGTGATAACTGGGGGGAAATCGCCGTCTCAATTTCATGCTGATGCTTTCGTTTTTGGGGTGCGGCTGGATCATCCATCCGCTCGTAGAAGGTTCCCAGTCGATTAATACTAGCGGCAAACTCAGAAATTTGCTCAATGCGGTTGGTAACCAGAGACAACGCTGTGAGCACTTGACTAAATGCAATCGCGGCCTGAGAAAACGTCCCAAAATCAGTTTCGCCTGCAAAGTACAGCGGTGCCACAATCATATACGGAACAATCCGCGTGAAGTAGTTGTAGCCAAGCTGAAACAGATCGATGAGCGATTGCCAAATAATCAGCAAGTCAAAGTTACGAATAGCTGTGAGCAAACGTCGGCCCACTTGTTGTTGTTCTAATCCTTCGCCTCGATAAAAAGCAATCGATTCGGCATTATTGCGCACATGCACCATGCCATAGCGAAAATCAGCCTCTAACCGGAGCTGGTCGTAGTTGATTTTGATCATTTGGCGGCCCGCAATAATGGCGACAGTCGTGCCAAACAGGGCGTATATTAACAGTCCTACGGTCAGCGCTTTAGAAATGGTGTAGAGGATTGCGGTAAATGAGATGAGCGTCAAGATTGAATCCAACACATCCAGCAAAAAAGACAGCGTGACAGTCGTGAAAGATTTCACATCTTGAGTCACGCGCTGATCTGGATTGTCGATTTCTGTGTTGGCGGAGTTGGAATCCAGTTCGTAATAAGAACGATTGGCAAAGTAGCGCTCTAAAAAGTGCTCAGTTAGCCATTTACGCCAGCGTAGCGCTAGTTTTAGCCGAGTGTAGCGGTACAGCGTAATGATTGGAATCGCCGCGATAATAATTCCAGCATAGACAAATAGATATTGCCAGAAGGTATCGGGGTCTTGAGAGTTCAATGCATTATTAACGAATCGAAATACGTAGCTAATAGAGACATTGATGCCATTTACAGTAAAAGAAAGCAGCAGCAGCAACCCTAGCAAGCTCCACTGCACTACTCGTTCCTGTAATGCTCCGCGAAGCCTGTATGCAATGAAGCCCGTGACAGCTAAGGTAATGCTGGCTGCATACGGTATCCATGACGATAGCAAAGCCGTGATACGCTCCACCAAAGGCCCGGCTAAATTTGTAAAAAAGGCCGGAAATACTGCTTTCCCCGCGAGCGTGAGGCCCACGGTTAACCAAAAAGCCACCGCAACGACTGCGATTAACAGCAATAACAACAAACCCAAATACACGCGCGTACGACGGTGTCCCAGTGGATAGAAATAAGGTTGAGCAATGGTAATGAAGCGCTGCCAAAGCTGGCGATCAAATCGAAAACGTGTTGCACGTTTGGGTTCAGTGGTAGAAGTCATTTGCATAATGATTAGATAACAAACATATTGGCACTAAGGTAACCAGACAGAGGTAAGCCCCCAACTCTGCCGAGGGGGACGAAATGGACTATCAAAAGCTAAACCGTACGAAATGAAATCGCAAGTATCGTGTCGCGTTCGAAGTATGAGTCAGCGGTTGATGGGGATAATTAGGATGTAGAAGTAGCTCAGCTCTAACGGATATGACATTACTCAGGTTCGCACAGCCTGAGAAGAGCATGTCCATATTGGTAGCACCGGGGTTTGTATCTCTCAGACCAGGGCCACTAACATCAATTCCAGTCGAACTATTATCAGTAGTCAAGAAATCTCTTTCCATGAGCAAAGATTTCAATGAGATCCTCACGCTTCGTAATTCGGTTAAAAACGATAGTCATTTTCTCAGGACTAGATGCCTCATCACTGAGCTTTTTGTGTTCCTTCAATTTGTTACACAGTGTGTCAAAATCCTTCGTTTTTGGCACTATGAAGCAGGGTAACTCGTAAGATACTGAATATCGATCAAGTAAGCAGTAGAGCAAGGAATCGGCATAAATCACTGTGAAATAGCATTTTTGAGTTTTTAGCTCCCTACTCTATTACGTGACTTTAATCAAAGTATGTCAATCTACCCCGCTTCAATTGTCCTTGTAAAATGGAAGGACTCAACGGCATCATGTTTTGAACGAATCGAGCTAGGGCTTAATAGGATAGTTCTCAATCCTTTGCATCATGGCTGATTTCCTCTTGTGGGCTGCATTTCTGCTGTTTGTTGCCTCAGTCTTGCTTCTATTTATAAAATTCTGGTGGGCGCTCCTCGCTCTCTTCTTAGCGATTATTGCGTACACTCTTTATATTAAAACCCCAAAGGGGAAAAGGGAGCAGGAGAAGCTCCAGGCACAGATTAGAGAAAAAGAGCGGCAGGCTGAACTAGCCCGGCAGGCCGAAGCTGAAGAAATAAAAGAACTAGAGAATAAGGTCGTACGTCTGTCACAAGACCCAATAAAAGATGGTCTGCTAACAGATATATTGAGCACGCTGGCAGATATTGAGCAGAAAAAGGTTGCGCCTTTAATAGAGAGCGTTTTGCTGCCCTTGCTGGAAATAAAGCCCCTTGATGAGCGGGTGCGCACCACTGTCTTGGACTGCGCTAAAAAACTCAGCGCAACTTCCTTACGAAGGAGCGAAGCTTCATCCTTAGTTTTCTACGAGGCTGCTCTCAATGTACTTCAGCAAAACCCTGGCCAATCCTCGCTCAAGCAATACGCCTTGGATGTTGGTAGGTGGCACCACTCAATCGCCAGAGGCGGCGGGACAGTGACAATCTACGATGAGCAGGCGATGCAAAACGACATTATGGCGAGACTGAGCTGAGCAGTACTCGTACCCCAAATCCCTTTCCCCGGTAGCATACCGTTCCAATAATTCATCAACAGTCATGGCTTTACCATCCACAACACTATTTGATTTTGTTCAATTCCTGACAAATCATTGCTCTTTTGGGTAGATCTTTGAAAAGAGCTCATACTTTTTAAATACAGAGTGCTCAGCATTCTTGGATGCCCAAAAATCTCCATACCTAGACCAAGGTGAACCTCAAATAAATGTAGTTATTGTGAGTCAAAGCCCTGAATCTTTGTGTCATCACAGTCCCAAAAAGGGTCGTTAATTTAGCGGTCTAGAATGCTGCTGCTCGAACTGCGAAATCGCCTGTCAACAGATGATTATAGGCGTTTGATCTGTCGCAAAAAGGGATGTTAATTTAGCGATGTCGGCAGGGCTGACAGTGCGATCGCGTATTTAATCGATAGGCAGTAGGCTTTACTCAGTCGAGCGGAACTCATCG
The DNA here is from genome assembly GCA_039025345.1 of Cyanobacteria bacterium P01_D01_bin.105. Taxonomy (GTDB): domain Bacteria; phylum Cyanobacteriota; class Cyanobacteriia; order Phormidesmidales; family Phormidesmidaceae; genus Phormidesmis. The sequence goes on along the minus strand of JBCCOO010000064.1, from coordinate 5,159 downwards.
ATGCAGGCCATCAACTACCAAGTCGAAAGCTGGCAACGTCAAGACTGGCTGAAAGGACGGCGCTATTACTCCTGCGAACTTCGTCAGAACCTATTTGGCCAATGGGTCGTCCTACGTCGCTGGGGCCGAGTCTCTGCAAAACAAGGCCAGAGCCTAGAGCACGCCTGCCAAAACTATCAAGAAGGCCTAGCGCTGCTGAATGCGATCACAAAGCGCCGAATACAACGCGGCTACGACAGTTTATAGAACCAACAGCACCGAGAGAGACTATGGTCGCAGACCCTCTCAGTACGTTGTCTGAGTAGAAAAGGATGCCTCAGCTAATGAAGCATGGAACCCTCACAAGAGAACTTAAATAGGCATCCAAACTTAAATGTGTCTTGGACAGTGAGCTGATTTACTTCAGCTCACTGTCCAAGACACATAGCCCTAGCTGCTGGCCCATATCAGACCGACAGCATCAGGTGTGAATGCTTAACGAAGGCTAGTCTTGTTACGACGAGCGCTCTCTTCGAGACGAGTCTCGTGTAGATTTTCAATCGCCTTAGTTTGGTTCTCCAGAAACTCAAGGCGAGACTCCTGAATATTCTCAATTGCTTTGGACTGACTATCCGGGTGTGCCAAACGCACCTGCTGAACGTTATCGACAGCCTTCGTTTGATTGCTGAGGAAATCGAGGCGAGTGGCTTGGATATCGTCAACCGCCTTAGTTTGATTCTCCAGAAACTCAAGGCGAGTCACTTGGATACTATCGACAGCCTTAGTCTGGTTCTCCAGAAACTCAAGGCGGGCCTGCTGGATATTCTCAACAGCCTTTGATTGAGAGTCGAGGAAAGTTAGTCGAGTTTGTTGGATGGAAGAGGGAGCGGTTTCAGCAGCATTAGCGACGGGAGCGAAAGTCAACGTAGCAGCGGACAAAGCGAGAGCGGAAAAGAAAAAGTTTTTCATGGCTGGTCTCCTTGAGGAATCAATGCGTTTGCTTCATTGATTTAAGAATGCCAGCGATACCGAGCAACCTTCTGAGGATGACTTAAGGGGTATCTGAGAAAAGGTGAATAGGTTTGGATGAGAGTACCCAGGCAATCCTCAGTGTCTTCTCATAGATGGACTACATGGCCTGCTGTGTATTGTGTTGGGGGCTATCAAGGATACTTTGAGAACTGAGAGCCTCTATATAGGCTTTTTCAGCTGAGGGCGTAACTTGTACTTTTTGACAGTAAGCCTGATTGCCTCTGCATGAGCGTCTTCTAGATTGTCAGAGTAGACTCTTACAACCATGTCTTCAGCAAATTTCACTGCCTCTAAGCCAGTCTGTTCGTTAATGTAGTTGCGGGCTATCTTAGCTGAGCCAGAGACTAGAGCCCAGTTCTCACGCATTTCAGCTGCTGGAACCCCGAACAGTCCTTTATATATGTCGTTGGTGTACTTTCCATACGCAGTCTGATGAACATTCAACTCACTGAGTAAATCAGTATATGTTCGACGTGCAGGCTTCCCCCCTTCTCTCGTAATGAGCCATCGTGTTGTGGCTCGACTGCTTTTAGCGTTATACACGCCTTTGAGAGCGACAAAAGACTCAGCATAAAAACCTTTAATAGCGAACCAACGCAAGAACGCGCCTATACGTTCTCTGGTGGGCTTGCGTGTTTGTCCAGGATTAAGAAGTATATCCATCGATAGGTCGAACCAATCTGATGCCTCAATAACCTTGTAATTATTGTTGTCATTTCCTAAAAGATTAATCACCCTGTAGCGCTTGCCAGACGGAGCTTTGAAGTACTCATTCCCTTCAACACTAATCACCCTGCTAGTGAGCGTTGGCTGAGGAATGCCGATATGTTTTTGAGCCATGCGAAACCCGAAACCTATACTGGGCTCGCCTCGGCCTAGGCCATTCGGATCAATTACGATCGCTCTAAATTCTCGATCCTCATAGACGACATTAATGAGGTCGCCTGCCTTTACTGTGGTCATCTAAATCACCAAAATTCTTTCATCCAGAAAGTCTGCAATATTGCAGACTTTCTGCGTAACTGGTTTTCAAGCTTGCTGATTACGGGCGCTCATAACCTCGCTGTGAAAAGTCTGCAATATTGCAGACTTTTTTTAGTAGCTGATTTTTTCAAGCTCGCTGATTGCCGCTTTCAGGTGCTTACGTTCTTTTTGTGAAAAGTCTGAATGCTTCCCTATTTTCTCTATCGCTTTTACTGATCGCTTAATTAAGGTTTCTAGCTGGGTCGCAGCTATCCGCTTGGCATTGGTTTCTTCTGCTAGATGACCTTTGACCGTACGAGTGGATTTTCCCGTAAGTTCTGTTAGAGCTTTGGTGAGCGTCTTTGTTCCCTTGGGAGGACGCCCAGGATAGTCTTTATATCCAGCACTTTTCAGTCGTTTTGCCAGACTGCGCACTTCCCCAGGTGTGTAGTCTTTACGCTGTTGGTTCTCCTCTACTTCAATGTCGAGTGCTTTAGCTGGTTCAGCTACGGAGTCAAAGTCGAATACTCTGACCTCAACTCTATTTTCTGGAAAATGCTGATTCCAAGCTTTTGAGTTGGAGGATTTAATCATTGCTAGCGCTGCCCGGCGATGACTTCCTGCTAGCAGACATCCATTCATATCTACAGCTATGGGACTAATGAGCCCTATAGCAGAAATTGAATCTGCTAGCTCAGCTGCATGGCTAGAATTGATTGGACGCGAGTCTGGATTCGCCCTGTCTTTTATGTCGTCAAATGGAAGTGAACCCTTAATTTCTGTCGATGATAAGTTCGGCTGCTTTTTTTTTCTCTTTTCTTTCGGCTTGCTGGTTTGTGCAATCAGGTTATCCAGGTTCATGATTCTTCTCCACAAGCTTTAGAATCTCGTCTGCCAAATTTGCATATTCTTTGGCCCCAGCTTTAGCTGCTCGACCTTTCATCTGTCCGAGAGTGAGTCCACTTTCGTTAGCATCGTAATGACAAATACGGTGCTGTATAGACAAATCAAAAACGGGTAGGCCAGCTTCTTCGAGCTGATTATGCAGCGTCTCACCCCGTTTGTTAGGGCGAGGTGGGACGCGAGTGAGCAGAATTTTATAATCGCTAACTTCCAATTTGGCTTCTTGGATAGATTTGAGTGTGGCCGTTACTTCGCCTGCGTCTACACCACAAGGTAAAACTACTAAATCCATATTGCGTGATAGATCTCCTAGCTCTGACAAATCGGGATTTCCTTGCGTATCAATCCACAAAAAATCGCAGTCACTAGGGACATTGCCGCTAATGCCATCGATCACAGCAAATCCTAGATCATGACCATTCTGCTCTGCCCTCTCTGCCCAATAGGTTGAGCTTTGATTACTATCAGCGTCAGCCAAGACGACCTTTAGGCCCTTTTTTGAGAGAGCGTGGCAAACATGAATGGAGACGGCACTCTTTCCCACACCGCCTTTGCTAGATGCGATCGCTACTTGAAATCGCTTCATTCATCGATCCTCTTTAGTAGGATTTTAGAAAGTCTGCAATATTGCAAGCTTTCTGAAATCAGATGTTAAATTAAGTCTGCAATGTTTGCAAGCTTTCTGAAATCAGATGTTAAATTAAGTCTGCAATATTGCAGACTTAATTTAAATGTGGTGACGTAAAGGTTTTCCCAAGCGTAGCGTTCGCCATTCATCCATGATTGTGGCAGGAGTAAACTAAAAATGCCTAAGTCACTTAGCAATAAGCACCGAAAAACGTTGCTTGATATTTGGAAGATTCCACCGCTGACTAATCTTAAATGGACTCGAGTAGAGGCTCTAATCAAGTCAGCAGGCGGGAAAATTGAACAGGGGAATGGGTCAAGAGTGCGATTTATAATTGACGGTAGAGTGGGCCGATTCCATACACCGCACAAAAACGGTATCAACACCGATAAGGGAGCAATCAGCAGCCTTAGAAAATATTTGACAGACTGCGGCATAACGCCGGATAGCACCAACCCGGAGGATTAAAGACGATGATACCTAATACATTTGAATACAAAGGCTATGTAGGTCGTCTAACCATCGATGCAGACGATAACCTGATTTACGGTCTGGTCACCAACATAGAACGAGATACCATCACTTTTAGAGGTGAGACGCCTGCTGAGACGAAGCAAGATTTTCAAGAGACCATAGATGAATATCTAGCTGATTGCATCACAGATGGCATCGAGGCCGACGTTCCGAAGGTACTCGCGACATCATAGCTGTCTGTCTGAGATCGCACCCTCACCCCCTCGCCTCGCTACATCTCCCCAACCAGCCCGCACAACTGCCCCCAAGCGTGAGCCGTCACCTCATCGCGCCTAACCGTCCAGAGCCCCGGCCCAACGAAGGGACAAGCCTTGCCCAGCACCTGAACCAACTGAGCCGCCGTCGCCTTAATAACGGCTCCAGTCTTCTTCCCAGCCTCTCCAGGTACCTGAACCATCGCACCTTCCACAAAGGCCTGAGAGCCCTCAAAACCCCTCTGCCCCCCTTCCTGGCCCTCCCCCCTTTGAATAGGGGTGTTAAATAAACTCAATCCCTTGTCATTACTGGATGTCACACACCTAGCGGTTAATAACTGTGTGGGAGCGTTTTTACCCCCCCGGACACCCTCCGATCCTTTAGCCATTTTCTTCTCTCGATTAAGCAATTTTTCATCCTCTTCATTTCCTCTAGAGAGGCCTAGACTCCGAGAACCCTTAACACTGGCCAACACCATCCCCTTGTACTTAGAAAAGACCTTCCAACTCACCCCCATGCCATACAGCCGCTGAGTCACCTCAGAGAGCATCCTCCATAACTGAGTCACCCCCACCTTGCCTATAACGCCCACCTCATCCAACGCCGCCAATAACCGCCCCTTCGCCTGAGCCGCCACCGCCGCGTTGTAATCGAGACTCACCTCAGCCGCATACTGCCAACAGCTCTTGAAATGACTCTTGGCCCATCGATAAGCCCAATCCTTCCGAGATAAATCCTTCTTCGTCTCAAGACTGGCAAAGCGGTCATACCCCGGTAACCGAGGCGCAATCTCCGTCATCCAATCACCTAACTCAGGAATCGTCTTCAACCCCATTACCCGGTCACCATAATTCACCAGCTGCCTGAGCACATCATTCGACTGCCCCGGCGCCGTCCAAGCAATCGGCGGAAACACCCTTAACTG
>JBCCOO010000063.1:0-29869 GCA_039025345.1 Cyanobacteria bacterium P01_D01_bin.105 | reverse complement strand
GTTTGCTAAATGGCCTACTTTGTTCAGTAGACCCGGTATGATAGCTGTTATAGCCATTTTGGTGGTTTTGTTGTGTTAACTAAACCCTATGCCCGAATGGCTTTTCTGACTATTGCTCTCCTTTTTCTGTCCGGACTATTGGTTAAATAACCATGCTATTTAATCCTCAATCCTTACGACATTGTTTTTTTGATGAAATTATTCTCTTTTTATAGACGCTCACCTAATCTCTTTTTTGCAACTATGTAAGCGTAAATTAAAAGAGGAAAAGTGCGCTCCATGATAGGTGAGCGGATTAGTGGTGACTACTGGCTTGTTGGCCAATGACAACGCTTGTAAGTACGACGGCAATGCCCACCATTTGAGTAGGTGGCAGTGTTTCATGCAAAAAGACATCGCCGATGAGCGTAGCAACCAGCGCAACAGGCGGCACGGTTTATGCTGTTTCTCGTACGGCGCTACGTCGTCAATATATGTCGTTTATCGGTCATTAGATAAGCATAGTCAGACTTCTCTAGCCCCTCACATAGTTCACTGTAGTTTGTCACAATGTCTTCTAGTTTTTGATGAACAAGCTTAAGTGAGCTACCTACAGGTCTTATATCTGAAATCTCTAGGTATTTAGATAGCTGTGCCGCTGTTGCTTGATAGATGTTGGGATCCATCAGATCGTCTTCATACACCAAGCCCAGGTGAGGAACTCCATGCAAGATAGCGTTTGCCTCTAGCCGTTGATTATCGAGGTAGCGTAGACAGGCGATCAGTTCGCTAACATCTACGGTAAAGCGTCCGTTTCTGGAAATAGATTCAGGGGTATCGAAGCGGAAGTTAACGCTGTAGGTTCTCAGGGTTGCGATCGCATGTCTTAACACATCTCTTCTGTGCAAGTAAACAATTCGACATCCACCTCGGGTCAAGTCTCTGAGGAACTGATTGGGATCAGCCATGCGCTGCACCTGTCTGAGTTGCTCTACCGTGACACTAAAGCCATACACTTCACTGTTGCACTGGCGCACTCTTTGATACACCCCCATCCGTGGGAACCGCATCGCCTGACTCAAGATATCCTCTTGAAATGTGATCATTTTGTGCGCGTAAAACCATTGAGACAGATGCATCCGTCCGCTCTGTCCAATATCGAGCACCGCAAAGCTAGGTTTGTGGGAGCGCGATCCCATCACCGTTTGAATCGTCGCTAGCCAGCTTCCTGCCAGTCGCTGCTTTGGTAACATTCCTTCTCGATTTTTCGTATCCAACGCTCTACTGCCCTTTTTCTGTCGCCTTGTGTTCTGTTGCCTTGTGTGCTGCCACCGCCTGACTAGGGCCTGCAAAAATTCATGCCGCTAGTCCTCATAGTTACTTAAGTGAACCTAGCGATGAGAAGCCCTTTCGATGTCCTTCAGCCAAAAAATATACCGACATGAGCTTATGTAAGCGATCAGTAAAAGCGCTGATCGGAGTCGTTAAAACTACTCAGCCACTTCCAAACAGACCACTTCAAGGCAATAAAACTACTCAAAGCAACACGTTTTGAGCAGCATTTTTCAGAAAAACTTGCTGCTGGGGCATCCGTCCCTTATTTAATTAAAGAGGGGCACCCGTTACATCTACAGCGTCTGCCAAGTTGCTGAGAAAGCGCTTATAGGCCTGAAACCGTTGTTTATCAGCGGATACTCGACTAGCAGCGGTGAGACCCTGCGTCGTCGTACGGCGCTAGCGGTAGGAACCCGCGTCGCTTTGCGGCACTAGGGAATGCCTACCAAGACAGGGAATGCTCACCAAGATAGAGTAAGAATGCCATCTTTACTCTACTTAACCGCCCTTCAAACTATTCTCAACCTAACTCCCTGACCGGCTTATGACTTCCCTGCTACGCACACCTCTGTACGATTTATGCCTGCAGCAAAAGGCCAGAATGACTGGGTTTTCAGGGTGGGAAATGCCTGTCCAATTTGGGGGCATTCGCCAAGAGCACGAAGCCGTACGCACCAGCGCAGGCATGTTCGATATTTCTCATATGGGCAAATTCCTGCTTGAAGGCCCAGATGTGATTGCTCAGCTACAGACGCTGGTGCCGACTAATCTTGCCAAGCTTACCGAAGGCAAAGCACAGTACACCGTACTTCTCAACGAGCAAGGCGGCATTATCGATGATTTGATTATTTACCACCAGGGCGAGACCGATGCCCAACAGCGGATTACGCTCATCGTCAATGCCGGAACCACAGGGAAAGATCGAGATTGGCTAAAAAGCCATCTCACAGATGCCATTCAATTAACCGATCTTTCACGAGATCAGGCACTGATCGCAGTCCAAGGACCAGCGGCAACAGCGGCCCTTCAGTCCCTATGTCCACAACAAGATATTCAATCGCTACCTCGCTACAACCACTTGAGCGGGACGCTGCTTGGCCACCCTGCTTTTTTTGCGCGTACTGGCTACACCGGCGAAGATGGCTTTGAAGTGATGGTACCGGTTGAAGCGGCGGCTAACATTTGGCAGGCGCTGCTAGATTTAGACGTTATACCGTGTGGGTTAGGGGCTAGAGATACGCTAAGGCTCGAAGCGGCCATGGCGCTATATGGCCAAGATATCAATGACGAAACAACGCCTTTGGAAGCTGGTTTGAGTTGGTTGGTGCATCTGGACAAAGCCGAAGACTTTGTTGGGCGAGCTGCACTGGAAACACAAAAGGCAGCGGGCACTCAGCAAAAGTTAGTGGGCCTGACATTAGAGGGCCGTAATATTGCCCGACACGACTATCCAGTAATGAAAGGAAAAGAAACGGTGGGTGTGATTACCAGTGGGACGCTTTCACCCACGCTGGGATATCCCGTAGCGCTGGGGTACGTTTCATCAGAGCTCGCAAAGGTGGGTCAAACCGTAGAGGTTGCTATCCGCAATAAAGTCTTTCCGGCCACCATCGTGAAGCGTCCATTCTATAAACGATAACTTCAGCATCAATTCAGACTTTTCGATGTGCTGAATTAAGGCAAGATTGTGGAATAATCTCTACTGAATTCGAGGAAATACTATGGCATTTGATTATCCCGAAGATTTGCAATATATGGACACCCACGAGTACGCTCGCGTGGATGAGGAAGAAAAAATCGTAACGATAGGGATTACAGCGTTTGCTGTCGATCAAATGGGTGACGTTGTATTTTTAGAGCTGCCGGATACTGGCGACAATGTAGAGCAGGGCGAAAACTTTGGCACGATTGAGTCGGTAAAAGCTGTCGAGGATTTAAAGTCGCCGATTAATGGCTCAGTGCTAGAGCGGAATGATGCGCTAGTCGAATCGCCTGAGGATATTGCTAACGATCCCTATGGTGAGGCGTGGTTGATTAAGGTAAAAGCAGATGATTTGTCTGAGCTGGATGACGCAATGTCTGCAGAAGAATATGCTGAGCAGGTTGAGGGTGAATCCTAGTGGTGAGGCATCCATTGATGTTATAGATGCTGCGCCTGTCGATTTTTTAATAGATGGCTTGAGGGAAAAAGCCGCTTCGGTTACGTCGCATTGCTACAATCCCCATCAATAAAACGATTTGAGCGTGTAGGTGCCGGCTTATGCGCTTTTGTTTTACCCGAATAAAAATACGCAAATCGGATGGGCGATCGCCAAACGGTAGCGGTTGTTGTCACGCGAGTAAGCCTTTTTATTACACAATACAAACACCAACGCCGTACGAAGATTAAAAGTGCTATGTCCTACGATCAGACTGCTCAATCACCTGAAGCCTTCACTGCTGCAAGTACTGTCACAACGACTGGTGCCGTCAGCACTCGCAGCGCAGCCTCATGGACAGAGCAGCTAACCGCTGACCGCTTTGAGCAGCGTCACCTTGGCCCCACTGAGCAAGCTACGGCAGAGATGCTAGCAGTGCTGGGCTTTAATAGCGTAGAAAACTTAATTTCAGCGGCTGTACCAGCTGGTATTCGGACTAAACGGCGGCTGGCCGTTGAAGATGCGCTGAGTGAAACTGAAGCACTTAAGAAAATTGCAGACATTGCCACCCGCAACCAGGTGTATCGCAGCTACATCGGGCTGGGCTATTCAAGTTGCGTGACACCACCGGTGATTCAACGCAATATCTTAGAAAATCCGGGCTGGTACACGCAGTACACCCCTTACCAGCCAGAAATCTCGCAGGGTCGGTTAGAAGCGTTGCTGAACTATCAGACGATGGTGACCGACCTAACAGGATTAGAAATTGCCAATTCTTCGCTGCTAGATGAAGGCACGGCTGCCGCTGAAGCCATGAGCATGAGCTTTGGTTTATGTAAGAACAAAGAGGCTAAACAAGCGAAAAAGTTTTGGGTCTCTGCGGCCTGCCATCCACAGACAATTGAGGTGATTAAAACCCGCGCTAATCCTCTCGGGATAGACGTTGTTGTGGGAAATCACGATGCTGCCGATCTGGCTGAAGAAGGCCCCTATTTTGGCGCACTCCTACAGTATCCTGCTACCGACGGTGCAATTTTTGACTACACCGCGTTCATTGACACCGTTCATGCAGCGGGCACAATTGTGACCGTTGCGGCTGACTTACTCAGTCTCACCTTGCTGACACCGCCAGGTGAATTTGGCGCGGATATTGCCGTGGGCAATACCCAAAGATTTGGGGTGCCGCTTGGCTACGGTGGCCCCCATGCGGCTTACTTTGCCACTAAGCAAGCTTATGCTCGCAAACTGCCCGGTCGCTTGGTGGGATTATCCAAAGATAGTAAGGGTGCGCCCGCACTGCGCCTAGCCCTGCAAACCCGCGAGCAACACATTCGCCGTGACTCTGCCACGAGCAATATCTGTACGGCTCAAGTGCTGCTTGCGATTATTGCAAGTACCTATGCGGTTTACCACGGCCCTGACGGATTGAAGCAAATCGCGACCCGCATCCATACGCTAACGACTGTGCTGGCAGATGGGTTGAAGCGGCTCGGATACGAAATGGGCAATACCCCTGTGTTCGATACGTTGACGGTGGTGACAGGCGATCGCACCAAAGACATTCTCGCCCGCGCCACCGAACAACAAATTAATTTACGCATTGATCCCGAACAAGCGGGTAACCCTCGAACCCTCGGCATCAGCTTGGATGAGACGACAGGCGCTGAACAAATTGCGGAACTATTGGAGATTTTTGCAGGGGATAAAACTGCACCCAACCTAGACTCTCTTCGCCCCACACCTTTACCCGCAGCATTCAGCCGCACATCGAACTATCTCACCAATCCAGTCTTCCACAGCTATCACAGTGAAACTGAGCTGTTGCGCTATCTCTACAGTCTGCAAAAGAAAGATCTTTCCCTTGCAGATGCGATGATTCCACTCGGCTCTTGCACCATGAAGCTAAATGCAACAGCTGAAATGGTGCCCATTACCTGGCCTGAGTTTGGACAAATTCATCCGTTTGCACCCATCTCTCAGACCAAAGGCTATCAAACTCTGTTTACGCAACTCGAAGCATGGCTCTCTGACATCACCGGGTTTGCCGGTGTTTCTCTCCAGCCCAATGCTGGCTCCCAAGGCGAATACACGGGTCTTTTGGTTATTCATCAGTATCACGAGTCTCGCGGAGACACGCATCGCAATATTTGTTTGATCCCTCAATCGGCCCACGGCACTAACCCCGCCAGCGCAGTCATGGCCGGGATGAAAGTCGTTGCCGTTAAGTGTGATGACGACGGCAACATTGATATTGCTGATTTAGCAGCCAAGGCCGAAAAGCACAGCGAGAATCTTGCCGCGCTGATGGTGACCTACCCCTCTACCCACGGCGTATTTGAAGAGAGCATCAAAACAGTCTGTAAGATTATTCACAGCCATGGCGGCCAAGTCTATATGGATGGCGCGAATATGAACGCGCAGGTTGGATTGTGCAGCCCTGGTGATATTGGCGCAGATGTGTGTCATTTGAATTTACACAAAACATTTTGCATTCCCCACGGCGGCGGTGGCCCAGGCGTTGGCCCGATTGGGGTTGCAGAACATTTAGTGCCCTTTTTGCCAGGTCACGCATTAATTCCAACAGGGGGCGAGCAAGCCATTGGAGCCGTGTCGGCTGCGCCTTGGGGCAGTGCGAGCATTTTGCCGATTTCTTGGATGTACATCCAAATGATGGGGCCAGAAGGCCTGAAGAAAGCAAGTGAACTCTCCATATTGAGTGCGAACTACATTGCCAAGCGTTTAGAAGGCCACTACGACATCCTATATAAAGGGAAGCGTGGCTTAGTCGCTCACGAGTGCATTGTGGATTTACGTGGGTTCAAAAAGTCGGCCCATGTGAATGTAGATGATGTGGCCAAACGCTTGATTGACTACGGGTTCCACCCGCCCACCATGTCTTGGCCAGTGGCGGGCACCATTATGGTAGAGCCGACGGAGAGTGAATCGCTCGCTGAGCTGGATAGATTCTGCGATGCAATGATTGCCATTCGCGCAGAAATCAAACAAATTGAGTCGGGTGAGATTGAAGCGGAAGATAGTCCTTTGTTACACGCGCCGCATACCACCGCTGATTTGGTAGATGAGTGGAACCGAGGCTACTCGCGTGAGACGGCAGTATTCCCGACGGAATGGACAAAGGCACGAAAGTTCTGGCCCAGTGTGAACCGGATTGATCAGGCCTATGGCGATCGCAATCTAATTTGCACCTGCCCTTCAATGGACGAATTCTCAGATGACTAGTCTCTCCCTTTAAAGGGGTCGCTCAGCTTAAAGGGATCGCTCAGCCGAACGACTCAAAACAGAACGACTCAATCAATCAACATGAAAAGGACGTTTCGGATCTTATCGAAGCGTCCTTTTTCGTGGTGTTTCCCATACATTTTGTTCAATCGTCCCCCTACCGTTATATTCTGCTTTGATGCGGTAACAAGCTAATTTTTTTTACCGTCGCTGACCAGCGCTTCTGTTCATCATTCATCGTTTCTCTTATGACCCTTCCCGCTCAGGACACTTGGAAAACTCCCCCTGAGCCAATTGCGGCTATGCTTGATGCCCCCCAACTGCCTGATGTGGGCTTTTCTCCTAACACAGAGTGGATTGTGGAATTTGCGCAGGCGGGACTGCCCCCCATCGAAGAGCTAACAGTCCCGGTGGTGGCGATCGCCGGTCTACAAATAAATCCGAATACCTGGGGGCCAGCCAAGGCGGGCTACTACGTTTCTCTCTCTCTTCGCCGCCTACAAGAGAAAACAGCTCGGCCCATTGCCGGACTCCCCACCGACGCCCGCATTCGAGATCTCAGATGGTCAGACGATAGCCGCTATCTCGCATTCACCCACACACAACTCTCCGACAGTGAAGCGGACAGTAAAACAGGCCATGAAACAGGCCATGAATTGGGCCGTACAACAGGCAAGCGTGGCATCAGCCTATGGGTTCTCGATATCGCCTCGGCCCAGGCAACTCGTCTCACTGGCCCAATTGTTAATGCCACCTGCGCCAGTCCGTTCCATTGGCTGCCTGACAACACACTTGTTTGCAAAGTCCGCACCGACGCAGGCCCGCCCCCTGCCAAACCAACCCTTCCCGTCGGCCCCATCATTGAGCAGAGCATCGGTCGTACCGCCCCTGCGCGCACCTATACCAACCTGCTCGAAAGCCCCCACGATGAAGCCTTACTGGAATACTATCTCTCCTCCCAAATCATCAAAATTGATCTCTCTGGGAAGCAAACGCCTATCACTCAAGCCGGGCTTTTCAAAGGCTTTACCCCTTCTCCCAACGGAAAATGGCTTAAAGTCATCTCCACCCATCGCCCGTTTTCCTATCAAGTTCCCCTCGCCCGATTTCCCAAACGCACAGATATCTTTAATCTCAACGGAGAAGTCGTTTATACCCTCGCCGATCTGCCATTAGCAGAAGAAATCTCTATCAACTTCGATTCTGTGAGAGATGGGAAACGGGCATCGGGTTGGCGCGCTGACAAACCCGCCACACTGTATTGGGTAGAAGCGTTGGACGGTGGGGATGCTCGCGTTAAAAGTGACTATCGAGACAGCTTGTATACCCTAGAAGCGCCCTTCACCGCAGCGCCAACACCACTATGGAAAACGACTTTGCGCTACAACAGCATTGAATGGGGCACTGACAACATTGCCCTGGGATACGAAGCGCTGTATAACACCCGTCAGCTTCGCACCTGGCACATTTCACCCAACCAGGCTCAAAAAAATCCCCACCTTATAGAAGAGCGTAACTTTCAAGACGCCTACAGCAACCCTGGAGAGCCAATGACACACCCAGGGAAATACGGTTGGCATGTCTTACAGCTCTCTAAAGATGGAGACATTTATCTCAACGGACGGGGCGCCTCCCCAGCGGGCGTCTATCCTTTTTTAGATCGGTTAAACCTAACAACCGGACAAAAAGAACGGCTGTGGCAAGCCGGAGAAAATGGATTTTCTCGTGTGAGAAGACTTTTAGATGGGGAAGCTGAGCAGCTAATCATTGCCAGAGAGAACAAAACCCACCCCAGTAACTACTGGCTGTACAACCGCCAGCAAGACACAGAAACAGTACTCACCGACCGCAAAGATCCGCTGCCTTGGTACGAGAACATTCACAAAGAGATTGTCCGCTACAATCGCGCCGACGGACTCGAGCTTTCTGGCACTCTATATCTACCGCCTGGTCACGACCCACAGCGCGATGGCCCTTTACCCACCATTTTGTGGGTATATCCAGAAGAGCACAAAAGCCGTGCTACAGCGAGCCAAGTCACTCGCGCTGAAAATACCTTCGGAAGACCGCAGCGCACCTCTGTTATGTTTCTGCTCACCCAGGGGTATGCCGTTTTGTCTGGGCCGACCATGCCCATTATCGGCGAAGGCGACAGCGAACCTAACGACACTTACTTAGAACAGCTCGTGGACAGTGCCAAAGCAGCCGTAGATTATTTAATAGAGCGCGGGGTTAGCACAAAAGAGAAATTAGCCATTGGCGGTCATTCCTATGGTGCGTTTACAACGGCCAATTTGCTCGCCCATACCGATTTATTTGCAGCCGGCATTGCCCGTAGCGGCGCGTATAATCGCAGCCTTACGCCGTTTGGCTTTCAGGGTGAGCAGCGCAATTTTTGGGATGCGACAGAAACTTACATGAAGATGTCTCCGTTTACCTATGCGAACAAAATTAAATACCCACTACTGCTGATTCACGGCGCTGCGGATAACAATGCTGGTACGTATCCGATTCAGAGCGATCGCCTTTACGAAGCCATCAAAGGACTCGGCGGCACCGTTCGTTACGTCAGCCTTCCCTACGAAGAACACGGCTACCGTTCCCGCGAGGCCGTTGGCCATGTTCTGTGGGAAATGGTGCAGTGGTTAGATACCTACGTGAAAAAAGCAGGCGGGCAATAGAGAGTGTGTGCCCTGATGAAAGAGTGTCCTGATGAAAGAGTGTCCTAATAAACAGATCAAATCAGTGGCTTGTTAAGCAGCTCTCAGTCTTGGTGAGCTATTCCAATGGCTTGAGAAATAGTCTCTAATCCTTGGTTCTCTAACTTTTTCAGCAGTCCCTTTAAAATAACGCTAGCCATCGTTGGCCCTTCGTATGCCCAACCCGTATAGGTTTGCAGTAAAGAAGCGCCTGCTGTGATTTTGGCCCAAGCATCTTCTACATTGAAAATACCGCCAACGCCGATAATCGGTAACGTGCCTTGGGTTTGTTCGTAAATGAGGCGAATGACTTCGGTGGAGCGTTGGGTGACGGGTGCGCCGCTAATGCCACCGGCTTCTTCGGTAACAGACTTTCCGGTAGCGGTAATGGTGCGGGTGGTGAGCGCGTCTCGACTAATGGTGGTGTTGGTAGCGATGATGCCAGAGAGGTTGCAATCTTGGGCAAGCTGCACAATCTCGTGGATATCTTCGGTAGCGAGATCGGGGGATATTTTGACCAGGAGGGGTTTACTGTCTGTATTCGCAGTTTGGAGGGTTTCGAGGATAGGAGCGAGCTGTTCTTTGGCTTGGAGCGATCGCAACCCTGGCGTATTCGGTGAAGACACATTCACCACAAAATAACTGCCCTGCGTTTTCAACAGTTCAAAGCTTTTCCGGTAGTCTTCAGCAGCGTCTTCTAAGGGCGTAATTTTAGACTTACCTAAATTAATGCCAATTGGCATAGGATAGTCCCCTTGTGGCCAAAGGTCTCTCAGTCTTTGTGAGAGGGCCGCTGCCCCCTGATTGTTAAAGCCCATTCGATTCAGTGCAGCATTGTCTGCTGGCAAGCGAAACATTCTGGGCTTGGGATTTCCGGGCTGCGGATGAAACGTCACGGTGCCCAGTTCAGCGAAGCCAAAGCCGAGTAGGGGCCAAGCACGAGCAGCGGTGCCGTCTTTGTCAAAACCTGCGGCAAGACCAAACGGATTGTCAAAAGAGAGGTTCCAGAGTGATTGAGAAAGCCTAGGATCGCTTACTTTGCAGAGACCAGACATGGCGGCTTGGGTCGCGAGTCGGGTGGGCTGATGAAACAGTGCGCCTTGGGTGGGTTCCGTTGCCATCCACGCCAATGTATCGAGGGTCTGACGATGAACGGCTTCAGGATCGGCGTTTAGCACATTGAACATAAAAGGCCGAAGGCCCAATTTATAGAGCTGTTGCAAAAGAACTCTCCTAAAAGCGTGCAGATAAAAAAATCATCAAAAGTAGCGGAATCTACTCAAGAAAGCACTATACCAATCTGTCAATCTTCACAGTAGACATTTCTTAAGTTGTCCCACCCTGTTTTTCGTTGTGTGAGCGAGTGATTACGGGAACTCTACCGTTATCAGGTGTCTGCAAATGTCTTTCTGGCCTCCGTGCTTTC
Source organism: Cyanobacteria bacterium P01_D01_bin.105 (assembly GCA_039025345.1). Classification (GTDB taxonomy): domain Bacteria; phylum Cyanobacteriota; class Cyanobacteriia; order Phormidesmidales; family Phormidesmidaceae; genus Phormidesmis. The sequence continues at coordinate 19,052 of JBCCOO010000063.1, read as the reverse complement.
GCGGACGGAGTGCCCTCTAATCAATCGCCATAACTTGTTCACGCTGCCTTCCGTCTTACACACGCTTCATACATGGTAAAGCCCTCGCACCGATCTCCTGCGCCCACTCGCGATCGCCAACGCTCTCAGCAGGGGCGTAGTAGCCGTCATGATTCTGACAGGCGCGCCGCTAGGGCACTCACTAAACAAGATCTGAGCCAAGTGCTGCCTACTATTTGGGAAGCAGAAACCCTTGAAGAGGCCATTCAAGAAGCGCTCAGTGCAATTCGCGCTGAGTTTGGCTACAGCTTACTTTGGGTGGGTTTATACGACCGAGTACATCACAAACTCACCACTCGTGGCGTCATTACCAACGGGCCACGTCGGTTCTCATACACGACGCTCTCTTTGCAGCCGGGAAGCCTGTTAGAGCAGACCATCATCCAAAAGCAACCGACCTTGATTGCCAATTTTTGTGAGGAATCACGTGCGGGTGCTTGGGAGCGTATTGCCCAAAGCTTTGAACAACAAGGAACCGTTATCTTGCCGATTCAGCGCAAGGGCATCTGCTTTGGTTTGATGATTTTGGGATCTCGGCGCTGGGGAGTTGAACCTGGCACTTTAGAAAACTCTACCCTGCTTGCGATTAATAATGCCCTAGCAGAAGCCATTCACCAAAACGATTTGGAAGAGCGGCGGCAGCAAATAAAACAGCCGGCCAAGCCGCTGCTGAAACTGTTGGAATCATTGAGTGCATTGCCGGCTCTAGAGGCTCGTTTGGAAGAAGTTGCGAGAGAGACCGAAAAATTTATGGGTGCGCCGATTAGTTTCTACTGGTTGGAGCCCAGAGGTCGTCATTTTTGGTGTCGCGTTGGCAAGTTTCAAGATAAAAACAGTGGCACGCTGCCGGTCAGCGAACTCCAAGGGCTATATAGCATTCTGTGTAGCGGTGAAATGCTGGTGCTGGGCGAGGCGGGCGGCTCACTCAAGGCCAGCATTGCCAACCGTTTGATGCAGCACCTTAACATTCAGTCGCTAATTGCCGCGCCCATTATTTACCAAAATGAGCTGCAAGGGTTTATGACGGTGGAAGGCAATAGCGCCCGGATGTGGAGCGAGCCTGAAAAGGACTATGTCCAAGGAGTATCCCAGATGCTGGGTCTGGCAATGCCAACGGCTGAAATGGATGAGGCCCTGAGCCGGGCAAAGTCTGATCACCTATTTAGCGCTGGGGTCACTCGCAGCATTCACAGCGACAGAGATTGGCAACATGTATTGGGGCTATGTGTGGAGCAGCTCGCAGGCCGCATTGGGACAGAACAGCTGATTGTGTTGAGTCGGAATGTTGAGCGCGGTGGATTTGATCAGTGTTATCGAACAGGCGTAGGGTTAGGGCACGCTGAGCACTGGCTGCCGCTCGATACGGTAGATGAACAGATGTTGAAGCGGGCACATTCACCAGTGAGCGTGGAGAGTTTAGACAATGAGCTAAAATTTGCACCCTGGCAGCCTCAAATCCAGACGCTGAAAGCTAAATCTTTGCTGGTGAGCAATACGGCTCCAGGACATGCACCGGAAGGAATCGTCATCATTACCGATAAAACGGAGCGGCGTTGGAGCCAGGCAGAGCGTGCCCTGGTGCAATCTTTAAGCAACCAAATTGGATTGATTTTGCACCAGTGGCAGCTTCAGCGCCAAACCGATCAGCAGGCACATCTGCATGAGAGTTTTCAGTGGGGAATGCACAGCTTGCAACGGTTGAGCGAGCTCAAAGCACTGCAAAATTCGGCGACTAGCCACATTGCTAAAATATTGCACGCGCCGCTGGTGGCGGTAGTGGCTTGGGAAAATGGGCAAGCCTTTGCAAAGGTCGTCAGTACCGTGGCTCAAGACAATCATTTCAGCATTGATGAAGCGCGTCAGATTCCGGTAGAAACAGATGCGGTCGTGAATTGGGCGATCGCAACAGAAGGCATCCTTACCCTCCGCATAAAAGATTTGCCCGACGACGACCAACCGTGGCTCACTGGACCAGCGGGCACTTCTTTTCTCGTAGCGGCTTTACGCACAGCCCCTGAACATGAGCCCAATGCGATAGTGATTGTCGCGGATGGGGCCAGTCGCCAGTGGTCTGAGGAGCAAACCAGTTTGCTCATGGTGATTGCGAATCAGTTGGCTTGGTGCCGTCGCCACATTAAGCTCACTAACAATTTGCTCAACCAGCAGCAGCAGCTCACCCAGTTAAACTGGTACAAACAGCACCAAATAGAAGATCTCAACCGAAACGTTTCTGAATGTCTTCAGCAGATAAAGCGGTTACCCTCAGCAGCAGAGGCCAAGCAAAAGCTGCTGCTGCAAAAAATGGATGCTTTAGCGGAAAGGCTCAGCTACGTGACAACGCACGAACGATGGGCCATCAAAGCCAAAAACCAAGGTGCGACGCTCATTAGCGTACTGAAGCGAGCAATGTCTCGGGCCAATCCTGTGATCCAAGAGCGGCAGCTGTGGACAAAGGTGCACTGTGAAAGCAATCTGACGGTGGCAGGCGATGTGACGAAGATTGAGTTTGTGCTGTACGAGCTACTGGTAGAAGCATGCGAGCGCTCTCCGGTGGGCGATCGCATCGATATTTGGTGTCGCCCCATAGACCAGCACTGGTTAGAGGTGGCCATCACAGATATTGGCAGCGTCGATCCACAGGTGATGCAAGAGTTAGATCAAGGCCGACCGGTTGATCTGCTCACGCCTTCTACCCTTTATCAACCACACAATAGCCATCTGTGGGTCTGCCAGTCGCTCATGAAGCAGCTCGGCGGTGAATTTACCCTATCGCTAATGGAAGACGGGCGAACATTAAGCCGAGTGATGCTGCCAACCGGGCAATAGACAACCGGGCAAAAACAAACGGGACAAAAACCAACGGGTAGAGACGCTCGACAGATACAATCTCTTCCAGCACAGTCTTTTCTGCCATGTCTTCCCTGCTATGTCTTCTCCCTATGCCTGGATTCATAAATCTCTCAAAACAATTCACAAGGCCAACTGGTACCGTAGCGTTCAGGCCGTAGAAAGCGTCGCTGGGCCAGTCGTCATGATTGACGCTCAGCCGATGGTGAATTTTGCCAGCAATGATTATTTGGGGTTGGCAGGCGATGCGCGCTTGGCACAGAAGGCAATCGCTGCGACCCAACGGTTAGGGACTGGTGCGACAGGCTCTCGGCTGCTCAGCGGTCATCGCCAGTTGCATCGCGAGTTGGAAGAAGAAATTGCTCGCCTTAAAGGCACTGAAGATGCCATGGTCTTTAGCAGCGGCTACTTAGCCAATATCGGCACGATTGAGGCAGTGGTAGGCGATCGCGACCTGATTCTTACCGATGAATACAATCACGTCAGTCTCAAAAATGGCGCGGTTCTTAGCGGTGCGACGGTGCTCACCTATCGTCACAGTGACATGGCCAATTTGGCCGCTCAACTCAGCGACCACCGCTCTCGCCATCGCCGCTGCCTCATCCTCACCGATGGCGTGTTTGGCATGGACGGTGACGTGTGCCCGCTGCCGCAAATTTTAGAGCTGGCCGATGCCCATGAGGCAATGGTGCTAGTCGATGAAGCCCACAGTGGTGGCGTATTGGGAGAAACCGGCGCAGGCTGCGCAGAATATTTTGGCCTAACCCACCGCGCCTTTATTCAGATGGGCACTTTGAGCAAAGCCTTTGCCAGCTTAGGTGGCTATGTCGCGGGTGATACGCTACTGATCGACTTTCTACGCAACCGCGCGCCCAGTTGGATTTACACTACGGCCCTCTCACCTGCTGATACCGCCGCTGCATTAGCCGCCATTCACGTTCTAAAAAAAGACACTTCTCGCTTGAAGCGACTGCATGAAAATGCTGCCGCTCTTACCCGACAGCTCGATCAGCTAATGGCTACTTTCCCCAGCGATATTGCCTTGAAGCGATTGCCTACCGACTCTGCCATTGTGTGTTTGCAGGTGAAAGATGCGGCTACGGTTTTAAAGCTGGGGCAGTGCTTGAAAGAAAATGGCATTTTAACCGCTGCGGTGCGGCCACCTACCGTGCCAATCAGCCGATTGAGAATGAGCGTTATTGCCACACATACTCAAGCGCATATCGATAGGTTAGTTAACGGATTGGCGCAAGCAATTAATGTAATCGCTTAAAATTGTGACTGAAATATTACATCTTCTTTTGCCGTTATGACAGATGCAAACCGTCCCACGGATAGCCAAAGTGATCAGGTTTCCGAAAATTATGATCAAAAAAAAGCCTCTGCATTCATTGAAAATACCCCTTTAGAAACCATGATTGAAATTGCGGATGAGGCCGTGCGCCGCAAGCGAGAAGAGAAGGCCAAAGAAGGCCCTAAATGGGTGTTCCCAGAAGGCGGCATTAATCCGAATGCGTAGAACCTTCGCGACCAGATACTTGAGCAGATGACGCAGCTGGTATGACTGGCGCTTTAAGAACGGTAATCCCTTCTTGAGGGATACCGATTTCAATGCCTTTTTGGTCGAAAGCAAATTTGATGCGCTGCCGTAGCTCACGGGCAACAACCCACTGCTTGAGCGGCTGCGTTTTGAGCCACAAACGTAGGGTAATACCTCTGTGATCCAAACTTTCTACGCCGAGAACCTCAGGGGGCTCTAGGATTAAGCGCTGCCATTCGGCCTCTTGAGAAAGGCCAGTGGCCACTTCTTTAAGTAGCGTGAGCGCGCCGGCCAGATCGCTTTGATGGGAAACCGTAAGGGAAAGATCGACCTGGGCCCAGTCCATAGACAGGTTTTGAACAGTGCTAATTTGGCTGTTGGGAATGGTAATCAGCCGCCCTTCGGTGTCACGCAGCTGCGTAATGCGTAAGTTCAGTGATTCCACCATGCCACTAACGCCACCTGTGGCAATGACATCACCAACGCCAAACTGATCTTCAACCAGAATTAAAAAGCCGTTGATAATGTCTTTGATGAGGCTCTGTGCGGCGAGGGAAACGGCAATCCCGGCAATCCCGGCACCGGCTAACAATGGCCGAATTTCGATGCCGGCTGTAGCGAGCATAAACATAATGCTGATGCCCAAAATGACTGAGCCAGCGATGCCTTTCGCTACCTGCAAAAAGGTTGAGAATCTTAGGCTGAGCCGTTGAGATTGATCAGGTGCCCACTGAGTACCTTCTTGCAGGGCAAAAACACCTTTTTCAATCAGCACGCTGCTGAGTCTGACGGAGAGGTAGGCAACACCGGCGATCGCCAAAATTCGAGCAGGCACTTGAATCCAAGTCAGCAAAAGCGTGGCTAGCCACCGGCTTTGGGGATACAAATTCAGCACTAAAAATAAGCTAGCAACCCACAGCGCGATCTGCGCGATCCACAGCAAGTTCCGAAGGGCTTCATTAAGCTTGCGCTTTTGTCGGTTATCTAGTCGCGCTCTAATCTGCTCGATGACGCTCTCGAAGACGTCGTCATTAGAGACGCTTAGGGTAGGAGAAGCCTCTGTCCGGGCAAGGCTTTTTCGATTAATTTCAGAGCGATCGCTCATCAGTCTAATCTGACGCTGCCGAACTTTTTTCTGACACTGTCGGATAAAAACCTGAGCGATCACCGCGACGGCAAAAACAGTAAACGCTGACTGGCTCTGCTGCCGGAAGGCCGCGGGCGATCGCTCCTGTACATAGCGCTCAAAGGCCCGCTCTAAGAGCCCCTTGAACACATTGGCCAGCTCACTGGGAGTGGGATATCCACTAAACTGCGCATCGAGTGTGGTCACCGTCAACAACGGTTGAGCGCCGACGAAGATCACAGGTAAGGTGCTGGGTTCATCGACCCTAACAGAGACCGCTGGCAAGGCATTTAGGTCGTTGCGAGGGAGCTGCCTGGCCATCTCATTCAGCCGCGTTTGGATCGCTTGCGCTCTAACCGCTGTTGGGGGTTGCCCGACAGCACGCTCATCCTCTAACGCCGGCGCACTCAGAAAAAAAAGCTGTCGGCCATCTAAATAAATGGGTGTCAGCGCCGGGACTTCGGTTGCGGTTGCTAAAGGCAGCGGCAACAGTCTATTAATCGGAGACAACTCCGATGATAGGATGGCCGGCTGTTCTACCAATGGCTGGGGGTTTTGCGCTGTTTGCGCAACAGCGGGCATGCGCCCTATCCCACCTAACATCACCGCTATTAAAACGCCAAAAAGTCCGGTCAGCGTGAACGTTCGTAAGCACTGGAGCATGATGAAGCAACCTAAAGAAGCAACCTGAAATGGAGCAGCCTGTTAGCCTATACGGATAGAACGATTACCATCAGGGACACCCTATCAGCTGTGACCAATCCCACCAACCCCGTCCCCGACTCGCCTCAAAAGGCTGCTCAAAAGGCCGCTCAAGACATTGCCATGATGCAACGTTGTTGCGAGCTTGCGGCCAAAGCCGCGGGCCAGACGGCACCCAATCCCCTAGTCGGTTCAGTGATCACTCAAAATGGCAACATTGTAGGTGAAGGCTATCATCCCAAAGCAGGCGAACCACATGCCGAAGTATTTGCCCTTCGCGCCGCTGGGGAACAGGCAAGCGGCAGCACACTGTATGTGAACTTAGAACCTTGCAACCATCAAGGCAGAACGCCGCCCTGTAGTGAAGCGGTGATTCGCGCTGGGGTTCGACGGGTGGTCATTGGCCTAGAAGATCCCAATCCAAAGGCTGATGGGGGCATCGAAAAGCTTAGAGCAGCTGGTATTGAGGTAACCGTTGGGGTGGAGCGCGATCGCTGCCGCCAGCTCAACGAAGCCTTCATTCACCGTGTAACGCATCACCAGCCCTTCGGCATTTTCAAGTATGCGATGACCCTAGACGGCAAAATTGCAACGACCACCGGGCATAGCGCCTGGGTAAGTGGCGCCGAGTCGCGCCAGCAGGTGCATCAGCTCCGCAGTCGCTGTGACGCTGTGATTGTGGGCGGCAATACTGTGCGCAAGGATAATCCTAATCTAACGAGCCATGGCCAAAGCAAGCACAATCCATTGCGCGTGGTGATGAGCCGTCAGCTCAATTTACCGACCACCGCAAACCTGTGGAATACCCACAAGGCCATGACCTTAGTGATGACACAAACAGGCGCTGACCCTTCTGTCCAAGCAGCGTTGGAACAGCAAGGTGTGGCGGTGATGACCCTAGGGTCATTGACACCGAATGCGGTGATGGGCGCACTATACGAACGGGGCTGTATGAGCGTGCTATGGGAGTGTGGCGGAACGCTGGCCGCTGAGGCGATCGCCGCTGGCGCTATTCAGAAGGTCTGGGCCTTTATCGCACCTAAAATCATCGGGGGGGCAACAGCCCCTTCACCGATTGGTGAACTAGGGCTCACGCAGATGACGCAGGCAAAATCTCTGACCCGGCTATCTTTAACCCCTGTAGGTGAGGACCTTTTGCTGAAGGGCTACCTCTAGGCAAAAGACCCATTAAAAATACAAAAGGATTGCTCTATGAATTGCTCTATGGAGGATTGCACTATCGAGAAGCGAACGTGCTCTCCAGACGGTGGCGGTAAGCAATCATCTCCAACTGCTCACGAAAAGATTCGTGCCCTGAAAAGCCTTCCAGGCGCTGAATGATACGCCCGTTTTCAATGTAGAGCAGGGTGGGCAAGGTTTTAAGCTGGAAACGGTTGGCTAGCTTGAAATTTTCGTCTGCATTGATATCTAAAATGCGTAAGGATGTAGGCCACGTTGCCTTATAGCTATCCAATATCGGGGAAATTAGTCGACATATGCCACACCAAGGGGCTCGGAAATGAACAAACGTGGGGGCTGAAGAGGACAGAACTGTCTGATTAAAATTTTCCTCAGTAACCGACATCATTGCCATAGGTTTGGACTCTTTATATTTTAATTGAGTTGATTTTTATTTTTTGAGGGCCTTCGCAGTACAAATTGCAGCTTCCTTAAGCTAGTGAGCTATCCGCTTAGAGAGTCGTCAAATCAGCCGCTCAGGGCGAATGCCATGCATCTAACCCAAGCCCGTTCCAGCGCTCACTCGCCCTAAAACTCATCTGACCTAACACTTGACCTAAAGAGAATTTGGCCTAAAACTCATTTTCATTAAGTTCATTAACTTAGAAACACGCCTTTTACTACGATACCCCCAGCTCGTTATCTAGCCTGCTTTTCAGGCTGATTATACCGAGCTTCCCGGGCTTCTTATAGTTACATTTTATATGTTTTTCTAAGAAACCTACACATAATTCTTTCACGAAAGCTATTTCTTCTACGACATCATCCGCTATATCATCCGCTACATCAGCTGCCATGCATAACCTAGGCCAATAGCGACGGCGGCACCGACAGTGGTGTTAATAATATTCACCAAATCGTGGGTTAACCAACCGAGTTTTTCCTCTATTGTTGCGCCAATGACGCTTTCTATGCTCGTGGCCACAAAAGCAGCGATCGCACAGACGCCAACACCCAACAGCGAGATCAACCCCAAGGACCAGGCAACCAGTGCCAAGGCGATAGACCCAACAATGCCTGCTAGGGTTCCTTCCAAGCTCACCGCCCCTTCCGTTCCTTTAGGCACTGGCTGCAGGGTTGTAATCAAAAACGTTCTTTGCCCGTAAGCTTTGCCAATTTCAGTCGCGGTCGTATCAGAAAGCTTGGTGCTCAAAGAGGCGACAAAACCAAGGGCCAGTAGCGGCGGCCACATCGCTAAAGCCGTTCCACTGCCTGAGGCGGTCATCTGAACCAGAACTAGCACCAGCGCACAGAGCGTTCCTGTTAACGCCGATCCCCACACATTCCCGGGCCCGCGCACACCACCCCGCGCTTCGGCAATGCCACAGGCTTCTTTTTCAGTCATGCCAATTTTGGTCACTGCCGAACCGACAAAGAAATAGAACAGCACGGTGACATAGCCTGGCCAACTCAGTGCGCCCCATACAATGACACCGAGTAGCCAAGCATTGGCATACCCTGCTGGCGTCAGTAATTTCTTAGGGAGGACAAAAGCTACGCCAATTAAAACGGTATTAACGGCAATGGCATCCAGCCACGGATTATTCCAGCCACTAGCGAGGAGTACAGAGGCAAAAGACATAGGACAAGGCTCGTGTAAGCTTCGTTTAAAGAGAAAGGGACAGTCCCTACAAAAGAACTGTCCCATATTCGTTCGAGATTTCTCAATGCAATGTCTGACAGTTTGGATGCTGACAGTTTGAATGCCTAGCCAGATTACAGCTAGACCTGAAGCAACATCCCCGCCTACATTTTCGTGACGCTTTGTGACTGAGAATAGCGACCGTTACGACCACGGTACCAAGTGCCATCTCTAGCCCCTGCTGACAAGATGTTGGAGATGCGATTGCGCGCCTTTAAGTAAGAGGTTCTGGGCATATCTTCACGGAAGATAGCCGTCATCACATCGGCAATGGTAAAGATTTCTGAGGGTTGTGATCGCAAAATGCTACTAACCGATTCTGGAAGCGCACTATCCCTGTAGGCATCTTGAACATATTTTTGCCAATTGGCAGCCCGCCCGTCTTTTTTCTTTCGTCCAGCTTTTTTCCCTGTCTTAGCTTTTTTAGCTGTTGTCGCCTTTGCGGGAGTTGCCTTCTTGGCTGTTGTTGGGGTCTTGGCTGTTTTTTTCCGTCCGGGGGAACGCCCGACCCGACGCTTTGTACCACCAGTACTGCTACTGGCAGGCTGAGACGATTCACCATCAGAATCAAACATATTGATGACCGTACGCAGGCCATCTCTCTGCTCTTTGATTCTGTTTAGCTCAGATTCTAAGCTTTCTACCTGCTGAGAAAGATCATCCTCAACAGCTGAAAGTTGGGAAAGAACCGGATCACTCATTTTCTAAAAGTCCTCTTTATTCAAACATCCTCGGCTGTTTGTTGAACGGCTTCTCGTGAAACGGCCTCTCGTTAGACGTAAGTTGATTCGATTTGAGTCGAATGGCTTTTGCCTAATAGAGGCTAACGTTGAAACAGCTTTTCAACAGACCGTCTTTGTACTCCCGTGAGTGTAGCGTTTTTTGGAGATCGTTGTTCACTCCCTTAAATAATCTCGTAACGAAATTCTTGCACCAACCGAAACGCTGATACCTAACGAAACACAATCGTCTTCTGCTGATGTAGCATCACCCTATCTTCAACGTGGTAGCGCAATCCCCTAGCGAGCACTGTTTTCTCAATATCTTTCCCATAGCGAACTAAGTCTTCCGGAGAGTCCGAATGATCAATGCGCAGAACATCTTGATCGATAATTGGTCCGCAGTCTAGCTCCTGTGTAACGTAGTGACAGGTGGCTCCAATCAACTTCACCCCTCGGCTGTAGGCCTGGTGATAGGGTTTGGCGCCAATAAAAGAAGGTAGAAAAGAGTGGTGAATGTTGATGATGCGTCCAGATAGCCGATCACACATTTGGGCTGGCAAAATCTGCATATATCGGGCCAACACCATCACATCTCCACCGGCCGCATCGAAATAGGACATCATGTCCTCACAAGCCAGTTGCTTATTGTCAGGCGTTACGGGCACATAATGATAAGGAATGCCGTGCCACTCTACTAGGCCTCGAAACAACTCATGATTAGAAATCACACAGGCAATTTCTATCTCTAAATCCTGGCTACGCCACCGCGAGAGCAAGTCGTATAGACAATGTCCACTTTTAGAGACCAGTATGACCACTCGCTTCTTTTGATGGGAATCGCGAATTGCCCAGTCCATTTTAAACTGCTCAGCAACAGGCAAAAATCGCTGACGGAGCGCTTGTATTCCAAAGTCGAGAGAGTCTGCCAGAATCTCCTGTCGCATAAAAAAGCGCTGACCGACGTGTTCTGAATGGTGCTGCGCCTCACTAATCCAGCCGTTGTTCGTTGCGATTAGATCACTCACAGCGGCAACGATGCCAACTCGGTCTGGACAGGAGAGCGTAAGAATATATCGCCGAGAAGAAACCATTTACCCTCTGGGAAAACAGTAATGAGGCTATATGATTTCAAGGCGCGCACTCTTAATCCAACGTAATTTTGGCAATAATCTTAATGAATGCTGCCTTAATGAACATCGCCTTGAGAGACACCGCCGCTGCCACTACGGCCAATTCTATTGCTGACCTATGGGATCACCACATTTGTTAACCTCCCCTCTGTTAACTAACCCTCTACGCTGGCTCTCTTCTCATCCATGGGTCGCTGGGCTTGCAGCAGTTTTGTTTTTGCCAGCTATTGTGATGCTGCTCACACATATTGTTCGTGCTCAAGCGATCGCCACAACGACAGCAGCATTACTCATCACCATTGCACTGCTCCTGTTTTGCATTGAACTGGCTCGGATGGCCTACGTTGATCTCAACAATGTTGCAATGACTGCAGCGCTACTCTCCTCGCAAACAGAGCTGAAAGCCGCCACACCAGAAACAGCAGCACAGGCAAAAGACTACTCTCTTCTCAATCGTTTTTTTGGCATCACGATCAGTACAATTGCACTAGAGCTGTCAGGATTTTATCTCGCGCTGTTCTCTCTTCAATGGGGAGCGCTGATTGTCATCTTTAGTCAGCTTTGGTTCAACTTACTCGCAGGCATACAGCTCTTCCCAAATCACTCTCCGGCCATTGTCCCCTTTGGGATCAAGCAGCGCATAGATGTCCTTGCCGCTAACAGTGTGGCGATTTGTCTTCTTTGCCTATGGCCTATCTCCGCAATGAAGTTAGTGGTTGGCATTGGGTTATTAACACTGATCACACTCTTTCTTCTTCTCAAATACGCTCCGTTTGCCTACGAAAGTCTCAAACGAAGTCAGTAATTTTCTCTAAAAATGAGGAGATTATCAAAGAAATTAGCAAAAAGTCTTGACCAATAACATGAAAGTGATTAAATAGTGTTATTCTCAAAAGAGATAATTTTAATCTAGAAACATTTCAGGTGAGTTTCTCTTCTGGCTAGGCTACCTAAACGTAGTCTATCAACTGTAGATATTTGGCTTGTAGGTAATTGGTTTAGTGAGTGTTTGGCTTGGTAGTCATTTAACTCAGAAGCTATTTAACTCAGAGGCCGTTTAACTCAGAAGATACCTAGTTCAGCGGTATTCTTGACCTGATGGCCCTAATCTTCTAGAGTCATCTTTTTCAAAGTTATCTTTTTCGAGGTTATCTTTTTTAAGTGCTTTTATGTAGATGCCTTATATAAAGATGTCTGAACATAGCTCTCTCACGCAGACGTGCTTTCTTTACTTTCGGCATACTTGAGCCAGCTCACTTGATACCGAATCGTAAGTATGAGTGCAAAGCCTGTAGAGGGTCTGACGACATGTTGATTCTGACGACATTTGGGGTTGGTATTTCAGATTTTCTCTCTGATGCTTTGTTGTCTGTGAGTCCTGATGCACTTTCAGCGGCCACACGACCTATTTACTAACAGCAACTGCTGAAGGACATCAGGCCGAGAAATTTTCAGTTATAGAAGCAGGAATTTATAGAAACAGGGATTTATAGAAGCACAGTCTCAGGGATAAAACGACTAGAGAATGCAAACGCACATAGCTGCGACGCTTACGCTCCTCCGTTTGTAGTTACCCGTTTTGTAGTTATCCGTTAGGTAACGTCTGTAAAAGTCGTTGGTTCAAAACATGTCTATATTGGCTGGCTAACCCTTATATAGCTAGCGTCACACAGCTTTCAGTTCCATACCGCTCATAGATTTAAGTAAAACAAGGAGAAGTTACGTATGTCTACATCTGTTCTGCCACAGCTTTTAGAAGTGGATTCTGAGCTATCGGCACAGGCAACCACTTTAGAAGCCCAGCTTGCTGCCCTGCAAGAAAAGCGCAAAGGGATTCAAACCGTGATTGCGATGTTTGAATCAAGTGATACGTCTACACCAAAGACTGCACCTGCCAGCAGCCGTAAAAAAGCAAAAACCGCAAAAGCGACCTCAAAAAGTGCCCCTGCAAAATCAGCTGAGGCAAAGGTTACTAAGTCGACTAAAGCGTCTAAAGCGTCTAAAGCGTCAACTAAGACATCGACGAAAACAAAGACTCGCAAAGTGAAAGCAACCCGAGGCCGTCCTGCTAAAGCCAAGGCAGCTAAGGCACAGAGCACCAGTGCGACCAAGAAAACGACGGGGAAACGTAGCGGAAGAACAGCTAACTGGCAGAAGTACATCCAAGATAGTTACAGCAAGGCACCCTTGCCTGATGTCATCGTTGGTGTGCTAAAGGCTCAGCCTGACAACATCTTCAAAATTGCTGATGTTATGAACGTAGTCTTTAAAGAAGATATGCCTAAAACACACTTTTTGAAGGCTCGTAACCGAGTGTCCAACATTCTCTCGGCAGGTGCCCGCGATGGCGACTGGTATAGAGGACGTGGTGGGACTTACAGCGTCTCTGAAAAAGCCATTAAGACAGCAAGTTAATCGACGATAGCTCCATGAACAAAGGGGTGCAATAGCTTGGGTTACCTTGCTATTGCACCCCTTTGCGGTTGTTTCAATCTGTCACAGGCAATGTAAGAAACATCTGGAAAGACTGGGAAGGGATAGATACGGGTTCTGCACTTAATCGAATATGAAGGGTGTTGTCATCTTTGAGTGTATATACCCAATGTTCGTTAGGGCATGCTCTCGACCTAAGCTGTTGTGATACCGTCTGTGACTCATGGTTAGGCCATTGCTGGTGCTGTTGGTAATGCTGTTTGGCGTTTAGCACTTGCTGTGTAAGCTCTAGAGAGAGGGTGCGATCGCTTTCTTGTTTCCACCTTGTCGCTAACCCCGCTGGCAAGGGAGCTATGGCATCATTCCATTCAGCCGTTTGAATAGTGGCAAGCTGAACTTCAATAGCAGATTCTGATGTTTCACACACGTTTGTACTGCGCAACAAATCGATGGTGCGATGTGCTGTTTGGGCTGTATCTATATTGGCGATCGCAAATTGGTGAACCGGAGAGAAAACGGCCAGCAGATTCGATGACTCTGTGACCTTCGATAGAGATTGTTGCAGGCTTTGATACTGTAGCCAAACATTGAAGCGAACGCCATCGAGCACCGACCGTTGTTGCTGAATCTGCTGTGAGAAACGGTGTTGCCATTGTGAGAGCTGCGCCTGAGATAGATTTTCAGTGTGGCGTAGCAGGGTTGATTGATAGTCTGCTGTGATAGAAGCGGCTATTTGAGCAACTAAATCAGGCCGTTGGGCGACAGCTTGGTTAAGTCGCCAAGAGGCTTCTAGGGCCGCTAGCATTTCTGACGGTTGGTTCTGATGACTGTAAGAAATAGCCGACAGAATCAGCAGCTTTTGAGTATTCAGAACGTTGGTCAACCCTGGAAAGGGATAGTCCTCGTTGAACATTCGCTCCAGATTGATCTCCCACTGGGGCGGCGCTTGCGCTAAAAGATGGGTTTGTATCGCTATTAAGTCCGGCTGGATAGACGCCAAATAGGCGGCTAAATGAGGCGGGATAGAGGGAATAGGCCTGAGCACTTCGCCATCAGCGGTTTCTCCAGTCTTTCCCAGCTGTTCTGTTAGCAGATAGGTTAGCGCCGGTTGAAGAGCAAGGTATCTTTTCTGAGCTTTAGTATTTATGGGTGTTACCGGCTCTATATTTAGGCTCTGTGCATCATTAGGTAAAAAGCCAAGGGCCGCACCCAGCTGATCGAACCGTTCAGCAGATTTGTTTTTAGGATATTGGCTAATCTCGGCAAAAAACGCTTCTGAGTGCGCGGCCATCTGCATTTGTTGCTGCTTGGAAGTTATGCCACGGTGTAGACGCATTAACCAAGACACGCCAAACAACCCAAAAATGGGGAGCAACCAGAGGGGACTAACGGCTCGATATTTGTGGCGGTTGGAAGTAGCGGTCTGTGATGATGGGTTCTGAGGCACGCAGGGCCGGGGGCTGGGTTTGCTCAAGGGAGGCTCTCATTCAGATGTCTCGTCTTTTTGTAAGACGCCTATTAAGGTTTCAAGGTGCCTAGCATGAGGGCACTGTGAACTCATCTAGATAAAACGCATACCTTACAACAAGAAATAACGAGGTACTGTGGATAAAGCACTCTATCAGAGAGAGGAATGTAGATAGGCAATAAGCCTTAGTTACGTAAGAACGAACATTTTTTCGCAGGAACAGCGACAGGGTTAAACTCGGACGTAGGTTAGAGCGCATTGCTGCTCACCTTAAACGCCTGCTTCCATAATTTTTCTATTTTTAAACAAACAAACCTGCCCTGACCAACTAGCAGTCAAGGCAGTGAAAAATTCCCAAGCCCTGCTTCTTTGGAAATAAGACCTCTAAGCATAGAAGCCTCCGAGCGCAGAGCTTAGATATAGATTGTTGAGATCAGAGCCTTAGGTGCGGGGCCTAGCCTTGTTCACCTTGAGCGTGCGGCCCATCCACTCTGCACCATCTAGGGCTTCAATAGCTGCCTGTTCCTCACTTTCACTACTCATTTCTACAAAGGCAAAGCCTCTGACACGGCCTGTTTCACGGTCTGTCGGCACTTTTACCGACTTCACCGTACCGTACTCTGTAAACACCTCATTGATGTCATCTTGAGTGGCATCAAAGGACAGGTTTCCAACGTAAATTGACATAAAATCCCTCTAGCATTTTCCCTAGAGTCTGGGTGGCAAGGCATGTAACCAAGAGTCACAGTAGCACAATACATTCCTAACAAGGCTTTTTGTCACCGTAGTTAGTCGTAGGGAGGCCTGTTTCCTGTAACTATCAAAGTCTCCTGTTTTATACCTATCTATTGAGGTTTATGACTGTAGCGCCTACTACAAAAAGCAACAATGCAAAAAACCAGGGTCGATTTGGGCCTCGTTTATGGCATTTTCGACATTTAGGGCAGCCGGTTAAGGGGCTCTATAAAAGTGCACAAAGGGAAAAGTGCACAAAGGGCAGCCAGCTAAGGTGCCCTGTCAAATCGCATAGTTAAGATGCGTCTAATGAGATTGTGAAGTTTGGTGCATAAATTCTTTGGGGCCGCTGTAGCCAGAAAGTTCGGCTAGGGTTTGCAAAGACTGTACACCTGAGTGTAATTCTCCATTAATTTCCCAGGTGGGATAGCTACGCACACCAACAGCCTGACAGGTACTGGTTTTTGGCTTGACCCCATTAGGATCACATTCTACATATGCAATATCGTCAAATGCCTGCTGACCGAACAAGGTCTGCTGAGCATGGCAATGAGGACACCACCAAGCACCATATTTCTTGGCCCCGATGCTAGTGAGATGCTTAGCTAAGGCAATTTCTGAAGGGCCAGATTCTGTGGAAACAACAGGCGGTGGATTGCCGGCGCTGAAGCTATCAGGATTTTGGGCATAGGCATGAAGGCCCGTCGTCGCGAGTAACGCAATCAGGGCAACCGAAACGCCGGGTAACAACAGCTGACCAACGCGCTTGTGGTAGTTATCTAACAGGGTGAGAGTCCATAGCCCGAAGCTCAGCCCTGCGGAAATGGCACAAGGAACACAGCTTTCGCCGACAACACTGAACATGACATACAGCAGGTAACCGCTAAAAATAGTCATGGCGGTGCTACAAACAAACATGCCTAACCAGGTTTTACCGGCAAGGTCTTTGTTTTTAGTCAGGTTTGGCAGAAGGGCTAATATCAACATAGCCGTGTAGGTAACCGCGCCCAACAGCGGTATGGAAATAGCGCCGAACTGCACGTAAGCGCTACCGCTGAGCGGACTGCTGCTGCCTTTGGCGATACAGCCGATGGCGAGTAAAACACCGGCTGCAGAGGCTCCTGCAATCAGGTGACGAGAATAACGTTGAATACCTTGAGGCTGTTGTTTTCGTTTACGTGGCATGGTTTTAAAGGAAAAAGTAAATTTGGTTAGATGTGGCTAATTTCTTGAGCTAGGGCATTGAGCTCAACTGGGGGTAAATCTGCGACAAGGGCATATAAATAGGGCTCCTCACGCCAAAGGACGATGCTGGTGCCGTCTGCTTGGCGCAGGGTAATGTAGCTATCGAGAAACTGAGGAAACTGATCGCCGTTGAGCTCTAACTGGTAGGCTGAAACAATATGAAAATCTTTACGAAGAGAATCATCCGTCAAAGTGCCTACCCGATAAGACAATCGGAGGCCAGCCGTTTTCCCAAACTTGCACTTGCTGCCACCAAGAAGTTCTCCTTTCTCCTTTGGGAGAACGGGCAGCGCGGCTAACGTTGTTTGAAAGTCTGGTGCCTTTGCAAGCACATCACTGGCCTGCTGCGCCGGAAAATCTGCAGGGCCATTGGCTTCACGTAAAGAGTCGTTGTGATCTTGAGAGAGATCGCGAAAGCCTTGCCAAACTTGCTCAATTTGGGAGGTTTGCAGGTTTGTGGACTGAATGGCCACTGGGTCACGAGAGGCCGATGCGAAACGCATTGGTCTCAATGCCACTGCACCGAGCGCCGCGGCACAGCCAATGGCCATGCCGCTTAACAACCAAGCGAATCGCTTACGGAACACCTGCTGGACGGTGAGCGGTTGGAAAGCGGCGTGCGGGAAATGCCCTGGAGCTCCGGGGGCTGATACTACTTTGAAATCAGAGGATGCGGCTTGAATACGCTTAGCTTCTGTATCAACTTCAGCCTGAATAGCGTTGAGAGTGATATCCCGCAGTTCTACTTTGGGCCGTTGTTCTGGTAGGGCATAGGGCATCATTTCCAAAGCTTGTTGCAAGCTTTCCACCTCAGCGTTTAGCGCCGCAGACTTCAACATGAGCTGGTGAAACCGCTCGGCCTCTTCAGAACTTAAATCACCTAGAACATAGCCCGCTGCTAGTTCCTTCAGCGCTTCTGTTAGATCTTGAGGCTCTAATGGATCGGTGGTCATATTTCATCCCCCAGCTGATGGCGTAACTGATCTCTAAGCTGACAAAGCCCGCGTCTTGCCCAGCTTTTGACGGTGCCGAGGGGCACCCCAAGCCGTTCAGAAATCTCCCGTTGGGATTGGCCTTCGTAGTAGCTGAGTTCAAGCACTTCTCGCTGATGATCTTTGAGGGTACTGAGGGCTTCTTTGACGAGGGTTCGTCGCTCTTGCTGGGTAGCATCTTGCATGGGTGTGGCCAAATCAGCGGGCGTTTGCATTTGGCTCCACTGGTCTAAATATTTGTGGTAAGTGGCGCGCGATCGCAGTCGGTCAATGGCGCGCGATCGCGTTAACGTCGTTAGATATTTAGCCAAAGCGCCGCGATTAGGATCGTAAGTTCGCGATCGCGCTAATGTCATAAACACCTCCTGAGTCAAATCTTCCGCTTCGCTTACACTGCGCAACCCCTTGAGGGCAATGCTATAGACCAAGCTCGAATACTGGTCGTACAGCACACCTAATGCTTCCAAATCTCCCTGCCACACCTTGTACACAAGGGCGCTATCTGCCACTTGCGCTGTGCTCGAATGCTCCATCTCCTGACGCTCTGCACCAGAGCGACTCAGACTAAGCGAGTTAGTTTTTTGTGGGGTTGGATCCAATTTGGGAGCCTTTTGGGCTGCTTCTATAAGACATACGGCTACCAGATAAAAGCGGATGCACTCAATTTGCTTAAATTACGAATTTAATTATCCAACCAGCAAGTGATTGAGTGTATGTACTTAAGCGTAAGCAAATCAAAGCAGACAACAAAGGCCAGATCGTGGGATTGATATCAATGCTAAAAATTTTGAGGTCGATGAAGGTGTTGTTTCTATAACCAGTCGCTTATTGGCCAGTCGCCTACTGACACAAAATTCTGATGCTCAACTTTCGTCGATGTCGGAGGGTGATGTCGGCGCTAGACCTCAACCCTGTTTAAGGAATGGAACCAAATGCATCATATAGTCTCGTTTTCCAATCGGGACACCAACCATGCGAAGAATGTCATAAACCGTCACCAGATGAAAGTAAAATTTGGCATTAAAAAGTCATTTACATAGGCGTTACCAGATATCTCAAGGTGTAAACCTGTCCTAGATCAACGCGCGTAACTTCCACCAGCTTTTTATATGACTATGTCTACCTTCACAAAGATGAGCACTTGTTCAACTTGAAGTCAGCCACTAGAGAAGACCGCATCAATCACCTGCAC
>JBCCOO010000062.1:0-29928 GCA_039025345.1 Cyanobacteria bacterium P01_D01_bin.105 | reverse complement strand
TTGTTCAATTCGAGTTTAAGACATTTGAAAACCGGTGCCTCGGTTTGACGGTGCCCATATCATTAGCTCACCCTCACTGCCACCGGCGGCTAAGTAGCGGCCATGAGGGTGCCAGGCGATCGCAGAGAATCCTGCCTTTACCCCCCGTAGCGTTTGCTGCAAAGCGGTTGCTTTTTTCCAAAGGCAAAGCTTGCCATCTTGTGCGGCTGAGGCGAGCAGCGGCTCGGTGGGGTGAAATGCGATCGCCTCCACCTTACCCTGATGCTTCTTCAATACTTTGCTCTGCCAATCTTTCCCTTTCCGTCGCCAGACAGTTATCCCTTCTGCGCAAGCTGCCGCAACCATTGGAACCTCATTCCCTAATGCACTCTCTCCTAAAGTCGGTGCCCAGTCCACTTGTCTCACTTTCCCTGGAAACCCTTGCATCAACCACGGTGGCGGATTGCCCCAGGCGACAACTGTCAGCGTTCTATCCAAATTGCCAGACGCCAGATACTGGCCATCTGCTGACCAAGCCACACTTAAACTCGCGCCCGGTACCTCAATCAGCTCTGGCGGTTCGTTCCAGTCATCTACTGCCCACACCTTAACGCCCGTATGTCCGCTTACAGCAAGCCGCTGACCCTCTGGATGCCAGGCTAGGCCCAACACCGAAGACGCTACAAAGCTCTGCTCGCTCAGCAATTTTTCCTGCGAGATATCCCATACTTTGACCTGAGCACCTGCCCCAAATGCCAACCAAGGCTGGCTCGGATGCCAGACTAAGCGATCAATCCAGCAGTGTGCATTCTCCAGGACGGTAGTCGGCTGAGGCGCTGCAGACTCAATCACAGTAGATTCAGGCACGGTAGGTGGCGCTGATAGGCTAGCTGACCGGCTCAAATCTAGTGTCGTTAAATCCCAGATGAGAACCGTGCCTTGCTGCCCTGCGGCTGCCAAATATTGCCCATTGGCTGAGAACCCAAGGGTTGCGATCGCCTGCTCGCTGGCCGCTGATCGCAAAAAGACTGAGCGTCCCCCGTCAGTCCACAGCAATATTTCACCGCTCGCCCCTCCAACCGCTAAGTGGCTACCGTCAACAGACCAAGCCAAGGCTGTTACATAGTCTTGCAGTGAGGCTCTCCAGTACGTGTCAAAGCCTCGGGTACTTTGTTGTTGTTGACTTTTCTTTTTGCCCCGCTGTCGAGCAGATTTGTTCGCCTGCGATCTTGCCGTCATACCAAACAAGCCTTGAAGCCTTCTTTGAGCTCAGCTTCATCTAGATTACGGCCAATAAACACCAGCTCATTTTTTCTAGTTTCTTCTGCTTTCCAAGGGCGCTCAGCCTTGCCATCAAAAATCATATGCACGCCCTGGAAAACATAGCGCTCATCTTGACCTTCAATGTTCAAAATTCCCTTCATGCGGAAAATATCTGGCCCCTTTGTCTGCAACAGATCAGACATCCAGCTGTTGAGCTTGTCTTTATCGAGCGAGCCGTTTTCTACAAATGCCAAAGAATACACCGATTCATCATGCTCGTGAGCATCCTCATTTAGAATGTCAGGATCGACAGCGAGCGCCTTATCCAAATCAAACGCTCTCACACCCAAAATAGAGTCCATTGCCAGCTCAGCATTTTGAGTCCGATAGATTTTAACCAGGGCATTCATATCCTTGATTTTAGCCTCAAGTGCATCTAGCTCCTCCGCACTCACCAGATCCACCTTGTTGAGCAAAATTACATCGGCAAAGGCAATTTGCTCCTGTGCCTCATCACTGTCCCAATGCTGATGAATATGCTTAGCATCCACTACAGTCACAACCGCATCTAGCAGCAGCTGCGACTGAATATCTTCATCGACAAAAAAGGTCTGAATCACTGGCGCTGGATCGGCCAATCCGGTGGTTTCAATCACCAAGTGGTCAAACTTATCTCGCCTGCGCATCAGGTTCCCAATGATGCGAATGAGATCGCCTCTCACGGTGCAGCAAATGCACCCATTATTCATCTCAAAAATCTCTTCATCGGCATCGATCACTAGCTGATTGTCAATGCCGACTTCTCCAAATTCATTCACAATGACGGCGACTTTCTTGCCATGCTCGTAAGTCAGAATGTTATTGAGCAGCGTTGTTTTTCCTGCGCCTAAATACCCGGTCAGAACCGTGACAGGAACAGTCTTTGGCAAAGTTTGTGTAGCCATATGATTGAGTCTTCTCGTAATGTTTGCCTAAGCTATCTTCTACTTGCTGATAGCTTAGATATAGCAAAGTGCGGATGCACACTCGCGCAGAAGGCTAGCGCCTACGCACTTTGCTAGTTGAGTGAGCTGTTGTCGTCTAAGACTTCTAGCGATCATTAATGTCCTAACTCACTCGACAGAAGCTATAGTGTGGGTCTTGATTAATATTATGAGAAGCTAACATCACCCAAAAAGTTCGCAGCAAACAAAATGCTCTATCAATTTATGAAGACTAAAACACTTTAATTCAAAAGATATCTTGTGGGGTCTCTCTTTAAAGTTGATCCTTCAACCAGGGCCCATCATTTTAGTTACATCGGCCCGTTCTATCTCTGCAGCAGGGCGATGAATCTTGTAGGTTTGTGGGGGCTGACTCATGACTGCAATAACGGTCTCTAAGGGCGAACACCCCGGTTCAGAACATTTCAACTGACTGATTGAAATCGGTATATCCCTGTCCAGTGCTAGTACCTCATATACCCAACTTTTCAGCTGATGAAGTTCTGTTGACGATACTTTGTTCGAAGGCAAATCAAATAAGCCCATATTACTCTCCTATAAATGACAGAAATAGAATGCTCATAGAAAAGACCGACAGTTAGAAAAGGCTGACAGTTAGAAAAGACCGACAGTGCTACTCCGTTAGCTGTCCCACGTATCTTACCGCCCAAGCCTCATTCCCATTCATGGTCTCCACTTCATGCGTTCCTAGCTCTAAGCACTCAAATTCAGACATCAGCTGCATAAAATAGCCCATTCCGTGGTGGCGTACCGTACCTCCATCGTCCAAATCAAATACGCCGTACTGTCCGTAGCGTTTTGCGCCGGCTTGGTATCGCGCTAAGTAGTTTTCAGACCACTGCAGCGGTAAGTCACTCACAAACACATGCCCATTAGGCTTGAGCACGCGCTTTACTTCACTCACAATCTTTCTTTGTTCTAAATCAAAAGGGACAGAGGTAAGCAAGGTGACTAAAAGAACAACATCAAACGTGTTGTCTGCCCAGGGCAAATCGCTACGACACTGCTGAAGCTCCGCATCAGGCGCTGTTTCTTTAGCCTGCTCAAGCATGGCTAAAGAGGTATCTGTGCCCGCAACAGAAAAGCCCAGCGCAGAGAGTTCTTTTAACTGCCGGCCATAGCCACACCCAACGTCTAAAACCTTACCGCCTTTCAAGAAATAGGTCTCAACCGTCTCAGGGGGTAGAGGATGGCGAAACTTTTTGATGGAAGCAATGCTATCCCAGTAGGCGACAAGCTGTGAGGAGCTAGGGATGTTTTTGGTCATGGGCTGCGGGGTGTGGTTTTTGCAGGGTTAGCGGGCTTGGGCCTGAATGAACAGTCTACGCTGTTGTGATGCCGTCTATCGCTGTGTGTTTGTAATGATGCGTTTTGTAAGCTATGCGTCTGTAATGGTGCTGGCCTTTTTTCGCCAGGTTTCTTTTAGAGTGTCTAAAAAGGCAAACACGGGGGGCGTTTGCAGTGCGTCGGCCAGGGTGATGATACCGATGATGCGCTCCAACGGTTCGGGGAGCTGGCGCACGACCACATCTTCTGGAATCGGCTCGGCGGCTAGCTGCGCGATGATGGTAATGCCGAGGCCCCGGCGCACCATGCCCACCACGGTGGAATCTTCTTTTACTTCGTAAGCTGGAACAATAGATTGATTGTGACGCAGCAGATACTGATCGACGTTGTGACGGCAGCCGTCTTCCGGCATCGGCAAAATTAGCGGATGGGCGGCGAGTTCTTCCCACGTGAGTGGCCCATCACCGGGGGGAGCTTTGTCTTTGGGTAGCAGCACCCTATATTCATCGCGAAATAGTTCCCAGGCATCGAAAGCATCGCTCACCGGTAGGTAAGTAAAGCCCACATCGGCCTCGCCTTTTCTAATAATTTCTTCTGCGCCGTGCACGTCATTGCCTTCGCCAATGGAAACGCTAATGCCGGGATACTGCTTACGAAATTCTTCGATGACGACCGGCAGCACATGAGTGGCGACGCTGCGAAAGCCTACGACGCGAACAAGGCCGCCTTGCAAGCCTTTGGCATCTTGAGCTTTGCGGCCAATCACCTTGAGCAGGCCCAGCATTTTATTGGCTTCGTTGGTCACTTCTTGACCCACGGGGGTAAGGACTGCGCCTTGGCGGCCCCGACTGAGCAGACTCACGCCGAGCTCTTCTTCCAGCGTTGCGATCGCATGACTCACCGCCGACTGGGATAGCTCTAGCTTAGCGGCCGCATCACTAAAGGTACCGGTGCGGGCGATCGCCACCAGCGCCCTCAACTGAGACAGCTTTATCCGATTGACATTAATCTCTGCCATGGCACTGATAATACAAGGAAATTTGAAATATGGGCAAACCCATTTTTCCCTGTCTTTTTTCTTGCGTTCAGGCCTTTTATTGTGGGCATTACGCCCGCTGACTTGACTAGGCAATCAACTCTAGACAATCGACGCTTGCTTCAGCGGAATTTCAATTGTAAAGGTGGTTCCCTGTCCTGGCGTAGAATTTACAGAAAGCTCGCCGCCGTGCTTTTGGGTCACAATTTGGTAGCTAATGGATAGCCCCATGCCAGTTCCTTTCCCGACTGGCTTGGTTGTATAAAAAGGATTAAAGATGCGTTCCTGTACGGATTCGGGCATGCCTGTCCCGTTATCTGCAATGGTGATGAGTGCGCTGCTGGCTTGCGCTTGCGTGGTGATGCTAATCTGCGGCTGCAACGATTCTGACAGTGCATCGATTGCGTTCGCCACAATATTCATAATGGCCTGGTTGAGCTGACTGGGGTAGCACTCCACCAGAGGCATGGGCTGATAGGCTTTGATAATTTCAATGGGCTTTTGCCTTGCATTCTCTCTCAGCTTATGAGACAAAATCACTAACGTGCTATCAATGCCTTCAGCAATGTCTGCGGCTTTAACGTCGGCTTCATCCAAGCGAGAGAAATTGCGCAGAGAAAGAACAATCTCTCTAATCCGCTGGGTGCCCACTTTCATAGAGCTCAGCAGTAGTAAAAAGTCTTTTTGAATAAAATCAAAATCTAAGTCTTCTAACAGTGCTTCTAGCTCAGCAGACGGCTGAAAGTGCTCTTGCTGGTAGCCCTTGATTAGATTAATTAAATCGATGGCGTAGTCGCTAGCTGGCTTGATGTTTGCGTGAATAAAATTCACTGGATTATTAATCTCATGGGCAATGCCGGCCACCATTTCACCCAAACTCGACATTTTTTCATTCTGGATCATCTGCGCCTGGGTTTGCCTTAATTCGGCGAGCGCTTTTGTTAGTTGCTCAGTTTGTTCGGCTTGGCGTTTGCTATAAGCTTCTAGCTCAATGGTTTGGAGCTTCAGTGCTGTAATGTTAGTGGTGGTGCCCACCACCCGGTACACGCGGCCTTCACTATCCTGAATAGGGTTGAGTGTTGTCGCCCACCAAGTGGGTGACCCCTCAATCACAATTTCTTCTTCATAAGACATAGACTGTTTTTTCGCCGCGCATTGAAGATTATTGCTGGCCACAGCGGCGCCTTGTTCCTCTCCAAAGACTTCGTAGGGTGTTTTGCCCAGCACAGTATCCGCACGCATGCCAGTTGCTGTTTCGCAGGTGGGATTCCACCCAGCGCATCTGAGTTCGTTGCCCTCCAACAAATCCCAGGCAAAAATGACAATATCTGCCCCGGTGTAAATACTGTTCAAAAACTGTTCGCGATCGCGCAACTGCGCTTCGGTTTCCTTTTGTGCCTTGATATCTCGCATCACCACCGACAAACAATCCGTAGCGCCGGCATCGTTTTTATGGGCAAGTACCACCCGAGAAACGGGTAGCTCTTCACCCTCACGAGTTAGCACGCTGGCCTCACTGCAATAGCTGCCGTGCTCAATTGCCTGCGGCAATGCCTCTGAGAGAAAGCGCGATCGCTCTTGTTCCGTCAGCGTTTCATCGATATGAAACCCCACCGGCGCATCTTCAGCCAAGCCAATCATCTTGCGGCCTGCTCGGTTGAGGTAAAGGCACTGACCTGTCATATCAGCCATCCCGACCAAATCGGGCGTAGCCTCTAAAATGCTCAGCAGACGCTTTTGCTCTAACTTCATTTGCTTGCGCTCTGTGACATCGCGCACAGAAGCCATCAGTCTGACCTGACCGCTCAGCATCACCTTTTGCAGCGTCACTTCCAAATATAATCGGCTGCCATCCGAGGGCCTGCGGCCTGGCCAACCAATCCTGACCGTTTCACCGTTCATTGCCCTTTGAAACAAATCGGGAATCAAATGAATTGGGCTTTCCTCGGTAGCATATTCTTTGTCGATCCGGTAGCTCAGCGCTTCTTCCCGCGTAATCCTAAACAGTTTCAGCACCTGCGCATTCACATCCAGTATTTTGAAGTCGGTATCGTGAATAAAGATCGCTTCTTGGAGATGATCAAAAATAGTGCGAGCATCCTGCAGCGCGACCGTTGGCTCCGTTTTTGGCTCCGTCTTTAAGTTGGTGGGAGAAGGCACATCTGCCATTTCCTCGGATACCGTGCGCTGAGAATCTGCCGTTGGAGAAGGTCGCATAGCTGCTTTTGAAAAAATTGTTAGATTAAAAGCCGAGTTACGTCCATAGTTCCCGCTATCCACAATGCCCGCTATCCACTGTCCACAATGCCCCTGATTACTGTCCGCCCCGAAGGGCTTTACTGCGAAGCCGGTAACTTTTACATCGATCCGTGGAAACCTGTGGAGACAGCGCTGATTACCCATGCCCATGCCGATCATGCCTATAGCGGTCATGTGCACTACTACGCCACTGGCCTTTCAGAGGGCATTTTGCGCCGCCGCCTTGGCCAAGATATCAACCTCTCCTGTGTGCGCTACGGCGATAAATTTAAGTTGGGTAATGTCTGGATTTCATTTCACTCCGCAGGTCATGTGCTGGGTTCAGCGCAGGTGCGCGTTGAGTACAAAGATGAGGTTTGGGGCATTTCAGGCGACTATAAGCGAGATACTGATCCTTCTTGCGAACCGTTTGAGGTGATTGAATGCGACAGCTTTATCACTGAGGCTACGTTTGGCTTACCCATTTACCGATGGGATAGCGGCGAGGTGACCGCACAGCAGATTTATCAGTGGTGGCAAGCCGATCCGACACGCCCTTCGCTGTTGTTTTGCTATGCCTTCGGCAAATCTCAGCGCGTTCTGGCAGAGCTCACCAAATTTACAGATAAGACAGTGTATCTGCATGGCGCAGTCCATACGCTGACAGAAATTTATCGGGAGGTGGGTGTAGAGATGGTGCCGACTATTCCCGTTTCTAAGATGGAAAAATCCTACAAGTTTGCCGGAGATCTTATCATTGCCCCCCCGTCTGGCCATCGCTCTAGCTGGATGAAACGCTTTAAGCGTCCGCAGACGGCCTTTGCTTCGGGGTGGATGGCCGTGCGCGGTGCTCGCAGACGCCGCGGCTACGAACGTGGCTTTGTGCTCTCTGACCATGCCGATTGGCCTGGCCTGATTGATACGGTAAAGCAAACCGGGGCAAAGCAGGTGTATGTCACCCACGGTCAGAACGATGTGCTCTCTCGCTACCTAAGGGAAGAAATGGGTTTAGATGCGGTGCCGCTAGATACGCTTTTTGAAGGGGAAACAGAGGGCTCTGTGGATGTGTGAGAGGCAGATACGTTAGAGGCAGATACGTTAGAGGCGGGTAAGTAGCTGCGCCAAATGTCTGAGTAGATGACGCGATCGCTTTGCCAAGGTTTATGGTGGCCGCCGCTCCAATGAATGACATTGATCTGCTTAGGATTGCGCCTGAGCAAGCGAGCGACGAGATGAATCTGACCGTAGCCGCAGCAGTTCCATGACTTGGGCAATGGGAGATAGGTGTCTTTGAACATCAAGTTGAAAATAGTCTCATCGCCGAGGTGATAGAGCTGATAGTTACGGCTGGCATCTAACGCTAGGTAGTGGCGGAGCAAATCGTAGGTTTGGCCCGTCCAATACGACAGCTCGGTGAGGAGGACGCCGCTGTTGAAGGTGCTTTTGAAGCGGCGCAAGTCCTTTAACATTCGTAAGGGGTTGCTGAAGTAGAAGATTGCCGGAAAGAACTGGGTGGCAGCAGCAAGGTAGGATTGAGGCGTGAGCTGATCG
This sequence comes from Cyanobacteria bacterium P01_D01_bin.105, assembly GCA_039025345.1. Classification (GTDB taxonomy): domain Bacteria; phylum Cyanobacteriota; class Cyanobacteriia; order Phormidesmidales; family Phormidesmidaceae; genus Phormidesmis. The sequence continues at coordinate 21,570 of JBCCOO010000062.1, read as the reverse complement.
CCCATGGCATAGAGCGATCGCACATCGCCCAATACCACCACATCGCCATCGAAATACACCACCCGGCCCACGTCAGGGAAAATCTCTTTGAGCAGCAGCCGTGCATATTGCATGTAGCGAGAGAGTCGGCGCGCCTCTTTTTTCTCTTTAAATCGGCTATCCAAATAGTGTTTAAGATACTCAGGCGGCGTGTATTCTTTGACCCGAAAAATAACGCGCCTGTATCGACTGAAAGCGGCCTGAAGCTGCTCTTCAAAGAACGACTTTTCGTGCGGCGGCACCACAATGTTAAAGCGTAGGGGCGGCAGGTCAGGCCGATGCGCCGTATTTTTGAGGATGGAGTTGATGACGACTAGCAGCGGAACTTGAAGCGTACGGTTGATGGATAAGGCAATATCGACGTACACAGCAAAGACCTCGTAGCGAGCAATAGATACGCGAGCTAATCCGTAGCGTACAGGCTACAAGCCAGTGATAGGAGAAGATGGGTTTATTGTTGGGTTAAGCGAAGGTATAGAAAGGTGCTTCAGGTGCGATTGCTTCTGTCGAGTTAGTGAGGACATTCGTAATCGCTGAAAGCGCTGAGCGACAGATCTGCAATTAGCTAACTCAACTCGCAGCGGTGAGACCCCGCATCGCTTTGCGGCGCCAGAGGGCGAGCGTGTTTTTACAAGAAAAAATGCCACAGGTTAAGACCTGTGGCATTAGAGCATAACAATCCTCAAACATATGCTCTGAAGCAATCCTCAAAGCAATCTTCAAAGCAACCATGTCAAAGCAAGCATGTCAAAGCGGCAATATCAGAGCGAGGTTTCAACGACCGTAGCCCCGCTAATTTCCTTCTCTGCACCCTTAAACGTCCATTGCAAGAAAGGAGGGGCCAGCAGGGTCGTTAAAATTACCATGACAATAATGGCTGCTTCTAAAGGCTTATCCAAAACGCCACTGGCAGAGCCAATGCCTGCAAAGACAAGGCCCACTTCGCCTCGAGGAATCATGCCAACGCCAATCGCCATGCGATTGATGCCTGGCTGGCCAAATACAGCCCACCCTGAAACCATTTTGCCGATAATCGCTGCAACAATTAAGAAGGCCGCAATAATCAACCCTTCACGGTTTTCAGCCACAGCTGGATTCAAAACAGCCAAATCAGCTTTCGCACCCACCGTCACAAAAAAGATAGGCACCAGGATGTCTGCAATGGGCATTACCTGCTGATCTAGCTCTTTACGCTGATCTGTTTCATCGAGAACAAGACCTGCCGCAAATGCACCCAAAATAGCCTCAAGGTGAATAATATTGGCTAACAGCGCCATCACAAGTGCAAAAGTAAATGCTGGAATTAATAGTGCACCTCTCGTTTGCAGCTTTTCAGAGATAGAAACAAAGCTGGCGTTGAAGAACTGACCTAGGAAAATAGAGCCTAATAGGAATGTGCTGGCACTCACAATGAGATAAACCACATTCAACAAATCGACTTCACCTGTTTTTGCCAAACTCGCAACAACAGCCAACACGATGATGCCTAACACATCGTCAATCACCGCTGCGCCAACAATAATCTGGCCCTCAGTTGATTTGAGCTGACTCAACTCCGATAGGACTTTAGAGGTAATGCCAATACTGGTTGCTGTCAGCGCTGCGCCTGCAAAAATGGCTGGAATAACAGGTGAATGAAATATTGCAATTAGACCCGCCGTACCCAGAATAAAAGGTACCGTTACGCCAACAACGGCCACCACAGCGGCCTGGTAGCCAACCTTACTGAGCTCACGCAAGTCTGATTCCAGGCCAATCTCAAACAGCAGGACGATAACGCCAAGTTCGGCCAGAACAGAAATGGCTTCACTCTGGCTCTCAAAAATATGACTGACCGCCGCCGCATCTAGGTTGCCGATGCTTTGCAAGGTGCTCATAATGACAGAATCAGTGGCTGTCGCGCTGTTTTCTGGAAACATCAGCAGATGAAGCGCTGATACACCGACGACAACACCCCCAATCAGCTCACCCAGAACAGGGGGTAGGTTCAGGCGTTTAGAAAGTTCTCCGCCTAGCTTGCTGGTAAAGTAAATGACCACTAAGGTCATCAAGACACCGGCTAGTACAAAAGAGCCATACTCCGATTCGGCGGTTGTTGTTTCTGTTGCTGCGGCTAGTAGTGAGGGCACTGGCAGCAGCGTGGCCAAAAGATTTGTCACTGGCGAGCCTATTCCAATGAGAGGTTCAACGTTAAATAGCACTTGGAAAAATCCCTTTAACTTAATCAACTAATCAGTTCTAAGCAATCAGTCCTAATCAATCAGTCCCAATCAACCAGTCCCAATCAACCAGTCCCAATCAATCAGTGTGTGACGCCAACGGCGCTGGGGTGGAGCTTGTCTTTCTCAAGCTGTGGCTGCGCTGATGCCTGTTGGTGGGTCCTCAATCATCAAAGCGCTAGAGTACTCAGCGGCGTCTCTAAGTGCAGCCGAACGCTCCATATAAAGGCGCTCAGACGGAATCAAGTCAAAGACTTTCAAGTTTTCTAGCCGCCGCTTTGTTTGACCGGTTGCACCAACGATGAGAACCTGCCGGTCTTTATCAACCGCTTCCTTAATCGCGCTTTCAATAGAAAGAGATGCCGTGACCCCAAGGTGGGGAACTTCACTCAAATCAAAGACAATCGCATCGCAGTTCCCAATCTCGTTGTGCTCTCGGTTGATGGCTTTAGCAACGCCAAAGATCATCGGTCCGCTCAGCTTAAAGAGTAGGACGCGGCCATTGGCCTCACTGAGCCAGCGTTTTTCCTCTGAGGTAAGAACAATGGTGTCATCTGCATCAGAGATAGTCTGAATAGATTCAGCTCTCAACTCACTGATTTTTTCGATAGTCAAGATGTTGGCAACAAACACACCGATGCCCACAGCTGTAATCAAATCTACGAGTACAGTGAGAATAATTACCCCGTACATAATCAGCGCGCCCTTTTTAGAGACCGTATGCGCCCGCTTCAAAAACTCCCAATCAATAATGTCAATACCGACTTTGAGTGCAATACCGGCCAATACTGCCAGGGGAATGGTGGCCGCCAGGTTCGCGGCTCCCAGGATCACAATCAACAACACAAAGGCCCGAACCAAGCCAGACAGCGCAGTTCGCCCACCGGTTTGAATGTTCACAACAGTTCCCATCGTTGCACCAGCGCCTGCAATCCCACCAAACAAACCAGAAACCAAGTTACCTAAGCCCTGACCTATCAGCTCTTTGTTGGAGTTGTGCTCCGTACGCGTCAAGCTATCGGCAACCATTGACGTTAACAGCGCGTCAATACAGCCCAACATCCCGAGGACAGCTGCGTCAGCAAACATCAGCCGCAGCTGATCAGGTGCAAACGTCGGTATCTGCATGGCAGGCAGGGTTGCTGGAATCTCACCAATGCGACGAATATCGACACCATTAAACAAGATAAGAGACAACACTGTCCCTGCGATCAGTGCAATGAGTTGAGGTGGAATTATCTTTTTGAACTTTGCGGGCATAAACCAAATGATTGCAACGGTTATGGCTGCAAGCACGGTTTCGGCAGGCTGAATATTGCTAATGAGATTGGGAATAGATTGCAGCGTACCCACAACCCCGCCGGGTGGGCTCGCCTGACCTAAGAAAGGCGCCAATTGCAGTATCACCAGGATGACCCCAATCCCGGACATAAAGCCTGAGATTACGGTGTAAGGCATCATCGTGACGTACTTACCTAGTCTCAGCACGCCCAAAAGAATTTGAAAAACGCCCGCCATCATCACAACGGTAAAGGCCATGGCCAAACCGTTGTCAGGATCAGCCGCCGTCAAGTTAGCGATAACAGCCGTCATGACTACCGTCATGGGGCCAGTTGGTTCAGAAATGAGGGTTGGTGTGCCGCCGAATAGGGCCGCGAAAAAACCAACTAGAACAGCGCCCCAAAGACCTGCAACCGGGCCAGCGCCAGAGGCAACACCAAAGGCGAGGGCCATGGGTAGGGCAATAACGGCAGCGGTTACGCCGCCGAAGAGATCGCCGCGCACATTACGGAAATTTATTCGATTTGTAATTTGCATTTTAAAGAAGAAAGAGAACTGAAGCCCTTTAATCAGTCGTTGACAGTACTTTGATAAAAGTCAGATCGCAGATTTCCGAGCATGCACTTGCTCGGGGTGGAAAGCTCTTGTGGTTAACTCATTCTTTTGAATAGACTAATATCTATCCAAATTCAAATCTGCATTGAATTGATAATATCATCCGGGATGGCGAGCAACAATATGCATTTCTGATGGGATGGATAAATTTATGAATGTAGCCACAGCGGCAAGGCAAAAGGCTGGTTTTATGCGTGCATCGCACGTGTTCAGCTTTGAGCAGGCGGTATTCTGCTGTCATATCCGTCAGATTTTGCCGCCCAAATCTTGTCAACTAAACTTGCCAACTAAACTTGCCAACTAAAAAGGGGTCGATGATTCTAAAATCATCGACCCCTTTTCTGTGAGCTGCAGCGGTAGGCGTATGTTGGTTAGCCTATGGCTTAGTTGTCTCTTATGTCAGTCCTGAGACAAACACAAGACCGAGAACTGCACCAAATACAATCAGCGCATAGAACTGAGCGCGACCGTTCTCAAGGTACTTCAGTCCCTCACCTGTGATAAGCGTGACAAAGCCTGTGAGATTCACAATGCCATCCACAATTTTGATGTCTACGTTCAGCACACCTTTGGCAAGGTTACGGGTGCCTTTAATAAACACCTCACGATAGATATCGTCGATGTACCACTTATTGAGTGAGAGATTGTAAAAGGGTTTGATCTTTTGCGCGATCGCCTTTGGATCAATCGCCTTCATTCGATACATCAGCACCGCCAGCACAATACCCGCCACTGAAATGGCTACTGAAGCGCCGGCCATCCGAACAAACTCGCTCATATCAAACTCTTCAGCAATTTCAGCGACTGTCAGCGCTTCACCTGCTGGATGGATAAAGGCCTCAAAGTAGTTCGCAAATGGCGTGCCCACTAAGCCTACTAACACAGAAGGTACTGCCAGCACCATCAAAGGCAAGATCATGGTCAGCGTGGACTCGTGAGGTTCTTCCGCATGGTGATGGTCTCCGTGGGCTGCGTCCTCTTCCAGCGTCAGCTCTTGAGTGCTCATTGCACCGGGGCCCAAAGAAGCACCCGCTAGCTGCAAAGACTGAATTTTGACTTGTTTGCGCAGCTCTTTGTCGCCACCGCGAAATTCGCCTTCAAATGTAGAGAAATACATGCGGAACATGTAAAAGGCGGTCACACCTGCTGTTAGCCAGCCAATTGCCCACATGGCCGGGTTCACTTCAAAGACAGAACCCAAGATTTCATCCTTAGACCAAAACCCTGCAAACGGAGGTAAACCCGAAATCGCCAGCGTCCCAATCAGGAACGTGATCGCCGTGACGGGCATGTACTTCCGCAGACCGCCCATCAGGCGCATGTCTTGCGCCAGTGCAGGATCGTGCCCAACCACTTCTTCCATGCCATGAATGACAGACCCCGAACCTAAGAACAGCATTGCCTTAAAGTAAGCGTGAGTCATCAGGTGGAAGAGACCCGCAGTGTAAGCGCCAACGCCCATCGCCATGACCATGTAACCCAGCTGGGACATGGTAGAAAAGGCAAGACCCTTCTTAATGTCGTTTTGAGTAATGGCAATGGATGCTCCTAAGAAGGCGGTAATGGTTCCTGTCCATGCAATAACGGTCATCACCGTCGGAATTTCTTCAAAGACAGGGTACATCCGGGCAATCAAAAATACGCCTGCTGCCACCATGGTCGCTGCGTGAATGAGCGCAGAAATAGGAGTCGGGCCTTCCATTGCGTCTGGCAGCCAGACGTGCAGCGGGAACTGCGCAGACTTGGCAATCGGCCCCATGAATACCAAAATGGCAAACAGTGCGGCCAGTGAACCCGAAATAGTGCCCATAGACACTAGCTCAGTGAGCCGTTCGCCCATCAAATCAAACTCAAATGTATTGGTCGCCCAGAACAGCCCCAGCATTCCGAGCAGCAGACCAAAGTCACCCACACGGTTGGTCACAAAGGCTTTTTGGCAGGCGTCGGCAGCCCCGTCACGGTCATACCAGTAACCAATAAGCAGGTAAGAGCACATGCCCACCAGCTCCCAGAACACATATACCTGCAGCAGGTTAGGGCTAACCACTAGCCCCAGCATTGATGAGCTAAACAGGCTCAAATATGCATAAAAGCGAACATAGCTGGGGTCATGAGCCATGTAGCCATCGGTATAAATCATCACCAAAAAGGCCACAGTGGTGACGATTACCAGCATCAGTGACGTGATGTGATCGATGGTAAAGCCCATGTTGATCTGAAAGTCTCCGGCGGAGGCCCATTCAATCAAATAGGTGTAAGGTGCGTGCCCCTGAAACTGACTGACTAAAATCAGGATAGATAAGGTCATCGCCATGCCAATTAAGCTGACGATGAACGTAGAGACGAGCTTTCTAAGCTTGTTCGTCGCCTCGTTATAGCTAATAAGGCCTGTGCCCACTATCGCTGCACCCAATAAGGGCAGAACGGGGATGAGCCAGGCGTACGTGTAAATGGCCTCTACGGATTCCATTGATTACTCCATTTTCTGCCAACTTTTCCTTGTGATCAGCGTCACGCGCTGATCTACCCGATTGGCAAACCGTTTTTATATTGACATACCTCGTCCGTCTCGCTGTGCCGCTTTAGTAAGAGAGCATACGAAATTATCAAGTTTAATTAAATAAAAACATTTCGCGGGCGCTCATACTCTGCCAATGAGGCGCCAACCATGAGGGGCTAGTAGTGAAGCCTAGGTGTACGGGGAGTTAGGGCGATCGCATTCATTGCCACTGTCGTATCTGCAATCAGCTGCTGAGCCTTGGCATGGGCTTCTGTATCCGCCGGGATGGTTTTCAGTTTTGCTAAGATCGCTTCCATTCGTTCGTGCTTTATCGTGCCAGACGGCAGGGCGTAGTTGAGTTCATTCAGGCTTGCCTGCAAGGAATAGAACCGCTGGTTTGCGGTTTGCTCGCGCTGGTAGCGATCGCGAATTTCAGCCAAATTACGCTGATACACCGCCTTCACCTGCTGCGCTTCTGCGTAGTGAGGATCCTCGGGCTTTACTTTATTTAAATTCAAGAGTGCCGTTTGCCACAGGCGCGAAATATCGGCCCATTTTTCTGGCGGATGGGGCGAATTTTGTCCTGCAACAGCGGCTTGCCAGCCGTATTTTTTGGCGAGCTGAATGGGGTTGGGTTGAATCGGTTTTTGCTGAACCTGTACCTGCGTCACTTGTGTTTGAATGAGCACTTGATCTTGTTTAGCTGGCGCAAGGTTCAAGGGTTGTGAAGGTGCTGATACAGTCTGGAGCGAGAATGTAGGCACTGAAGTGGACGTCGGTACGGTTAAGTCAGCGCTGGCCCGAGATTCCGCGTTAACCGCTGGTTTAAGGACTTGTGTCAGGGACTGTATGTGGGTGGCTTGCTTTGCCCGTCGCGCAGCGGCAAGCTGTCGTGATCTAACCTCTGCCAAGTTCCTGCGATACTCGACTTTTTTGAGGCGGGCTTGGAGATATTGAGGTGATAGCGGAGATACTTTATCTAACTCCGCAAGGGCTTTTTCCCACAGGGCAGCCGTCTCTCGCCAGTGATGAACACTGTGAGGTGGATTTTGTCCTTTGAGTACGGCCTGCCACCCAATAACCTTCGCAGATTCGAAGGCATTTTTAGGCTTCTGGATGATTTTATTCTGGCGGTTTCTATGCCTATTTGTGCTGACAGAATTTGTCCTAGAATTTGTCCTAATAGATCTCGCCACAAGTCTGGCACCTTGGGTTGAGCCTTGGTCAGTGGCTGCCTTTTGGTTTCGAGATCGCGCTGCACTATTCGATACATCATCTCCCGAACGAGAAAGCGTGCGATCTTGATGAACCTCGCGCGGTATAGGTTTGATCGCCTCTGTTCCAATCGCCGTCGCCACCAGTACCGTTACTGCACCGACGCCAGCGGAAGCGCCTACCCAAGGCGCGTTATTGTCGATACTTCCCGCCTCCATGAGCACGCCTCGGTTGAAGTTAGGCGCTACGTCACAAAGCACCTCCCAAAGCTCTACTCGAGTCATCGGCGCACCTGTTTGAATGCGCAGTGACTCAAATCTTGCTAGTAAAATGGCACGCTCAATTTGGTCTGTGGGATCATCGGTATATTGGTGTTCAATTTCGGTTTTGATAATGTGGAAGGCGCGATCGCTCAAGCGGGGCATTTTCAGGAACTCGGTAGACTGTATCTGAATAGACTGTCCTAGTACAGTCAGAAACATCCCTTTCTACGGCGAAAATCGCCTATCCCCGGTAAATTTGCCTAGAAGGTAAGGTATCTAAAGGAAATCTACAGCATCTACATAAAATCCATAAATATACGGGTATAGCCTGTGCTATATGCATCCTCACAGAGTAGTCAAAGCAAAGAATTCAGAGCAGAGTAGTCAATCAAAGTAGAGCAGAGCAGTCTAAAGACAAGACCCAGGGTTTCACTGCTGTCACCTCAAGCGTGATTAAACCAGCCGTGTCAGCTGTACTCGGTAGCGCTGTTTCTTTGTAATTGTCACATCGCCGATTTCTAGTCGGCCCTTGCCTCGAATCGCTACCAAATCCCCCGGATCCACTGTTTTACTGGGTTGAGTAATCGGTTTCCAGTTGACGCGGACATCGCCTTTCGTAATCATGTCGGCCATCTTGCTGCGCGACATCCCAAATCCGGCAGATGCGATCGCATCCAATCGCATCGATGCCTCCACCGTTGTTATTTCCTTTTTTTTCGGTGCCCGTATACGTAGCTCACCCATCTCAATCGGTGTTGTCTTCACCGCAACCGACCGCACCTGCACTAGGCTTGTTGTCAAAAACTCCACCAGCTCAGGCACGACAATCGCCTGTGCTCCGCGTTCACCTAGCACGATAATGTCACCCACCTTGGCGCGCACTAAGCCCGTGCCCAGCAGCGACCCTAAGAAATCGCGATGAGTCGCCGTATCGAATAAAAAATTGCCCGCAATGCTCAACGCGGCCAGCGGAACCGGCGTTTCTTCCAGCGGAATCTCAGCCCTTGCAATCAGTAGCCGCTGTCGCTCGGCCTGAGGATAGCCTCCGCTGGCAGTCGTATGGATATCGGCTAAACGAGCAAAGGCTGCCTGCGCTTCAAACAGCTCTGGCGGCGACAAAAAATCTGTTGCCACCGGTTCCCAAGTGCGAACAGCCTGCTCGGCTTTATCGATAATGCGGGAAAGGGCTTCCTTGTTTTCTGCCCGCTTCAGCATGTCTTCTTTGGGGAGCATTTTAAACCGCAGCCACTTCCGCCGCCGCTGCTTCTCCTTTTCCACTCACCACATCCGCTGAAATATTGAAATTCTTCGCAATTTCACGTGCCGTCATCTTTGCGCACATCATGACAGAAGGTGTGCCGCCACCAGGCTGAGTGTTGGCACCCACTAAGTAAAGGTTTTCAATATCCTCGCTGCGGTTGTGTGGACGGAAAAATGCGCTTTGAACCAGCACTGGCTCCACGCCAAAGGCATTGCCCAAGTAGCTGTTGAGCGTTCCTTCAAAGTAGTCAGGTGTGATGTAGCTCTGATACACCACTCGTTTTTTCAACTCCGGAATATAGCCGCGTTCTTCTAGGAACGTCATGACTCGTTCTGTTAGTTTTGGCCCTTCTACATCCCAGTCGATGTTGCCACCGTTGTTAGGCACCGGCACTAGAGTATAGGCCGCATGGTGGCCGGGAGGCGCCATGCTGGGATCGGTCAGCGTTGGGATGTGTAGGTACTGGGAAAAGTCAGGGCTAAGCACCTTCTGATCGAAGATTTCTCTCAGCAGCTCTTCGTAGCGAGGGCCGAGAATAATATTGTGGTGCTGCAGATCTAAATCGTCGTAGCCGTCTGCCTTGAAGCCAAAATAGATAACCAGCACAGACATTGACTGCTTAGTTAGCTTGATCTTCAAATCCTGGTTAATGAGACGATACTTCGGATCAATCAGCTTCATGTAGGTGTTGGCGTAGTCACCATTAGACGCAACCAAATCAGCTGCATGATAGCTGCCGTCTTTTAGCTCAATGCCTCTAGCCTGCTTCTTTCCAAAGAAAGAACCTTCGACATCAATTTTGGCCACTTCACTGTTGTATTGAATCTGACCGCCCAGCTCCTCAAACTTGCGCACAAAGCCCTGAACGAGCTCGCCGGTGCCACCCATCGCAAAGTGAATGCCCCAAGTTTTTTCCACAAAGTGGATCATGGCGTAAATAGCTGGCACACTAAACGGACTACCGCCCACTAGCAGAGGCTCAAAACTAAATACTTGCTGGAGTTTAGGACTTTTGAAATAGTCTTTGACAAAGGAAAACAGGGGGCGCAGTGCGTCTAATTTAATTAAATCCGGCGCAACTTTGAGCATGTCCATCACCGTTCCAAAGTAGGTGTAGCCAAGCTCTACAAAGCCCCTATCAAAGATGGCCTTAGCCGCTTCGTGAAATCTCTCGTACCCTTCTAAGTCATCGGGTTCAATCGCCTCAATTTGACGGCGCGTGCTTTCAGGATCACCGTCGTAATCGAAGTACGTTCCGTCGTCGAAGTAGATGCGGTAGAACGGCAAAACAGGGACGATATTGACATATTTTGAAGTGTTTGGTCCGCTGGTTACACCGCTTTTAATTCGCTTCGCCGGATCCATAATTTCAGTGGGGAAGTCCGGACTCGTCAGATCAGCTGCATCTCTTTGCAGCGCAAACAGCTCCTCAATAAAGTGAGGAACCGTGAGCACAGTCGGCCCCATATCAAATACAAAGCCATCTGCTTTGCGCACATAGGCCCTGCCGCCAGGCGCATCTAACTTTTCAAAGATGGTGGTGTCAAATCCTAAACTCTGCAAGCGAATGCCTAAAGACAATCCACCGATCCCTGAACCAATAATGATGGCTTTCTTGCGACTCATACCGAAGTTTCACTAGCTATACATTTCTTAGTATAAACCTCATTTTGATCTTGGTTTAGCGACCAGTGATATTCCACCGGAATTCGCGATCGCCGGCAGCTTTCTTCCAGCTGCTTCTGTTGTGAAAATGCTTTTCGCAACGTTCCAATCAAGGCCTGTAGCTGTTCTTTCTGTGCGGGTTCCTGGCGAATGCCTTCAGCCGTCTGACGCTCTAGCAGCTGCAGAAGGAGCTCGTAATGAATATGAGAAGGCAGCGGGACAGACGGACGATCAGGAACCATGATTGACGGCGGATAAAGTTTGTGGGTCTGCTGTTACGTTTACCTCTTCAGTTGTTCTACCCAGCAGCCGGGCGATCGCACTCCCCGGATCTGGCTGTTTTACCAGAGATTCACCTACCAAGATAGCTTGTGCCCCTGCAGCTGCGACGGTTTTAACGTCATTGTATGTGTGTAATCCAGACTCGCTGACAATCAGCGCCTGTTTTTGCGCGATGGGCTCTTTATACGTAGACATCAGCTGCGCGGTCGTCGTCAAGCTCACCGTAAAGTCTTCTAAGTTGCGGTTATTGATGCCTACTAACTCAACCCCATCAATATTCATCACTCGTTCAAACTCTCCCGCCGTATGGGTCTCAACCAGTGCATCTAAGCCCAGAGTCTTGGCAATTTTTATGAAATAAGTGAGGTCCTTATCGCTCAAAATTGCAGCGATTAGCAGTACCGCATCAGCTCCAGCCACACGGGCTTTATAGATTTGGTAAGGATAAATAATGAATTCCTTGCACAACAAAGGTAGATCCACAGCCTGACGAATTTGACTCAGATAGTCGAAGCTGCCCTGGAAGAATTTGCTATCGGTGAGAACAGAAAGGCAGGTTGCGCCGCCGGATTGGTAGCTTTGGGCGATCACCACCGGATCAAAATCTGCTCTAATCACGCCCTTACTCGGCGACGCTTTTTTCACTTCTGTAATAATTGCCGGAGAGTCTTTTTCAGCCTGTGTCCTCAGTGCCTTCACAAAGCCTTTTGTCTGCGGCAAATCCTGCACCTGATTTTGCAAATCCCTCAGCGGCAGCTTTTCGCGCATCCGATCCACTTCTGTTTCTTTGTGCCAAACAATTTTTTCTAAAATATTGCGTGGCTCTGCGTCATCAGCCTTGATTTTGTATTCAAGGCTCGCTACAGAGATGGCGGGGTTTGGGGGGCGGCGGCGGATTTGCATGGGAGGAATCTTTCGGTTGTGAACTGACTGTGTGAATGGGTCTGCTGTGATCTAGCTGGTTATGAGCGACGAGGCTTAGAAGGGATTCCTTTTAACTTCATAGCCTAGGCCCCCTTTTGGGATCGGTGAGCCCCCGCGTCGCTTTGCCGCATTAGGGGGATGTTCACCAATACACGGCGGGGCCTGATAGGACGGGCGAGGTGGGGTTCAGTCTGTAGTGGATTGAGGAGTTGTTTCTAAGCGCTCACCTTCGCTCGCTTATACGCCTCATCTAACACTTCTGAGAGCGTTGGATGCGTATGGACATACTGTGACAGTTCAGTGACAGATTGCTTTTGTGCGATCGCATTCGCCGCTTCCTGAATCAAGTCCGCTGCGTGAAGACCAATAATATGTGCCCCCATTACTTCACCCGTATCCTTGCGATACACCACTTTTGCAAGGCCCTCGGTCTCCCCTTCGGCTAGCGCCTTAGAATTCGCCTTGAAGTAGCTACGCACAGATGTTACTTCGTAGCCTTCTGCCTTTGCTTTCTCCTTCGCCGCAGGCTCTGTCATCCCAACAAAGCTCACCTCAGGATGCGTAAACGCCGCTGCCGGAATCGCGTTGTAGTCTACTGTACGCTCCTCGCCGCAGATGTTGTCCACCGCCACAATGCCTTGCGCCGAAGCCGAGTGCGCCAGCATCATTTTGCCGTTCGCATCGCCAATGGCGTATAGATGAGGGACGGGTTTGTCATCGCGGATGACTTCGAGGCGATCGCTCACCGGAATAAACCCACGACGATCCGTTTCCACCGCCACCATATTTAGGTCTAAATTCTTCGTCGCCGGAATCCGCCCAGTCGCCACTAAGCAAGCATCCACTTCCAGCGTCTCCACCGTATCCATCGTTTTCGGATCCGCTAACTCAATCACCACAGGCGAGCCTGGCGTAATTTTTTTCGCCAGCAATCCCACCTTCGTTTCAATATCGCGCGGCTTAATCAGTACCCGCTCCGCCTGCTTGGCAATATCCGGATCAAATGTTGGCATCAGCTGATTCATGGCCTCAATCATAGTGACTTCCGATCCCAGTGCCGTATAAACGTCTGAGAACTCTAGGCCAATGTATCCACTGCCAATAATCGCCACCCACTCAGGCAACCAATCCAGCCGAATCGCCTCATCGCTGGTATAAACTGTTTTGCCATCGGTCTCAATGCCACGCGGCACAAACGGTATCGACCCCGGCGATAGAATAATGTCTTTAGCTGTAATCGTTTGAGTGCCTTCGCTGGTCTGCACAGACACCTTCTGGCTGCCCGCAATTTTGCCCCAACCGCGAATGGTCTCCACGCCCAAGCGCTCCAGGCTATTGGTTAAATCGCCTTGAATCTTACTCACCAAGTTTTTGGCATGATCGGCAATCCCGGCGCGGTCGAAGCAAACCCCGGCCAAGCTAATCCCCATCGCCTTCAGGTGCTGCTCATCGCGCATTTCACGAACTCTGCCCGAAGCCGCTAACAGTGCCTTAGAAGGAATGCAGCCTCGGTTGACACAGGTACCCCCCATGTCGCCCGCCTCAATAATCGCGGTTTTAAGCCCTCGCTTCACTGCATGAAGCGCAGCGCCATGACCACCGACACCCGCGCCGATAATCACCAAGTCGTAATCGAATGCCGAATCTGTTGCCAAGGGGGGTCTCCTTCCTTAAATATGCATATTCTGTAAGAGATAGTTTACATCCCCAATAGGGCAGTTAAGTATCTCGCTGTCGCCGCGCTTCATACAGCAGCAGCGCTGTCGAAACTGCCACGTTTAAAGACTCAACCCCCGGCATCACAGGAATTTTTACTGTTGATGACGCGCATGCCATCACCTCAGCCGATAGCCCGGCCCCCTCATTGCCCATCACAAAGACAGTGGGCTTGAGCAAATCTAATTCCCAATAGGTCAGCTCAGCCGTCGCTGATGTGGCCACCACCTGGATGCCGCGCGCTCGCAGCTGCCGCGCTTGCTCTGCAATATCCACCGTCGCCATCGGCAGTCGAAACCACTGCCCTACCGACGCTCTCAGCACCTTGGGATTTTCCACATTCACACTATCTGGGCTCAGCCATAGCCCGTCACTGCCTGCTGCCGCCGCCGTGCGAATGATGGTGCCTAAATTACCGGGATCTTGCAGGGTTTCTAGCATGATGCCGAGAGTAGCGCGATCGCTAGGTCGACTAGCCGCTTCCTGCCAAGCGTTCCGACGCGGCGCAGTTGCCACCACACCGTCGGGCGTTACCGTGCTTGCAATAGAGTTCAGTACCGCATCAGAGACCAACTCTATCTGTTCTGCTTGAGCTATTGCCCATCGATAAATTTCTCCATGCCGCTGCCGCCAAGCTTCCGTGTAGCAAAGTACCTGTAGCGGATAGTCCGCTGCGCAGGCCGCTTCAATTAAATGCGTACCCTCTATTAACAGCACCCCCTGCTTACGGCGCTCTTTTGGCTGCTGCAGTTTGCGTAACTGCTTGACAGTAGGGTTGTTCAGGCTTGTGAGCATACAGCTACGCTTGAATTCACGGACAGAAGCAATGAGTGATTAAGGAAACGGATGTGAGAAGAATCGCTGATGAGTTGAGAACGTTTCTAAGGCTGAGAATGTTCTTAAGTATGAGCAAAACGCCCTGATTTTTCTAAAAATCGTCAAGCATATTTAAATAATTACGTATTTATACTGAGTTATAAGAAGTTCAAATCGGTTGGATTGTCCCTCAGTAAGGGGTGAACATATGCGTTGAAGGTGCGATCGCGCAATAAAAAACCCCCCAGTCGGTAGAGACTGAGGAGTTTCTCGTTCAAACTGTCTCAATGCGGAACCCGGGACTTGAACCCGGAAGTCCTTGCGAACACTAGAATCTGAATCTAGCGCGTCTACCAATTCCGCCAGTCCCGCACGACGAAACAGACAAATAACCCTGAGACCCACGTAAGGAAATAAACTCAGGCAGCGATTAATAATCATCTAGCAGCAAGGCAGATTCGTCAATAGAAATTTGTCGTTGCTATCACGTAGTGACGCCCTTCAGCTGAATTTCTATGCAAAATCCTCTACAAAAAGAATGAAATATGGGGCTGTTAGCGCCTTTTTTGTTGAGAGCAACCGGGAGAACCCTTGAAGTTTCGGGTAGAATCCATACCAAATTCCAACAGAATCTTAAATTCGCTCTCATCCTGATGTTGCTCTGATCTGAACCCCTGCCCCCTGCTGTGACCAAAACTACCTTCCCAACGCTCTCCGGAAAACTGAGCAGATAGTCGGTAGTTACCTTGTAGGAGGCCCTTAACACTAGGGCTGCTAATGCAGGGTAGACAGTCGCATCTTTACCCTCTAGATACAGCCGTCTAGATTCAGAGCCGCCGTATGCAAAGGCACGGTTTTCCCGCTGGGCCATTTCGCAGCGCGTTTCGCAACACACCGTTAGCCAAAGATTGGACTCTGTTAGCGTCTTTTTCATCCCATAATATTTTCTTCTTTGGAGGCTACTCCCATCATCACTCCTACACTCTCCACCAGTATTTCTAATCACGGCGCATCCAAACCGTCTTCCGATTCTGTTATTGAAATTTGGGGTGGAGCGCCACTCAGCGGACATATTCCTGTCAGCGGTGCCAAAAACTCAGCGCTTGTTGTCTTAGGTGGTGCGCTGCTGTGTTCTCAAACCTGTCGCATCCGCAACATTCCTGACCTAATGGACATTGGCCGTATGTCCAGTGTGCTGACCGCACTTGGCCTCAAGGTCTCTCGAAGTGGCAGTGTGTTAGATATTGATGCCAGCCGCGTCAGTCATTCCAAAGCCCCCTACGACATTGTGAGTAAGCTGCGCGCCAGCTTTTTTGTCATTGGCCCCTTGCTAGCTCGCTTAGGCGTTGCCAGGGTTCCGCTGCCTGGTGGCTGTGCTATCGGAGCACGTCCTGTAGAGCTACATATTCGGGGCCTACAGGCACTCGGCGCCCATGTCCATATGGATCATGGCGTTGTTCATGCCTACGTTCCTGGTGCTCGTGGTAAGCTCCAGGGCGCAAAAATATATTTGGACTATCCCAGCGTCGGCGCGACCGAAACGCTGATGATGGCTGCGACGCTGGCAGAAGGCGAAACCGTCATTGAAAATGCTGCGCAGGAGCCAGAAGTGGTCGATTTAGCCAACTTCTGCTGTGCCATGGGGGCTAACATTCAAGGCGCAGGCACCAATACCATCACCATCACAGGTGTGCCGAGTCTTCATGCCACCGACTACGCTATTATTCCAGACCGCATTGAAGCAGGCACTTATTTAGTGGCGGGCGCATTGACTAAGTCGGATATTACGGTAGGGCCAGTTGATCCCGACCATCTCACGCCGTTGTTGGCTAAGCTGCGCGAAACGGGGGCTTCTGTAAACATTGAGGGTGAGAACATTCGTATCTCACCTGGTGAGAAGATCACAGCGACCGATATCCAAACCCTGCCCTACCCCGGATTCCCAACCGATATGCAGGCTCAGTTTATGGCCCTACTGACGTTGGCTGAGGGTAACAGTATGGTCACTGAGACCGTGTTTGAAAACCGCTTGCAGCACGTTGCAGAGTTTAATCGTATGGGCGCAGATATTCGTGTGAAAGGAGATTGTGCGGTTGTTAGAGGGGTTAGCCACCTCTCGGGTGCGCCCGTCACAGGCAGTGACTTGCGCGCGTCGGCAGCGTTGGCGATCGCGGGGCTCGTTGCCAAAGGTAAAACCACACTCTATGGTCTTCACCATCTTGATCGTGGCTATGAGAAATTTGAAGAAAAACTCACGAATGTAGGGGCAAAACTGCGTCGCATTCCGATGAGTGAAGCCGATAGTGCAACGCAATCTGTCCCCGAAGAGGCCAAAGTAGTCGCGTCTGCGCTGTAAGGCTTTGCAGCACATAGCATTGGTAGCATTGGCCCATTGGAACTAAGCCCATTGGAACTAAGCCCAGTATTGAGGAATGGGATCTCGCTATACTAGGTGAAAATCCCTTCCTCGTTCTGTAATGGCCATTAGTAAGCAACGTCTCTTAGGTCTTAATGCCGATCACTTCCGTCATCCGCTAGATAGACAGGCAACGCAATCTCTAAAGCGACTGCCAGGGCTAGACGTTGCTATTCGCAGTTTGCTTGGCCCGATGGGCGAGCAATTTTTTTATCTGGAAAATATTGCTGCCAGCGTTCTCGTTGGTCCCAATCAGCTACCGGAGCTTTATCAAGCGCTCACAGAAGCCTGCGAGGTTCTAGATTTGGATGTCCCTCAGCTTTATGTTAAGCAGCATCCTGTGCCTAATGCTTACACATTTGCGATGCGAGGCAAGCAGCCGTTTATCGTTGTCCATACCTCGCTCATTGAGCTGCTAAATCCGGCTGAAGTTCAAGCTGTGATCGGTCATGAGCTGGGTCATTTAAAGTGCGATCATGGTGTGTATCTCACCCTGGCAAATCTGCTGACGCTAGCGACCAGTCAGCTTCCTTTTGGCAACGTGCTGATGCAAAGCTGGCAGTCGCAGATTATGGAGTGGGTGCGCTGCGCCGAATTTACGTGCGATCGCGCTGCGCTTTTAGCCACTCAAGATGCTCGCACCGTTGCCTCTGTCCTTATGAAGCTCTCCGGTGGTTCTCCCACCCTTTCTCCCCAGCTCAATCTAGACGCCTTCATCGATCAGGCTCGCTCCTACGATGCCATTAGCGAAAGCGAAACTGGCGAAATGTTAAAGCAGATGAAAACAAATGATTTAAGCCATCCTGTCCCTGTTTTAAGAGCAAAGGAAATAGATCGCTGGGCAAGTACTCCGTCTTACCAGTCCTTGCTGGCCAATCGTCCGTTATTAGAAGAGATGGATGATGCGAAAACAGCGACGGGGGGCTGGCGTAACTGGTAGCTGTTTTGGGCAGTGGTTTTGAGTCGTCATTCACAGCTGATACGCAGCTAGAAATTTGCCTGTAACAAAGTCACTCAGTTCTGTATACTAAAAAACCTACCGGGCAAGTGGCGGAATTGGTAGACGCACCACACTCAAAATGTGGCGACTTCGGTTGTGAGAGTTCGAGTCTCTCCTTGCCCATCTTTAAAGACTGTGCGTAGCGCTAAAGGCCATTGTTAAAGGCTACTCAATCCTACGGCTCAGCGCTAGAGAAAGCTGTTACGTAAAGAGCTGTTTCTCAGGCGTACTCTTGTCTTCAGGCATGTCTGCATCGCACCTGCTTGGCCGTTTGGTCACGCGACTTTAACTTAGCAACTGGGCAACCTAACGTCAGACACTTTCAGTGGTTCAGGGCGTCCGTTGATAAAAGTATCCAAATTTGATTCTTCCTCCATGGAGACGACGCTATACTACGTGCGCCTTCAAACGCACAATGGCATTGCCCTGTTCAGTTTGGAAGACCTTACTCAGATTGCTGTAGATGAGCTGTCTCAGATTGCTCATCATCAGGGGATTACTATTGACCAGTGGGTCATTTTCCCAGACGGCGTTCATATTTTAGTTCGCGTATCGGAGCGAACTGTGGATGGGCACGCAACCTCTAGCAAGCCCCGGCTGCTGACTTCATTTGTAGCAAGATTTAAAGCCGCTACTGCTAAGCGAATTAATATGGTGCGTAATCAGCCTGGTTTGTCTGTGTGGCAGCGCAGCTATAGGGAACAGCTGATCCAAGATGAAGTGACCCTTGCACGGCTGAAGAAAAGGATTAGCAGCGCTGAAGGAACAGTCGCCTCTAATCTAAAACGACATCCCTACAGAACTTGAGCGGCTGGCTTCATCCAGTCGGGCTCCATCTGAGATGAGTTAACGGCATGAGATGAGTTAGTGGGGAGAGTCGCTATCGCCCATTGCCATCTGAATAACTGTGGGCTGACCGGCGTCATCGTGATGTTTGTTTGCCCAACCACTGATCAGATCGTCTAGTTCATTGAAAGCGGCTTCGCGTTTCTCTTCAGGGATATTCAGTTCCTCTAAGATTCGGCGAGTTCCTTTATCACCGTCAGCCCATTCACGCATTAGGCGGAAGTAACGAGCTGTGTCGTCCATCATCGTGTAGGCACGTTCTTCCGCACCGACCGGAGAATAGGACGCTCGAGTGAGCGCATAGAAGGGCATTCCACCGATGGGAGAATCGATGCGAGCAACGGTTCCTGCGTACATGAGGCGGCGGCGAATATGCTCGGCAAGCGCATCACTCAGTGCCATTCGACGTTCTTCGGGCAGGGTCTCTTGCGATCTCGTGTGTAGAAAGTCAATCAGATCCATGAACTGAAAGCCCGTCAGCAGTTGAGCATTCGGCAGGGGCTCTGGTAGCTCTGCAGCTTTAAGCTTGGCCTCGACCTGACGCTTCTCTTCAGAGCTAAGGCTAGAACCAGGGACACGAAACTCTCCTGGTTCCCATTTGTATTGTTGTAACCACACGTGGGGCAGCTGGATTAAGTAGCCAGGCTCTTGAGAACCGAGCATTTTGAGCAGCTTACCCTCAGTCAGTGCCGCTTGCATCTCCTCTACAATGGCCTTTACGCGCTTCGGCTCAATGTGATGTAAGTGCCCTGTCATGCGCAGATTTTTTTTCTGCTCTACATATGTGGTGTAGATAGCACACTTAGCTGCTGTCGCCGCTGCGTCCAAAAAGGCGCCGTGTCGATGACCACCTGTGCACATGGCACTGAAAGCCAGATACATCATGATTTCATCAATGGCACTCGGGTCTAGTTTTTTGACTAAGTCTGCGTTGCTGGTCATCGAATACTCAGTTAAGCGAAAATGCTCAATATGATAGAAGAATGCACAGAAAAGGGACGTAGAAAACGGATTTCAACTTTATATTTTTAATTTTAGGCCTTATTAGCTCTAGACCCTATCAAGGTAGTCATCTTGCAAGTTAGAAGTAGAACTCTTTTGTTCAGCAACCTATGTGCGGACACCTAATGCTAAGAAAACTAACCTCCGTCAAGCAGCTCAATGTCTAGAAGCCTGCATCTTTAAATAAAACGAGCCTTTTTAAGAAACCCTAACCCATGTGCTTGGGCTAAGACACACCCTTTAGGGAGATGTGATCATGAAATTATTAAACAGCAACTTTTATGAAGCCTCTATGAGCTTGGTGTAACTTATGTGAGTGGCATATGCGGCATATAACGACAGGAAAAACTCGTATTTACAAGTCTTTACCTTGTTATCTATTCTACACCGTACACGGATGTTCGTTAATAAAAGCTATTCTCAGTTAACGGGCATGCTGAGTAGGTGTGAGATTAGCGACAGCATAACCGTCAGGACGTTTCAGGCGTAAGCGCTAGCGGCGGGAAACATGATGAACACTTCACCACTCACCACAAGCATTGAGTTTGGATACGGCCACTACCTCTATGTGCAATGAGGCTGGCTTTGCTTTGAGCGTGATCTTCATTTTCAGGTTGCTCATCTACACGACCACTCCCTCGGTAGGCCGTCTCCATCTGATAGAGATAGAAAGATTCATTTTCAGCTAGTGGGAAGTCGGTTGAATCGTTCTGAGAAATCGTACCAGTGGCACATAAGGCGGCAGCGAGGCTACCGAGCAGGGTTTGGTAAGAGGTCAGCATGATTGCTAAGTGATTTCCAAGTCATTACTCACTGTTACGTTGCCTCTCTGTAAAGTCAGGAAGATATATGTGAAGAATTGACCCAATTACAGCAGATCTATTTGCTCACAGAGCAGCCATTTACCAGCGGAATTCCATATACCTAGAACACTTAGTTTTTGTCCGTTCAATATTTTCCTAAGCTGCTCCGTAATCTCCGATCTAACTGTTACTAGAGTTAGCCGAGTAGGAAGTTTTTTGTCAATTTTCTGTATGATCTCGTATTCTTCTTCTGCGTTAGTGAAGAAACTTCCTGTGATGGATATGATGTTTTTGTCGGAGGAATCCATTGATTTTCGTCTGGTGTAGCGGAGTGCGAGTGAACTGTGGTGTCCACTGTCAGAATAAGACTCTGGATAAGAAATGTAATGTTTTTGAATGCTAAACCACTGAGGATGCTCAGGTGATAAATCGAACAGTGGAACAATAGCCGCAGGTGCTATGCGATCGGAAATCAAGGCCTGTTGGAGGGCCTGTATCTGGTTCTTTTCGCTGAGTTCTCTAGGCTGGCACTGCCTTTCTATGCACAAAGCTGCGGCCAGGCCGCAGGCCTGGCCGATTCCGAGCACAACAGGCTGTAAGCGGGTAGCTCCGTTGGCAATGTGAGATACCGAAATGTTTTTTTCACACATCATCAGACCATCTACGTCTTTGGGGACTAGGGCCTCGTAGGGGATTGTGAAAGGGGT
>JBCCOO010000061.1:0-32264 GCA_039025345.1 Cyanobacteria bacterium P01_D01_bin.105 | reverse complement strand
CCGAAAACTCAATCAGCACCTGCTTGAACGCTTTATTCACAACTTAGACTTGGACGAGACATTAATTAAATCGCATCACAACTATCAGAACCTCTGTGAATACGGTGTCCTCGTCTCGTAATTATGTCCGGAGTATTGTTAGAGCTAGAAACAGCGATCGCTTCATCCACTGCTTCTAGATAACGATGTCAGCAGCTTATCTGCCCACTTATTATTGGGCCGCATTCACGATGATCAGTAGCCCTTGGTAAACATTAAAGATCGTGAATTCACGACACCTACCTATTGAGCGTCGGCCTGTTGAGTATCAGCCTGTTGAGCGTTGTTGGTTAATTTTCTGAAACATGCAGCTTGGCTAACTTAACAGAATCATCATGATTACTAGAAGGCAATATCCGTAAGATCAGCATTTCTCAAACGTGGTCTACCGTCGGAAGCTTATAAGAGAACGAGATTTCGTTCCACAAAAATTTTTCTCTAGCTTGTGTCAATAATCATGCAGGTTAGAGATTTTTACGAAAAAGAGAAATTTTAACTGGGTGTTTCACCAAGAGAGAAAATGCATAAGACATTATTTGCTAAGGCGTTAACAATCGGTTTGCTGGCTATGGGTTATGGGCTTCAAACCAAACCTGCCGAGGCCGTTAGCTTAACCCGAGATGGAACAGGTTTCACAGTCATTGAAACCGTAGACCATAACGGTGCCGGGGTATACGGACTGGAAGCGCGTGGCGGCAGAAGTGGAGCTCGGGATTGGGAAATTGGAGTTGGGGCAAGAACTAGTTCTCCCGGCAATTTTAAACAGGGTGAATTTACCTGGGGCAATAGCGCTACCGAACTCGTCGATTTTTATCTCTCTTGGATTCCTGAGGTAGGGCTTACCACGACTATCGGAGGCTCTACTACAAGTTGGACAGATTCTAGCTGGCAAGTTGGCGACGCAATTAGAATCTTCACTAAGCGTGAGGCTATCTTGAACCTGACTGAAGTGGATGGCCAGGCAGTTGATTACAATTTAGGCGACAGTACTGAAGGGTTTTCTCCCGTGTACTATCTCACAGGTGATTCTCTCCTAGATGGATGGACTCTCTCAGGTCAAATTGGCGTAACCGGTGGTGGCGGCTCCAAACACGCAGTCTCCATTCAAGCGGGCAACTTTGCTCAAACGGCTCAAGATGTTCCGGCGCCAGCTGCTGGATTGCCTGCTTTAGCACTCATGGGTCTTGCGATCGCTCGTCGCAAAAAGCAATCCGACGTTAGCTTGAGTAGCTAACCAAGTCATCCACTAAGTATCTAGCTACCTGAGCCATGTTCTGAAAAGAATGTGGCTTTTTTAGATGTAGAGGTACTGGCATCAGTATCACGTAAAAGCTGAGAAACTGCTCTGTTTTAAGAAACCACTCTACGAAACCAACGTTTCCCAAAACAGTCGGGTAAGAGGGCACACGTCACCGTGTCCCCCTCCCCTAAGAACGGCCCGTGACAGTCATCCCATCAAGCCGCTCAAGCCTTAAGCCATTCAAAACCACGTCATCATTGTTGTGTAAGTACTGATGGCAAGTATGATGAAGATGAACAAGATTCTCTTCACTGTCTCTGCCACCCGCCCTTACAGGCAACCGATGATGGGTGTGTAGAGCTTCTCCGTTAAACAAGGCTTCCTGACAAACTGGACATCGCCAGATCTGGCTCTGAGCTACTTTGTAGTATTTCGAGCCTCTGTCCCAATAGGTTTTCCCATATCGAGTACGACGATGCAGCCAGTAGTCTTGAAGTGCTGGGTCATCCGGTGAGGCCGCCCCTTTGACCTTGACATGACGTTGAATCGGAATACGGTCTAGACGCACCAGCGTCAGCAGTTTCCGGTTGCCCGCTCGGTCATTGACGTAGGTGAAAAATGTCCACGCACGTCCCTTAAAGGTTCGGTAGTACTTCCGTCTAATCCATAACTTCGACTTGTTTGGATGTCGCCGACAGCACCATTTCCAGAGCGCACCCCAGAGCTGATGGTCAACGTAACCAAACACGTCTTTACTGACACCATGTTTGTAGTAATTGCCCCAGCCTCGCAAAATAGGGTTCAGGTAATGAATCACCGCTGCTGGAGAGACTGAAGCATTTTGCTTCAACCAGCTCCGTAGCCGCGCGAGGAAGGCTAAGACCTTTTCCTTTTGCGGTCGGCAGAGACACTTACCGTTGTAGTGCCGAAGCGAGAAACCCAAGAACGGAAAACCCTGTTGGATATTCACGATTTGGGTCTTTTCCATATTCAGCGCTAGCCCGCGTGGTTTAAGCCACGCTTGTAAGACAGGGACGATGGCTTCGATGTCTGATTTGGTTTTCGCTGTTACCAGAAAGTCATCCGCGTAACGACAGTAGCCATAGGTTGGTGACGTGCGTTTACGCGGTGACTGTGACTTTGCCTTTGAAGAAGGCTGGTAGGTTCGGGTTGTTGTAAATGACAACAACAAGTCCTGCATCCCATTCAAGGCAATGTTCAACAGTAAGGGCGAAATTGACCCACCCTGAGGTACTCCCTCAGGCGTCGCATGAAACATCTCAGCCTCTACATAGCCTGCTTTGAGCCACTGCTTTATCAGTTCTCTTCCTGGCACAAGGCCTATGGTGTCGAGGATAAAGCGGTGATCTACTTTATCGAATGCACTTTTGAGATCCGCATCTAAGAGCCAAGTGTCACGGCCACCTTTAAGTCGTAGAAAACACTGCTCAATGGCGTCGTGGCAACTGCGACCAGGGCGAAAGCCGTAACTATGTCCGTCGAAACGGGCCTCCCAATGAGGCTCTAATGCATTCTTCACTATCGTCTGGGCGACTCGATTTTCGAGAGCAGGAATTCCCAGCGGTCTGGGTTTTCCATTCGCTTTTGGTATGTAGACCCGTTTGGTCGGGTGTACCTGCCAAAGCGAATGGTCTTGCAGTCGATTCACCAGTTGGACTCGTTGTTCAGCGGTTAAGGCAGTCTGGCCGTCAAGACCTGCTGTCTTTCGCCCCTGATTTTCTTGAGTCACTCGCCGTACTGATAGCAGCAGGTTGGAGTAGCTGCGTAGCATCAGTTTCATCAGGCTTCTCACCCGATTCCACTGACCGTTTTGAGTCGCACGATAAATGCGTTGTCTCAGGTTCCTCACCCGTTTCTTCACCTGGCCCCAGTCGACGGTGGCCCAGTGTTGAAGAGGCTTCCTTGCTCCGATGTCCAATAGGACTCTATCTTTCACAATGGATACGGTTCCTTTACCCCGGTTTATCGTCAAAGACCCGCCGGAAGTCTGCCATCTTTCGATGTGGGGCAAAGCTTGAACCCCTATCTCTCGCATTACACAAGAGCCTTCGCTTTCTCTGGCATCCTTTACCCGCTGGATAATTGTGCATCCCTTACGGTTTGCCTACTCCGACTCGCATCAGAGAATCCATCGGGCTTCTGTAGTTCCGAGTGTGTGAGATGCGTCCGGGGCGGGTTCCGTCTTTACTCCGGTGGGCATGTGACCTATCGCCTAGCGGACAAGCGAGCCGCTAAGCCACCCACGTACCTTTTGGTCTCAGTGTTTCAGCCTGATTTCACTGATGCCGTAGATGACGAAGCTTCGTCAACGGTTCACTTGCGTTAACCCTTTCGGACTTCCCCTAGCCCCTTCCCAGCTTTAGGCTGCCAGGTCAGGATACGTTCGTGGTCTGCATTCCACTGACATCATTACTAACGTCAGCGTGACCGGAGTCAGTGACTCTGTTACGTGGGGACAGCAGGACAGGTTCTGCTGGGAGAATATCTCCACTCTTAATTTGGCGGTTGCCTCCTTGTCACACTCGACTTATCTACATCGCACGGCTTGAACAAGGTCTACTGAAGAGAGCTGGCGCGATCGCAATAAGCCGGTGAGTTCTGTGGCCGATTTAAACACCAACTCTGATGAGGTTTGTTCTTTGGGAAAACGGAGTTGTGTCGTCCCGCTTCTTCTCTGGCACATTCTTGCTGACCCAAAGATCTAGAGCGCGTCTTCTCTAAAGCGCGTCTGAATTCAAAATTTCAATGCGGCTATTATGAATAGCGCTGCGGGTTTCAGGGACACGGCCTGTCCGCATACAGTCGTAAGCATGGCGTAATAGCAGGCCCGGATCGCCTGTTTCGGGATCATCTAAATAGTAGGCGTGACCCAGCGGAGCATCATAGCTATTATTAAAATCATCACAGTCAATAGCATAGACATTACGAGGCACCTTCTCCATATTTTCGGGGCCAGTGTGGCCCAACCGACGCGAAGCAGACGGACTGCCCACATTAAGCACTTTACTGGCCCGCAGAGCCAAGTCATCAGCCGCGTAATAGACCACGACATTGCGGCTCATCACCGGAATCATGCTGCCCGCTTGCCCAGGCTCTAGGCTTTCATTAACAATGTCAGGTGCAGGCATAAAAACATTTCGGAACAACAGCGACAGACTGTTTTGCGGATAGTATTTCGCCGACAGACTAATGGCACTACGCAATACCCGGCTACCCATGGAGTAGGCCAGAATATTAACTCGCTTGAGGCAAGGATTACTGAGCGTACTGTTCTTTTCTCGCCAGTCTAAAAACCTTTGCAGCAGGCGCATATAAGACGTTCCACTCGCATCAGCGGCTTTTTGATCGTCAAAGTAGTCTTTTAGCCGACCGCGATCATTATCGCAGGGCCAAATCAATGGAATGACAACAACCTTCGGATTCTTGAGTTTTGAATTCGTGAGCAAACTGCCTGATTCAGCCTGATGTAGCGCATCCAACAGTCTTTGTAGCTTTTCAGCATTTTCAAAGGCCTGCTCTGGCAGCGTAGAGTAGCCGTGAATATAGAACAAAAGCTGATCGGCTTCTAGGCTTTTAATTTCGTCAAAAAAGTTAGTGCTGCCAATTTCTGTATAGTTATCAACCCCAGTACGCCGACAGCAGTAAAAGGACTGTTCGGCTTGGTTGTTATCTAACACAAAATTGACGGAACGTGCCAAGCGGACTTCTGCCCCTTCTTGTTGAATGGGCGTTAGCCCCTCCTCTAAAACGCGATTAGTTACAAACAGCATAGTTTTGCCACCTAACACCGGAAGATCCAACCCTGGAAAAGTAGAGCCGCTGCGAAACAACGACATTAATCGTTGGAACCATTGATACATGAGGCACTCAATCAACTTTGTTCAATCGACTTGACTCAATCGATAGGGCGCAACTCTAACGCGCCTACCTCACGGCAAATCCGACACTTTATCCACGACTTGTACTAAACCTATCAAGGCATCCATCCACTTTTATGCAAATGCTTTTAGCCCGTGTCAGGCAAACACATGGCCTTTCAAACCTTTCCTCTAGACCTCTTCTCTACAGCAAACTTTCCATCACAACAGCCATAACAGAGGCGAGCGCAGTAATCCCGAGCCCTACGAAAGGATCTTGCCCCTGGGCCACAGCAAAAGAGGTAATAACACCCGCACCTAGCCCAGCGACCACAAGCGAGCCAATCCAGTCTTTCTGAGAATTATCTTGCATAGCAATGCTGCCGTAGCGGGATCTATCCCATAATCTACCATTGCCCTCTCAGCCAATTGAGACCGAACACGAGACTGTAAACAACTGTTGAATTGATACAGTTTTCTTAACGACACTCTCATTTTTAAAAGCGCGGCATTTCTCAAAGCGCGGCATTTCTCAAAGCGCGGCATTTCTCATAATCAAACCGCCATAAACCAGACTTAATACATAAGCAAGCCACTCTATTCAGCCACCACGTAATTGCCGCTCACCCATCCTTGCGAACCATCACTCAAAATTACGTTTAGCCATCCGCTTTCTTCTCCAATCACCGTCATGCCTTCATCAAAACTGACACCACCGATAGACCCAAACGCTGTCCCTGGACCAGCTCGTAAGTTGAGGTTGGTCGTCGCATACGCAGGATAGTCTAAGTTACTAGCAAAGTCTGGCTCTGGCTCTGGCTCAAAGACAGGTTCCGGCTCTGGTTCAAAGTCTGGCTCTGGCTCTGGCTCAAAGACAGGTTCCGGCTCTGGCTCCGGCTCAAAAACAGGTTCCGGAGCCGGGACCGCAGCATTTGCGGTGTTGTCGGCCTCAGCCACAGCAATATCCGACGGTGACTCACTTGCTTCCGGCAAATCGTTTTCGTAGGTGGGCCGTTCAGGCTGCTCTGCCATGCGCGTCATAAAATATCTCGCCATTGAAAGCCCTGCGAGGGACATAATGAGCATGGCCAAAATAAGCCCAAGGACGAGTTTACTAAGGCCCAAAAGAAAGTTTTTCATCGCCATAACACGCACTCAATCGGCAAAGGTCTTATGGTTATAGCGTGAACGCGCCGTCAGGTAAAGATAAGAGACCTTAAGAGAAACCAGACACCCATCAACTGACTATTCATCCTTCACTTTGCCGCTGCCGATCAATCCTCTCTGCAAGCGACGTTTGCCGAGAAGCCAAGCGTGCCTTGCCAGACATCGCCCAATCTTGCAGCGCCTTGATCTGCTGCTGAGCAGTACGCGCCAGTGGAATAATCTGACTCACCGCCTCCAGCACATCCTCATTCGTAAAGTCGCGATTCTGACTAAACCCGATATGCATGGCCTCGATAATAGACTGCTCAATCTCTGCGCCTGAAAAATCCGGCGTTTCATACGCAAGACGCTTGAGGTCATAGGCACTGAGATTATGAGGCCGCAAGCGCGACAGATGCACGTTAAAAATAGCCTCGCGCTCGTCTTGGCTAGGTAACCCCACAAAAAAGATTTCATCAAAGCGGCCGCGGCGCAGCATCTCGGGGGGCAGAGACTGAATATTGTTGGCCGTTGCAACGACAAACACTGGCGACGTTTTTTCTGCCAGCCATGTGATGAAGGTGCCAAATACGCGGCTAGTTGTCCCCGAGTCTCCTTTCCCATCAAACCCCGCAAACGCTTTGTCGATTTCGTCGATCCACAAGATGCACGGGGCCAGCGCTTCAGCAAGCTGAATCATCTGACGGGTGCGCGACTCTGACTCTCCGACTAAACCACCAAACAACCGACCCACATCCAAGCGCAGCAGCGGCAGGTGCCAGTGATGAGCGATCGCCTTGGCCGTCAACGACTTTCCTGTCCCTTGAATGCCGACCAGCATCAGCCCGCGCGGATGGGGCAGGCCATACTGCCGGGCTCGCTCTGAAAATGCGCCCCCCCGCTTCAGCAACCAATCTTTCAAGTTATCCAATCCGCCAATATCAGAAATTTGTTCATTGGCGGGATAGAACTCTAAAATCTGCGTTTGGCGAATCGTCTGCTGTTTTTCTTCTAAAATCAGCTCAATATCACCCGGTTCAAATGTGCCATGGGTCGCAATGCCCCGCGCCAAGACGCGGCGAATCCGCTCTAGCGCGAGCCCTTGGCAAGATCTCACTAGCTCATCAATATCTTGAGGCGAAAGCTGACTCCCCGTTGCGCTCAAAAGCCTTTCGACTTCTAGACGGATCTCTTCTTTGTTGGGCAGTGGAAACTCTAATACAGTGATGATGTTGCTGAGTTCATCTGGAATGGTGAGCTGAGCCGACAAAATAATAATGTTTTTGGGCTGCGACTTGAGCAACTTGAGCAAGTTACGCAGCTTACGAGAAATGGCGATGTCGTCTAAAAAGCGATGATAGTCTCGCAAAAGAAATAGCGCAGCGGCAGAAGCAGGAACTTTTTCGATGAGCTCTAGTGCCTGCAGCGGATTGCGTCGGCCAAACCCATTGTCGGTAGGGTTGCCTTGATAGCCATCGACATAATCCCAGGTATAAACTGCCCGATTGCTCATATCCTGAGCACACTGAGCAATCACACCTTCGGCTCGCTCCTCTTCGCGGGTGGGAATGTAGATGAGCGGATAGCGCGATCGCACTAGCAAACTTAGATCTTCTCGAAAACCCATAACACCTCACGCCCTCGCTTATCCTCACAGATCATAAGCCTTCCCACAGGCTTTCGGACGACACTTTCGGGTCATAAGCCTTCGCACAGCCTGTCGGGAAGTTGGGCCAAAGCTCTTTGAAACGGTGTGGTGTCGCCAATGCCCTGCGCCAGAATAAGGGCGCCTTGAATAGTGATCACGGCATCTTCACCGCGTTCGTGAGCCAACGCTGAATCAAGGCCCGCATCTGTAAGCACTTTCGAGATCGCCTCCACCATATCTGCCAACCGCGCCTTGAGCTGCTCTGGGACAATATCTCGCGAACTTCCTGCCGTCACTGCTGCTAGCAAACAAGGGTGTGAGCCTGATGCATAAAGCGTATTTAGGCGATCGCACATCTCTTCAAACCGCGATCGTAGCGGCTGCTCTGTAGCTAGCACCCCGACCACATTCTTTTCAAACCACATCTCTGTATGGCGCATTGTGGCTTGCAGCATTTCTACTTTCCCGCCCGGAAAATGATGATACAAACTGGCCTTACCTAAGCCGGTCGATTCAGAAATATTAGCCAGGCTCACGCCATCGTAACCATTCTTACGAAAAAGCTGAAACAACACAGGTAAATAAGTTTCACGGGACATAGCACTCAAGCAAACACAAAGGAAACGCAGCCAATAAATAACTGCCTATTGACAGTGTACCGAATGTTCGGTTTTATGAATATGTACCGATCGTTCGGTCCAGTCAAAAGAAACTATTCCATCCGAAAACTATCCCTGCGAGGACATTTCTCATGATTAAGCTCTACGGCATTGAAGTCTCTGGCAACACCTATAAAGTAAAGCTGTTGCTCTCATTGCTGGGCCTAGACTACGAAGAGATCCGCGTTAATTTGCTCAAGGGTGAACACAAGCAGCCTGAGTTCTTAGCAATGAATCCCTTCGGCCAAGTCCCTCTGCTCACGGATGGCGACCTTGCCCTCCCAGATGCGCAAGCTATTTTGGTTTATCTGGCTCGGACATATGGCGATCGCCCAGAGAATCAGTGGCTGCCTGACGCCCCCCTAGCGCTTGCTGAAGTGGTGCGCTGGCTCTCGACGGCTGCTGGAGAAGTTCGTCAGGGACCAGAAACGGCTCGCCTCCACCATCTTTTTGGCCTCCCCAATATCAACATCGAACGCGCCAACGAAAAATCGGCATTCATCTTGAGCCAGCTCGACCAGCACCTGGCCACCCATGACTGGCTCGCCTGCGGACATCCCACCATCGCAGATATCGCTGTTTTTCCCTACGTTGCCCTTGCCCCTGATGGCAAAATTTCGCTCGACTCCTATCCCCAAGTGCTGGCCTGGATTGAGCGCATCAAAACCCTCCCCAACTTTGTGGGTATGCCAGGAATCGCCCCACTCAGTGAATAGCCACAGCTCATATTGCTTCTGTCGAGTTAGTTAGGACATTAGTATTATTAATCGCTGAAACCGTTCAGCTACATCTACTCGCCAGAAGCAATAGCCCATAGAAACCGCTCATTTCAGCAAACACCTTTTTCAGCAGACACTTTGTCCGCTCACGCTCTAGAAACCGATTAATTATGGCTAAAAAATTTGGAGAGATTGCGTTTACGCCTGAAGTCAAAGCCGCACAAACCCAACGCGGCTCTAGACAAACCTACGAGAAATACATCGCCAAAGGTGAAGCTAATGATGCCGTCACGCCCGACTTAGCAGACTTCATCGCTACCATAGATGGCTTTTATTTGGGCACAGTTGGCTCCAATGGCTACCCATACATTCAATTTCGCGGGGGGCCACCGGGGTTTCTCAAAGTGCTGGATGAAAAAACGCTGGGCTTTGCCGACTTTTCTGGCAATGTGCAGTACATAACCGTTGGCAATCTCTCCTCTAGTGACAAAGCCTTTATCTTTTTGATGGACTACCGCCATCGCCGCCGGATTAAGCTGTGGGGCCGCGCCCGGTATATTGAAAAGAATGGGGCAACTGAAGACACAAAATCCCTGATCACACAGCTACAGATGCCGGGATATCCTGCCAAAATTGAGCGGGCGGTTTTATTTTCACTGGAAGCATTTAGTGAGAATTGCTCGCAGCATATCCCCTTGCGATATTCAGAAGCCGAAGTAGAGGCCATGATTGAGCCATTGAATCTCAGGATCGCAGAGCTCGAAAACAAATAGGCCCTATCGGCATGGCCCTCTAAAGGCTATACGGGTTTTAAGCAATGCACGCATCAACTACTCAGACAGCTGTTTTTTTAGAATAGAAAGCGCCGACCACCGATCATCGACAACTTCCTTCGCAGGTGGATTGCTAGTAATCGCAATGCCTTCACACTCGTCACGGCAAATCTGCTTTTGGGGCACAGCCAAGCACATTTGCTCGTATAGCCATTCACCTGGATTAAAGTAGCCCTGGGGCGAAATTGATTCAACCAAATCTTCTAGCTCTACTTCTCTTTCAGCAACTTCCACGGGATCCAGATCTTCTAGCCAAACTAGCTCAGAGGTATCAACTTGTACTCGGGTGTTATAACTTTGCAGGCAACGATCGCACTCTAGCGTCATAATCGCTTCTGCCTTTCCCTTCACCTCTAAATATGTGCCTTGATGGGTCACGCTCATTTCCCCTTTCACAGGTGTCAGCGTGTTCAAATCGGGCAAATGCTCCGCAACATCTAGCGTGAGCGTCTTGTGGGGAGCGTTCAGAAGCTGGGGAATATGAATGGGGCGCATGGGAAGAGAAAAGAACGTGAAACAAAGAACTGGCCGATGCAGATCCGGTTTGAATTCGGTGCAGGTTACGTCTCGTCCGGTTCGTCACTCTCTCCCGCTAATTTAACGACAAGATGGCGCTCCGGCTCACGGCCTCGGCTAAAGGTTTCTAGCTTTCCATATTCGCCAAATAGCCCGTGCATGTGGCGCCTTTCAGCAGAAGAAAGACCTTTTAGCGTCTGCTCCTCACCAGTTTCTAGCACTGTCTCAGCCGTTTCTTGGGCCATGGCCTTTAGCTCGGCCTGTCGCTTTTTACGATAGCCATTGATTTCAATCGTATAGGCTTGCTGCTCGCCCTTTTCTTTGCCGATATTGAGCGTGATGTTCGCTAAATATTGAATCGAATCTAAAACTTTGCCGCGATCGCCAATGAGTCGTTTCACATCCTCATCGCTGAGTGATGAGGTATCAATGGTGAGCCAGTAGCTCCCATCCCCATCTTCACCTTCTACCGTTTCACTACCGCTAACACTGGCACTGAGCCCCTGAAGGGTCAAAAGTTCTTCTAGCCAGCTAATGCTCTTTTCCATGAGGTTCGTATCTGGTTCGTGTCTGGTTTGCGTCTCTGGGGGCGGATGAGCTTCCAGGCGTCGAAGCCGATTCTATACCAACAGTGGCTCACCCGTCATGTCAGAAAGGTGAGCCACTGTTATCTAAGGTCGCTGTCAAGCCCTTAAGTTGGTCTAGTCTCAGGCGGCTAACGCTACTTTTTCTTCGAGGCCTTCTTTTTAGAACCAGACTTACCACCAGTTTTAGCGGCAGCCTTTGATTTTGCCCCTTTGCCATTGCTATCAGCTTTAGTCGTAGAACGCTTGGCGCTACCTGGCTCAAAGGCCAACACGCCACGGCCTTTGCCTTCTGCTCTGTCTTGCTTTGCCTGCTGCTGATCGACAAGCTTCTGTAAGTTTTCGGGCAGAGGTTCACGGGACAGGATAAAAGACTGAGCGGTCTGGAAGATATTGGCAATGACCATATACATCAAGACGCCTGCAGGCAAAGGGAAGAAAAGAAACATGCCTGAGAAAATGATCGGTGTAAATTTGGCGATCGCCTGCTGCTGATCGTTTTGATCTGTATTCGCAGCATTACCAGAGTTCGTCACCTGCTGAGAGACGTACAGACTAAGGCCAAAGAAGACAATCATGCCCAGGATATCCCAGTGGATAGCCCCGTCTTCACCAGTCACCCCAATCCGACCCAGTTTCTCAATAAACAAAAAGCCCTTATCTGCCGCGAGTCCAGGCACTGCCGCTTGAATGGTAATATCCCCAGATGCAATGGCCTTAATCGTGCCATCCGGCTGCACGTCAACCAGCTCTTGCCCCTTTGTGACTTCCCAACGAGGGGTAATATCAACGCCTTCTTCTGCGTATTCTTCTCTCAGCTCATCTAAAGACTTGTCATCAACGGAACGCAGCTCCACCTTTGTGGTGTCACCGATAGCGAGCTTGCTGCCGGTGGGGACAATAGCACTGACTTGGAAGTGCTCACCATCCGCCACAAAAACGTTGCTAGGCTTTGTGGTCAAAGGCGCTTGCTCAACCTGCTCAATTTGCGCCGCAGGCACCAGCTTCAGATTCACCGGCAGATTGGTATCAGCAAACGGCGAGCCCCGCAGCGTTGCAAATAGCGCAAACAGAATCGGCATCTGCAAAACGACTGGGAAGCAGCCTGCTAGAGGATTGCCAAACTCAGAATAGATCCCTTTAATCTCTTCTTGCTGCTTAACCGGGTCGTCTTTATAACGCTCCTTCACTTCTGCCATCCGCTTTTGCATCAGCGGATTAGCAATTTTCATTTTCCGCATGTTGCGAATAGAACCCGCATTAAGCGGATAGAGCGCAAAGCGAATTACAAGGGTTAGGGCAACAATTGCCAACCCGTAGCTAGGCACAATCCCATAGAAAAAATCTAGGATTGGCAGCATTACATTATTTGAAAGGAAGCCGATTCCGAAGTCCATGCTGGCGCTTTATTAACAGTGTCTGAGTCTGAACAGTGTCCGAGTCTAAAGGGAATAGCTATGGTGTCAAAATCACCATTAATCCAAATGACTCTTAAACCAAGGTCACCCAACTTAATTTATCTGAATGTTGGATTGATTGGCGATGGGTTTACCGAACCTAGGCGACACCAACGGTACCGCTAGCAACTTTTGCCCCCGGCGAAACCTTATCGGTCACGTAGTCGTATACATCTCTGAAGTTAGGAACCGCTCTCATTTCAATGCGGCTACCGTCTTTGAGCGTGACAACCATATCGCCCCATGCCCCTAGACCGCGGGGAACGGTGACGACCTTAGCAATCTCTGAATAAATAATGTCGGTGCGATCGCGGCCCATCCAGCCGCCCGTAATCGAAATACGGCGACTTGTAATGCGATAGCGTAGCCACAGCGCTCGCACCAGTGCACCCACCGTTAGGGGAATGCAAATAATGGTAAACGCCAAAGCTATGTTGAAGAGCAGCTCACCAATATGGGGGCCACCTTCGTAATAAACATCTTCTTTAATAGCCATGCAGTTACCTCAATCGTTATGTATGGGTTTTGTGATTCTTAATTTTTTTAACAGATATTCTAATTCTCGCAAAAAGTCGGCAAATTCGCACTCTACCGCAGAGGGACGTACGACAATTACAACCTTCCATCCCGGTGCGATCGCAGACAGGCGCTGGTGAATCACCGCTTTAATCTGTCGCTTGATCCGATTCCTCACCACCGCCCGTTTGCTCACCTTCTTACTGATCGAGATGCCGAACTGTGAGGGCATCAGCGCTAGGGGCTCAAAGGCTGGGCGCGCATCCGGTTCTACAACTGCTGTCTTCTGAGCACACAAAAGCGCAGACGGCTCTCCCTCTGCGCTTTTTCTGTCGATGCTTTCTCCATCTGCGCTTTCACCAATGCTTGGCTTGAGCTTAGGGGGGCGCTTTTTCTGAATACGGCTAATGCTCAACGCTCTCATCGCTAGGTGCTGCGTTGAAGCGCGTAGCCCTTTACGATGAACCTGATTAAAGTCCTGGTTAGAACCTAGCCGATGTTGCTTGGGTAGCGCCACAGTGCAGAAGAACAGTCTAAAAGAGCTATTTCAATAAGATATCCATTGTGGGGCTTGTCCACACGGATAAATTTAGCCGCTGACAGACAGACGAGCGCGGCCTTTGCTACGACGAGCCTTAATCACATTGCGACCGTTCTTTGTACGCATTCTGGCGCGGAAACCAGAAACTCTTTTGCGCTTGCGGGACGTGCCGCCAAGGGTGCGCTTTGTCATGGGTATATTCTCCTGCTGCTACGGTCTGTCTAAAGTAGCCTCCGCCCAGAAAACTTGCCTAGAAAAAGACTTTCTCAGCGGTTTTCTTGACGGAGGCTTCACAAAAAGGCTTTCTATGTTTTATCGAAGCTGAACTACAGTCTTCGAGCACAGACTTAGAATTCTACCGGCTTCCCATATCTTCTGCAACCAGAAGTTCCCAAGTGCCAAGGTAGCGAGGCAATACGTCGCCAGTGCTCTCTGCCAACGCGTTAGCGCGCATCATGAGGAAGCGATCGGGGTTGCGAACGCCTGTCATGGCAACCACAAAGCTGGTATCTGCCGGAATAACTTCATCTAAATAGATATCAATCTGGCCAGAGTCTTCGTCCCAGACAACTTGACGAACTGGAATTTCACGCCCACCGGTACCCCGACCCCGACGAACTTCAATTCTGTCAGTGTCAAAAGAACCGTTGCGTCGAGTGAAGGATTCAGGATAGGTGATGCGAAGGCTAGTAGCCGCTCTATCCATGCGAGTACCTGGAACACGCAGGTAGTAAGCAGCGCGAGTGCTGCGCGGCTGGTTATTGCGGAGCGTGTAGGGCAGGCGATATTCCGAGGAAACGCCGCCAAACAGGGTAAGGCCCTGGTTGGTTTGCGCAACGCTAGGTGCTGTGGGGAGAACAGCGACAGTTGAGGCGATCACGGCACCTGATAAAAACAATCCCGAAACCAGTCGAGATAAAGAACGCTTCGCAGACATTTGGCTTAAACTCCTCAAAACAGATACGAAAGGTGGGCTCAGGTCATCGAAGAATCATTTAATCGATCAATCATCGACCAAATAAATCCAATCTCGACTAAGACAGCCCCGACTAAGGCAGTGAACTCTAGGCCGTGAATTCTAGGCTGTG
The DNA here is from genome assembly GCA_039025345.1 of Cyanobacteria bacterium P01_D01_bin.105. Lineage (GTDB taxonomy): Bacteria > Cyanobacteriota > Cyanobacteriia > Phormidesmidales > Phormidesmidaceae > Phormidesmis. The sequence continues at coordinate 17,400 of JBCCOO010000061.1, read as the reverse complement.
AATTCATTTTACTTAATAAAGCTAAACGTAGCGGCTCTCCTGAAGAGTCTATGAACTACAGCGCTTTCATAAATACGTGTAACACCACGCTGATAACGGGCACATCCCTAGGTGGACGGTTTCTTAAGTGATTGAGCCAGCAGTGCCTGAACCAGCAGTGATTGAACCGGCAGTAATTGAGTCAGAAAAGAATCGCCCCAACTTCAAAAACTTTTACGAATAGAGGTCAATCTTTGTGAGGAGAGCACCAGGCCGGAATTTTATTCTGTCAGGATTTATATCTCACCTTCACGATGGAGATACTATGGCCCTTTCGGTTAACAAGGACACCGCTGAGAAGGATCTGGCGCACAAAACGCTCGCCCAAAAAGACGACGTCCCCACAAGCCAAACCGCACCGAAGCACGTCCAAAACGACACAACAACCGACGATGCCACAGCAGTTGGCTCCGCCAAGGTGGCAAAAAAGATCGGCATCCCCAAAGAAATCGCAGATGGCGAGCGCCGAGTCGCCGCGACCCCAGCCACCGTTAAAAAGCTGCAAAAGCTCGGCTTTGAAGTGCTGGTCGAGCGCAATGCAGGTGAGCACGCCAAATTCACCGACGCAGCCTACCAAGCAGCAGGCTGCGAAATTATCGACACCGCTGCCGACCTCTGGAACCTGGCAGACATCGTACTGAAAGTGCAGCCACCTCAAGAGCATCCCAACGGTCAGCACGAAGCCGACATGCTCACCGCCCAAAAGTCTTTGATTAGCTTTTTGTGGCCTGCCCAAAACAAAGGCTTAGTGGCTCAGCTTTCGCGCACTAAAGCCACCGTGCTGGCAATGGATGCGATTCCTCGGATTAGCCGCGCTCAAAAAATGGACGCGCTGAGTTCGATGGCCAATATTGCAGGCTATCGGGCAGTGATTGAAGCCGCAAATCAGTTTGGCCGTTTCTTTACGGGGCAAATTACGGCGGCGGGCAAAGTGCCCCCTTGTAAGGTGATGGTCATCGGCGCAGGGGTTGCAGGTCTTGCCGCCATCGGCGCAGCCAAAAGCTTAGGCGCAATTGTGCGTGCCTTCGATACGCGCTTAGTTGTAAAAGAACAGGTAGAAAGCCTGGGCGCAGAGTTTTTGGAGTTGAGCTTTGAAGAGGATGGTTCTGGTGAAGGCGGCTATGCCAAAACCATGAGCCCTGAGTTCATTGAGGCAGAAATGGCCCTCTTTGCAGAGCAAGCTAAGGACGTAGACATCATCATCACCACAGCGCTCATCCCAGGTAAGCGTGCGCCACTGCTGATTACGCAAGAGATGGTGGAGAGCATGAAGCCTGGTTCTGTAATTGTGGATATGGCTGCGGAGCAGGGCGGCAACTGCGCCGTCACCAAGCCAAACGAAATTTACAGCCACCACGATGTAACGATTGTCGGTCTCACTGATTTCCCTAGCCGCATGGCCAGCCAGTCTAGCCAGCTCTACGGCACTAACCTTTATCACCTGCTCAGCGACATGGGCGGCTCTGACGACTATCAAGTTGATCTGGAAGATGAAGCGGTACGTGGCGCACTCATTACCTATGAAGGTGAAGTGACTTGGCCCGCGCCGCGTCCAGAAAAGCCACCAGCACCGCCTGTCGCAGAAAAATCGGCTGAAAAACCAGCGGAAACACCAGCCGCAGAACTCGCGGACATTGAAGAGAAAAGCTCTAGCGCCGCACTGAAAGCCTTGGGCTGGGTAGCGATCGCTTGCGCGGTAGTGGCCATTGGCCTCACCGCACCGGCCTCTTTCCTCTCTCACTTCACCGTATTTGTATTGGCCTGCTTTGTAGGCTGGCAGGTGATTTGGAATGTGAGTCCGTCTTTGCATACGCCGTTGATGAGTGTGACCAATGCGATTAGCGGCATCATCATTCTCGGCGGGTTACTGCAGTTGAACGGGGGTTGGAGTGCAACGGGGGTTTTAGGTGCGATCGCGATTCTCGTCGGCACCATCAATATCTCCGGCGGCTTCTTGGTCACTCAACGCATGTTGAAAATGTTCCGTAAGTAGAGACTGAAAACTACCAAAGTCCCGGAGACCCACCCCGCCCTACGGGCACCCCTCCGAGGAGGGGATCTACTCCCGGTGAGAGGCTCAGTACACAGATCCGCAGCCTGAAGTAAATCCCCTTTTGGAAGGGGTGGCGCGCAGCGACGGGGTAGGTCTCTTGCCTCCATCCGCATTTATCTCCCATTGCACAAGCTCCAAGCAGGAGAAACCAATATGTCCAACAATCTCGTAACGGTCGCTTACATCGCGGCCATTGTCCTCTTCATTCTCAGCCTGGGCGGCCTCTCTAACCAAGAAACGGCCAAGCGCGGTAATCTTTACGGCATCATCGGCATGGCTTTAGCCATTGGTGCAACGGCTATCGGCGCAGGCATCAGTAACTACGCAGCCCTCGTTGCAGTCATCATTCCTGGTGTCATCATCGGGGCTTTTCTCGCCGCTCGCGTAGAAATGACTGAAATGCCCGAACTTGTTGCAGTGCTTCACAGCTTTGTAGGTCTCGCGGCTGTCCTTGTCGGCATTGGCAATTATCTTCAACCAGAATCCGGGCTCATCGGTGCGGAAGAAACCATCCACATGATTGAAATCTACGTGGGTGTCTTTATCGGTGCAGTCACCTTCACCGGCTCTGTGGTGGCCTTCGGCAAGCTCCGGGCCATCATTAGCAGCAAGCCACTTACCTTGCCCGGACGGCACTTTTTAAACATTGGCCTGTTGGTTGGCACTGTTGCCCTTGGATTTGTGTTCATGGGCGCAGAAGGCACAGCAGGCTTACCGGCACTACTCGGCATGTGTGGTTTAGCCGGATTGCTCGGCATGCACCTGGTCGCAGCTATCGGCGGCGCAGATATGCCCGTGGTCATCTCCATGCTCAACAGCTACTCCGGTTGGGCAGCGGCAGCAGCAGGCTTTATGCTCTCCAATGATTTGTTGATTGTGACCGGCGCATTGGTCGGCAGCAGCGGCGCCATCCTCAGCATCATTATGTGTGAGGCCATGAACCGCTCTTTCATCAGCGTCATTTTGGGTGGGTTTGGCCAAGGCGCAGCCGCAACCGGTGGCAGCACAGCCCCCGGTGGTGAGGCCACTTCTACCACTGTGGAAGAAACCGTTGAACTGCTCAACAATGCAAGCAGCGTAATCATCACCCCTGGATACGGGATGGCCGTTGCCCAAGCGCAGCACGCCGTTGCTGATATCACCAAAATCTTGCGCAACCAAGGCACAAACGTACGCTTTGGCATTCACCCGGTTGCGGGCCGTTTGCCTGGGCACATGAACGTTCTGCTCGCAGAAGCTAACGTGCCTTATGACGTTGTATTGGAGATGGATGAAATTAACGAAGACTTCTCCGATACTGATGTTGTGCTGGTGATTGGCGCAAACGATACGGTGAATCCAAGTGCAATGGAAGATCCAACCAGCCCGATTGCAGGCATGCCTGTATTGGAAGTGTGGAATGCAGCGAATGTTGTGGTCATGAAGCGCAGCCTTTCTGTTGGCTACGCAGGCGTAGACAATCCTTTGTTCTACAAAGACAACGCACAAATGCTCTTTGGCGATGCCAAAGCTAATGTTTCTGCCATCCTTGCAGAAATGCAAAAAGCTAACGTGAAAACACCTGCAATGGCTGGTGCCAGATAGAACAGTCTAATAATTTCTGGCTGTCAAATAAATTCGGCCAAATAAAAAAAGAGAGACTCGGCAAGATAACGCCAAGTCTCTCTTTTTTATTTACAAGCCTTTTTTACTCTAAGGAAAGAGTTATATCCGACTACGGAGACATACTTATCATCACTTGAACAATGGGTACTTATGTAAATACTGCTACGTACAGCGCTCCGATGCTAATGGAGCCTGTGGGTGCATCTACATTACAGCCCAGCCAAGGGGCGCCATTGGAGTCAAATAGTATGGACGGTTACGATCCCAATTTTTTAGGAAACGGTATTTCATTGCCAATGCCAGCCTTCTCGCCTACGTTAATCGGTAATGTGCTAAACAAACCCGAACTCAGAGACGGCATCTACGCAGACTACATTCACTTTACGATCGCGATGAATCGTGAACGCCGCTCAGCCATTTATACGGCACTCAATATCAATCAATCTCTAATCAAAGGCTCTCGACGGAAAAAAGGCTGGGATATCGACACTCGCATTGGCGGTGAATTTCAGTTAGATAATGGCTACTACCGCTCTAATCCTTGGGACAGGGGGCACTTAGCGAGAAGAGGCGTTGTCTCCTGGGGAGAGACGGCCCGCGATGCGAAAAAAGCCTCGGATGCGACGTTCTTTTATTCCAATGCGACCCTACAGCACGCAAACTTTAATCAAGATGAGTGGCTTGCCCTAGAAGACTGGGTAAAAGGACTCACGCTGGATGATGATGGCAAAATCACCGAATTTACCGGGCCAATTTATGGTGAGTTTGGCCGCATGATTAGCCCGTCGGGGCGGCAACCTGCCGAAACGCCTTCCGCCTTTTTCAAGGTGCTTTGTTTTATCAGTAAACAAACAAAAGAGCTAGATGTGCGTGCTTTTTTGATGTTTCAAGATAGAGAGGCGCTGAAAGATAAAAACGGAAAAAGACTGTTCAACTATCAGCGCTACCAAGTGACGATCGCAGAAATTGAAGCGCTCACAGGGCTCGATTTTGATGACCAGATCTATGAAAAGAATCCGCTGATTTACAACGAGAACCCTGAAGTAGAAGACGAGCTGAATATTCCTGAAACACCGGAGCGCATTCCGGTGGACACGCCTGATGAAATGGTAGGAATGGATGAGCTGAGAGAATACGCAGCGGAGCAGGAAGTGCCGGTGTTTATTGCCGCGGCAATGGTAAATGCAGTAGGCAATGAGCGAGAAAATGAATGGATTTCGATTATTAATCTCTCGCCAGAGACAGTGGATTTGACCGGATGGTCTTTGAGCGATCACGTCAAATCCACCCTCTCTCTCACCGATGCGCTCCCCGCTGAAAAACGCACTCTCCTCCCCGGCGAAGCCGTCCGCGTCCAGCCTATCTCTCCAGTGATTTTGGGCAACCGTAGCGGCGTCATTGCCCTCTACGACATCCCCACCAACGAGTTCCCCAAAGGTCGCCGAATAGACCGGGTTCACTACACCAAAAAGCAGGCAAGTGCAGAAGGCGAGCCGATTATTTTCGATTCACTGCTGGCAAGAAAGGTAGCGTAGTAAGGCAAGCTCGCTACCCCACATTCATATCAAATGACTCATATCAAATGACGATGTCGCATACGATGTGGACGACAGAGGTGTCGTGGCACAGTCTGGCACTGCGGCGGTGAAAGGAAACACAAGGCGTTTCGGCAACGCCGTAGTTGCATAAACAACAATCAGATTCATGGGCGGGAAGAAGGCTGATGCCTACATGAGGTCACTGACTGCTTTGCGCTATCAGAACTTTGCGCTACCAAAACCTCGTGCTATCAAAACCTCGCGCTATCAAGCTGGCATCGCATTCACACAATGAGTCATCAGCCTTATACTCTACAAAGTAGATCATGCTTACTCATTTTTGCCTCTGCAACCGTCGTCAATGCCTAACTATCGAAAAATCATTCATGTGGATATGGATGCTTTTTATGCATCGGTAGAGCAGCGCGACAATCCTAAACTCCAAGGGAAGCCTGTCGTTGTTGGCGGCTCGCCCGAAAAGCGCGGTGCAGTCGCTGCCGCCAGTTACGAGGCTCGTCGCTACGGCATTCATTCCGCTATGCCTTCCCGCACCGCCGTGCAGCGCTGCCCTCAGCTCATTTTTATTCGGCCCCGCTTCGATGCTTACCGCGCTGCCAGCGAACAAATCAGAGAAATTTTCTTCGACTATACCGATCTTGTCGAACCGCTATCGTTAGACGAAGCCTATTTAGATGTCACGCAAGATAAGCAAGGTATTGGCTCTGCCACCATCATCGCCCAAACCATCAAACAGCGCATCCGAGACAAGCTCCACCTAACGGCCTCTGCAGGCATCTCTATCAACAAATTCCTCGCTAAAACTGCATCTGATTTAGACAAGCCAAATGGCCTTTCTCTCATTACGCCTGACCAAGCCGAAGCTTTTTTAGAACAGCTCCCCATTGAAAAATTCTACGGTGTCGGGCCAGCCACCGCCGCCAAAATGAAAGCGCTGGGAATAGAAACAGGGGCAGACTTAAAAAGCTGGCAAAAAGAGCAGCTAACAGCCAACTTTGGCAAAGTTGGTAACTACTATTATCAGGTCGTTAGGGCGCAAGATAACCGACCCGTAAACCCCAATCGCATTCGTAAATCTATCGGTGCGGAAAAAAGCTTTTTTGAAGATTTACGCCAACCAGAAGACCTGTCAGCAGCGCTTGCAAAAATAGCTGAAGATGTCTATCAGCGCCTCGTGAAAAACAAACGCAGCGGCTACACGCTGACCCTAAAAGTAAAATACAACAACTACGACACTATCACCCGTAGCCGGACGCTAGAGGCTCCCATTCAAACCGTCAGCGATATTCTGCCCCTTGCTCAAAATTTGCTAGATATTCACCTAGAGCGCGATCGCCCCGTTCGTCTACTCGGCCTTACCCTATCTAACCTATGCGACGCCAACAGCCACCACCAGCTCAGTTTAGGTCTTGCCTATGCTCAGTAATTTGCCACATTCTGCAGCGTGTTCTTGCCGATAGCCGCATGTCTGGGGCTATCCACCAATCCTGTCTCTAATAAAGCCGCTGCAAAAACGATCGCCCATCCTTTGGCTCTGATAATCTCTGCCTCAGAAGCACCATAGCGAGCAAGTGCTCGTTGTTGCGCATCCGTATTCGAAAACAACATCCAAACAGCCGCCAAATCTGTTGAGATATCACCAGAGGTCACATCTCCCCAATCAATGATGCCGCTGATAATACCGGTTTCCACCAAAATATTTCGTGGGTGCAGGTCTCCGTGTAGCCAGTTGTCTTGGGTGGCCGCCGGAGCATTCAGGGCATCTTGCCAAATTTGCTGAATCCGTGGGGTGATGAAATCAGTGCTCGCATTTAGGCGATCTAAAACGGGTTGGGTGCGAGACGATCGCACCTTTAAAGAAATGCCTCTAAACGGGTTGCTCGGTGCGTTATCAGGCGCTGGGGTATGGAGCGATCGCAAAAAGTCTCCAAACCTACCCCCTTGAGTATCCGTCACTACCGCTAAATCTGCTGTTTCACCGGCTAGCCAGGGCGACACGCTCCAGTACCAAGGATAGCCATTGGAAGGGCGCCCGACTCGCGTGGGCACCGGCACAGGTAACGTCAGCCGTGGCGCAAGTTTTGGCAGCCATAGTTGCTCGTGGCGAATGAGCCTCGCAGCGGATTGGCGGCGGGGCAAACGCACGGCTAATGCATCACCCAACTTGAACATAACATTATCCCAACCTTCGCCTACCGGCTGTATGGAGTGCGCCGCTAAGTCTGGATGTTGGGCTGTTAGGAGCGATCGCACAAGTGCCGCATCGATTTTTAATTCAGCAACAGGTGTGCCCTGAGCAGCCAGTGAAAACGACACAACAAATCCTCTTTTACGTCTGGGTCAACGCACTTAAAATCAATAGATTCAATGCCAACAAGGTTGATATTGGGCACCTAGCCAGCCTAAACAAACAGGCCAGTCAAACAGATCATTCAAACAAATCATTCGAACAAATTCTTCAACAGGTGGTCAGCGGCAATATTAAACTGTTGACTATCTGAAAACCCACGCGCTACAAACATGGCACCTTCTAAGGTGGACAGAATAGTGGTTGCCCAAGTCGCCGCATCCGTCGGTTTAGAGGCTGTCGTTTGAGCATTGGATAAAATATCTTTTTTCACCAGACCTTGCTCAATTGTTTTCGTGAGCCACTGATGCTGCTCTTTAAAGAAGCGCCTGACTTCTTGCTTGACTTCATCCGGCACGGTTTCTGCCTCGCCTGCAAGCATGCCACACAGACATAGGCGATCGCTATCAATTAGCGTCGTGCGATACAGCTCCACGTAGCCCCGTAACAGCGCCTGGGTATTTGTCTGGCTTTGAGCTTCTAGCGCACGTAGCGCCTGCATAAAATTATCGCAGTAGCGAGCCGTCACCGCCCTGCCAAGCTGCCCTTTCCCAGGAAAGTGATAGTGAATGCTCGCGCTTTTAATCCCGATCTCATTCGCAATATCCCGATAACTAAACCCGTTGTAGCCTCGGGTCTGAATCATGTCTTGAGCCACGTCCATAATCTCTTGGGCACGTGAGTCTTTAGAAGTGCGATTGTCAGCCATGGGGCTCTGTCCAGCTCGTAACAAATTCTATCTACTACTAGATAGCCCATTGACAACCTAGCGTTGTTTAGTTTAGCGTCGAACCACCACCTATCTACTACTAGACAGGTGGTGGTTCGATATTTACGAGATGAAGGATTATGACCATCCAAAATAGATTTGCAGGGAAAGTTGCTGTCGTCACAGGTGGCGGCTCTGGAATTGGTAAAACAGCGGCAAAACGGCTTGTGCAAGAAGGGGCAAAAGTGGTGATTAATGGCCGCACAGAGCAAAAGTTGCAGCAGGCCGCGGGTGAAATCGATGCCTCTGGTGCGAGTATTGCTATCTATGCGGGTGATATTGGCCAGGTATCGACCGCGCAGGGTCTGATTGACTGTGCTCAAGATCGCTTTGGCGGTGTAGATATTTTGCTGAATAATGCCGGTGTATTTAAGCCAAAGCCCTTTTTAGAGGTTTCGGAAAACGAGTACGATTTATTTATCGACACTATTTTGAAAGGTAAGTTTTTTACCGCTCAAGCGGCTGCAACCAGCATGAAAGCTCGAGGCGGGGGCGCGATTGTCCATACAGGCTCTATGTGGGCTTTACAGGCGATCGCTGCGACCCCTTCGAGTGCCTATTCTGCGGCTAACGCGGGTGTTCATCAGCTCGTCAAAAACCTGGCCCTAGAGCTAGCGGGCGACAATATTCGCATCAACGGCGTCGCACCGGCTGTAGTCGAAACGCCGGTTTACAATACCTTTCTATCTGACGAAGAAGTCGCTGAAGTGCTGCCATCGTTCAACGCGTTTCATCCGCTAGGCCGAAACGGTCAGCCAGAAGATGTTGTCAATGCCATACTCTTTTTGGCCTCTGCTGAAGCCGCTTGGATTACAGGCACAGTTCTGCCGGTCGATGGTGGGGCAATGGCTGGGCACTAATCACGTCTTATCAGATTTATCTCTGCTTGTTATCAAAAATGCTTAACCTTTCTTATGAGGGATTCCTGCTGAATATGGGATAGACTTAAGTTAATGAAAATAAAATTTCAATAGACTTTTGTCTATTTATCTTTGGGAGGCTGCAAATGTGAACAATCGGTATCAAAGCGCCGCCAGCACGACTAGATACCCCATTGGCGCAAAGTCTCTCCGCGCTGATGTGGCACACACTGCGATAGCTACCTGTTGGCCATAGGCGTAAAGCACAAAGAGCAAAGAGCCACCTTCGCTGTCTAGCAAAGGTGGCCTTAAGCTAACTGCACAGATCTAGCCGCACAGATCTAGCCGCACAGATCTAACTGCCCCGATCTAACTGCACAGATCTAGCTAACTCAGAGCTGACTACCTAGCTGTTCCTTTTTTTTGATAACTTCGCATGAACATTCTCGAAGCGCTTGTGTTAGCCACTGTATTCTGTGGCTTTTTTGGCATCATCTTTAAGAATAATCTCATCCTCAAAATTCTCTCCATGGATGTGATGAGCACTGGTGTCATTGCTTATTACGTTCTGGTCGCATCGCGTACGGGGTTAGTGACACCGATTGCCCATCCAGAAATAACCTCAGCCGCAGTGGACTACGCTGATCCGGTTCCACAGGCTGTGATTTTAACCGCGATTGTCATTGGGTTTTCTATTCAGGCGCTAATGCTAGTAGGCGCGATGAAGCTTTCGAACACTCATCCCTCGCTCAACTGCCGCGCGATAGAAGATAGCTACCGTTCGGAGGCGGCAGGCTATGACCATTGAATCCCTAATGCAGCCCATTACGGTTGTTTGGATAGCACTACCGTTGTTTTTGGGCTTCGCGATTTACCTATTCCCGCCGCTCTCCCGCATTTTGGCCGCAATCATTGCGCTCGCCTCTGCCGCTTACGGCCTGTTTCACATCCTTTCGCCGACAGCGACCACGTTCACATTTGTGGATAGTTTCGGCGTTACGTTATCGGTTGATGCGCTCAGTGGTTACTTTGTGCTAACTAATGCGCTAGTGACCATGGCGGTGGTTTTCTACAGCTGGACCTCTTCTAAAACAGCGTTTTTCTTTGCTCAGGTCGCTTTTTTGCACGGCAGCATGAACGCAGTGTTCATCTGCGCAGACTTTATGAGTTTGTATGTGGCATTAGAGGTCATTGGCATTGCAGCCTTCTTGCTGATTGCCTATCCCAGAGGCGATCGCAGCATTTGGATTGGCCTGCGCTACCTCTTTATCAGTAATACCGCCATGCTGTTTTATCTGCTGGGAGCAGTGCAGGTTTATCGGGCCAATCAATCGTTTGCGTTTGCAGGCCTAGAAAATGCGCCAGCAGAGGCGATCGCGCTGGTGTTCTTGGGGCTACTTTCCAAAGGTGGACTGTTCATTTCGGGGCTTTGGTTACCCCAAACCCACGCAAATGCTGAAACCTCAGTCTCTGCATTGCTATCTGGGGTCGTAGTCAAAACCGGCGTGTTTCCTCTCGTGCGCTGTGCCTTATTGCTAGAAGAGATCACGCCAATGGTGAAGTTGTTTAGTGTGGGCACTGCTGTATTAGGGACAAGCTGCGCCATCTTTGAAAAAGATACGAAGCGAATGCTGGCTTGGAGTTCACTGTCTCAGATGGGCTTCATTTTGGTAGCTCCAACAGTTGCCGGTCTGTACGCACTGGGGCATGGGTTGGCAAAGGCGGCGTTGTTTTTAACCGCAGGTAATCTACCGAGCCGTCAGTTTTCCGTACTTCATCATCAACCGATGGCGCGATCGCTTTGGATCGTGACGACAGTCGCAGGGCTATCAATTTGCGGGTTTCCGCTGCTCGTTGGGTTTGGAGCAAAGTCACTGACGCTCAAGTCATTAGATGGCTGGGCCGAGATCGCCATAAACATTGCAGCCGTCGGAACAGCTATTGCTTTCGCCAAATTTATTTGCTTACCATTTTCTAAAGGCTCCGCAGCCAAAGTATCAACTGGTTTTTGGGCCGCTGCCGCGCTGCTGCTAGCTACATTAGTCGCCGCTGGCGCCTTTTCTTGGGAGAGCTACACTGCTGCGAACATGCTCAAAGCGTTTGCCACCGTTGCCGGCGGCGGCGTTTTATATAGTCTCTTTGTGCCTCGACTAACCACTGAGCGCGTGGCCTCTCGAATGGAACTGGGGCTGACACTGCCTGCTTCGCTAGAGCGCCTAGATCATATCATTGGCGCGATGGTTCTCATGTTGTTGTTTTTATTTTGGTGGATAGTGCCGTGAGAATACTGGATATTGCGCTTAAGCTACTGCTTTGGTTCTTAATTACAACTGATACTAGCTTGGCAAACTGCTTAATCGGCGGGGCCGTAGCACTGCTGCTTCCCCAGTTTGGCAAAACCGCTTCAGCGCGGGCATCGCTGTCGCATATCAAACTATGGCTGCAAATGCTGTGGAAAATTGTGCTCGCCATTCCGCAAGCCTATGTCGAAGCCTTTGAGATGATGCTAAAGCCCCACAAGATAGAAGAAATCACCGTAGAAAAAGTAGAGCCTCACCGCACTCGCGGCCTAATTTTTCTAGATATCTTCTTGATTACATTCACGCCAAAAACCATCGTGGTCGACTATTTTTCCGACGACGACGCAAGAGGTTCATACGTTGTTCATAGCATTCGTCGGAGGTAAGAATATGCTCATTCTGTTAGTCATAATGACGCTGGCTTTACTGATACCCATCTATAGCCTGTTTACCACCCAACTCAATCGCTCACAGCGGGCCATAATTTGGTCTAAGATGCTGGCCTTTGCTAGCGTCTCGACCAAAACGTCTGTGATGATTTTAGTCATCTCTGTATGGCGAGACGACTGGATGGTGGGCCTTGTAGGCGTTCTCATTTTAAGCGTAGGCAATGCGGCAATTATGTTGCTAGCGCATACGCTCAGACGCTGTAGGCTATCGTCCATTATGGTACGGGAGGGATAAATAATGGAGACATTCGTTAACGCAGCAAGCTTCTTTTGCCTGGCCCTGGGCGCGCTCTTTTGGGTGTGGGGCAGTGCACCGCTGCTGCGCTCTTCCGATCAACAAGATTCTATTTTGTTGAACTTACATACCCTGTCTGTTTCAGACACACTGGGCTCGATGAGTATCCTCGTTGGTTTGTTGTTTCAGCTCACACGAGAATGGCCATTGTTGTTGTTAGCCCTGTTTGCACTGGCTATTTGGAATACGGTATTGAGCTACGTGTTGGCCTATTGCTACTACGCTGGCCGTGATGTGGTGGATAAGTATGGCGTAGCACAGAGCGGTATGCCCCCTAGCAGCCTCGGACCACGGTGCATCCTGCCCAATCACCCAGATGATCTCGGTGGCTCAATCAGTCGATCAAATTCAGACAGCTCAGACAGTACAGATACTGCTGTAGGAGGCCGCTATGTTTGAGACTGCGATGTCTAATGATGTGGTAATAATCGCGATTGTGGCGCTACTGCCACTAACAGCGTTGCTGTTAGTGCTACAAACCAACCCCTACAGAGCACTCATTATGCGAGGTGTATTGGGTGCGATCGCAGCACTTACCTACGCGCTATTTGGCGCTGCCGATGTTGCCCTTACTGAAGCGTTAGTCGGCACGCTGCTATCAATGACGCTATATGCGATCGCTATTCGATCCTCTACGATGTCTTCCGCTACGGGGCAAGCTACCTCGCCCGCAGCTCAGACAATAGCGCCCAGTATTGCACCTGACGCCCCCAAAAATACGCTTCCAAACCCCGAAGACTCATGAAATGGCTCTACCTAGCAGCAGGTGTTGCGCTCTTTATAAAAATGGTGTTGCTCTCTGAGGCGGCCCCTGCGCCTACCGAACTCCTCATTGTCGACACCATCGTTAAAGAAGCAGGTGTTCCCAATGCAGTCTCTGGCATCATCTTTCGCAACCGTCTATACGACACTTTATTTGAAGTGGTTGTTTTTTCCATCGCCACAATGGGCATTCGCTTTCTGCTGGCCAATGAACAATCTACGGAAAAAATTCGCACGTTTACAGATGCACCTTCTGTGGTGCTGGCTCAGCTCGGCGCGACGATTGCCGCGCTGGTGGGCATCGAGCTAGCCATTCGGGGGCATTTGAGTCCGGGGGGTGGCTTTGCCGCAGGTGTTGCAGGCGGTACTGCCATGGGCCTTGTTGCGATCACCACATCAATGCCACTAGTGGAACGGGCCTACAAGCGATGGCATGCAGCCACCGTCGAAAAAGTTTCAGTACTGATTTTCATTGCCATTGCCGTTTTAGCGTTAACGGGCATAGAGTTGCCCCCTAGCGAGCTAGGCGCTTTGCTCAGCGGAGGCTGGATTCCACTGCTTAATATTTTAGTGGCCCTCAAAGTTACCCTGGGGGCATGGGCGGCTCTATTACTGTTCATTCGCTACCGAGGACTGCTGTAGAGAAGGCAGGCGAAGTGTGCACTCATTGACAATATTTCACCAGCAAATCTTATCCTAATCTTCGTGCCATCTCCCGTGTAAACACATAAGCACTTAAGTCTTTTTGCGTATAAAAAAGTACTAACTATTTTTGAAAAGTGCTTTTTTATACTCATGGTCAAGTTCGGCTTCACCTACGATCCCAGCATCTCTCTAGAGCAGCGCGTCGGCTTTGAACTGGCCGCCATGATATGGTCTAGCTACCTAACCGATGAAGTTACTATCAACCTTCACATTGGCTCCAGTAGCAGCCTGGGTGAGGAAGGCCAAGCCGTCGGCGGTGCCATTCCTATCTTCCACGAACAGCACTACGGCATCTACCAAGAATACCTAGAGGCTGATGCCACCTCAGATATTGATGAATCTGCTGTCGAGCATTTGCAAGCAGGAAACACCGTTGACTTCCTCGTCAATGGCCAGCTCGTCGATGGCAACACCAACATCTTACTCACCAGTGCCCAAGCTAAAGCCCTGGGGATGGACGAAGCCCTCACCCTAGACAATGGCGGCACTTGGGATAGAGATCTCGTTGATGACAACGCGCTCGATGGCTACATTCTCGTCAGCAACGCCTTCGAGTGGAACTACGACTACACCCGCAGCGGAGACGCACCCGAAGGCACCCTAGACTTCATGAGCATGGCCCTGCATGAAATTGGCCATCAGCTCGGCTTCGTCAGCGGCCTAGACGGTTCGCTTGACTTGACCCATCTCCATTCAGGCGAAACCCAAGCAACAGGATTCACCGCCCTCGACCTGTTTCGTCACAGTCTAGAAAGCGGCGAAATCCTTAACCCCGATGGTGCAGTAAGCGACCTTAGCGTAGGTCAAAGCAGCTACTTCTCCGTAGATGGCGGTGAGACTAACCTCGGTGATTTTTCTGATGGTGTGGACTATCAGGCCAGCCACTGGTCGCGGCTACAGGTCGCGATGGGCATTATGGATCCCACCCTGGCCTATCAAGAGCGCACCAGCTTGGGGCTATTAGATCTGCAGGCGATGGATGCCCTAGGCTGGGATGTCAACTACAGCGCTATCAGGACAGGCTTAGACATCGACTCTCTGCTACTCCAAGCTGAGCAGGCAGTGGCTGAAGACTTAGGCATAGCCTCTAGTCTACTGACCGATAACCGGGGGCAAGAAGAAGATAGCAACTTCTACACTCTAGGCTACGGCGAACTCTGGCAGTTGTTTGAAAAAAGCATGCTGGCGCTGGGCTATGGTGAGCTTTGGCAGGCCTTTGAGCTGGGCTATGGCGAACTCTGGCAAGAATATGGCAGACGCATCCTTAACTTGGGCTACGGTGAACTTTGGCAGTTAATAGAAGAAAACATTTTCAAGCTGGGCTATGGCGAACTCTGGCAAAAGTTTGAAACCGAGATGCTCGAACTGGGCTACGGCGAACTCTGGCAAAAGTTTGAAACCGAGATGCTAGAGCTAGGCTACGGCGAACTCTGGCAGAAACTAGATGAATTCTTTGCCAAGGTAGACAAGGAGAGTAGTGACTCCTCGCAGACTGAGAAAATTGCCGATGGCGGTGTGGGTGGTCAGGTAGCCAGGATCTTCAGGGGCGGCGATGCCGATGACATCATCTCAGGAGATAAAAAGCAAGACCGCATCAAGGCAGGCGGCGGCGATGACCTGATTGATGGGAAAGGCGGTCACGACGTGATTTGGGGCGAGGCTGGCCGTGACATGATTTACGGTCAAGACGGCAATGACTTGCTCTATGGCGGCGGCGACGAAGACTTAATACTGGGTGAAACCGGCGATGACAAACTTCATGGTGAAGCCGGTGATGATATTGCCAGCGGCGGCAGCGGTGACGACATTGTGACTGGTGGAGAAGGCAAAGACGACCTCAAAGGGGGCACTGGCCGAGATGTGCTCTCCGGTGATGAGGGCCACGACCGCTTAGACGGCGAAGCGGGCAATGACATTGTCATTGGCGGTAAAGGTCGCGACCAAGTCAGTGGCGGTAGCGGTAACGACATCCTCTATGGCGATAGTTACGCTGGTTCGGAAACGCTGAAGCAGCTCAGAAGACAGCTCAAACGGCAGCCTGCTGAGGTCAATGAAAATACAGCGGTTGAAGCAGCATCCTCAAACAATGAGCTTAATCCCATCCGTGTGGAAGCGGAGGATATGAACCTTTCAGGAGACTACGCAATTCGAACGAATTGGGGCAATGACTCTGGTGAGACCTTACGGGTTCTCTCTACTGCTACTGCGACCACAACCTTTACTGGGCCATCTGGTAACTACATGGTGGTTGCCCGCTACTTCGACGAAAATGAAAATGGTGATTACGCTGCCCTGAACTTTAATCTCAATGGAAGCGACTTAAATCAGTTCATTTTAGATCAAGAAACCGGTCAATTTCATACTCAGACTGTTGCTCAAAATCTAGTCCTGAATTCAGGCGATGTATTTACCGTCACGGCCACAGTTGAAGGCAAGGATAATGCAAGTTTTGACTATCTAGAATTTGTCTCTCTAGATAATCTCCTCGTTACTCAACTGGAGTCTTCTTCAACAGAGAGCATTGTCAATATTGATAACAACACGAGTGATAACACAATAGTTCGAGTGGAAGCAGAATCGATGACCCTTATTGGGGATTATTCTGCGAACAGCTTCAATACTGCATCCAATGGACAAGTCATTGAACTTTCTGACCAAGGTCATGGTAAAGCACTCACTGCATTTTCAGGAGAAACCGGGTTCTACAATGTCGTTGTGGGTTACTACGACGACAATAAAGATGGTATCGGTCAGATTTCCGCGTTGTTAGATGGCGTTGAGCTAGACACTTGGCGCTTGGATCAAAACTTAGCAACTAGTTCAGCCAATGTCGAGAATTTGACAACTCGCACTGTTGCTAGTGGAATTGCCTTAAGTAAAGGAGATATTTTCAAACTTGTTGGAATGCGCGGCGAGAGTAATGTTAGCGATGAAGCGACCCGCATTGACTATGTAGAGTTCATCAAAGTCGATACCCCTACCCAAAGTGCTGTAGAGTCTGGATTAGTGGCACATTGGAGCTTTGATGAAGCTGCTGGCAACACCGTCACTGACAGCATCAATGGGCTATCTGGCACGCTGCACAACATGGAAGATAGTGACCGAAATCAAGGCGCGGTCGGTCAATCCATTAACTTTGACGGCGTTAATGAGCATGGCATCGTTGACAGTGCCGAGGCACTTACCCTGGGCGCAAATAACGCGGACTTTAGTGTCTCTTTCTGGCTAAAACTAGAAGAAGATTCCACCGGTAGCTGGCGCAAGATACTCCATAAAGGAGAGACTAATCAAGATAGAACCTTTGGGTTGTGGACACAACCGAACAGCAATCGCATTCACTATCGCATCAGCACCACCGCGAGCTGGAATGAAGGCGGCAACAGCCAAAAAGAACTAACCGTCAACCAGTGGACTCATGTGTCCTATGTAAAAGAAGACAACAAACTGTCGCTGTACCTCGACGGTCAGCTTGACAGCAGTGTGAATTTGCGAGGCGAGGTCATCGGCAATGATGGCCCCCTACGATTGGGTAGCACTGGACTCGATGCCTCCTTAGACGACCTACGACTCTATGACCGCGCGCTAACGCAGCAAGACGTCAGTGCTTTGAATCGGATGACGACTATCACTCCTTTGGAGTCTGGGTTAGTGGCGCATTGG